>CAVPUR010000005.1:0-44747 GCA_963708995.1 uncultured Actinomycetota bacterium
TCAAACCTGTTGTGCTGGAACTTGATCAGCGGCCGGCCGAACGCTTCTCGATGTTTGGTGTAGCGGATTGCCTGCAGCACCGCGCTTTCCGCCATACCAGCGCCTTGCGCGGCGATGATGAGTCGCTCGCGCGCCAGCTGTTCCATCAGTTGGTAGAAGCCGAGCCCCTCCTTGTCTCCGAGCAGGTTCGCTGCCGGCACGCGCATGTCCGAGAAGAACAGCTCGCGAGTGTCTTGACCGTGCTGGCCGATCTTCTCCAGAACCCGTCCGCGCTCGAACCCTTCAAGGTTGTCGTCGGTTTCGGCGACGATCAACGATATTCCCGCTGCGCCGGCCGACGGATCGGTCTTGGTGACGATGATCAGCAGGTCACAGTGAGACCCGTTGGAAATGAAGGTCTTCGAGCCGTTGATCACGTAGTGCGAGCCGTCGCGAACCGCTGTGGTGCGTATGCCCTGCAGGTCAGAGCCGGCGCCCGGTTCGGTCATCGCGATCGCCAGCACCGCTTCCCCGCTGATGACTTTGGGCAGCCACCGCTGCTTCTGGTCCTCGGTGCCGTAGGTGTTGATGTAATGCGCGCCGATCGGCGAGTGCACGATCCAGCCCGACGCGGTGTCGTTCGCCAGCGTCTGTTCCTCGGCGACAATCGCCGAAAAACCGAAATCGCCTTCTGCGCCACCGAACCGCTCGGGCAGGTCCAGCCCGAGCAGCCCTGCATCGCCTAGCTTGTTCCAGTACTCGCGATCGACCTGATGCTCTCGGGCCCAACGTTCTTGGTTCGGGGTCGCTCCTTTGCCAGGAATTCGGCAGCGTGCTTACGCAGTTCCCGATGCTGGTCTGTCTCCCAGCTCGCTCGGTATGTCGGAAAAAGCTCGGACATGCCACTCCTTGATTTAACCCAGCCGAATATCGGCTCAGGTTCGCATAATTTTCAACGTCGCGGACGTTATTTCGGCAAATTCGGCAAGCACGTTTACTGGAGACTGGGACGGTTAAATTCGCATTTCCGCGGCACCCCGGGAGGGGCGAGCTGCGCGTATCGACCACTGGTCATGCCCACAAGCCGACCATCAGGCTCGCGCCAGCAACCAGGCGTAACCGCCGCCTTCACCGGCGGCAACGACGTCGAGTTCGGCGAAGGCGGCGGGTAACTCGCCAGGTGTCGCGCGAAACGGTCCCGGGCTGGCGTCGACTTCGCTGAGCACCGCGATTGCCAATAACCCGCCCGGTGCCAGGCGCTCGGCGATCGCAAGGTCGAGGCGGCGGTCCCGGAATTTATGGCAGAGGATGACGTCGACGGGTGCGCCGGGCGGCAGACCCTGGTCAAGGTCGACGACGTCAAACCGGCAGCGATCGCCGACCCCGCTGCGTCGGGCCAGGTCTCGCGCTTGGCCGATGGCTACCGGAGAAATGTCGATCCCCCACACATCCAGGCCGCGCCGCGCCAGCCAGACGCTGCCAGTCCCCGGCCGCAAGCCAGATCAAGTGCCTTTCCGCTGGTGGGAATACGTCCGCATATGCCGCGAGGACGCTCGGCGGCTCGACCGCGGCTACCGGCGCTGGCGCCTGGCTTGCGTACCGCTCGTCCCAGCGGCGCCGGTCCTCCGCGGTCACAGGCGCTACCCTACGGATCGGCTGGCCGCCGTCCGCGGTTTTGCGCTGATCAACCGCGATCAGACGAGTGGAATCGGTAGAGTCTCAGCTCTGGTGGGTGCCGAGGATTGGCCGCTGGTGCACCGCGAGCCCGAGTTCGCGGCAGTTTGCGCTGCCCTTGGTGGGCATACCAACGTTCGCGGCATCGTGGTGGTGGGTAACGCCGGCGTAGGAAAGACCACGTTGGCCCGCCAAGTCACCGAGTCGTTGCCGAATCGCGTGCGATGGGTGGCCGGAACGGCGTCGTCACGTGGCATCCCCCTGGGCGCCTTCGCCCACCTTGTCGGGTTGGCCACCGCTCGGGACCCGATGGCGTTCCTGGCCAGTGCCCGTGACGCGCTGACCGCCGAGTCCGGCACATTACTGGTTGTCGATGACGCGCATCTCCTGGATGAATTGTCGGCGATGCTGCTACACCAGCTGGCGCTTGATGGATCGGTGCCGATGGTGGTCAACATCAGAGCCGGTCCGTCGGTGCCCGACGCCATTACCTCGCTGTGGAAGGATGGCTACCTGCAGCGACTCGATCTGGGGCCGTTCAGCAAGGATCAGTGCGTCGGGCTGATCGAGAAGGCGCTCGATGGGCCCGTGGAGGGGCTGAGCGCGGATTTGATGTATCACGACTCCGGCGGCAATGCGCTGTTCGTGCGCCACCTGGTGGGTGCCGCGGTGGAGGCGGGCACCTTGCGGCAGGTCCGTGGCGTCTGGCAGCTGCGCGCACGTGGCGCGGTCAGTCCGGAGCTCGCGTCGTTGGTTGACGAACGGATCGAGCAGCTGCCAGACGACGTGGCACACGCGTTGGGGCTGTTGGCGTTGTGTGAACCGCTTGATTTGGACACGCTGACTTCTCTGGCGGGTGCGGGTGCGGTCGAGCAGGCCGAGACACGAGGATTGATCCGTATCGTCGCGGACCACGAAGTCGGCCTCGAGGTCGTCGAGGTGCGGTTCAACCATTTGCTTCTCGCCGATGTCATGCGGCGACGCCTCGGCGTGGCTGCCGCCCGCCGATTGCGCGGTGAACTCGTGCGGGCGTTGTCCGACAAGCCGATCCGCGGGACGGGCGAGCGGATTCGGTTGGCCGAACTCACCCTCGACAGCGACGTGGCCCCCGACGTTGACCTGCTGGTGGCGGCAGCAGCGGATGCGATCACGTTGACCGACATCACCTTGGGTGAGCGGCTGGCGCGCGCGGCGGTCGACCGCGGCGCGGGTCTGGGCGCTCGCGAATTGTTGGCCCGATCTCTGTTGTGGCAGGGCAAGGCAGCCGAAGCCGACGATGCGTTCGGCGGAATCGACCCGGACGCGATGGACGAAGCCGAGCTGCTCGGGTGGGCAACCGTACGCATTCTCAATCTTCAAGCGTTGAAGGGTGATGCCCAAGCCGCCGAACAGGTCGTCGAGTTGCTGCGCGGGCGGGTCCGCAGCGCGGAACTGCGGCGCGTCGTGGACGCGCTGGCGGCGGCGTCGGCGGCGTTTGCGGGCAGGTTAGAGGACGCCGTCGAGGTTTCCCGACGAGAACTCAGCGGGCCGGCTGGGCCGCCGGCCGCACTGGGATGGGCGGTTTTCGCCGGCGGGCTGGCGCTGGGGTTGATGGGCCGTGGCGATCAGGTTGCCGCGCTGGCCCGACGGGGCCGGGACATCGAAGGTCAGGTCGATGGGGTGCTGCGACACCTGATGGCCTTCGCCGAGGTGCGGGCCCTGCTCTTGATGGGTGATTTCGATGCCGCCGAGAAATGCTCCGTCGACAGCGTGCAGATCTCCGCACCCAGCCAATACCTGAGCTGGGGGCTTGCCACCATGCTGGCCGGCGCCGTCGACCTCGCCCGTGGCCACTTCGTCACGGCGGCATCGCGAATGGAACAGACAGTCGCGGCGCTGAGCACCGAATCGGGCATCTGGTGGACCGTTCCCCGACTGGTTCTAGCCCAGGCCTACTGCGCGCTGGGGCGCTCCGAAGACGCCGCCCGGATCATCGCCGAACTCCGGATGAGCCCCGATGCTCACCATGCCGTGTGGCGACCGCAGGTGCGCATCGCCGAAGCATGGCTTGCCGCGGCGCAGGGCAACGTCAGCGGCGCCATCGCGGCGGCGACCGATGCCGCCACAGTGGCCGACCAAGGCGGTCAGTTGGCGATCGAAATGCTGGCCCTGAACGATGCGGCCCGATTCGGAGACCGAACGTCCCTGCAGCGTCTGATCGACGTCGCCGGCCGCGTCGACGGTCGCCTTGCGCGCGTGCATGCCGCCTACGCCAAGGCGCTTCTCGACTGCGACGCGGTGGCCATATCTGCGGCGGGCGCACAGTTCGAGCAGATCGGGGCGATGCTGTCGGCTGCCGACGCGGCCGCCCAAGCCGCCGAGATCTTCCGTGGCCGCGACGATCGTCGCCAAGCCACCGAAGCCGCGGCCACCGCCGACCGCATCGCCAACGCCTGCGGGGGGATTCAGACCCCGGCTCTGGCCGCCGCCGCGCAACCGCTACCGCTGAGCGCGAGGGAGCGCGAAATCGCCACCCTGGTGGCGGCAGGACTAAGCACCCCCGAGATCGCCCAGCGGCTGACACTGTCGCCACGAACGGTCGAGGGCCACATTTACCACGCCTGCACCAAACTCGCTGTTCCCGATCGCAAATCGTTGGCCGCATTCATGCGCCACACTGCCCGCGCCTGACACACCGAAACCCACCACGTAATAACTTACGTACGTGCCACGCAGCGCATCACGTTGTGAGCTTGAGCCGAATTCGTTGGCTATTGCGTCTTTCACATCCCGGTTTGCCAACCAATCCTGTTTTCGGGCGGCCCCGCCCGTTGAGGCACCGCGTAGCGGTCGGTGTCCAACAGGGGCTGGATGGGTGAAAAACGCGTAGCCGCTTACGGATGTGCGCCATCAAGCACCGCCATATCGTCACAGCATCTCGAAAACACGCAACGACGACCACCGCCCGCACGAGGGGTTCAGCCTGACGGCCCACCTGGCAGGCTGCGCGGCGGTCGCCGTCACCGCCGCCTTTCCGGTGGTGACGGCGACCGGTCATCAATGAGCCAAGGCAGCTAACGCTGCGCGGTCTTCAAAATCCGGGTCGCGACTTCCGCAAAATAGGAGAAATCACCATGGTGCTTGTGCCGAAACCTGGGCCCGACGGCCGGACCACGCGGGACCCCAACAGGGCCGCCGTGCTGGTGGCCTATACGTTGCTCGGCGCGGCCATCAATGGGTTCGCCCCCGAGACGCCCGTCGTCCTCGACCGCGGCCGTCACCTTAAGGCTGCCGCGGGCTTTTTCCCGCACTGCCACCGCAACTGAACCTCACCATTTCTGGACACATGTCTCGAGGGCAGAGAGTCAGTGCCCACCCGGCAAAACGCAGCCGACCGCGAAAGCTGCTATTTATACACGAATCTCCTACTCAAGTGCGGTTCGGCAGGGCGTTGTCGGCCGCATAGTTGATTTCCTACACTGGACGGGTGTCTAGAGAAGCGGCTTCGTCTGCCGGCGCCTCGGCGCTGCTGCCGGCGCGGGCCGCCGGTCGGACCGTCGGCCGGGGCAGACGATCCGCAAGGTGCTCGACGCCGGCTTGGAGGAATTGCGCGAAACGTCGTACGCCAACCTGACGATGCGTGCGGTCGCCAGCCGCGCCGGGGTGTCGCCGGCCAGCGCCTATACCTACTTTCCGTCGAAAAGCGCGCTGGTGGCGGCGGTGTACCTGCGTCTTCTGCAGGCGCTTCCGCTGCATACCGACGTCAACGACACCACCAAGACACGCGTGAGCGCGACCATGCGGGATATGGCGATCGTGGTCGCCGACGAACCCGAGCTGACCACGGCGTGCGGCGCGGCCCTGATGGCCGACGATCCGGCGGTCAAGCCGCTGCGCGAACAGATCGGCGACGAGGTGTCCAGGCGGATCGGTGCTGCGCTGGGTCCGGGTTGGCCGCGCGCGGTGAAGTCCACACTGCAGATGACGTTTGCCGGCGCCCTGATGACGGCCCGGTTTGTCAGCTACGACGAAATCGCCGGGCAGCTCGACGAGGCGGTCAACCTCATTCTCGGCGCATCCGTTGCGTGAAATGATCGGATCAACGAACTTCGAGGAGTTTCATGGATGACAGCTGGCTTCAACCTGTCGACTGTATTCGCGACACTGGTGAAAGCACTTCCCGATCATCGCGTACTGATCTGGCGGGGCCGGGAATGGACGTACGCGCAGCTGGACGCCCGCGTCGACGGGGTCGCGCACTACCTCGCGTCTGTGGGCTTGGGATGTCACACCGAACGTGATCGCCTGCAGGGTCACGAATCTGGCCAGGATCACGTCGGGTTGTACTTGCGCAACGGCAACGAGTACCTGGAATCGATGATCGGCGCCTATCGGGCCCGCGTCGCACCCTTCAACGTCAACTACCGCTACGTCGAAGCCGAACTCCGTCTATCTGCTGGACAATGCAAAGGCTCGGGCGCTGGTCTACAGCGCCGAATTCGCACCACGGGTCGCGGCGATCCGCGACCAACTCCCCCACCTGGAATTCCTGATCCAGGTTGCCGACCACACCGGCCAGCCTCTGCTGCCCGGCGCCGTCGACTACGAATCGATCGTCGCCACACCGCCGCCCGCGAGCGGAATGCCCACTCCCAGTGGAGACGACCTTTACATCCTTTACACCGGCGGCACCACCGGAATGCCCAAGGGTGTGCTGTGGCGCCAGAACGACATATTCGTTTCCTCAATGGGCGGACGCACTTTCGGGACCGATGACGCGTTGGCGTCCTACGACGAGCTTGCCGACCGCGCGGCGAAAGCCGCCGGTTTCGCCTCGCTGCTGCTGATCCCGCCGTTCATGCACGGTGCGGCCCAGTGGGCCGCATTCCAAATCATGACGATGGGCGGTTGGCTGGCGATTCCCGACGACGTCGAAAGCATCCGGGCCGACCAGGTCCTGGCGCTGGCGGAGCGCGAAAAGGTGATGAGCATCCCGGTCGTCGGTGACGCGATCGCACGCCCGCTGGTCGACGAGATCGAACGGGGGAACTACGACCTGTCGGGGCTGGTGTCGATCAGCAATGGTGGCGCCCCACTCACCCCCGCCGTCCGAAACCGCATAGCCGCCGCGCTGCCGAACCTGCTGATCATCGACGCCGTGGGTGCCTCGGAGTCGGGCATGCAGATGAACATGATGTCCACGGAGTCCGGAGCGAACGCCATGGCTACCTTCAATCCGGGCTCCGAAACCGCCGTTGTCGCAGCCGATTTCAGTCGGGTCCTGGGCCCCGGAGACGACGAAGGATGGCTGGCACGCCGCACCCTGATCCCGCTCGGCTACCTCGGCGACGCCGAGAAGACGGCCCGCACGTTCCCCGTTATCGACGGCGTGCGCTGGTCGGTGCCCGGTGACCGGGCCCGCTTCCTCGCCGATGGCCGCATCGAACTGCTCGGCCGCGATTCCGTCACCATCAACTCCGGTGGCGAGAAGATCTTCGCCGAGGAGGTTGAGGCCGCGATGGCCGAACACCCCGACGTCTATGACGTGGTGGTGGCCGGGCGCCCATCCGAACGCTGGGGCAACGAGGTAGTCGCGATCGTGCAACTTCGGGAAGGCCGCGATCCCTCGGACGAGGATCTGCTGGATACCTGCCAGCAACATGTCGCGCGCTACAAACTGCCGAAGGCCATCATCCGCACCGCCAAGGTGCAACGGTCGCCGGCCGGCAAAGCCGACTATCGCTGGGCCAAAGAGGTTGCCGTCGAAAGCCTTTCCAGCACAGCAGACTCCGGAAGCTGACGCCGCCCTTTCACCTTCGCGGTGATGTTTCATGATTTGCACTGCACGGCCGTTATGATGCAGCCATGCGCAGTCACGGCTGGGCAGGCAATACGCCGGCCTCCGACGAGGAGGCGATCGAACGCATTCTGGATGCCGCGGACAAGATAATCGGCGAACGCGGGTCGGCGATGCGGATCGCCGATGTGGCGCGGACGCTCGGTGTGACGCGCCAGACCGTCTACCGTTACTTTCCCGGCACCGAAGCGTTGCGGGTGGCTACCGCAATGCGATCGGCCGACGGCTTTCTAGGCCAATTGGCAACCCACGTCAAGGGGATGACCGACCCGGTCGTCGCAATCACCGAAGGCGTGGCTTTCGCCGTCGAACAACTGGCGTCCGACAACCAGGTCGAACTCGTACTCAGTCAACGCGACCGCGCTGGCCGGACAGTCTCCATCATGTCGGACACCGCCGTGACGTTCGGGCGCTCGATGCTGCATCGCTACGACGTGGATTGGGAGCAGTACGGTTTCGACGAGGCGGGCCTGGACGAACTGGCGGAGTTCTGTCTCCGGGTTGTGCATTCCTTCCTTGCCGACGCGGGTCGACCGCCCCGCAGCGGCGCCGATCTGCGGCGCTACCTGACCCGATGGATCGGGCCCGCGATCGCCTACCCCCAGCTGGCCCGCGCGATGGGCGCGCTGCACAGCCCCGCGCCGCGAGCCCGACGCAGCTCATCAGCAGCATCTTGATTCCTGGGAAACGCCTGCGCATTCGGCGAATCGTGCCGCCGCCACCCGGCGAAGGCGCAGGTCCGCGAGTACAGTCGGCAACCATGACCCGCCACAAGGGCAGGACGGCGATCGCCCTGTGTGGCGCCGCGGCCACGCTTGCCTTCGCGGCCGGATACGGCCCGGGCGAGGATCCACCGGCGGCCTCGTCGTCCAGCGTGACGGTCACCCCCGCACCCCCGCCGGCTCCCGGTAGTCCCGGCGGCGCCTTCCCCGCGGTTCCGGCCGGTGGCGGAGGTTGTTATATCGGCCTCAACTGCGGATGTATTCCCCGCATCACCTGTCCCACCCCGCACCGCCATCCCCCTGCCGTCCTGCTGGGACATGATGCGGCGGGCGGGCCCAACCCCTAGCCCCACGCGAGGTCAGGGGCGGCGCGCCGCCTCTTGCACGAGCTGAACCCGCGATGCGATGCCAAGTTTGGCGTAGATGTGGCTGAGATGTGCTTGCACGGTGCGCGGTGACACGAATAGCCGCGCCGCGACCTCCTTATTGGCCAGTCCTTCGCAGATCAGCCGCGCAACGTCCCGCTCGGCCGGTGTCAGCGACGCCCAACCGCTGGCGGGCCGTTTGCGTTCCCCCGGCCGCGCTGCGCGTAGGCGATCGCCTCCTCGATAGACAACGCCGCGCCTTCGGCCCAGGCAGCGTCAAAAGCCGTCTTGTCCATGGCATTTCGGAGCGTCGTCACCGAAGCCTGGTACGCGGCGTCATGAATCTTGAAGCGCACCAAGCCCATGCGCAGTCGAAGCGCGTCTGCCGCTCCCAACAGCCGCGCTGCCTCGTGGTTGTTGCCGTCGGTTGCGGCCAGGCCAGCAAGGCATTCGAGAATGTCGGGAACGGGCAGGTACACCCTGCTATTGGCTGCAGATGCCAGCGCCTCATGTGCGTCACGTTCGCCCTCTGCCAGCTCACTTTCCGCGATCACGACCCGCGCGCGGACCAGCAGCGCGACGACCAACTGCCAGCCCGTCGCCACCGCGACTGCGGCATCGGCCAGCTCTCGGGCCACGACGAAATCGCCTCGCGCCAAAGCGACTTCGGCAGAATTGAAGACGCTCTGCGCAACGGCCAGCTCAGGCTGGGCGATACTGTAGCATCGCCAGACCACCTCGCTGGCGTCGTGCGCCGCCGGAATGTCACCGGCCGCCAGGTTCGCTTGCGCCAACGTCGCGTGGCCCATCCCGGTGAAGTACTCGCCGAGGTCGGCGGCGCCTTCAAGCACATCCTTTGCCGTGGCACGTGCGGCATCCGGCTCGCCGTGGTACGCGAGCGATATCCCCAGCCCCATAAGGGCGAACAGCTTCATGTTTTCGTCGTGGGACTGCTCGCAGTCGATGGACACCGCACCGAACTGGGAAACGGCCCCGGTCACATCGCCCTCTATCAGCTGTGCCCACCCGACGTTCACGCGACATTGCCGCGAATTCAGCGCGTCGCCAATCGCATCGGCGATCAGGCGCCCTTCCTCGCCCACGACGCGCGCCGCGGTCGGATCACCCGCGCTTATTGCCGTGCTGGACTGCCAAGCCAGAATCCGGCTCAGTATTCCTCGATCGTCCAGCACACGGGCTAAATCGAGCGCCTCGGCGTAATAGACCCGAGCCGCATCGGGGTCGTAGTGGGTGCCGGCGATGTATCCGCAGGCGGTCAGCGCCCGGGCCAGCAGCGCCGCGTCATCGAGTTCGCGGGCAATCTCCACCGCGCGTTGCGCGCGAGCAATGCTGTCCCCGACAAACATGTTTAGGACGGCCTCGTCGGCGAGCGCACGCGCGTGCGCGGCGGGCGACACCTCGGTTTTCTGGTGATCATCGCGGAGGATGGTGTGGAACCATGCGCGGCCTTCCAGCATCCGGCCTCTGGTCAGCCACACGGGCTGCAGTGACGACGCGAGCGTCAAGGCGCGTTGGGTGGCGCGGTTTTCCAGGTCCCACCCGAGTGCACTGCGCAGGTTGTCCATTTCGAGTTCGGCCTCGTCGAGACGTTGTTGGTAGTCGGGACGTGCAGGTACCTCAAGCAGCGCCACGATCGCCGTGTAGTGATCGCGATGGCAGGACCGGACGGCATCGGCTTCGCCGGATTCGCCGAGTTTCTCCAGCGCGTACTGGCGCACGGTCTCGAGTAAGCGGTATCGCGTACGGCCACTGGTTTCGTCCGCGACCACCAACGACTTGTCGACGAGCAAGGTGAGCTGGTCCAAGACCTGATACCGCTCGATTCTGCTGTCACCGCAGACGGCTTGCGCGGCCTGCAGATCGAATCCGCCGAGAAAGACCGCCAGCCGGCGGAACAGGATGCGCTCGGTCTCGGTGAGCAGCGCATGCGACCAGTCCACCGAGGCGCGCAGCGTCTGCTGGCGGCGCACCGCGGTGCGCGAACCGCCGGTCAACAATCGGAAGCGGTCATGCAGGCTGTCGACGATCTCGGTCAAGGACAACGCCCGCACTCGCGCGGCGGCCAGCTCGATCGCCAGCGGCATGCCGTCGAGGCGCCGGCAGATCTCGGCGACGGCGGTCGAGTTGTCGTCGGTGACGGTGAAGTCGGGGCGGGCCAGGCGGGCACGTTCGGCGAACAGCTCGACGGCCTCATCGGCCAGCGACAGCGACGGCACCTGCCAAATCACTTCGCCCGTTATGTTGATGGGTTCGCGGCTGGTGGCCAGCACGGTCAACCTGGGTGCCGCGCCGAGCAGCGTGCCGAGCAGTTCGGCGCAGGCGTCGAGCAGGTGTTCGCAGTTGTCCAGCACGATCAGCAGGTGACGGTCGGGGACGAACCGCAGCAGGGTGTCCATCGTCGAACGGCCAGGGTGGTCGGGCAGCCCCAGCGCGCGGGCGACGGTCACTGGCACCACCTCGGCAGCCGTGATCGGTGCCAGGTCGACGTACCACGCCCCGTCAGCGAAATCGCCGGCCACCTCTGCGGCCACCTGCACCGCCAGCCGGGTCTTGCCCACACCGCCGGCCCCGATCAGGGTGACCAGCCGATTGCCGGCCATCGCATCCCGCAAGCGGCCGATTTCCGTCTGGCGCCCAACGAAACTCGTGAGCTGGGCCGGAAGATTATGGGCTGCGATGTTGGTGTGCGAGCGCAGCGGCGGAAATTCGTTGCGCAGGTCAGGGTGGCACAGTTGCACCACGCGTTCCGGGCGGGGCAGATCCCGCAGCGGGTGGGTACCGAGGTCGGTCAGCCAAGCATCGGCGGGCAGCTGGTCGACAACCAGGTCCTCGGTGGTGCCCGACAACACGGTCTGGCTGCCGTGGGCGAGGTCGCGCAGCCGCGCCGTGCGATTGATCGTCGGGCCGATGTAGTTGGCCTCGTCACGAAGCCGTATTTCGCCGGTGTGGAGCCCGATGCGCAACCGGATCGGCGCCAAGGGTGCCCGCTGCAAATCCAAGGCGCAGGCGACCGCGTCGGACGCGCGGCCGAACGCGATCACGAAACTGTCGCCCTCGCCCTGCTCGACCGGACGAACACCATCATGGACCGCGACCGCCGTCGACAGCGCCTGATCCAGGCGCGCCACCGCGGCAGCCATCTCATCGGGCTGGGTTTCCCACAACCGCGTCGACCCCTCGACGTCGGCCAACAGCAAAGTCACCGTTCCGGTCGGCAGCTCGCTCACACCAACATCGCTCCATTCGGTTGCGCTCATGCTAGCCAGCCTGCGGTGATACAGATCGCAAAACATCAGCGAAATGGCTAATAGTTGCTGCGCCGCTATGCCTACGTACGCATTCGTGGGTCCCAGCAAATTGGCACGATGGCCGATGGTGCACCGCGCTCGCGACCGGATAGTCGGATCTATTCCGACCCAGGAGGCCGCCATGACCGTCGATACCCACCAGCAAAAACGTCTTTGAACTCGCACTTCCACCGATCGCCTATCACGACGCCAGCGATCCCGACGAAGTCCACCGCTTGATCAGGCAGGCTCGCGAGCAGTCACCCATCGCGATGGGTCCCTACGGGCCCGAGCTACTCACTTACGACTTGGTGCGCACCGCGCTGCGCGATTCCCGGTTCGCTATGCCGCAAGGCATCGGCTTGGTGGTCCAAGGCATCACCTCCGGCCCGGTCTGGGACCGGGTCTGCCGTCTGCTGATCAGCATGAACGGGGCCGAGCATCACCGGCTGCGCCGCCTGGTGTCGCGCGCCTTCACCCCGCGCGCCGCCGAGCGGATGCGCACGGCGTGTGTCGATGTCATCACCGAGCTGGTCGACCAGCGCGCCGCCGCCGGGGACTGCGACGTGGTCACCGATATCGCCCAGCCCTACCCGATCCCGATCATCTGTGCGCTGCTGGGCGCTCCCCGCGAGGACTGGCGGCTGTTTTCGACCTGGGCCTCCGACATCAGCAAGGCCTTCGGCTGCAACGTCGCCGAAGAGACAGAGTCCATCGTGCAGGCGTGGGAGCAGCTCGACGCCTATATCGAGGAGTTGATCGCTCGCCGGCGGCAATCCCTCGGCGACGACCTCATCTCCGAGCTGATCCGCGTCGAGGACGACGGCGACCGGCTCACCCATCACGAGCTGGTCAGCCTCGTCGCGATCCTGCTGAATGCCGGAACCGACACCACCCGCAATCAATTGGCCGCCGCCGTACAAGTGCTCTGCGCGCACCCCGACCAATGGGCGTTGCTCGCCGAGCATCCCGAACTCGCGCCGCAAGCCGTCGACGAACTCATCCGCCACACCCCGATCATCTACGCGGCGGCGCGCGTCCCCACCGAGGACGTCGAACTCGGCGGCACCGTCTTTCCGGCAGGGACATACATCGGCGCCAATACGGCTTCCGCCAACCGCGACCCAGCGGTCTACGACGATCCGGAACGTCTGGACATCACCCGCAAAGCGCCGCCGGCCTTGATGACTTTCGGCGGCGGCGCGCACTACTGCCTCGGCGCTCATCTGGCCAGGGTCGAACTCCGAGAGGCGCTGCGCGTCATCACACAGCGCATGCCCAACGCGCGGCGCACCGGCCCCGCCCCCTGGAGGCTGCCGACCGAACTCTCCGGGCCCACAACGCTTCCCATCGAATTCGACAGCGCCTGACACGGACAAGCACGGGACAAGGCAGAATTCGCGGGCGAGACACACGCGCTAAGCGGTTGATCTGCTCACGAGGTTCGGCGATCCTCAACGGGCCGACGTTGACGGCCTGAGCCGAAGGAGGAAGAGACGTGGCTGGTCTGGGACAGATCGCATTGAGCAGTGCACCCTTTTTTGGTGGCGCAATGCTGGCCATTGCGGCCGGGCAATTCAGAGGCCCGAACTATCGAGGGCTGATCAAAGAGGACATGGACCTGCTGGATCGGCTCCCGCCGGAAGCCACAACGCGACGCGCCGACCTGCAGCGCACCATCGATGCCCGCATCGATGACCTGGTCGACGCCGCCGACCGGACCCGCGCGCTGCGTGGGGCCGCATTGTCTTACCGGGGCAATTGGCGCGACATCGTGCTCTTCCTCTGTGCGCTGTTGTTCACCATCATCTGGTGGGACGTCGACCACCACAGGTCCAATTGGCTGGCTATGTTCATCCTGCTGATCGTGCTGTCGGTGGTGGCCGCCGTATACGCACTGCGCGGTGTGTTGCGTGCGGCCAGTTCGTTCGTGCACAGGCAGCACAGGTGACGACAGGCAGCATCGGCAGGTCGAGACTGAGGAGGGCAAGCAGTGGTGGAGGGGCAACCCGCGCCGGTCGCGAACGTCGGTGGCGTGGCCTTCGACGTCGCCGACCGATTGGCGATCATCAACTTGTTCGGCGCGTACGCATACACCTACGACCAAAACCAGCTGGACGCCTTTCGTGCCTTGTTCACCGAGTCGCCGGAGCTGGGCTTGCGGCTACAGGACGGCAACACGGTGTCGCAGGGCGTCGATACGGTGATGGAATTGCTCGCGGTAAGGAAAGGCGAGTTCAAGGCGCAAAACAACCAACGCCGCCACGCCCTGAACTCCTTCTGGTTTGACAGCCAAAGCGCCGAGGAAGCGACCGGCCGCTGTTATGTCCAGGTATTCGCAATCCGCGACGGCGGCCTACCCTCACCCGACCTGACGGGCTGTTACGAGTTCACCGCGGCCAAGCAGGACGGCGTGTGGAGATTCAGCCGCTGGGTCTTGGCGATCGACCAGGCCCAACTGTAAATTCAGAAGCCGGGGCCGGCGTCCTCAAGGACCTCAAGGGCCGCAGTGATGTTCGGCATGACGGTCGGACCGTAACTGCTCACCACCTGGCCGAGTGCACGCGCGACATGTGGACCGACGGCGGCGGCGGCGAGAACTTCCTCGGCCAGGACGATCCCATTCACCACGTGCGCGGCGCTCAACCGGCCGTCCTGGGTCACCTCGTACCGCCAGTCGCCGATCTGGATCCGCTCCGGTTGCGATCGGAACAAGCCTCGCCGGGCCGGGGTAAGCACGACTCCCGGCAGTCCGCAAAACACCTTGACCACCAGCCCAACTCCCCCGGGCCCGGCCAGGGCCACCCCGACGGCGCGGCTGACGCGTTCGTGGTCGTAACCGCTCATCAATCACTCATCGGAAGCACGAACGACGGCGCGATGGTTTGCGGCTCGCCGTTGCGCCGCACCGCCGTTCCCGCCACGTAGAACTCCACCGTGTGATGTCCCCACGCGTAGTTCGAGATGGCGAAATGCACACCCACGACCCCGTTTCCGCCGTCTCGCTCGGCCTCGCTCTGCATGCGTGACATCGCCAGCTCTCGGGCTTGGTAGCTGCCTTGCGTCCATTGCGGCATCTCCGTGTTGCGGCCCGCCTGCTTCAGCGTCGTCAAAAACCCTTGTACGGCAATGTGGAACACGCAGTTGCCCATCACAAAAGCAACCGGCGTATATCCCGACCGCAGCAGCGTCGACAGATCCTGTCCGGACAGGTGGCTACTGAACGCTTGCCCGTTCGGACGCCGAAATGCGCCTGGTTTGGCGGTGTATCGCACCGCGGTGCCGACGGCGATGAACTCGAGGTGTTCGCCCTCGCCCTGATGACGCCATTCCAGCCGGACGCCGACCACTCCGTCCGCACCCAACGAATCGGCTTCGGCCTGCATCCGTGACATCGCATTCCAGCGCGCGCGGTAAGTCGCCTCGGTGAGCACCGGCAGCTCCGATTGCTGCCTGATGCCGGTGAACTGGTAGCCGACGTGATACACCGAAACGCCCATCACCAGTTCGATCGGTTCAAATCCGGCCCCGTGCAGCAGCGCGAATTCGTTGATCGACAGGTCAGACGTGAACACCTTGCCGGCGTGTGACAGCCGTTCGCTGGCGACTGGATCGAGCGAGTTCGGTTGCATGGTCAAAGCTTCCTCCTGCGGTCCCCGACAGCGTAGGCCAGGGCACGCCGTCCAAATTCGAGCGGAGGCCGCGATTGCTAGATTGTCTATTTTTATTTGGCCGAGGGTATTGCTCGTCACTTGAGGCCGATGTCACGCTAGCTGCATGACAGAAACCGAGGGGTACGTCGACCAGGCGGTGGCGGGTCTCGCCGAGCCGCAGCCGATGTACAAGGCACTGCGTGAGTCGGCGCCGGTGTTTCGCTCGCCGCAGGAGGTGGTTGTTCTCAGCCGCCTCGCCGACATCGAGATGGCGCTGAAGCACACCGAGCTGTTCTCGTCGAACATGGACGCGGTCGACCTCGGCAACATCCGACCGATGATCCCGCTGCAAGTCGACCCGCCCGAGCACGCGAAGTACCGTCGCATCCTCGATCCGCTGTTCACTCCGCGCGAGATGGCCCGCCGCGAACCACAGGTCGCCGAGCTGGTGAACGAGATGATCGACCGCTTCGCCGATCGGGGCGAATGCGACTTCCACGAAGAGTTCGCGGTACCCCTTCCGTGCACCGTCTTCCTGCAGTTACTCGGCCTGCCGCTGGAAGATCTCGACAAGTTTCTGGAGTGGAAGGACGGCGTGATCCGCCCGGAGGGCGACTCCGGCTTCGCCCGCCGCCACGAGACCTCGGCACCCGTGGCGCAACAGATCTACGACTACTTCGACCGCGCCATCGACGACCACATCGCCAGCCCGCGCGACGATGTGCTGTCAGCGATGATCGCGGCGAACGTGCAAAGCGAGGGCCGGCCACTATCCCGCGAGGAGCTGCTCGACATCTGCTTCCTGTTCCTCATCGCAGGGCTGGACACGGTCACCGACTCGCTGGACTGCTTCTTCGTGTACCTGGCCCGACACCCCGAGCATCGGCACCAGCTCGTCGAGCAGCCCGACATCCTGCCGCATGCGATTGAGGAGCTGCTGCGGTGGGAGACGCCGGTGCCCGGCGTCGCCAGGGTCGCGATGCAGGACGTCGAGGTGGGCGGCTGCCCCATCAGCAAGGGCGAACGGGTCAGCCCGTTACTCGGCGCCGCCAACACGGACCCGGCCGAATTCCCGGATCCCGACGTCGTGGACTTCAGCCGAAACCCGAACCGCCACCGCGCGTTCGGCGGCGGGCCGCACCGCTGCCTCGGATCCCACCTGGCCCGCATGGAGCTGCGGGTGGCGTTGCGCGAATTCCATCGGCGCATCCCGGATTACGAGATCAAGCCCGGCACGCAGCTGACTTTCACCGCCGCGCTGCGGTCGGTGGAATCGCTGCCGCTGACGTTCCCTGTTTTGAAGCAATGACCCGCGTCTCCGTCGACGCTGACCGCTGCACCGGGCACGGGCGCTGCTACACGCTGGCGCCCGACATCTTCGACGCCGACGAGGTCGGCCACTCGATAGTGCGTGTCTCCGAAGTCTCCGGTGAACTTGAACAGCATGCCGTCACCGGCGAGCAAAACTGCCCGGAGCAGGCGATCACGCTGTCGCCGTGAGAGGAATTCACCGCCGCACAGTCGAAGCACTCCCGCACAACCACAATGGCTCTTGGGGGTGGGGGGGGGAGGGGGTGGGGGTGGGGGGGAGGGTGAGTGGGGGTAGAGGGGGTAGAGTGGGGGGAGGGTAGGAGGGGTAGGGAGGAGCGGAGAGGGAAGGGTGAGCGGAGCGCCGATGCGGTGAGACGCGCAGCGCGGGTTGCAGACGGCCACCGAGCTGGGAGCGCTCTGTAGGCGAGCCGCCGGCCCGACGGAGCCGCTGGCTCAAGCTGTCCAGCAGCCCCACTCGGCGCACGGCCAGCCAGCCAGCGAGCACGCGCGCAAGCGTGAGCGGCGCAAGGGAAGAAGGGGCACAGAGAAGCAAAGAGGAAAAAAAAGGAAAGAAAAGAAAGGAAAAGAAAAAAAAAATATCTACAGGTGGCTGGCAGCGAAGGTGGCCGCCTGGTCCACCATCCCGTTGTCCGCATACGAGTTATGCGCTGCCAAGTCCCCACCGTCGGAGCACACCGGGTCACCCGCGGCGCACAACTCCGTGGTCTTGGGTACGTACAGTGGGCCGATCACGATTGGTGGCGCACCGACCTGGTTCATGAAACCATTCGACGGCGTCCCGAAGAGGGCTACCGCGGCGACGTGGTTCGCGACGTCGGGCGGCATCGGTTTGGGTGCGTCCGCGGGTGCTCCGTCGGGTATGGCTGCCGAGGTGACGAAACCCATGACGGCCGCCCCCTGGGAAAAGCCACCGAGCACCATTTTGGTGTTGGGACAACTCGCCGCCGTCTGCTCGACGTGGTTGCCGGCGTCATCGATACCGACCAGACCGGTGGGAAAATCCATGGTCGCCGGGTAGTTGACCCCATAAACCCCCAAAGACTTCCCGCCCAGTTTCGGACGCAGCGCGTCGACGAACGCCTCCCCGAAGTAGCCCACACCAGGTGCCTCACCGGTGCCACGGGCGAACACGACTTCGACATTGGGGCACGCCGCGGAGGTCACCGAGGGGGCAGCAGATGCGAATGGAACTGACGCGGTTAACAGTGCCGACACGGTGAGCAGCGCTGCACCGCTCAATCTAAGAACTGTTGCGTTCACTTTCCGATAATGCCCATTCGTCAAATTGCTCAAACCGGCCTCAGACCGGCGGGTGGACTATTCATGCAGCCCTCGTGGGTCGTTCTCGCTGCGAAGCACTTTCATGAGCCGATTCTAGGCAGAACCAGCCGATGCCGAACCGATCCGGGGTCTACCTCGTGTATCTGATATCGGTGTCGCTGGGCGCGCGGTTGTGCGCCCTCTGGCGGGAGGATCATGTTCGGACGAATCGACACCCTCGATAGGCCCAAGCACAAACTGCTGACCGTCGAACTTTGCAATGTGATACGCGAATACCGGGTCGGCGGTCAATCGGTGCGTGCGCTCGACGAGATCAACCTGGGGCTGGAAGGCGGGCAGTTCGCGTCGATCGTCGGGCCGTCGGGCGCGGGCAAGAGCACGTTGCTGCATCTGCTCGGCGCATTGGACTCCCCCGATTCGGGATCGATCATGTTCGACGGCCAGGAGATCGGCCGTCTCAGCGACGAGCAGCAGTCAGCGTTCCGCCATCACCGCGTCGGGTTCATCTTCCAGTTTTTCAACCTGTTGCCGACCCTGTCGGCGTGGGAGAACGTGGCGGTCCCCAAGCTGCTCGACGGTGTCCGGCTGGGCAAGGCCAAAGCCGATGCGATTCGGCTCCTGGACCGGGTAGGGCTCGGCGACCGGACCGAGCACAGACCGGCGGAGCTGTCCGGTGGGCAAATGCAGCGGGTCGCCGTGGCCCGCGCATTGATGATGGACCCACCGCTGATCCTGGCCGACGAACCAACCGGGAACCTCGATTCGACAACGGGCGCTTCGATCTTGACGCTGCTTGCCGAGGTGGCCCACGAAGCCGGCCGCGGGCGGCTGGTGGTCATGGTGACCCACAACGCCGATGCCGCCGCCGAGACCGATCGGGTGATCACCCTGCAAGACGGTCGGGTCGGCGCTGACGAGCTGTTGGTGCTCTCGCGATGAAAGCGGGTTCGACGTTGACCGCCGCGGCGAGCCGGTTGCGTGTATTCAGCCTGCGTGAACTCGCCGTGCATCGTCGGCGCACGCTGGCCTCGATCGCCGTGATGGCGGTGTCGGCAATGTATCTGGTTGCGATCTTTGGCATCTTCGGGTCGATCAGCGGATCGGTCAATCGGCTGTCCGATGGGATCGCCGGCATGGCCGCGCTGGAGGTATCGGGCATCACCGACGCCGGATTTTCCGACACGATCACGGCCGACGTGGCCGCGGTTCCCGGCGTCGCGGCCGCGGTGCCGATGATACGAACGTCGGTGCCCATAGCTTCGGGTCTCGGGACCGGTGCTGCTGTTCGGTGCGGACGCGAACATAGCCGCGCTGGGCGGCGCCCTGAAAGATGCTGTCACGCAACAGCAGCTGGCGGCGCCATCCGAACCAAACGGTGTCCGCGTCGGGCCAGGTATCGGCCGCAAGAAAGGCGAGACGTTCCAGCTTGGCTCGCAGACCGTCACGGTCACCGAGGTCCTCGGAGGCAAGCGGCTTGCGGATCTCAACGGCGGGCACTACGTCCTTGCCCCACTTGTCCTGGCGCAGAACGCCGCCGAGCGTCAGGGTCAGCTCGACTCGATTCTGATCACCACCAAACCCGGCACCGACCTCACCAAAATCCGCGCCGAGGTCACCGCCGCGGTCAATGGCCGGGCCGTCGTCGCCGACCCGAGCGTGCGGGCCGCCCGGGCCGGCGACGGCGTCAAGATGATGAACTACATGGCGCTGATGGGCGCGGGCGTCGCCTTGGTGGTCGGCGCCTTCTTGGTCTACACGACGGTGACCATGGCGATCACCCAACGCAGACCGGTCATCTCGATGCTGCGCGCGATCGGCGCCCGGCGCATCACGATCGTTCGCGACGTGCTGGCCGAAGCGGCGATCCTCGGGTTGATCGGCGCCGCCATCGGCTCGGGCCTGGGAATACTGATGGGCCGCGTGGCCATTGGGCGATTACCGCCGGCGTTGACGCAAGGGCTCGAAGCGCGCGTTGAGTATTGGCTGCCCCCATATGCGATACCGATGGCCATCACGGTCACCGCGCTCACCAGCGTGGTGGCATCAGCGATGGCGGCGCGACAGGTCTACAAGGTTTCGCCGATCGAGGCGTTGGCACCCGTGGGGGTATCAGCCGCGGACCGCGTGCCGCGATGGCTGCGGATCGCATGCGGCATCGGAGCCGTCGCCGTGCTTGCCGCGTCGGTCCTGGTGGTTTTCAACCAACATGGCGCCTTGACCTTTGTCGCTATGAATGCTGTTTTCTGTGCCGAGATCGTGCTCGGCTTCGCACTCACCACACCGATCGTCAACGCCACCGCCGCGACGGCCCGATTGTTCGGTACGGTCGGCGCACTCGCGGCCGCAACCATCGAGCGTGCGCCCCGACGCGTCTGGGCGACGGCGATGACGGTGCTGATCGCTGTGTTCACAACGATAGTGATCACCGGTACGAACAACGACATGATCCGCTCGGCCCGGGGCATCCTGTCATCGGCCGCCGATGCCGATGTGTGGGTCAGTGCAAATCCCCCCGACAGCTATCCCACCGACGCTCTGCCGCAAGGCCTTTCCGAAAAGGTGGCCGCAGTGCCGGGCATAGCACGTGTCACTGAGGGCGCATTCGGCTTCGCCGTCGTCGGCGGCACGCGCGTGATGCTCGACGGGTTTTCCCCCGCAACCGCCGATCCGCTGTATCACGCGCTCGACCAAAGGATTCGCGACGACGTGCTCGCCGGCCGTGGCGTGGTGCTCTCGCAGAACCTGGGCAAGACTTTCCACGTCCGGGCCGGCGACCAACTGCGGATGCAAACGCCACACGGGATGCAGCAGACGACTGTGCTCGCGCTGGTGCCGTATTTCTCCACCGTCATCGGCACCGTCGGGATGAGCCTCGATCAGATGCGCGCCTGGTTCGACCGTCCGGTGACGACCACTTTGCAGATCGCTGCGGCCCCCGGGGTGGACCCGCACCGGCTGCTGACCGATGTCCGGCGTGTGGTGCCCGCGCCGAACTACGTGTACGACGGCCGCACGGAGCTGGCCGGCCTCGAGGCGCCGATGCATCAGAGCATGTTCATCGCGAATGCCGTATGGATCATCGTCGTGTTCGTGGCCGCGATCGCGCTTCTCAACACGTTGACGCTCTCCGTTCTTGAACGGCGCCGCGAGCTTGGTGTGCTCCGGGCCATGGGGTCCACCCGTCGGTTCGCGTTGCAGATGGTGCTGGCCGAGGCGGCGGGCATCGGCGTCGTCGGCGGTGTGTTGGGGCTGTTGTTCGGCCTGACCGACCAGTGGCTGTTCAGTCTCATCAGCGGGGACACTATGAATTTCCACGTCGGCTTCCGGCCAAGCCCAATGGCGCTGGCCTTCACCATCGGCGCGGTGGCGATCAGCCTGCTCGGTTCGGTACCACCCGCGCGACGTGCGGCGCGGCTGAACATCATCGAGGCCGTCGAGCGTCGAGTAGGACCTTCGCCGGCGTCAGAAGTTCAGTGGTAGGAGCGCGGCGAACAGCGGGGACAAGGGGTCGGTGACGGGCAGGGCGATCGCACTGTCCAGGGCCGGGACGACCGGACTTTGAAAACTGATCACTGTCTTGCCGGTCGCTCCCAAGCCCAATGCCGGCTCGGCCCCGGAAGTAAAGCTGCCCGTGAAGCTCGGGGTCGAGATAATGGCGGCATCGAAGTTGTTGCCAGTGTCGGCGAAAGACGTGATCGACAGGTTTCCGATGTTGAGGGTTTGGCTTCCCAAGTTCGGATTACTGGGCACGGGGTGTGCCACCGGATTGAGACCCAGAAGTCCGGCGAGCCGGGTTGCCCCACGGTTCAATGCCTGCAACCCCGGGCCCAACTGCCCGGCGGCCGCCGAGGCCCCGACGTGATAGCCCGCCATCGCCTCCACATCCTGGGCCCACATCTGCTCGTAGTGGGCCTCGGTTGCCGCGATCGCGGGCGCATTTTGCCCGAACAGATTCGAGGTCACCAGCGACACAAGGTGCGTGCGGTTTGCCGACACCAACGCCGGATGCACCGTGGCTCCCCGCGCCGCCTCGAACGCGGCGGCCGCCGCTTTCGCCTGGGTGGCTGCCCCATCGGCTTGGGTCGCCGCCGTGTTCAAAAACCCCACGTACCGTGCGGCCACGGACGTCATCGCCGCCGACGCCGCGCCCTGCCACGACTCGCCTGCCAGCGCCGAGGTCACAGACCCGAAGGAAGCGGCAGCCGAGCCCAATTCACCGGCCAACCCGTCCCAGGCAGCCGCGGCCGCCAGCATTGGGCCGGACCCCGCACCGACATACATTCGCGCCGAGTTGACCTCCGGCGGCAACACAGAAAAATTCATCGCACATCCTCCCTGAACCGGCGTGACAAAACTGGGTCACTCCAGTGACGTGCGACACGGCGCTGCGGTTCAATGCGCTTTCAAACGTTGCTCTTGACCATCCTTGACCAGGGTGGCGAATCCTTGCAGATGAGGTTTGCACGGGAACGGCACCGGGGTTCGCGGGATGCTGCGCAATTCCGTGGTATCGAAGCCGGCCGCCGCAATGGAGTCGATGGTGCGTCGGTTCGGCTCGCAACCGGCGGCCAACCATGACCAAGGCTTTGCGACCAGGTCCTGGAACCGGCCCATTGCGCCCTCGCCGCGGACATGCTCGAGGACGACCAGCCGGCCACCCGGTTTCAGTACACGTCGGATCTCGCTCAGCGTCGCGGCTACATCGTCCACCGAACACAACACCAGCCCGATGTGGACCGAGTCGAAGCTGTCGTCCGGAAAGGGAATCGACTCACCCGTCCCCTCCACGATGTCGGCTGCGATGCCGTGGCGCAGGGCAAGGCGAGACGCCGTTCGCCGGAACGCGGCCACCGGCTCCACGGCGGCGACCGAGGTCACCGCGGGAGGGACAAACTTCAAGTCGGTACCCGGTCCGAGACCAACCATCAGCAGCCGGCCGGTCGCATGTGCGATCGCCGCTCGTCGATACCGGTTGTAGAAAAGCCGGTCGAAGATCGGCGAACCAAATCGATACACGTAGGGGAACAACGGATTAGCGTTCGTTATCTGCCACCTAGATCCAGTCGGAATGGTGGGTATTCGTCGCGCATCAACGATACATACACCGCCACCCGATAACGCCACCGCACGATGCCCATGAGGAGGTCGTACATACCCCGGTGCATCGTTCCGGTGCACAACAACGCCACCGCGGCGATGACTGTGAGCACTTGCAGAAGCGGCTCCATCGCCCAGCACAGGAGTATCTGGGGCAATCCCAGCAGCCACCACTTCACCAGCACGGCCCACTTCGAGAGGCGCTCTGGATAGTCGACCTCGAGATCGCCCGGGTAGTCCGGCCGAGATGCCAGTGTGAAAGGCGGGTACTTGTCGGTGCTGTTCATCGGGAATCGGTAGTTCATGACTCGCCACGACCAGCGCAGCACGCCGACGTTGAAGTCGAAGATGGGACGCGGATACCGCCCGGTGAACAAGATCGCGACGCCGGCAGCGATCGTCGTCAGCGGATAGACCAAGTACAGAAGTATCAATATCGGATAGTGCGGAACGGCCAGCACGCACCATTTGACGAGCCAAAGCCAGCGTGAGGGCGCGTCGACATCGCCTCGCACCCGCACCGGGTCGTCTGGTGTGGTCACTGGTTGCAGGCGCAACCTCTCGGAGATGTTCATTGCGGGCCAGCGGGGACGAACGGCGCGGCTCTGAGCTCTCGGCTGATCTCTGCGGACAGCCGGCGATGGCTCGTCCAACGCAGAAACGTGGTCAGTGCCCAGGTCTGGAACCGGTCCGAGACGTACGTCGCCGGTCTCAGGACCCCCTCGCCGTGGGAAACCTGCAGCGACGCCAACCGTGACACCGCGCCGACCTTGCGTCGCCTGGTCTTCTCGTACCAGCGCAACGCGCTCGAAGGGGTGCCGCGCTTCGTTCCCATCTGCAGACCCGACAGCGCCTTGCACAGCACCATCGTGTCGAGCAACGCCTGATTGGTTCCTTGCGCGAGGGTGGGCGGCATCGTGTGTGCGGCATCGCCGAGCAACGTCACCGGGCCCTTGCCCGGCTCGGGAATCGGATGCCGAAAATGCGGGAACGGCGAAGCGGCCAGATCATCGTCGGTCAACTTTGCGAGCACTCGGTCGACCGAATCCGACCATCCGGTGAAGTTGGACCGAATCAGCTCGATCGGATTTTGCGGTCTGACGTAGCCGTAAGACCATGGCAAGTCGAACCACCACTGCCAATCGGAGCCGCCGGCCGGCCACAGGCCGGTATTCCCCCGTTCGCCGATGATGATCGCCGCGACGTGATCGTTTGCGACGTCGGGAAGCGTGACCAGGCCCTGCCAGCTGCACCAGCCGGTCGGCTCCGCGTCCCGCGCGCCCACGACATCCCGGACCACCGAATGCAGGCCGTCTGCGCCGATTAACAAGTCGCCTTCGGCCGAGCTGCCGTCCTGGAACTCGACCCGCACACCATCCGGTGTGGTGACGACGCCGACCACCCGGTGGTTGCAGCGGATGCGATCAGCCGGAAAGCCTTCCAGCAGTCTTTCCAGCAGGTCACGCCGTGGGACCATGCGGACAGGTGCGCCCAGCCGGTTCACCATCGCGGTGACGTCCAGGGTGGCAAGCGGACGACCCATCGAGGTCGTCACTCGCACGCTGGACAGCAGTTGACCGGCCCCGTCCATGTCGACGCCGAGCTGGCCAAGAACCGTCTCGCCATTGGACCAGATGGTTACCGCGCCGCCGCCCGCCTGCACGTCCGACCGCTGGTCGAAGACGGCGACGTCGTGTCCGTCTCGCAGCAGTCCGCGAGCAACCGAAACACCGCTCACACCCGCCCCTATGACAAGAACCCGCAGCGAGCGTGCG
Organism: uncultured Actinomycetota bacterium; assembly: GCA_963708995.1. Taxonomy (GTDB): domain Bacteria; phylum Actinomycetota; class Actinomycetes; order Mycobacteriales; family Mycobacteriaceae; genus Mycobacterium. The sequence continues at coordinate 25,023 of CAVPUR010000005.1, forward strand.
TGTCTGTACGGCGACACGCCGTCAATGACGTGCACCTGCGCACGCTCGCGCGGGCCCTTCACGCTTCTGGATACGTAATTGGCCGCGGATGAGTTCATTGGTTGATCATCGCGTGCAGGTCCTCGACCGACCACGGTTCAGCGTCATGGTGGTCGCGGTACGCCAGCACGCGCGGCGTTGGCCGATCGAAGCGGCCGACGAATCCGCCTGCGGCGACGAATACTTGACCCGTGACGTCACTTGCCAGATCGCTGGCCAGATACGCGTAGATCGGGGCCGCAAAAGGGGCAGGAGGCGCGTCCAGTGAGACCTGCCGGGTCGTCTCGTCGAGGATTCCGCGGCGGTAAAGGCTCTCGATCTGCGCTTCGTAGTCAGTACCGGTGGACAGCCGCGTCTTCGCGCCGGGACACACCACGTTGGCCCGCACCCCGGACGGCTTCAATTCCGCGGCGATCGCCATCGTCAGCCCGTTGACCGCGCCTTTGCCCGCGGGGTAACCGGTGCCGCCGTAGTCGCCGAGGAACGCGATGGAGCTGGTATTGATGATCGACCCGTATCCCTGCGAGACCATGACCGGCGCCGCGACCCGGCAGGTGTGAAACGCCGTGCCGAGGTGGGCACTGATCAGGTGATCGAATTCTGCCGGCGAGATATCAAGTATCGAGGCATGCGGTGGTTCGGCGATCCCAGCGCAATTGATCAGGACGTTCAATCGCCCGAACGCGTTCACACACTCTTCGATCAGCGCCGTGGCGATACGCTCGTCATCGGCGGCCCCGGCCACCGCGGTCGCTCGCCCTCCTGACGCAGTGATTCCCGCGACGGCCTCGTCTACGGCAGCGGGGTCGCGCCCGTTGACCACTACGCCGGCGCCCAAGCGACAGAGCAGCTCGGCGACTGCGCGCCCGACGCCGCGGCTGCCGCCGGTCACCACCACACCACGCCCTGCCAGGAGGTTCTGGCTCATTCGACCGCCTCCTGCACGAGCTGTACGGAACCACAGCGGACGCTACCGGCGCGGGGTCCGTCGTCACAAGGTGAACCATCGTCGCCCGGACGTCGCTGCCGCCTACCCAGTAACCGACCGACCGCTGCGTACGGGACCGATGTACTGTGCGTTCCGGGATCAAGAAGTTCGGCCTGGGTCACTACCCCGGCCGCCCGAGCGTTACCGCGAGGAGCATGGTTGCGATGAGGATCTCTCAAACGATGGTCGCCGGCGTGGTGGCCGCGACGGCGCTGGCGGTCTCGGTGGCCGGGTGCGGTAGCAAGACGTCGTCAACGGCACCGTCGGGCTCAGGCAGCCTCGGCCACCAGCAGCCGCAGCTCAAGCCCGGCTTCCTCCGCGCCGGCTCAGCCCAACGACTACACCGGGCTGTTGATCCAAGCAGGGGACATCAAGGCGCCCGAAACCTTCACCGCAAGCCCGCCGATAAACAACCCGAATGGCCAACCGGGTGTCGCGACGACCTTCAGCACCCCAGACAGCAACCACGTCATTCACGACACCATCCAAGTGCTGGCGGATCCCGCCGCCGCCACCAACGCGCTCAATGCCGCAAAGACGGGACAGGGCCCACTCAAAGACCCGCAAACGGAGCCGGTCAAAGACATCGGCACCGGCGGGACGCTCGTCTCGGGCAACACACCGGACGGCAACAAAGGGATAGCCGTACTGTTGTTCACCGAGGGCAGGGCATTTGTCACGCTGCAATTCGATGGCCCGCCCGGCATGCTCCCGCCGCCGGACTTCCTCACCGACGTCGGTCAAAAACAAGACGCGGCCGTCAAGAAGGGGCTCGGCGGCTGACCTCAGGCTCGCCGTGGTATCGCCGCTCGGATCCCACAGCGACGCAGCCGAATCCGGCCGTACCGAATGGAGCAATCCAGTTGGACGACGTAGTTCACGGGCGTTGCGACAAGCGCTTCGATAGGGTCCGCGCGGCGCTCGCGGACAACATCGTCTCCGGTGAAGAGGTGGGCGCATGCATTGCCATCGACATCGAGGGCGAATCCGTCGTCGACATCTGGGGCGGCTTCACCGACGGTGCACGGACCAACGCCTGGACTGAGAACACCATCGTCAACGTCTGGTCATCCACCAAGACCGTCACCAGCCTGGCCGCACTGATGCTCATCGACCGCGGGTTGGTCGAACTGACCGCGCCGGTGGCCACCTACTGGCCCGAGTTCGCGGCAAATGGCAAGCAGGACATCCAGTTTCGTCATGTGCTGTCACACACGTCGGGGGTTTCCGGCTGGGAACTGCCGTTCACCACCGAAGACATGTATGACTGGGACAAATCCACGGCGGCCCTGGCCGCCCAGGCGCCTTGGTGGGAGCCGGGAACCGCGTCCGGATATCACGCCCACAATCAAGGGCACCTGATCGGTGAGGTGATGCGGCGCGTCACCGGGCGTTCGCTCAAGGAGTTTGTCCGCGACGAGATCGCAGGGCCGCTGCGCGCTGACTTCCAAATCGGCGCCGAGCCTGCGGATTACGAGCGCATCGCCGAGATCATCGCGCCCCCGCCCCTCGAGTTGCCGCTCGATCTGCTCCCCGAAGACAGCCCGATGCGCAAAACCTTCAGCGGTCCACCACCCAACGCCGACGCCGCAAACACCTCGGCGTGGCGTGAGGCCGAGTTGGGCGCACTCAACGGCCACGGCAACGCGCGTTCCCTGGCGACGATACTGTCGGCAATTTCACTGGGCGGCAAGGCACGTGCGGTGCAGTTGCTGAAGCCCGACACCGTCGAGCTGATCTTCGACGAGCAGGCAAACGGCATCGACCTCGTCCTCTCCGCGCCATTGCGTTGGGGTATCGGATACGGGCTGGCGAAGAACGAGGCGCTCCCCTACCTTCCGGATGAGAGGATTTGCTTCTGGGGCGGATGGGGCGGCTCGATGGTGTTGATGTGCCCCGACCGGCGCACCACCATCGCCTACGTCATGAACAAGATGGGGCCCGGGATTCTCGGTTCGGACCGCACGGCGACCTACGCGGCGCTGATATTCGACGCTCTTGGGTGAGCACAGTTCGGAGACCTCCCGGAGGATCGGCCGGCAACTGCGACGGGAGTTTGAGAACATGTCGAGTTGGCAGCAGCTGTTGGGGCCGCACCTAAGGAAGCCCAGCCAGGCCGCGCTATCCGACGCGGCCGCAGGGGTCGTTACTCCCTGATCCATTGGTGGTCGGCGTGAGAAGAAACAGCCGGAATTGGCGTGCGCCGGCGCGATCTTGAGCGATCTGATAATTCGGCCAGTGCGCCACGACCGTGGCCCACGCCCTGTCGCGTTCCTCCCCGGTGACCAACCGCGGCGTTGCGGTGAAAAATTCACCGCGGCCGCGGACGGTGACCCGTTCTGCCGCTTGAAGGTTCGCGGACCACGCGGGGTGGTGCGGCCGGCCCCAGTTGGAGCCAACCAGCACCAGCCCGTCGTCGACCGGTACGTACTGCACGGTTGTCGTCCGGGCAAGACCCGTTTTGCGGCCTTTGCTGGTGATCCGCACGCAGGGTAGGCCGGCGAGGTCCAGAACGCCGACTCGCCCGGCCGTCACGAACCGCAGAAAAGACTCGAGAAGCTCGGCGATCGGCCGGGCGGGCAACACCAGCCACCTGTACACAATCGGATTTCGCGCCACTCGCTGCAGCGGATTCATGCGATGAGCGTATGGCTTTCGAACATCACCGTGCCATGTCGGTTTCCACCCAGTTCTCGCCGCCACTCTAGAGATGTAGAGTGCGCGTGATGGAACACGACGAGTTCGAAGGCAAGGTAGCGATCGTTACCGGCGGAGCGTCCGGTATCGGGCGAGCGACCGTCGAAACGCTGCACCAGCGAGGCGCTTCGGTGGTCATCGCCGACGTCCGTGACGGCGACGGCACGGAGTTGGCTCGCGCACTGGGCGCCCGCGCGCGGTTTGACCTGGTCGACGTGTCCGATCCGGAGCAGATCGCCGCGTTGGTCGAGCGAACCGTCGCCGACTTGGGCGGGCTGGACATCATGGTCAACAACGCCGCCGTATCCAGCCCGCTGCGCAGCCTCCTGGACGACGATCTGGCCGACTTCCATCGCATCATGAGCGTCAACGTGCTGGGCGTGATGGCCGGAACCAAGTTCGCCGCGCGGCACATGGCCGACCACGGCGGGCGGGTCGATCGTCAACATGACCTCAATCGGCGGCATCCTTGCGGGCGGCGGGGTGATGACGTATCGCGCGTCGAAGGCCGCGGTCATCCAGTTCACCAAGTCGGCGGCAATCGAGTTGGCCCGCTACGACATCCGCGTCAACGCGATCGCGCCCGGCAGCATCCCCACCCCGCTGCTGGCGTCGTCTGTGCGCGACAAGAGTCCGGAAGAACTCGAACGCTACGAACGATCGATCCGGGACAGGATGCGCGCCGACCGGCCATTGCAACGCGACGGGACACCGAACGACGTAGCGGAGGCCGTCGCATATCTGGCCAGTGAGCGGGCTCGCTATCTCACCGGAGTCGTGCTGCCGGTGGACGGCGGCACGTCAGCGGGCAAGGTGACCCCCCGTCGACGCTCCATCCGATTAAATAAATTGTTTGATTTAATTGGTAGCGCAGTGTTCACTGGGGCGATGAAACCCGAGCCGACGGCTCGCTCCGACCGGTCGATGACCACCCGAGAGGCGATCTTGACGGCCGCGGAGTGGTTGTTCGCCGAACGCGGGATGTACGCCGTGTCCAACAGGCAGATCAGCGAAGCCGCCGGTCAAGGCAACAACGCGGCGGCCTGCTATCACTTCGGCACCCGCACCGACCTCTTGCGGGCCATCGAAAGCAAACACCGCGAGCCGATCGAAGCGTTGCGTGGACGGATGCTCGCCGACATCAGCGATTCCACCGAGCTGCGCGATTGGGTGGGCACCCTGGTGCGCCCCCTTACCGATCATCTGGCGGCGCTGGGCACGCCCAGCTGGTATGCGCGCTTCGCCGCTCAGGCCATGGCCGACCCCGCCTACCGCCACGTCGTCACCAAGGATGCGCTCACGTCACCGATGCTGGTGCAGACGATCGAGGGCATCAACCGCCGCCTGCCCAACTTGCCCAAGCGAGTGCGCGCCGAACGGATTGTCATGGTCCGCAACCTGCTGATGCACACCTGCGCCGAACACGAAGGGGCACTGGCCGAGCACGGACCGCGGTCACGCTCGGCTTGGCCAGTCGCCGGTGAGGGACTGATCGACGCGATTGTCGGCTTGTGGCGCGCGCCGGTCCATGTGAGCGCTGCTGGCGGCTAGCCACCAGCCAAGCCAGCCAAAAACCAAGGAGCACGATGACCGACATCTCGACCGGTACCGCCACCGATGTGCCAGAGTTTCCGATGACGCGCGCACCGGGCTGCCCATTCGCCCCGCCGCCAAAGGTATTGGAGCTCAACGAGACTAAACAGCTGAGCAGGGTCCGGATCTGGGACGGCAGCACGCCGTGGCTGATCCACGGCTACGACGCGATTCGCGCGCTGTTCACCGACTCGCGCACCAGCGTCGACGACCGACTGCCGGGCTACCCGCACTGGAATGAGGGAATGCTGGCGACGGTGCACAAGCGGCCCCGTTCGGTCTTCACCTCCGATGCCGAGGAACACACCCGGTTCCGTCGGATGCTGTCAAAACCCTTCACCTTCAAGCGTGTCGAAGGTTTGCGTCCGGCGGTGCAGAAGATCGCCGACGATCGCGTCGACGCCCTGCTGGCCGGCCCCAAACCCGGCGACATCGTCAGCACCTTGGCGCTGCCCATCCCATCGCTGGTCATCAGTGAGATGTTGGGCGTCCCCTACGAGGACGCGGATTTCTTCCAGGAACAAGCCCAACGAGGCACGGGGCGTTACGCGACCGAAGAGGACACGGCTCAAGGTGCCGCGTCGTTGGCTAAATACATCGCCAACCTGATTCGTGCCAGGATGCAAAGTCCCTCAGAGGATTTGGTCTCCGATCTGGCTGAGCGAGTCAACGCCGAAGAGCTCAGCGTGCGCGAGGCCACACAGCTGGCCCTCGGCGTGCTGATCGCCGGCCACGAGACCACGGCCAACATGATCAGCCTGAGCATCGCGGCCCTGCTCGAACATCCCGACCAGCTGGCGCTGATACGCGACGCCGAGGATCCCAAGGTCATCGCCGCCGCGGTCGAGGAGCTGATGCGGTATCTGAGCATCATCCAGACCGGTCAGCGTCGTATCGCTGTTGAGGACATTGAAGTCGGCGGCGAGACGATCCGCGCCGGCGAGGGCATCATCCTCGACGTCGCACCGGCGAACTGGGATCCCCGCCAATTCCCCGACCCGGACCGGCTGGACTTACTCCGCGAGGACGGCGCCCACGTCGGGTTCGGCTACGGCCGCCACCAATGCGTGGGACAACAGTTGGCCCGCATGGAATTACAGATCGCCCTGCCCACGTTGTTCCGCCGCATCCCCACGCTGCGGCTGGCTGTGCCGGTCGAGGACCTTCCGTTCAAGCACGACACGTTGGCCTACGGCGTCTACGAGCTTCCCGTCACATGGTGAAGCCCGATCTGGCGCTGGAAGTGCCGGACCTGTCCGGCAGATTCGCCGTCGTGACCGGTGCCAACAGCGGTCTGGGCTTCGGTCTGGCGAAAAGCCTTGCGGGCGTGGGCGCCGACGTCGTGATGGCGATTCGCAGCCGGACCAAAGGCGAAGCTGCGATCGCCGAGATCCGCCGCGAGCTACCGTCAGCGAAACTGACCATCAGACAGCTGGACTTGGCGTCGCTGAAGGGCGTGGCGGGGCTCGCCGACGAGCTAGCCGCCGAAGGGCGCCCGATCGACATCTTGATCAACAACGCCGGGGTGATGACACCACCGCAGCGCCAGGAAACCGACGACAACTTCGAATTGCAGTTCGGCGCAAACCACCTCGGGCACTTCGCGCTGACCGGGCGCCAGCTGCCGTTGCTGCGCGCGGCCGAAGGCGCGCGGGTAGTCACCGTCAGCAGCATTGCCGCGGGTCAACGCAATCTCGACTTTGATGACGCCAACGCGCGGCATGGCTATAAACCGATGCGCTCGTACGGGATCGCCAAACTGGCGCAACTGACATTCGCGGTCGAGTTGGACCGGCGCAGCCGCCGGGGCGGTTGGGGGTTGATGTGCAACGCCGCGCATCCCGGATTGAGCAAGACCAATCTGCTCAGCGGCGCGTCCTATGGCCGCGAAAAGCCGACGCTGCAGGCCCGGTTCACCCAACTCACGTGGTGGCTTCTGCCGTTCATGTGGCTCGACGTCGACGAAGGCATCAAGCCCACGCTCTACGCGGCCGTGTCGCCGGATGCCGAAGGCGGGAAGTACTACGGGCCGCGCGGCTTCTACGAAACCGCCGGCGGCGGAGTCACGTTCGCGGGCGTCCCCCGATTGGCCCGGAGTGAACCCGACAGGGAACGGCTGTGGCAGCTGTCCGAACAACTCACCGGTGTCACCTACGAGGATTGATCAGAAGGCGGTAGGCAATGCCGTTTATCGGCCGCAGTGACGCGAAAGATCCCGGTACACAGCAAGACCAGTGGGAACGGGTGGCGCGCCGGCGTGAGCGGTTGTACGCCGAGGACTAACAGTTCCGCATTACCAAGCCGGACGAACAAATCGCCGCCGCGACCAGGGTACGTGGACAACGCATCGCCGAGGTGATGGCGAAAGTGCTGCAGGGCTACACTGACCGGCCCGCACTCGGACAGCGGGTCCGCGAGATCGTCACCGACCCCGCCACCGGACGCTCCACACTGCGCTTCCTGCCGCGTTTCGAGACCGTTAGCTACGCGGAGTTGTGGGCCCGCATCCAGGCGGCGGCCGGCGATTGGCACCACCACGAGCAGCATCCGGTGCGCGCCGGGGACTTTGTCTGCGTACTGGGGTTCGCCAGTATCGACTACACGGTGATCGAATGCGCCTGCATTCACCTCGGCGCCGTGGTGGTGCCCCTGCAGACCAGCGCGCCGGCGGCCCAACACGCGCCGATTCTGGACGAGACGCAACCGCGGATCCTCGCGGTGGGACTCGACAATCTCGAGGCGGCCGTCAAGGCTGCCTTGGAAACAGCCCCAGCGGGTACCGCACCGGACCGCCTGATCGTCTTCGACTACGAGCCGCGCGACGACGACCAACGCGCCGTGTACGAGGCGGCTCGCGCGCGGCTGGCAGCGGCGGGCGGCGCGCTCGCCATCGAGACGATCGGTGAGGTTGTCGCGCACGGGGAATCGTTGCCAACCCCGCCCCTGCACGTCGCAGCCGCCGACGACGATCCGCTGGCCTGGGTGTTCTACACGTCGGGCAGCACCGGCACACCCAAGGGCGCGATGTTCACCGAAAGCCTTTGCATCGGAACGTGGCTCGCGCAATCCGATCAGCCAGTTATCACCCTGAGCTACATGCCGATGAGTCACCTGATCGGCTACGGCTACGTAATCCTGACGTTGGCCAACGGTGGCACCAGTTACTTTGCCGCCAAGAGCGACCTCTCGACACTGTTCGAGGACCTGGCGCTGGTCCGACCCACCTCGATGAGCCTGGTGCCGCGGGTGTGTGAGATGTTCTTCCACTACTACCAGCGCGAGCTCGATCGCCGAACGACCCCCGGCGCTGATGCCGACGAAGTCAGCGAAGAGATCAAAACGGCGATCCGGGAGAGGGTTCTGGGTGGCCGGGTGCTGGCGGTGGGCTGCGGGTCGGCCGCGCTCTCTCCGGAGATCAAGGTGTTCATGGAAGAGGTGCTCGACCAGCACCTGCTGATCGGCTATTCGTCCACCGAAATCGCCGGCGGGATGATCGTCGCCGACGAGCACGTGCTGCGGCCACCGGTGATCGATTACAAACTTCTCGACGTTCCCGAACTGGGCTACTTCAACACCGACAAGCCCTATCCACGTGGCGAATTGGCGGTCAAGTCAGCGCGGTTCATGGCCGGTTACTACAACCGCCCCGATCTGACGGCGACGATGTTCGACGAGGACGGCTACTACAAGACCGGCGACGTCATGGCCGAGGTCGGCCCCGATCGGCTGCGCTATGTGGACCGGCGCAACAACGTCATCAAGCTCGCGCAAGGCGAGTTCGTCGCCGTCTCGCGGCTGGAGGCGTTGTACGCGACCAGCCCGGTGATCCGCCAAATCTACATCTACGGCAACAGCGAACGCTCCTACCTGCTCGCCGTGGTCGTACCCACCGAAGATGTAGTGGACGCATCGGTGATACACGAGTCGTTGCGGGAAATCGCTCGCGGCAACCACCTCAACGGCTACGAGATCCCGCGAGACTTTCTTATCGAGAAGGAGCCGTTCAGCCTCGCGAACGGACTGCTATCAGGCGTCGGAAAGTACTTGCGGCCCAGGCTCAAAGCCCGCTACGGCAACAGCCTGGAGCAGCTGTACGCGTCCATGGCCTCCGATCAACTCAGCCAGCTGCGGGCGTTGCGTTTGGGCGGCGCCGAGCAACCGGTGCTGGCGACCGTCACCAAAGCGGTGCAGGCCACACTCGGCGTGGCGGCCGCCGACATCTCGCCGGAGGCGAGGTTTATCGATCTGGGCGGCGATTCGCTGTCCGCGCTGACCTTCTCAACGCTGCTGACCGACATCTACGGTGTGGATGTTCCGGTGGGCGTGATCATCGACCCGACCGGGGATCTGCTCGCCATCGCCAACAACATCGAACGTCACCGCGCCTCAGATGCTTTGCGGCCCACCTACGCTTCGGTGCACGGGTCGCTGCACGATGCCGACAGCCCCGAGGTGGACGCCAGCGACCTCACCCTGGACAAATTCCTCGAGGACGACGTCCTGAAGACCGCGCTGACGCTGCCGCAACCCACCAGTGAGATCCGCACCGTGCTGCTCACCGGCGTGACCGGCTTTCTGGGGCGGTTCCTCGGCATGGAATGGCTGCAGGGACTGGCCGATTCGGGCGGCACACTGGTGTGCCTGACGCGCGGTGTTGACGCCACGCAGGCGCGGCAGCGCATCGAGGCCACCTTGGGCTCCGACGCCGAATTGCTGGACCGTTTTCGGACTCTGGCCGAGAGGCATCTCGAGGTAGTGGCAGGCGACATCGGCGAACCCAACCTCGGCCTCGACAACGAAACGTGGCAGCGCTTGTCGGGGACTGTCGATCTGATCGTGCACCCCGCGGCTCACGTCAATCACGTCCTGCCCTACCAGCAGTTGTTCGCACCGAACGTCGTGGGTACCGCCGAGGTGATCCGGTTGGCAATCACGAACAGACTCAAGCCGATCCACTACATCTCCACCATGGGCGTCAGCGCGGTGGCGCATCAGCTCGTCGACGAGGACACCGATATCCGCCGGTCGGTGCCCGCCTGCGTCGTCGACAACAGCTACGCCAACGGTTACGGGATCAGCAAGTGGGCCAGCGAGGTGTTGATGCGCGAGGCACACGATCTGTGCGGACTGCCCATCGCGGTGTTCCGGCCCGGCATGATCCTCGCCGACAGCCGCTACGCGGGCCAGCTGAATGTGCCCGACATCTTCACCCGGCTGTTGTTCAGTCTGGTCGCCACCGGCACCGCACCGCGCTCGTTCTACCGTGCAGGGGCCGTCGGCCCCGAAGGTCGGGGTCCGCACTACGAGGGCCTGCCGGTCGACTTCCTCGCCGATGCGATCGCGGCGATAGGACCACAGCACGGCAGCAGCTTTGACACCTACAACACGACCAATCCGCATGACGACGGCATCTCCCTCGACACCTTCGTGGACTGGATCATCGCCGCGGGCTATCCCATCGAACGGATCGACGACTACTCGGACTGGCTGAGCCGGTTCGAGACGGCGATGCGCGCACTGCCCGAACGAGAGCGCTCCCAGTCGGTGCTTACAGTGTTGGATGTGTACCGCCAACCCATGCCCGCCGTCACCGGCTCACCGGTACCCGGCGCACGGTTCCGGGCAGCGGTCGAAACGGCCGGGCGGGCAATCCCCCACGTGTCAGAGCAGTTGATCGACAAGTACCTCGTCGACCTCGAACAGCTTGGCATGTTATCGCTTTCACACCAGAGGCACCCGAAGGAACGATGATGACAAGTCTCTACCCGGCCGGTCCAATAGGCGCACCCAAGCACCGGCACGGTCAGGCAACCGAATTCGACACCGGCCTGCCCGCCGGGACCGAAGTCTTCTCGGCCGATAACCATATCTCGGTGGCAGACGACATCTTCTATCAGCATTTCCCCGATGACCTCAAAGATAAGGCACCGCGGATCTGGTACGAGGACGGCGCATACTTGCTCGGCCCCCCGGGGAACTCCATGGTGGTCGGCGATTTCAGCGCCGTGCTCATGCAATACGACGATCTCGCCGGTGCCGCCACCAACAACATCGAAGCCCGCATCCGTGAACTCGCCGAGGACGGCGTCGACAAGGAATTAGCATTCCCCAACGCGGTCCTGGCGCTGTTCCACTATCCCGACAAGGATTTGCGCGAACGGATTTTCCGCATCTACAACGAACACATCGCCGATGTCCAGGAACGCTCCAATGGGCATTGCTACGGCGTCGGTTTGATCAACTGGTGGGACCCACGCGGCGCTCGCCGTACCCTCTCGGAACTGAAGTCCCTGGGGCTCAAGACATTTCTGATGCCGATAAGTCCGGGCAACGACGACCACGGGCACGTCATCGACTATTCGAGCACGGATATGAGCGCGGTGTGGGACGAGATCGAAGCCGCAGGCCTGCCGGTCACCCACCACATCGGCGAAAGCCAGCCGAAGTGTCCGAGCGAGGTCAACAGCGTCGCGGTCGCCATGATGGTCAACATCGACTCATTCCGGGAGATGTTCTCCAAGTACATCTTCGGCGGCATCCTGGACCGGCATCCCAGCCTGCGCGTCGGCTGGTTCGAAGGCGGAATCGCGTGGGTGCTCCCTGCCCTGCAGGACGCCGAACACGTGTTCGCGTCATACCAGCACATGCTCAAACACCAACCTGAACACGACCCCCGCCACTACTGGGACACCCACATGTGTGCCTCGTTCATGGTCGACGGCCTCGGCCTCAAACAGATCCACGAGATCGGAATCGACAAGGTGATGTGGTCATCCGACTATCCGCACAATGAAAGCACTTTCGGATATTCGGAGCGGTCGCTGGCCGCGGTGGTGGACGCCGTCGGACCCGAAGAAGCCGTTCGTGTCGTCGGCGGCAACATCAAAGAATTCCTGGGTGTCTAGATGACGAACTCACTGACCGCGGGCATCGAGATCCCCGACGAGCCGGACTGGGCACGCATGCGTTCAGAGACCGGCGCACGCCTGCGGTCGGCGATGGCCGACCACGGCGTCGATGCGCTGATCCTCCTGATGAACGGCCACGTCCAATACGCGACCGGAGTCAGCTGGCCGCTGCTGGACGCCGGCCTGTCGCACGTGGAACGCCCGGTGGCGGTCGTGCTGGCCGACGACGAACATCCGCATCTGTTCCTGCCTTTTCGGAGCGGGGCCTCATCGAAGCCACCGGTCCCGCATGACCATCTGCACGGCCCGGTGTATCTCGAATTCGACCACGGGGTGGCGCATTTTGCCCGTGTGCTCGCCGAGTTGATCCCGTCGGGCGCGACGATCGCCGTCGACGAGCTGACCGGCGCGATGCGCCGCTCGGCGGCTACGCTGTTTCCCTCGGGGCCGCCGCAGGAGGCGGCGATAGTGGTGGGCGCCGCGCAGCTGGTCAAGACCCGCGACGAGGTTTCCTGTCTTCGCCAGGCCGCCCGGATCACCGAGCAGGCCATGGCGGACGTGCAGAAGGCGCTGGCGCCCGGGGTGCGGCAGATTGACCTCTCGGCGCTACTGGTCCGGCGCGCGTTCGAATTGGGCGCCACCGCCAACATGCTCGAGGCCATCTGGCAGGTGATGCCGGCTTCCCGGGAAGCCGGCGTTTGGACCACCCACGGCGATCTGGCGCTGCCGCTGTTGCCCACAGACCGTGAACTGTCAGCCGGCGACGTGCTCTGGACCGACATCAGCTTCAGCTACGCCGGCTACTGTTCGGATTTCGGCCGCACCTGGCTGGTCGGCGAACAACCTACAGCGGCGCAGCACGACCAATTCCGGCAGTGGCGAGCCATCCTGGACGCCGTGCTCGCGGTGACCAAAGCCGGCGCGACCTCAGGCGACCTGGCGCGGGCGGCGATAGCCGCCAACGGCGGTCGCAAACCGTGGCTGCCGCACTTCTACCTCGGCCACGGCATCGGAACCTACCCCGCCGAAGCCCCCATGATCGGAACCGATCTGGGCGAGGACTTCGACGACAACTTCGTCTTCCCACCCGGCATGGTCCTGGTTTTGGAACCGGTGGTGTGGGAGGACGGCACTGGTGGCTATCGCAGTGAGGAGATCGTAGTTATTACCGAAGACGGCTACCTGCCGATCACCGACTACCCCTACTCCCCCTACGGTGACTGAGGTTTCGCCTGACGCCCTGCAATTGCGGGTCGGGCGTCGGGAACGCGCACTGGCCCAAATGGAGGCACACGACCTCGACATCCTGGTGCTCGGGCGACAGGCCAACGTCCGCTATGTCACCGGCGCCCCGCAGCTGTGGATAGCCGGAACACGACCGTTTGGGCCGGTGTGTGTCGTGGTGCGCGCCAGCGGCGATATCTACCTCAACACGACCGACGACGAGGGTGTGCCCGAGGAAATAGGCCACGATCACCTCTACGGGTTGACCTGGAATCCGATGACGCTGATCGACGTCTTGAAAAAGATCGACGGGGCCGAGACGGCCCTTCGAGTCGGAACCGATGCGATCACACCCACTTTCGCCGCGTTGCTGCCCGAGGCCTTTCCCGCGGCCGAGCTCGTGGACGGTGAGCTGGCCATGCGCGCGGCACGCCGCATCAAAACGCCTGACGAGATCGCGGTAATGGGCGAGGCCATTCGCATCGCCGAAGGCGGGCTTGCCGCTGGGGTGATGGAATTACGGGCGGGGTTGTCCGAGCAGAAGCTGGCTGGTGCGGTGCTAGAGGCGATGGCCGCCGGTGGGGTAAGCACGCCGGCCACCCAGGACGCCGCATGGGTGACCTCGCGCGAACATCCGTGGCAGCGCGCACAACCGAACGGCACAGTGCAAGACGGCGACCTAGTCGCATTCGCCGCCGGCGCCTTGGCCGGCGGTTACGTCGGCGAAGTGGGCCGGACCTGGCCGGTCGGAATGATCACGGCCGAGGCGCGCCAGCTCCACCAGCGCTCGAACACGCTCTACGACAAGCTCATTGCGGCCTGCCGCCCCGGGGCATCCACCCGCGAGTTGCTCGCCGCGTATGAAGCCGCCGGCGAACCGATTCCGCCGATGCCCATCGCGCACGGACTGGGGCTGGGCTTCGACCCGCCCGTCGTGTCCGCGACGCTCTCGGCCGCAGGCGAAGACGACCATCTCGATGCCGGGATGGTGGTAGCGATCACCGGCTACGTGTGGCAAGAAGGCGTCGGCGCCGTTTTTCGCCGGGATACCGTGCACGTCACCGCCGACGGCGCGCAAGTGTTGACGCACAGCCCGTCCTGGCCGGCGAACTGAACCCAAATATCAGAGTGTGTCGGCGATAGCGCGGCCGGCGGTGCGACCGGAGAATATGCACCCGCCGAGGAAGGGTCCTTCCAGCGCGTTGTAACCGTGCACACCGCCGCCGCCGAAACCGGCGACTTCACCGGCGGCATAAAGCCCACCGATGGGCTCTCCGTCGAGGCCTAACGCGCGGGATGCGAGGTCGGTTTGTATGCCGCCCAGTGTCTTTCGCGTGAGGATGTGTAGTTTGACCCCGATGAGCGGCCCGGCGTCAGGGTCGAGGATGCGGTGCGGCGCGGCGGTGCGGCCGAGCCGGTCGGCCAGGAACTTCCGCGAGTTGCGGATGCCTTGAATTTGGGCGTCCTTGCTGAACGAGTTGGCCAATTGCAGGTCGCGGGATTCGATTTGGCGCCGAATGACGCTCGCGTCGAGTAAGGCTTCGTCGGTCAGCGCGTTCATCCGCCCGACCAGCTCTTTCAGGCTGTTCGCGACGACGAAGTCCGCGCCGCGGGTCTTGAACGCTTCGACCGGACCGGGCGCCCCCTTGCCGAACAATCGTTGTTGCACGACCGCCCGCTTGCTTTTGGAGGTGATGTCGGGGTTTTGTTCCGAACCCGACAACGCGAACTCCTTCTCGATGATCTTCTGGGTGAGGATGAACCACGAGTGGTCGTAGGGTGCGATGTCGGGCGTGGTCCGCAGGTAGCGCAGCGTGCCCAGGGTGTCGTACCCGGGCAGGAACGGCTGCGGCAGGCGCCTGCCCAGGGCGTCGAACCACATCGACGACGGTCCGGGCAGGATCCGGATCGCATGGTCGGGCCAGATCGGGTTCCAGTTGATGATGCCTTCGGTGTAGTACCACATGCGATCCCGGTTGACCAACCGAACGCCGGAGTCCGCGGCGATGTCGAGCATCCGCCCATCCACATGGGCCGGGACGCCGGTGATCATCGATTTCGGTGCGGTTCCCATGCGCTGCGGCCAATAGCGGCGGATCATGTCGTGGTTGGCGCCGATCCCGCCGGTCGTGATGACGACGGCCTGAGCGGACAATTCGAAGTCACCGACCGCCTCCCGGCTGGACGGAGCACCCCGCTTGGCGTCATCGGCGGCCAGCACGGTGCCCCGCACTCCGGTCACCGCGCCATCGGTGAAGACCAATTGGTCGACCTGACGGCGGTGGTGAAAGGTGACCAGTCCGCGGGCGGCGGCCCGGCGGGCTGAGTCGACGAAGGGTTCGATGATGCCGGTTCCGGTGCCCCACGCGATGTGAAAGCGGGGCACCGAGTTGCCGTGGCCGGCGGCGCTCAGGTCGCCGCGTTCGGCCCTTGCCCCGCCCGAACCTTATTCAGCTCCGAAGCGCGGCGGCGTCTATCTGCCCGGTATCCGCGACGAGCTACGCGCCAGATATCAACGCCAGGCCGTTGACCCGCGCCTATTGCCAGACTTCACGCCTGACATGTCGTCCGATGAGCGCCGCCAGGCGAACGCGGCTAGCCCCGTTGTGCGCCAGGCCGAGCGCACGTTGGCCCGTATCGACGCGGGCGAAGACATCGAAGACGGGCGGCCCTCGGCGCACTACTGGCCCGAGCTGGCCGCCGCGCCCTGGTACGCCGACCCCTCGGTGCGCCGGGTCGTTGTGTCCGCAGATGACACTGTGCGCCCGATTTAACGATTAGTTTGCTGGCCGAGCTGCCCTGAGAGGCCAGAGGGGCCGCGAGCAGCGCCACGCCTGAACCCACTGTACGAACAAGCGTTAACCCGACGTCGGGTAAACTGGCGGCTGTATGTTCTTCTAAATCGCCAGCATTAGAAAGTTAAGAGCATGGCACAGGGAACCGTCAAATGGTTCAACAGCGATAAGGGCTTTGGCTTTATCACCCCCGACGGTGGCGGAGAAGATTTGTTCTTCCACCATTCTGAGATTCGTGGGGGCAGTTCGCTGGACGATAACCAGCGAGTTCAATTTGAGGTCGGTCAAGGACCCAAGGGTCCTCGCGCGGCCGCAGTAACTCCAATCTAACGACCTCATCGGCGGTGGACTGGCCCGAGGTGTCGGGCCAGCCGACACGCCTTCTTTGTCGTGCGTTGCACCTTTGTTGACTGCCGCTCGCTATCCCTTAATGGACCAGGGATGCCCGTAGGTTCGACAACCGGCAAAAACGCCGAGATAGCCATAGCGATGGCACCGACGATGATTAGTCCCAGGCCGAGAGGATTGTCAGACGCTGCTCTATTCACCGCGCCTACGCTATTCAGGTAACGCGACCTTCTTGACGAAAATGGTGAGTCCTGGCAGAAAACCCTCAGCATCCGGGCCAGCTTCCAGTGAGCTTCCTGTCAAGCTCGCGGCGACGCGTTCGAGACGCTTGAGTGCCCGCAGCAGTTCTGGCGTGGTGAACACGTCAAACGACGACTCGTCTTACTACCGGTATCGAGGAACTTCCTGCGGCGGTGACGATTACGCGGCCGCATCATCGGCTGCAGGGTCGGTCGTTGCCGGTGGTGGGCGGGATGTGGCGGCACGGGGTGGTGGAGCTGCTGCTGGCGCTGCCCGATGGGACCAAGTCGCTGGTCCCGGCGGCGTGGACGGACGCCCAGCCGCCGATCAATGACGGCGCTGTCGGGGTTGCGACCCTTGGATCGCTGGCAGATCTATTGCGTGTCTGCGCGCTGATCGCCGAGTTGCGGGGACAGGCTGCAGGGATGTCACCGTGCAAGGAGGACTCCCATGCAGCCTGTCCAGCTCAGTTTGATACCACACCCAGTCCCGGCCGCGATCACCGGTTCGGCCCAGATGGTGGAGTTGACGCCGATGGTCGAGCAGCTACCCGTCGAGGAAGTCGCGGCGGCGATCGCGGTGCTGGCCGAAGTGATTGCCAAAGCCGTGGCGGCGATCGGCGGCGGGGCGGTCGGCGATGAGTGAATCGAAGATCACGCATGGGCATCTGCATCGCGCAGCGGTGGTGTACGTGCGCCAGTCCACCATGGTCCAGATCACCCGCAACCGCGAGTCCACCACCCGCCAGTACGAGTTGGTCGCCCGTGCGGTCGAGTTGGGCTGGCCGCGCGCAGGGGTGCGGGTGATCGACGAGGACCTGGGAGTCTCGGGGGCCAGCGCCACGGGTCGGTCCGGGTTCGCCGAGCTGGCCGCGCAGGTCGGGCTCGGCGCAGTAGGAATTGTTTTGGCGCTGGAGGTTTCACGGTTGGCGCGCAACAACTCCGACTGGTATCGGCTGCTGGACCTGGCCGGCATGACCGACACGCTGATCGCCGACACCGACGGCATCTACCATCCGGGGTTGTTCAATGACCGCATGCTGCTAGGTATGAAGGGCACCATGTCGGAGGCCGAACTGCATATCCTGCGTGCCCGTCTCGACGGCGGCATCCGCAGCAAGGCCGCTCGCGGCGAGCTGCGCCGAGGGCTGCCGGTCGGTCTGGTGTGGGGCCAGGCCGACGGTGAGGTCCGCTGGCACCCTGATGAGGCGGTCACCGGCGTGATCGCCGCGGTCTTCGAGCGGTTCGCGCTGTGCGGGTCGGTGCGCGGGGTATGGCTGTGGCTGCGCGAACAGGGGCTCAAATTCCCGCTGCAACCCCACGGGGGGTGCGTTAGCGGCGATCCGCAGATCACTTGGGCGGCGCCGAGCTACTACGCGGTGCATGCCGTGCTCACTCACCCCGCCTACGCGGGCGCCTATGTATTCGGCCGCACCCGCGTGCAGCGCAGCCTTGATGCTGATGGGCGGCTGCGGGTGTCTCGCCGGGCGCTGCCCCAAGACCAGTGGGAGGTACTCATCACCGAGCATCACCGCGGTTTCATCGACTGGGATACCTTCCAGGACAACCAGTCTCGTATCCGAGGCAATATCCGCCCGAAGGCCCATGAGCCGGGCACCGGCGCGGTGCGCGAGGGCTGCGCGCTGCTGCAGGGCCTGGCCACCTGCGGGACCTGTGGGCGCAAGCTGAGCGTCTACTACGACGGGCGGGCCAACAAGCCGCCGGGCTACTACTGCGTGGGCACCGGGCAGCTGGCCGGTCACAGCGGCTATCACCTGCGTGTCGGGGGCGCCGGGATCGACGCCGCGGTCACCGCGGCGTTTTTGGCCGCGCTGCAACCGGTGGCGCTGCAGGCCTGCCTGGCCGCCGCCCAGCAACTCGAGGACGGCCACGACGCCGCGCTGGCCCAATGGCGCCGCCAGGTCGAGCAGGCCCGCTATCAAGCTGGACAGGCCGAGCGCCGCTACCGGGTCGTCGACCCGGATAACCGCCTGGTCGCTCGCGGCCTGGAGACCGAATGGAACACCGCGCTGCAAGCCCTGGCCGACGCCCAGGCCGAGCTCGCTCGCCGCCAAGCTGCACGCCCGAAAACCCTGACCCCACAAGAGAAGGCGATGATACTCACACTCAGCGACGACCTCGCCGATGTGTGGGCGATGCCGAGCACCACCGATAAAGACCGAAAACACTTGCTGCGCAGCCTGCTCGATGAGGTCAATGTCAGCGTGTGCCGCGACCACACCGACGCCCACGCCGACTTGGTGCTGCGCTGGAAAGGCGGCGCCATCACCGACCTAAGAGTGCCCATCAAACGCAAACGGGCCAACCATCTACGCACCGACGAACACACCGTTGACCTGGTGCGCCGCCTGGCCACACACTATCCCGACGCGATGATCGCCCAAATCCTCACCCAGCAAGGCCGCCGCACCGCCCGCGGCCTACCGTTCAATGCCGGTCGGGTGCAGTCGCTGCGCCACCATTACGCAATCCCTTGCCACACACCCACCGACGACCCGCAGGAAGCCGAGCTGCTCAGCGTGACTGAGGCCGCCAAGGAACTGGGCCTGGCACCCTCGACCCTGCACCGCTGGCTGGCCGACGGGTTCGTCGCCGGCGAGCAACTCACCCTTGGTGCGCCCTGGCGCATCCGGCTCACCGACGAGATCCGCAGCCTGTTCGTCGATGACGCCCCCGACGGCTGGCTGGCCATGCCGCAGGCCACCCTGGCCTACGGCGTGTCCCGCCAAACCATCATGCAACGTGTCAAGCGCGGCGAACTCCAAGCCGTCCACATCCGCACCGGACGCGGAAAAGGCCTGCGTATCCAGCCCCCAGCCCCCCAACAAGGACTGTTCTGATCATGACAATCAACAAAAACCGCAGTGTGACGA
>CAVPUR010000006.1:0-132353 GCA_963708995.1 uncultured Actinomycetota bacterium
CGCTTGCCAGGGTGATGGGGCCACCTGATTGCCAGGGGGATGGGACCACCGTGGCGCGTTATTGAGGATGCTCGTCGCCGTGGTCTGGGTCAAGCTGGCCGGGTCGGGTGCGTTGACGGTAGGACGGTCCTTCGATGACGAGGGTGTGGGCGGTGGCCGTGAGTCGGTCGATCGCTGATTGGGCCAGCAGGGTGTCGGCGGTCATGGTCAACCATTCGGAGGGTTCTCGGTTGGAGGTCACGATGGTCGTTTTGGCGCGGTGGCGTTCGACGATGATTTCGTAGAAGTCGCTGGTCTCTGTGGCGCCGAGGGGTCTGAGCGCAAAGTCGTCGATAATGAGGACGTCGATGGTGGTGAGTCGGCGGATCTCGGCGTCGACGGTGTTGTCCAGGCGGGCGGCGCGCAGCCGGGTGAACAGCTTGTCGGATCGGGCGAACAGTACAGAGTTGCGTCGGCGAATTGCCATGTGTCCCAATGCTGTTGCCAGATGCGTCTTGCCTACTCCGACGGGCCCGAGAATGATCGCGGACTGTCCGGCGTCCAGGAATCGTAGCGAGGTCAGGTCACCGAGCAGGGTGCGGTCATAGCGCAGGTCTTCCAAGGTGGTCCAGGTATCGAAACGCATCGTTGGATCGAGTCCTGCCTTGGCTGATCGTATTGCAGCTGAACGGGATTCACGCCGTGACACCTCGTCGGCGAGGAGGACTTCGAGGAATCCGATGTGGCTGAGTTTGTGCTGGCGGGCCAGCGCGGCCCGTTCGGGCAGAGTGTCGGCCAGGGCGCCGAGTTTGAGCGCTTTGAGCAGTCGGGTCAGGTCGGCGCCGACTGGATCTGCAGGTGCACGATGGGTGGTCATATCAGCAGATCTCCTCAGCTGTGGGTGGGTCGGTGACGACGGTCAATGATGGCGTGGTGGTATTGAATTCGGATGGGTTGCGGGTGAACCGGGTGGCTTCCTGTCCGACTGCTTGCGGTAGTGCCGGGGTGGTGTTCTCGGTGGCACGTTCGAGCATGGACGCGATCTTGTTGACCGAGACGACATCAAGATCCAGCGAGAGTGAGCATGCCTGTTCGACGCGGTCAGCGCCGTAACGGCGCACCAGGCCTTGGAGTCGGTAGACGGTGCGCATCCGGGTCCAGGGCAGCGGATCGTCGAGGATGCGTTCGGCGTAGATCCCGATATTGGGGCCGTGTGCGGTGCACGTGGCGATCAACGCCGCGAGGTCCCGCAGCGCGTAGCCCGCTTTGTGTTCAGGTAGATCAGCACGGTCAGTGCTGCGGCCACCTGCAGGCTGGCGGGGATGGACTTTCACCAGCTTGCCGCGGTGATAGAACTTCACTAGCTCACTGTCGGCACGGACATCCAGCATGTGCCCGATCCATTGCTCGGGCAGCGAATACAGCGCTTTGGCGACCTCGGCGTGGAAGTCGCGGTGCACCTTGACCGCTTTGAACACCGGCACGTCATAGACACCCGGCACCGGCAGCAAGAGGGCCTGCTCGGCGTCGGTGAACACCTCCAGTGGACGTGCGCAGGTGCTGCCGTGGATGCGGGTACCGGCAGTACGCAGACACCACGCAGTCGCGGCCTGCTGAGCCTCATCGAGGCTGGTGAATGTTTCACCATCCCAGAAGTTTCCGCGCACATACTGCACCACACGCTCCACCCGCGGCTTATCTTTCGGGGAACGTACCCGGGCCGGGTCGGTGAGGAATCCGGCATGGCCGGCGTAGTCGAGCCACCCTTGGGTGAATTGCGGATTGACTGCATCAGCGGCGGCGATCACCGGTTTCAAGTTGTCCGGGACCAGCACCGCGAACACGCCGCCGAAGAATTCCCACGCCGCTTCACATCCGGCGATCACCGCCGCCAGGGTCTGCGAATACGACAACCACACGAACATGTGCCGGGAGTAGACGGCGGTGAAGATCAACGCGTGCACCTTGCGGCGCCGCCCATCAGCAGCATCGGTGAGCATCCCCAGGTAGCCGAAATCGATCTGGCATTCCACGCCAGGATCGCCATCGGCGACCCGGACCGTGGTGTCTTTGTGGCCGAAACCGCAACGCTCACTGGCGAATCGATGCAATGTCCGGTACGGCACCACACACCCCTGCCGGGCCAGCAGCGTGTGGATCTTGGTGATCGTCAACGGCCGCTGCTCACCCTCGCCGGCCACCCACGCGGTGATCTGCTCCTCGAACCCCAGCAGTTGCTCCCACGCTGCGCCGTGACCATCTGGCCGGGCTGGACGCACCGCTTCGGCGACCACCCCGATCAACCCGTCATCGACAGCGCTGGCATCGTCGTCTCGGCGCAGACCGGCCGCTTGCGCGGCCTCCACGTAGCGGCGCACCGTTTTGCGGTCCACGCCGCAATGCGAGGCGATCGTGCGGTACCCCGGCGCCGGTAACCCTGCCACCCCCAGCCACACCCGCAGGACTTCCCTGATCTCATTCACACTGACCTCCCGAAAAGCCATGCCCGTCGCCTCCGTGACTTGAACTGTCACGGCGATCGAACGAACAAACGAAGAGACCACCGACGCGACGCGCCGGTGGTCCCATAACTGGCAATCCAGGTGGTCCCATCACCCTGGCAAAATCAGCTCATACTGGCCCCAAGCTCATGGCAAACGACATGTCGCCAGGGCTTGTCAAAGTAGGTGGTCCATGTGCATCCCGACCGCTGCCTGACGCCCGCGCACCCAGCCCGACTTCGTGACGAGGCCCCCCTGTAGGCCCGGCTTGGCCGTAGTGTGGGCGGTTTTGCGCCCAGCCCTGGCTCCCCTAATCACCGCAATCATTTGGATTCGCCGGTGCGACAACGCGGCGACGCGGAGCAGTAAGACAACCACGTCACAGCCCTACGTCACCGGCGTAGATACCGAAACCCGAAGCCCCGCAGCACCTAACCCGCGCAGGTAACCATCGTGGTGATGTCAAAGCCTGCAAAGCTGTTGGCACACAGGCGGCTACGGGTGCCGCCGCGCCGATCGTGCGCCCACGGGGCTTGGTCGCGCCGCGATGAGCGTCCGATCACCCGTGACGTATCGCTGCGAGGCTGTCATGGATTGCCGGCGAGAGCGGCGAGAGCGTGCGGCGAGAGCGTGCGGCGAGAGCGGCGAGAGCGGATCTGTGAGAACTTTCTTTACTGCTATCAAGCCGCCGAACTGGCCGGTATCGAGTAGAAAGGAAGTCCCACAGTGAGTTTGAAAGATCCGTGGTCACCGCCGATGCCAGGATGGCCGGGTGAGCCCGTTCAAATCAGTGGCTTTTTGGCGTAAGTCTGGTGGAATCCGTGGAAGTCGATGACGACCGCGTGCAGGTCGGAGAACTTCAGATCCGGATTGAGGTTCCTCGGGACCGCGAGCCGCCACCTGCCGAACGGGCCGATCGGGGCGTATTTGCCTGCCGCGGGCAAATCGCTGATCCCGTCCCTCGGGAAGCCAAGGTCGCCGTCCTGCGCTCCCGTGACGCCCCGGCCGGACAGCCTGCCCGGCGAAAAGGCGTGCGTCGCTTCATCGTAGCTCAGGCCTTCGGCGTTATAGTTGAACGGGACCGGCACCTCCTCATGCAGGATGTACTGCGGTTTGCGCTTGTCTTGATTTTCCTCCTCCGGGGGCTCGAGCCGTCGGGGATAAGGCTTGTCGTCGGGCCTGCGGAACTGCTCTTCGCCAAGATGAGTCAGCGTGACTTTATGATCCAACGTGTTCTTCTTGCCAACCAACCATGCCCGAACCTTGGTTAGCCGCACGTCGGCCATGCCAGCGAAGGGGTTCGGCAGGTTCGCAGAGAAGTCGGGGCGTTTGGAGCCGCACCACGCCGCTTTGGTTGGGGCGAAGGTCGGTTTGGGCGCGACCGAACTCCTGGTCGCCGGCTCCAGCTCGAAGTCGGCCTCTTCGAAGTCGCCGAGTTGCGAAAAGAAGTCGCGATGGGTCTTCTTGGTCAACACGACGACGCGCCCGATCGACCACTCGTCTTCTTCGCGGGCTGGGAAATGGTTGGGGGTGCGATAGTTTTTCCCTAGCGCCTCGAGAACGTCATTCCTGAGTTCGCTCTTCGCAATATTGAGCTGGTCGTAGTTGATCGCCTCGGGATTGCGCCCGATCTTGTCGTAAAAGCCGCTGTAGTTCTCGAGAGCCCAAAACGCGTAGGCGCGATAGGCATCATAGAAATCCGACAAGCACACCGCCTTGGCCCGCTCGTACAGTCCCGAGACGAAGTTCGCCATCGAAGGCAGCCCTGGCTGTGTCTTGCTTGCGATCCGCCCTTGCACTGCCGTCCTTTGCAGTTTGAGCTTGTCGACTTCGGCGGACAAGTCGAGAAGGGCCACAACCAACAGGTTGTAGTAGTCGATCTGCTGATTGCGCTGCGTGATCGTTTCGATATAGCTGTCCAGCAATCCGCGCACTTTTCGCGCGTCGTCGAGGCTGCCATAAAACTGCGTGCACAGGTCGCGGAACTTATTCAGCTCGACCAGCAGCCGATCCGATCCTTGCGTGGAGAACATCCCGTTCTCTCGCTTTGTGAATTCCGACTTGAGATCGGCGTCCTCCTCGACGACGTCGATCTGTTCCAGCATCCAGTCTTTGTTGATGTGTTCGCCGGATTTGGTGAGGACGTTCTCGTGCGCCTCCTTGATCATTAACCCCAGTTGACTCGCCGCCATCATCCCCGCCTGGGCCAGTTGGGCCACCGGGGCCACCCCCGCCTCGGCCACCTCGGCCACCCCCGCCGCGGCCTCCTGGGCCACCCCCGCGACGCCGGCCATCGCCGGCCTTGTTCCCATGTCGAGCGCGTTGGCCGGTTCGTGCACGTTGATGAACGCGAGCTGGAACAGGCAGTTAAAGAAGGTTTCCGGGCTCAGCCCGAAGGCCCCCTTGACTTGGCCTTGCAACTCATTCAGCTCGGCCTTCAAGTTTTCCCTGGCGGACTTCTGGTCGCCGTCGAGTCCTTTGATCGCCTCTTCGGTGTCGTTCCTGTCTTTCAGGATCTTGCTTTTTCTGGCGCTGAGAAGAGCCAGGGCCTTTTCGGTCTGGTCCACGGCCGCTTGCAGGTCGCTGGTTGCGTCCTTCTGGTCGCGCAGCGCGTCGAAATAGAGCCGTGTTTTTTCTTCGATGTCCTTGAGTGGGCCAAGAGAACTGTCCAGCGCCGTCAGGTACGTGTCCAGGGAAACGATCGGGGCGAAGCGCGGCGTCTTGCCGTAGTAGTCCAGACCTCTGTTGTAATTGGTCAGCGTGGTCCATGCAGACTGTTCAATGCTGCTGGCCAGGGGCTTTTCGGGATGGTCGTCCGGAATCTGGTCAAGGATGCCGGTGACCCACCTCAGCCGCCCGCCAAGCCGGTGCCAGCCCAGGCAATCGGCGTCAGGAAGAAGGAATGCAATATCTTCAAGTATGCCTTGTTTGTCGTCCTGTGATATCCCGGTCACGTCGTCGCGGCGAAAAGCATCCGAGTATTCCACCCCCGTCGCAATCAGGTTGGCGGCGCCGAGGATAAGTTGGTCGTACGGTAGGCCAGATAATTTCTGTACTTCAATTGGAAGAATTGCTCCCAGTTGTGGACCCGTCATCCGCCGCAGCGCCGCGCTGTCGAAAGCGCCCACGCGAAGGAGGAATGCGATCGCTGCGACTCTGTGCACCAAGAGGCTCTCGGGGAATCCCTCGAGAAACCTTATGGTTTCGTCGCGACCCCAACCGCGAAAGTCTGGGTCATCGCTAAGGTCTTGATTGTCGAGATTGTCGATTAGCGCCTCGATCAAGCGGCGGCGCCAGCCGCCCACCGGCTCCGGATCGGCTTCCTTCACCCACCCGCCGGCGAGCAATACGCCGCGGGGAGAAAATTCGATCGCGGGCGCGAAGTTCAATTTGAGCGCCGTGAGCCTCTGCTTGAGAGCGTCCAACCGTTCTTCGCCGCAGAGCGCGTCCTCCGGCATGTCGACGGCCAAGGTCCCGTTGGTATCGAAGACGCGAACATACAGGCTGCCAGCCCTCGGCGGCCAGGTGTAGCTGACGGCCGCGGCGACGACGAGATTGCGGCCCCGGGCCACGATGTCGTTGGTCGTGACGACGGACTGCAATTGAAGCTCGTAGCCCACGGGTTCGGTCACCAGATACTCGGCGCGGGTGCGCTCGAAAAGCATCTGCAGCTGGCTGACGCTCGCGAGCCGGGCCAAGACATCCTTCGGCACCTTGCTCCTCGGGTTGACGCTCGCGCTGCCGGATTGCGCCGGTTGCGCGTCTTTCCCGGTGTCGCCTGGGGACCCGGCGTGCCCATCGTTTCCCCTGGGAGACCCTGGGAGCTCGTGTGGGGGGCCCATCGAAACCGGCATCAAACCGGAAGCTCCTCCCATCCCTCCAAAGCCCTTCTCGCCGCGTTTGCCGCCGGCGCCGGGGCTGCCGGGCTTGCCGCCGTCACTGGCTGTCGTGACGGAGGGAGAAGTCGACAACGAGTGAACGATGATTTTGCCCCCGTCCCCTCCCTGTCCACCCTGTCCGCCGACTCCGCCGTTTCCGCCCGTCCCCCCATCCCCGCCGGCGGTCGACCTCCTGTAAGTGTGGAACAAGGGGACCTCCACCTTGACGTCGAAGCCCTTTCCGCCGTCCCCGCCGTCGGCGCCGTCCTGGCCGGGCTGCCCGTCCCCTCCGCGTCCCCCCACGGCGGACAGGCCCAGGGGCGAGGCGAAATCGGTCTCGCCGCAGAGAAGGAAGATCACGCCGGCGGCTGTCCCTTTCTCCCCCGGGTTTCCGGGCTCGCCGTTCATCTCGCCGGGATGGTCCGGCCCCGACCAGCCGGCCTTGCCCGGCTCCGCCTTCTCATGCTCAAGGGGGAAGGGTTCGACCCGGTCGTTGTAGCCGTCGTCGCCTTTCGTTCCCTTCCGCAGCTTGACCTTCGGCCTGCCGGGCGGCGACTCCCCCTTGGGAAGGGCTGTCGGGTTGGCCAATTTTTCCGGCAACTCCGGGCCGTCGACGCTGATCGCCGGCGGAACGTCGCCATCGGCTTTGGCCCGCAACAGCCGGGAGAAAATCTGCACGGCGCGCCCCGGGCAGCTCAGTTTGCCCAGAATCGTCACATCGTCGCCGAACACCTTGAGGTCGGCCGTTTCCGGAACGATCTGGTGATTGGGCTCATTCGCCTTGTTGGCGTCCTGGGTCAAAATGAGCGGCAAGGCGGTCTCGAGGACCAGCTCCGTGACCAAACCGTCCTGGAGCGTCCGCTGGCAATTGAAGGCGGCGTCGATCGGTCGTTCCTGCATGGTGGCGTTTCCTCCCGCCGGAATTGTTCGACTTAGCCCATCTTCCTAACTTTGCTTAAGCGTATCCACGCATTGCTTAATATCTTGATTAAGCATTTGCGCGAAGCCATCGAAGGTCTGGTGATAACTGACTCTTATGTCCTCGAGCTTCTTCGCCTTATCCGTTTTTCCGTCCACCTTCGCCACCCCGGTGTGTGCCCCCAAGACGTCATCGACAATATCGTTGAATCGTCGTAGACCGAATGCGACTTGAGCGATGGTTTTGCGCAACAATTCGCGATCGCCTTTCACTGACGTCAGTTGTGCGAAGTTATCGCCCCAGGAACCGAACGCATCAGTCACTCCTAGTGAAGCCTTCTTAAATTTGGCCAGCAACTCTTTGCCTGCCGTATCGGATACCCCAACAAAACCGTCAAACAGCTTACGTAACTCCTTTCCCCACGCAGTGGCATAATCGCCCTGATACGTGGTGACAAGGTCGGTCGCCTTCGTCGCCGCCTGGTCGTCCGGACCCCGGGGCACATCGCGGATGAGCTCGTACAGTCCGGAGTAGGAGGCCGTGCCGGTGCGGGCGACGTACTGAGCGGCGACCTTCTCGCCGATAGCGCGCATGGTGGCGAGAAGCTCATATTTGACGAACGGAACGGCCTCCTTGCCGCCGGACGTCATGAGCTTCTGATGCGCCGCAGAGCAGAGATCAAGCTTGTTGCCGCAATCGCGCGCAAGTTGTCTTAACGTGATATCAGAGGGCAGCGGAGACTCGGCCAGCTTCGTGTTCCAATTCTCGAGCGCGGTCTTGAGGCCTTCGAGCTGGCCACGAAGCTCCGAGTTTTGCCAGTCGGACAGGTTGCCTGTCGCCGCGCTGACTTCCCCGCCGGCCAAAGTCATGGCGGTCGCGAGGTCGGCGGCAAGCGCGGTCGCGTTGCGCTGCGCGCCCGCCTTCGCCTCCTCCAGCATGCGGCCGAACTCAACCATGGAACCAGCGTCGAATTTGTAGACGCCACTCGGGTTCTGGAGATCAGCGTTCTGGAATTTTTTAGTGAGGCGATCATACTCGGCCTGGGAATAAGTCTTGTCCGGTTCAGGCTGGTTGGCGAACGAATTGCCCGGCTGCAAATTCAGTTTTTTAGAATCCACCAAACCGGCGCTGTCCGCAACAGCGTTCTCGGTCTCCGACCGCACACGACTCATTTCGAAACCGCGCGTCATTCCGTCACGCCAATCCGGATTGGTATTCTGAAAAGCCTGATAACCGGCGTCAGTCTTGTTTTGGCTGCTTTCCAACCAACGCTCTTTCGCCTCTGCCGTGTAGATCCTGTCCCTGTTATTGGCCGTGAGCGAGTCGTGGACGGTCCGCATTTCTACGAGTGGGCTTGTCATAATCGCACCTCCGGAAGTGAAAACGCCGAGGCGCCTGGAGGCGATCGCCGTCCAGGCCGCTCTCCCTCTGGATCAGATCCCGCTTCTTTGACGGGTTGCAACATCCGCACCGCCCGGTTTCGGCGAATTCGGGGACGGTGAATGATTATGTCATCTTTGGGTGTGCTGTCACAACGGTGCGATCGGATAAGGTTGGCCGCGCTGGCTCTGTGAGGGCCCCTGGCCATCCTGTCGCACAGGGCTGGTGTGGGTTGGTTGGGTGTGCAGGCGGAGGTTCAACACCGTCCGCGCGCACCCGTGTGGCTGGCTAAACCGGCAATCGGCTGGACGCGGCTTGCCAATAGCGCGCCACCCGGCCAAATCAACCGCCTGCGCGCTACAGAGATCGGAATACGTGACGCCGGTTCGAATCACGCATCAAACCGCCAGCCGGGACGCCGAATCCATGGGGCCAAAATGGGGCCAAACCTGCGGCCCAGCTACTCCAACGCGGCCAATTGATCGTCTTTGGCCTGGTTTGGCCAGCTGAAACACATTAGTGTAAGCGCTAACTCCGCCTGAAAAGCGGGAGGCTGGCGGTTCGACCCCGCCCTGGGCCACCCCGAGAATCACCAGTTCAGAACATGATGGCCCGGCCGCCTGCCACGTCAGCCAAGAAGTCCGCCGCGATGTCGAACGCTCGGTTTGACCAGATCTGTCTCACCAGAGCCGCACGAACAGACCTTGGTGGACACGGAGTCAGGAATTGGTCATAATTATGACTATGTCCGAAGTCAGCTCACTGGCCGAGGTGAAGGCGCATTTGTCCGAGTTGGTGGCCCGTGTCGGCGAGCAGCACGACCGGATCACGGTAACGGTGCACGGACGCCCCGCCGCGGTCCTTCTTGCCGTCGACGATCTGGAATCACTTGAGGAAACAATTGCAGTGCTGTCCGACCCGACGGCGCTCCGTGCCCTTGGTGAGGCCGAGGCTGAGATCGCCCGGGGCGAAGGGGAGAACCTGGACAGCCTGACCGCAGCTATGCAAGCACGCCGAGCTAGGACGTGACCGACCGGCGATATGAGCTGATCATTGCGCCGACTGCGAAAAAGCAACTGGCCGAGCAACTTCCCGAATCGGTCGCATTTGCTGCCTATGAGTTCATCATCGGTCCACTGCTCGATAATCCGCGCCGGGTGGGCAAGCGGCTCCGGCCACCGCTGAATGATCGCTATAGCGCACGCCGCGGCACCTATCGCGTTCTCTACAGAATTGACGACGAGCGGCAGAAGGTCACCGTCGTGGGCGTATTCAGCCGTACCGATGCCTACCGTCGCCGATGACAGCAGCATTCGCTCTATGATCCGCATGCGAGCCAGCGGTCCGCACCCCTTCGCCAGTCCGCACACAGTCCGCAGGAGTCTCGCGGACCCCCGTCAATCCTCGGCACTTTTCGGCGGCGTATTCCGTTGTGCCCGAGCGGATTACCGTCGTTTGACGTCACAAATCACAAAACGTCGTCACATCCCATTTCCGCAGGTAGGACACTCTCATAATCCGTTGGTCGCGGGTCCGAGCCCCGCCCGTCTCACTTCAGCTCTCACTTCAGCTCAGGAGACCATCGTCAGCACTGCGGTCGGGCTAATTCTTGACGGGGCTGCCGGCAGAGTCTCTGTCGTGGTGGCCGTAGTTGAGTTGGGCCGCTACAGGATTGCGCCCGTCGATAAGAAGCAGGTCGGGGATGACGCGGGTCGCTGTTATCTCTCTGAGGTAAAACTTGCCAAGGGGCGGGGAACATGACAGGTGCGTTGTCCCCGCCGGGTCTTTGGGACCACTTTGGGACCACACATCATGCGCGATGGTGAACGACCTGCGCGTCTGCACACGTCATGCGCGGACCCAGTAGACCCGCAGACTATCCGCGACCTGCGGAAATGCGTTACCGCTATTTACTGGGGGTCAAGTGGTGCGGGTTGTGGACGGAGGGTCGACTGCGAACTTGTCACCAAAAGCCGGCGACGAAGCGCCGGCAAAAGTAGCAGCAATGCAGCAGCATCATCGTCAATTAGTAGGTTGCGGAGGAAGTTGCTGGTCACAGCGTAAAAAGCTAGTTACCAACTCAATCCGGCAGCATACGGCATCTTCACAGAAACGGCCTTTGGGCTTGTTAAACAGCAACGACATTTTGTTCATCTTCGCTGCACGTCGACAGCAGTTGTCGACGTGCAAGAAAGATTGACAAGACACGCCTGCCTAGATTGACAAGACCTCGGCGTGTCGCCAGGGCTTGTCAAAGTAGGTGGTCCATGGGCGAATCCCGACCGCTGCCTGACGCCCGCGCACTCAGCCCGACTTCGTGACGAGGCCCCCCTGTAGGCCCGGCTGGCCGTAGTGTGGGCGGTTTTGCGCCCAGCCCTGGCTTCCCCTAATCACCGCAATCAGTTGGATTCACCGGTGCGACAACGCGGCGACGCGGAGCAGTAAGTCAACCACGTCACAGCCCTACGTCACCGGCGTAGATACCGAAACACGAAGCCCCGCAGCACCTAACCCGCGCAAGTAACCATCGTGGTGATGTCAAAGCCTGCAAAGCTGTTGGCGCACAGGCGACTACGGGTGCCGCCGCGCCGATCGTGCGCCCACGGGGCTTGGTCGCGCCGCGATGAGCGTCCGATCACCCGTGACGTATCGCTGCGAGGCTGTCATGGATTGCCAGCGAGAGCATGCCGGCGAGAGCGCCGGCGAGGACAGCGCCGGCGAGAGCGCCGGCGAGAGCGGATCTGTGAGAACTTTCTGTCAGGAGAATGACCGCGACCTTGCTGTCAGGCGCAACCCCGTTTCTGACTGTGCCGACGGTGTTGCCATCCGTCCCGGTGGTGTGCCGGCCAGGCTGGGCGGTGAGGAGTTTCTTTACATGAGTCGAGTAGGTCAGCATCCGACCGATCGGCTCAAGGCGCTCTAGAGCGGCGCATGCAGCCAGCGTGCATCTTCAGCGAGGACGCAGAGCACCTACCACCCCTGCGATCACTACGAAACAATGCGTGTTGGGAACGTCTCGGTCCTCGACTACTCGAAGGAGACCACGATGAACAACGACCAGATCACCGCTCTGGTCACCGGCGCCAACCGGGGACTAGGTAAGCATTTCGCAGCCCAACTCATCGAGCGGGGAGCGAAGGTCTACGCCGCCGCGCGCCGACCCGAAACGATCGACGTGTCCGGCGTCGAACCCATCCAACTGGACATCACCGACCCGGCCTCAGTGCGCCGCGCCGCGGACGTGGCCAGCGACGTTACCGTGCTCGTCAACAATGCGGGCACCGCAACGCGCGCGTCAGTGCTGTCCGGGGCGTTCGAGGACATCCGGCTGGAGATGGAGACGCACTACTTCGGCACGCTGAATGTCATCCGCACCTTCGCCCCGATCATCGAAGGCAACGGCGGAGGAGCGATCCTCAACATGCTGTCGGTGTTGTCCTGGCTGCATGATCCGACCTCCGGTGCCTATTCGGCAGCCAAGGCGGCCGAGTGGGCGATGACCGATGCAATCAGGCAGGAACTGGCGCCGCGCGGCATCCACGTCACCGCCGTGCACGTCGGCTACATAGACACCGACATGGCCGCCTTCGCGCCTGCAGATCAAAAGACCGATCCCGCGGTCGTCGCCCGACTCGCGCTGGACGGCTTGCTCGCCGGCGAGCCGGAGATCCTCGCCGACGACCTGACACGCGCGACGAAGGCGCACCTATCCGGCGGCTGACCTTGCTTCCCTCACCGCGGGGCGGTCCTGGGTGTCACGACGATGTCACAGGGGGCGAAAGCACCTGAAAC
The DNA here is from genome assembly GCA_963708995.1 of uncultured Actinomycetota bacterium. GTDB lineage: Bacteria > Actinomycetota > Actinomycetes > Mycobacteriales > Mycobacteriaceae > Mycobacterium. The sequence continues at coordinate 12,450 of CAVPUR010000006.1, forward strand.
CCGCTGAGACCCGGCGACGCGGTATCGTCGGCTCGCCGCCGTACTCGCGGATCGCTCTCCACACCTCTTTTAATCCGGGGTGGATCCTCGGCGCGGCCGCCCTGATCGGACTCTTCTACCTTGTTCGAGCCATCGTGCGGGACAACCGCAAACGCGGAGACCCGCGCGCGCCCGCCAATACGCCGAGATTGCGGCCCGCGCCGATCAACAACACCAGTGGGTCATGCGAGGCGACGAGCGGGGCATCTACGGGCCCCGAAGGCGCGAAACTCATGCACGACATTCAGTCAGGGGAGTGCCCGTCGCCACAGGAGCTGGTATCGAGAGGGCGCCATGATGACTTCAACGATGTCTACCCAAAGGTGGCCATCGTTGGGCGGGGCTACATGGCCGGCGTATCCCGCGCCTGGGGCGGCGAGCGCGACCCCGACCACGACCCCGAGGCCGAGACCGCGCGAGCTCTGATCGAGCAACAGCAGGCGAACCGGTGTACCGTACGCGCAGGGAGCCCTTCGACTCATGCGATCGCAGCTCGCCGACGTCTCACCATTCCTGTCGCTGACGGATTCAGGAGAGCCGAGATCGATGTCCCATCATTTCGACACCCCGACGGGTCGCGAAGACCCCCGTCTGAATCTCTGCGATTTCTATCTTTTCGCCGGCGACCCCGGAAAGACGACCGCGATGGCGATGACGGTCAACCCGGCGGCCACCGCGGAGACGTCTGCCCCTTTTCGCGGTGAGGCTCTCTATGTGTTTCGCTTCGACACAGACAGTGACGCCCATGAGGAGGTGTCCTTCAAACTCCAGTTCGCTGAGGTGGTGCACAGCGCGGCCCCCGCGGGCGGACACGCACAGACCTTCGAGCTGCGCCTCGCCACCGGCGCCGACGCAGCTCAGGGTGGATCTGGCGATTTGATCGCGTCGGGAACGACCGGCGTCACAGTCGCCGGCGAGAGCGGGGTGCGCGTCTTCGCCGGAGTGGTGAATGATGTGTTCGGCGCTAATGCGGGCCTCAATGACTTCAGGGATGCCTCCGCGGCCGGCGTCTACAAACCCGAGGCTTTCGCCAATCACGTCAACGTCTTCCGGGATCGGACCGTCGCCGGCATCGTCGTCGAGGCGCCCAACGAGTTGATCAGCAGTACGACCAGGGTGCAGGCCTGGGCCACGGTGTCGCTGTGCGGCCACGCGCCTGAGCAGCAGGTGGCCCGCTGGGGCCTGCCGATGTTCACCCACCTCCACCTCAACGACGACGAGTTGAGCGAGGCGTTCAACTCGACCGCCCCGTCCGGGGACAATTCGCGGTTCGTCGCGCGCACGATCGACACCGTCACCAAATACGTCACACTCGCCGGCACTTCCGCTGATCCGGCCGCCTACGCGCGCCGCGTGGCCGACCTGTTCGGATCGATGAACCTGCCCTACGAGCTGGGCACGCCCGCATCCTTCGACTACACCGGAATGAACGGGCGCGGGCTGATGGACAACGTGCTGGACAATGTGCTGTCGGTGTTGACCAACTCCCCTCTGGGCGCCGGTGTCGCGCCCGATCCAGCGCGGATCACGGCCGAATTTCCTTACTTCAGCTGTCCGTGACACCGCTGAGCCCTCCGAGGGGACCTCATCCAGGAAGGTTTGCAGCGCCTCGAGGGTCACCCGTTCAACCAGCAAGTGGCCGGGGAGATCGTTGAGTTGTGGGCAAACGTTCTTGCGACCGTTTCGGCACTACGCTCTTTCGATCCAAGGTCAAAGCCAAAAACCCAGGGCAACGATCAAGAGTCCGAGGCCCAGGGCAACGATGGGCTAGGATCGCCGGATTCGTCCTAATGCGGTCGCGACCGCTCACAGGCAAGGCACTATGAGACTCGGCTGTGTCTCAACCAGCCGGCCCCCCTTCATGTACTGCGACAGATTGAGAAGCTAACCGCCGCTTTGGGGACCAGTCTGGGACCACACGTCATACGTCATGGTGAACGACCTACACGTCTGTACACGTGATGCACGCTGCCCCTCGCCCGGCAGACGCACAGTGACCTGCGGGAATGCGTTTCCGCTACTTCCTGGGGGTCAAGTGGTGCGGGTTGTGGAGGGAGGGTCGACTGCGAACTTGTCACCAAAAGCCGGCGACGAAGCGCCGGCAAAACTAGCAGCAATGCAGCAGCATCATCGTCAATTAGTAGGTTGTGGAGGAAGTTGCTGGTCACAGCGTAAAAAGCTAGTTGCCAACTCAATCCGGCGGCTACGACATCTTGACAGAAACGGCCTTTGGGCTTGTCAAACAACAACGACAATTTGTTCATCTTCGCTGCACGTCGACAACAGTTGTCTTACCTCGCCATGTTGGCGAATCGCGACAGATGCAGCTGATGCGCCACGGTCACCGTCTTGGTCGGGCCGTTACGGTGTTTGGCGAGGATGAAATCCGCCTCTCCCCCACGCGGATCGTCGCGCTCGAACGCGTCCGGCCGATTTAAAAGAATTACCATGTCAGCATCTTGTTCGAGGCTATTATGTACTGAAATCCCTTGTGCGACAAAGTTATTGGTGCCAGGGACGGTACCGTCGTAGACATCATGTTCGCCGATACTATCGATCTCCACAATCCTGTCCCAAAACACATCGCTTGTTGCCAACGCGTGGATTTCGGGATCTTCGAGCATCACGGCGACGCGGTGCAATCGCGAGCGACCTGGCGCAAATCTCCTTGTCGCGTTGGCAAAACTAGAGTTCATCGCAGCTGAAAGTTCGCGGTGCGTAATCCCTTTGGCAGTAAGCGATTCGCCGATTGTGTTCCACACCTCTTTCGGTATCGTGTCAGCGCCTGGGCGACCGATGCGGGTGTCGAGCTTGGCAAGAACCTCGCGCGCGGACTGACCCCGCATGCCGTGCACGCCGACGCTTCTGAGGAACCTGGCCTGATTCTCCGCCCTATCGATGTACAAGTGCCAACAATCGCGGTATCCCGACTTGCGCACACGTGCTATCCAGGAAAACACCCCGAGACGGAGTAGCAGCTGCATGACATCATCGACCAGGCGGCGGCTCGTCGAGGCGTAGTAAATCTGAGCGCCGTCAATCGACTGATTCCACAGCACCGAACCATCCGTCGCCCACAGGTGGCGCAGAAACAGCACCACCTGATCTGTAGGCAATGCGAAAACTGTTTGCGGCACGAACTTCTCGTAACTGCGCTTCCCGAACAACCCCAGGCCGTCGAGCCACGCCGCGATCGGGTTGCGCTTGCCGTGGGTCAAACGGTCGGGCGCCGGCAACCGCAGCGACGTCACCCGCGCCGCCGGGTAGTCGTCGCGAACCGCGGTCACCCCGAAGTGCGCGGCCGACACCGTCACGGCGACGAGGTTCGCCTCGTCCACCGACGCATAGCGGATCGGCTGGCGCTTCACACACGACCCATCGCCGATCATGTGCGCCAACAGCATGACCTCGGAATCGTGCATACGTTGCGTGTCCACCGGCTCGGGAACCCGCCGGGGGACGGCGATGCGATCGCCAATCCGCAACTCTTCCAACGGCGTCCAGCCTTCGAGCTTCATGAACGGATGGTTGCCGGTGGCCTCGACCTCACGCCCCGAGGCGAGCCGCAGCCGGAACACCTCCTTGCGTCCACTCGGGAACACGTTGGTCATCGGCCGGGCCACCATGCGTAGCTGCTCGTCCAGTGACCACACCAGCGGGCGTTCACCGGTCCGCATGAGCTCACCAAAGGTGACCTCGGCGCCGTTGTCGGCGCGCAGGATTCGCGTGACTGCGGTGAGACATCCCGACTCACGAAGGTCAGACAACATCGGCTTCTTGTCGGTGCGCTGCTCCGGCCCGCGGTTGAGCTGGCTGATCGCGACCACCGGAACCTCAAGCTCCTTGGCCAAAAGCTTGAGGTGCCTGGAGAACTCGGACACTTCCACCTGACGCGACTCGTGCTTCTTGCCCGAGGTCATCAGCTGGAGGTAGTCGACCACGACCAGCTTTAGGTCGGCCTTCTGCCGCAGCCGTCGCGCCTTGGCGCGGATCTCCATCATGGTCAGGTTGGGCGAGTCGTCGATATACAGTGGCGCCTCGCTGATTTCGCTCATCCGCCGCGCCAGTCGCGTCCAGTCGTCGTCGTTCATCCGGCCCGAACGCATATCGGCGAGCTTGATCTTCGCCTCCGCCGAGAGCAGCCGCATCACGATCTCGGACTTGCTCATTTCCAGCGAGAAGATGACGCTGGCCATCCGATGCTTGATCGAACACGACCGCATGAAGTCCAGCCCGAGGGTGGAGTTGTGCGTCGGCACCATCCCGCGGCCGGCCAAATACAGGTGCGCGGGATTGTCCACCTGGACACAGCGCACCGGAACGCTGTGCACCCGGCGCACCGCCGCGATGTGCAGCACCGGGGTCAGCACGGCGGAGGCGGTCCGCCGCTCGGCGTACCGACCGGCGGACCTTTCCACCACGATTGTGTCCACGCCGCAACGCAATTGAGCCGACGTTCGGATGCCGTCGCCCGTCGGCCATCGGTGCTGGGCGTCGGCGACGATGACCGTGCCGTCGGAAAACTCGATCTCATAACACGGCCGGCCCAGCATGACCTCCGTCGCGGCCACCACCCGCGTCGGCAGCCCGTCAGCGTCGAGCAACTCGTCGTCGACCGCGACCTCACCCATCGTGGTCCAGCCTGACGGCGTGGGCAGCGGCGTGTCCAGCGCGAGCGCCTTACCCACGCCCGGACGCGCCGCCACGATGATCATCTGGCCGGGATGCAGCCCGTTGGTCACTTCGTCGAGCTCGGTGAAGCCGGTCGGTACGCCACGCGCGATACCTCCGCTGGAGGCGATGGCGTCGATCTCGTCCATCGTCGGCTGCAGCAGATCCTCGAGCGGGACGAAGTCCTCGGAAAGCCGGCGATCGGCGACGTCGTAGATTTCCGCCTGCGCGCGGTCGACCACCTCGGCCACATCGGCGCCCTCGGCGCCCGAGTAGCCGTACTGCACCACCCGCGTTCCGGCCTCCACCAGCCGCCGCAGCAGCGCCTTCTCGGCGACGATGCCCGCGTAGTAGCCGGCGTTGGCGGCCGTCGGCACCGTCGAGATCAGCGTGTGCAGGTACGGGGCCCCGCCGATGCGACGCAGCAACCCGCGGCGGTCCAGTTCGGCGGCCACCGTCACCGCGTCGGCCGGCTCCCCCCGCCCGTACAGATCCAGGATGGCGTCGTAGACGTTCTGGTGCACCGGCCGATAGAAGTCGCCGGGCCGCAGCCGTTCCAGCACATCGGCGATGGCGTCCTTGCTCAGTAGCATCCCGCCCAGCACCGACTGCTCGGCGGCCAGATCCTGCGGTGGCTGACGGCCGAAGTCTTCACTGGGCGGCGAGGCATCCATGCCGGGGTGACCCAGATCGTCGACGACCGCCATGGACTCTCACCTCCCTCTGACAAGCAGGCGAACATACATTCGATAACAGGCCTTCAGAGCGTAAGCCGAGGCACCGACACCCCCACACCCAGCGCCCGCGTTACCTCGCGCCTCGACGAACGTAAACGTTGCTGGCGAGTACTCCAAGGGGCGGCTGTTCATGAAGCTGTGCATCGTGTGTGCATATCCGTTGACACCTGTGTTGAACGGGGTGTGGAGAACCTGTGGATCAATCCGGGGCGTCTTTACATCAATGCAGATTAACGCGCTGACACGCGGTGACTTTGGTGTGGAGAAGAATCTCTTCGGCGTGTCGGGCCAGGTTACTGCGTCGGGCGTGTTGGCTTTCAGTCAGATTTTCGCAGCGTTACGTGCTGGTTAAGACGCTCACGCTAGCGGTGGGTCGAAATAGTTCGCCAGGCCGACCTCGCCAGACCGGCGTGGCAACTGTCAGCGGGCGACGCACGTCGGCCGCGGCGACCCGCCCGGCTCCAGCCGGCGCGGCGGTGTTTGCCGCGAACGGCTCGCGGCAGACACCGTCATAGTGGATTGCGGCCGGCGATCGCATTGACGACGCGCACCGCGTGGTCGCTCCCAGCTTCGCCACCGCTGACCCCTATCTGCAGGGTCAGCGATTTCAACCATAAGCGGCAAGCCGCCGGGGCTTAGCTCTGCCCGACGACCTCGAGCGAAACTACGACGTCGATTTCGGGGTGCAGCCGTACCGACACGGGGTGGGTGCCCACCGACTTGATGTGCGTCTGGGGCAGTCGGACGATTCGCTTGTCGAGGTTCGGGCCGCCGGCCTTCTTGATCGCAGCGACGATGTCGCCCGCGGTCACCGAGCCGAACAGCTTGCCGGAATCGGCCGCCGTCTTCACCGGCAGCGAGACCGGGCCCAGCGCCTCGATCTCGGCCTTGATTTCGTTGGCGTGCTCGAGGTCGCGCACCGTCTTGGTCTCGCGGGCACGGCGGATCTCGTCGGCCTGCTGCTGCGCGCCGCGCGACGCGACGATCGCCAAACCGCGCGGAAGCAGGAAGTTGCGAGCGAACCCGTCCTTGACCTCGACGGTGTCACCGACGGAACCCAGGTGGTCGACGTCAGCCGTCAGAATCAGCTTCATTGTTTTCGTACTTTCCGTTGCGCTTCAGAAGTTACTGTCGGCTATCGCGTTGACGAGGTGAAGGGCAGCAGCGCGACTTCGCGCGCGTTCTTCACCGCGATCGCGATGTCGCGTTGGTGCTGCACGCAGTTGCCGGTGACCCGGCGTGCGCGGATTTTGCCCCGCTCACTGATGTAGGTGCGCAGCAGCGTGGTGTCCTTGTAGTTGATCGCTTGGCCCTTTTTGGAGCAGAAGACGCATTTGCGCGCCTTGATCGGCTTTTCCGGAGCCGGGCGCCGCTTGGTGGACTTAGGCATGTGTGTCTTTCTTTCTGTTTCTTTCTGGTCTGAAGTTCTTGATGTCAGAAGGGCGGTTCTTCGTCGCCGCCGCCGAACGAGCCCGACGCGGGGGCGCTGCCCCACGGGTCGTCGGCCGGTGCGCTGCTCGGCTGGGCCGCCGCCGGAGCCGGACGGGAGCCGCCGCCGGAGCCGAACCCGCCGCCGCCACCGCCACTGCGGCTGGCCTTGTTGACCTTGGCGGTGGCGTAACGAAGCGACGGCCCGATCTCGTCGACCTCGACCTCGAAGACGGTGCGCTTCTCGCCTTCGCGCGTCTCGAAGGAACGCTGCTTGAGCCGGCCGCTCACGATCACTCGTGCTCCCCGGGTCAGGCTTTCGGCCACATTCTCGGCGGCTTCCCGCCAGATATTGCAGCGCAAAAACAGCGCCTCGCCGTCTTTCCATTCCCCGGACTGACGGTCATACATCCGCGGTGTCGATGCCACGGTGAAATTCGCAACGGCGGCACCCGACGGAGTGAACCGCAGTTCGGGGTCGGCGGTCAGATTTCCGACAACGGTGATGGTGGTGTCACCAGCCACAATTTCCTCCTGAGTCGCGGGTTCCCGCTGAGCCTACGCAAGGACCCAGACAAGGGGGAGTCACCCGGCAGGTGCTTGATCGCCCGGTTGGCTCCCGCATGCCGCGCGGCAGCATCGTCGCCGGGGCCTAATGCTTGTCGGTGCGCATCACCTTGGTGCGCAACACCGACTCATTGAGACTGAGCTGACGGTCGAGCTCCGACACCGTCGCCGGAGCGGCCTTCAGGTCGATGACGACGTAGATGCCTTCGGCGTGCTTGGCAATCTCGTACGCCAACCTGCGCTTACCCCAGATGTCGACCTTCTCGACCGTTCCGCCGTCCTTGCGGACGACGTTGAGGAACGTCTCCAGCGACGGGGAAACAGTGCGTTCGTCGAGCGTGGGGTCAAGAATGACCATGATTTCGTATGGACGCATGGAAACCTCACCACCTCCTCTGGTCTGTACGGCCACGGTCGATCCGTGGCAGGAGAGTCGCCTGCGTCGGCAACCGCCCTAGGCTACCGGACGGACGGCTGAGCTGGAAATTCACTTCCGGGTTCGCGCGTATTCGACCGCCCTGGCCCGCGTCGCCGCGTCGGCCTTGGCCCACGTGCCCGAGTCGAAAGGCGGCTGCGGGTCGTACTCGATCATCAGCTGAGCGGCCTGGGCTGCCTCCCGGTCGACGAGCAGCTCTATCAGCCGCAGGGCCATGTCGATGCCGCTGGACACCCCTGCGGCGGTGATGATCCGCTGCGGGACATGCTCGACGACGCGCTCGGGCACGTAGCGCGCACCCAACTCGTTGAGCAGGTCGGCGGCGCTCCAGTGCGTCGTCGCGGTGAGCCCGTCGAGCAGGCCCGCGGCGGCGAGCAACAGCGAGCCGGTGCACACCGAGGTGGTGAACGTGGTGCGCGGGTGTACCGAGTGCAGCCAGCCGCGGATCGCTTCGTCGTGGATCAATTGACGGGTTCCGATCCCGCCAGGCATCACCACCACATCCGGAGCCCCGACCTCGTCGAAGGTGGCGTCGCAGGTGACGCCGAGCACCCCGTTTTCGGTGCGCACCTCACCGCGCTGGTGTCCGACGAATATCACGTCGATCGACGGAATGCGTTGCAGCACTTCGTAGGGCCCGACGGCGTCGAGTGCGGTGAACCGGTCGAACAGCGCGATTGCGGCCTGCATCATGCCTCGCTTGTGACCGTCGCGGTTTCGGGGGCCCCAACCGCTGCTGGCGCGACCGGGGGCCGCGACAGCCCGGGCGGGCGCAGCCAGGCCGGCAGCCAACCGGGCGGTGCGTCGGGCGCGCGGTCAAACGGGCCACCCCCGGGGTCGTCCATCCGCCCACCCCATCGCACCGGATCCTCGTCGGGCCGGTAGATCTGCCGAACCACCAACGCGCACAACGCCATAACCGCGACGTCACGCAGCAACACCGTCGTGGTGAACCATTGTTCGGGCAGCGAACGATTCGGGTTGCCGTATAACAAGTACATCCGCGGCACCCATACCAGTGCGTCAACTGTCATCCACGCCAGCAGTATCCGCCGATGCGGCAGGGCCAGCACCGCCAGCGGTACCAGCCACAGCGAGAACTGGGGGCTCCACACCTTATTGGTCAACAGGAACGCCGCCACCAGCAAGAACGTCAACTGTGCCACCCGCGGCCGCTGCGGGGCGGTAAGGGCGATATAACCTATTGCCGCACAACACAATGCGAATAGCACTGCGACCACGCTATTCAGCATGATCGGCGGCTCCCAGAAACCCAGCCTGGGATCGAAGCCGCGCCATCCGGTGAAAGATTTCACGACGTTGTACAGCGAGTCCATGTCGTCGCCGCGCCGGGTGTTGAGCCGGAAAAACTCCGACCAGCCCCGCGGAAAGAGCAGCAGCACCGGCAGATTCACCACCAACCAGGTCAGCACCGCCGTCGCCGCCGTGCGGGCCACCCCGCCCAGGCGGCTGGTGCGGATTCCCAGCACCAACAACGGGCCCAGGAACAACAGCGGATACAACTTGGCCGCGGCGCCCAGCCCGATCAGGAAACCGGCCAGCACCGGTCTACGCCGCGCCCACGCCAGCAGTCCGCTCATCGCGAATGCCGTTGCCAGCGCGTCGAAGTTGGTGAATATCTGAAAGATCACCAACGGGGAGGCGGCCACCAAAGCCGCATCCCACACCCGTCGGCCCGACAGTCCCGCGGTCGCCCAGACGGTCGCCAGCCACGCCAGCGCGAGCCCGAACGCCGCGATATCGAAAAACATCACCACCTCGGCGATCACCGGAAGTGGGACGAGCTTGCTCAGCGCCGTGTAGGACTTGGCCAGCGCCATCGACACATACTGGTAAACCCCGGTCAGCACCGGATACTCCATGTACCGCACCGCGGGCTGGCCGTCGTAGCGGGTCTGCTGCACGCCGCTGGCGTCGCTCTCGATCCAACTCGACTTGTACGGAAACTTGCCCTGGCTCAACAACTCCGCGCCGTAGAGCGGCACCGTGTCGGAGTAGCACAACTCGTAATAGGCGCGCTGATTGTCCCAGTTGGCGACTCGCTGATCGCCCGGCCCGGTGCCGCTGGACTGCAGGCACGCTGCCTTCGTCGACCAACCGAACGCCAGGAAAACCAGCGCGATCACGAACATCACCCGCACTGGGGTCATCAACCGGGTGCGCCCGATCAGTGCGTGTCGACCCACTGGTCCGCCGGCGACATCTGCCAGAGCGGCGCCCAAAAAGTCGGTGCGGCTAGGGCAATCGCGGTTGTCGGCGCTGCGCAGATCGGCGGCTAACGGCTCCGGCGAGATAGTGACGCTCTGCTGAGCGTCCGTCACGGCGGCGACGGGTTGGGCGGCTGATTAGGCGGCGGGCCGACCGGGGGTGCCGCTGGCGGCGGCGGCGCGACCGTGATGGTCGTGGGCGGACCGACCGGGATGGTGATGCCCGGCGCTACCTCGACGGTGGGCTGAATGACGGTCTCCAACGGCGGCGGCGGCTTCGGCGGCGGAGCCGGAACGCCCGCGTAGCCGCCTATCTCGGTCGGCTTGGGGAAGGTCTCGTTGGAGGTGCCCTTCAGCGCGCCGTCCATGGTCGACTTCCAGATGTCGGACGGCAGGCCCGATCCGTAAACCTCTCCGCCCGAGGCGGTTACCAGCGGCTTGTCGCCTCGGACGGTGCCCACCCACACCGCCGTCGACAGCGACGGCGTGTACCCCACCATCCAGGCGTCCTTGTTGGCGTCGGTGTCGCCCAACTGCGCGGTGCCCGTCTTGGCCGCCGATGGCCGTCCGCCGGACAGATTGTGGCCGTTGGAATAGCCGGCGATCGGCTGCATTGCCGCGGTGACGTTATCGGCAACGCCTTTGTCGATGCGCTGCTCGCCGCTGTTGTTCGACGTGCCGGCGTCGAAAAGCACTTGGCCCTCGGCGTTGACGACTTTCTGCACGAAGTGCGGTCGGTGATAATTGCCAGAGGCCGCCAGCGTGGCGTACGCCGAGGCCATGTCGAGCACCCTGGTTTGATACTGGCCCAGCACCACGCCGTTGTTGGGTGGTCCGCCCTTACCGTCCTCGGAAAGCGTGTGCGCGACGCCCGGGAAGCTGGTCGCGATGCCGGCTTGGTGCGCGGCGTCCGCGACGGCCTGGGGTCCGCCCTTGAGTTTGAGCATCAGCCGGTAATAGGAGGTGTTCAGCGACATCTTGAGCGCGTCAGCGAGATTGCAGGTCCCGCAACTCTCGCCCTCGACGTTGGTGATCTTGATGCCGTCGACGGTGAGCGGGGAACTGTCCACCTGATAGCCCAGGCCGATGCCCTGCTCGAGCGCGGCGATCAAGGCGAACACCTTGAACGACGATCCGGTCTGCAACCCGCCCTGCGCGAAGTCGAAGCCGTTGGCGTCCGGACCGCCGTAGTAGGCGCGTATCGCGCCGTTGTGCGGGTCGACGGAAACCACGGCGGCCCGCATATCGGGATCCTGCCCGTCAAGGTATTTCGAAACCGCCTTCTCCGCCGCCTGCTGGGCCTTCGGATCGATCGTGGTGGTGACCTGAAGCCCCTGGGTGTTCAACGTCTGCTCGTCGATGTTGAACAGCTCCATCAGTTCCCGGGTCACCTGACGCTCGATCAGCCCGTTGGGCCCGGTGGTCTGGTTCTGCTTCCGGGCCTGGTCCGGCGGGACCGTCGCCGGAAAGACCTGTGCCGCGCGGTCACTCGGGGACAGGGCCTTGGTGTCCACCATGCCGTCGAGGACCCAGTTCCACCGGGCCTCAGCGCCTTTGGGATCGACCGCCGGGTCCAGCGTGGACGGGCGCCGAATCAGCGCCGCCAGCAGCGCCCCTTCGGAAACCGTGAGCTGCTCGACCGGCTTGTCGAAATACGCCTTGGCGGCCGCCGAAATCCCGTAGGCACCCCGGCCGAAGTAAATGATGTTCAGATAGGCCTGCAGCACATCATCTTTGGACCACTCCCCCGACATCTTGGTGGCGATGACCAGTTCCTTGGCCTTGCGCATCAGGCCGCTCAACCCGTGTTGAGCGGAACCGACCAGCGCGTTTTTCACGTACTGCTGCGTGATCGTTGACCCGCCTTGCAGGTCGCCGCTGCCGAAGAGGTTGTTGTTCACCGCTCGCGCGAAGCCGCTGAACGAGAAGCCCGGGTTCGAATAGAAGTTGCGGTCCTCGGCGGCGATCACGGCCTGGCGCACGTGCACCGGCACTTGGCTGAGGTTGACGTCGACCCGATTGCCTTCGGGTGGAACAATTTTGGCTATCTCTGAGCCGTCGCTGGCCAGGATCGTCGAGACCTGGTTGGTCCGCAGGTCGCCCGGCTTGGGAATGTCGACGATGAAGTAGGCCATGGTGAAGGTGATGATCGGCAGCAGCACGATCATCGCGGCGGTGAGATACAGACCGCGCCGCACCCAGTGCCAGTTGACCTGCTGGGCCCATTCCGCCTTCACCCTCGGCGTGGGTGTGCCCCTCCCCGGTCCGGTCGGACCGCGCGGCCCGGGCGGGGGCGGGGGTTCTTCCGGCGGGCGGCGCCCGGAGTCGGGCTGGTTGCTGGGCTGCGACAGAAAGGATTTCGAGGGTCTTGAGGCCGGACGTTCCAGCGCGGCCTTGACCTCGTCGATCGGGTCCCGCCGCTGGGGGGCGGAATGCCGCGGCGTCGACCCGGGAGCATCCAGCGCGGCCTTGACCTCGTCGATGGAGTCTGCCCGGCTCGGCGATCGGCCGTCGCTGACGGCGGGGATGATCGCCGTCAGCCGGTCGTCGGGGGGAACCTGACGGCGCTGACCCGGGCCCGACCGCGCGCCCTCGTCGTCATCCGCATGCTTGCCCACGCGCTCAGTCTCTGACCCGCTGGCGTCCCCGGACGACTGGTGGTGGCGCCCTTCGTTATTCACTGGCCGTGCGCGCGCCGTTGCGCGCCGTCCGCGTGCCGCGCCTGCCCCTGGGCGGAGGCGCCGAGCGTGCCGCGCCGAGCACATACGACTTGACCAGATGATTCCAGCTGCAGGTGCGGCATACCTCCACCACGTGAACGGAGAACTCCTCGTAGCGGGTTGCTAACAACACCAACTCTTCGGCCGTGCGGGCCGAGCCCGACACCGCACCCAGGTGATCGCCGAACACCCACGACACCAGGGTGAGCTGTTCCTTTCGGCAGATCGGACACATCACCTGGCTCGGTTTCCCGTGAAACTTCGCGGCGCGCAGCAGGTACGGGTTTGCGTCACACACCTCGGATACACCGGTGCGTCCCGAATACACCTCCGCCAGCAGTGACCGCCGCCGAAGCGCGTAATCCACTACCTGTCGCTGCAGTCGCACGCTGACCAGAGTACGTGCCCGGCCGCGGCGCCGATACGCAACCAATGTGTCCGTGTACATGTGCAGCGACTACGGTGACTCAATCATCGCCGCCGGCCCCGGCATCCTGACGGCGCCGCGAATCGGCTGGATTTGCCCCCGCGCAGACACGCGCAAAACCGTGGTCGCCCGGGCCGGTGAATGTGACTAACAACGCATAAAACAACAGGTTGTGTTGTGGCGAATATATCGAGCCGATACGATGAAGCGAGGCGTCGGTCCGTTCGTAATCAGCCGAGCAAAGGAGGTGACTCGATGCTGGAACTGGCCATTTTGGGCCTCCTCATCGAATCGCCGATGCATGGCTACGAGTTGCGCAAACGCCTGACGGGCCTGCTCGGAGCGTTCCGGGCGTTTTCCTACGGCTCCCTGTACCCCGCCCTGCGCCGGATGCAAACCGACGGGTTGATCGCCGAGAACGCGGCCCCGGCCGGAACCCCGGTGCGCCGGGCCCGCCGAGTCTACGAACTGACCGACCCCGGTCGCCAGCGCTTCGGCGAGCTGGTCGCCGACACCGGACCGCACAACTACACCGACGACGGCTTCGGGGTGCACCTGGCGTTCTTCAACCGCACTCCCGCTGAGGCACGGATGCGCATCCTGGAGGGCCGTCGCCGCCAGGTCGAGGAACGCCGGGAAGGCCTGCGCGACGCCGTGGCCCGCGCCAGCAACTCGTTCGACCGCTACACCCGCCAACTGCATCAACTCGGGCTCGAGTCCAGCGAGCGCGAGGTCAAGTGGCTCAACGAGCTCATCGCGGCGGAGCGCGCGACAGAACAAACGTGAACCCCTTGCACGAAACGAACACCACGAGCACCGAAGAACACGCCAAGCCAAAATGGCACGGAGTTAGGAGAACGCCCGATGAGTGAGTACAACCCGTCCGGGGCGCCGGAGGCGCAGAACGAGGTTCGAGTCGCGATAGTCGGCGTCGGTAACTGCGCGTCCTCGTTGGTTCAGGGCGTGCAGTACTACTACGACGCCGACGAGAACAGCACCGTGCCCGGCCTGATGCACGTGACGTTCGGCCAGTACCACGTCCGCGACGTTAAGTTCGTGGCCGCGTTCGACGTGGACGCCAAGAAGGTCGGCTTCGACCTGTCGGAGGCGATCTTCGCGTCGGAGAACAACACGATCAAGATCGCCGACGTGCCGCCGACCAACGTGACGGTGCAGCGCGGCCCGACGCTCGACGGCATCGGCAAGTACTACGCCGACACCATCGAGGTGTCCGACGCCGAGGCCGTCGACGTCGTGCAGGTCCTCAGGGAGAACAACGTCGACGTGATGGTGTCCTACCTGCCCGTGGGCTCCGAAGAGGCCGACAAGTTCTACGCCCAGTGCGCGATCGACGCGGGTGTGGCGTTCGTCAACGCGTTGCCGGTGTTCATCGCCTCGGACCCGGTGTGGGCCAAGAAGTTCGCCGACGCGGGCGTGCCGATCGTCGGCGACGACATCAAGAGTCAGGTCGGTGCGACGATCACTCACCGCGTGATGGCCAAGCTGTTCGAGGACCGCGGGGTGCAGCTTGACCGCACGATGCAGCTGAACGTGGGCGGCAACATGGACTTCCTGAACATGCTCGAGCGTGAGCGGCTGGAATCCAAGAAGATCTCCAAGACGCAGGCCGTCACCTCCAACCTGCAGCGCGAGTTCAAGACGAAGGACGTGCACATCGGACCGTCCGACCACGTCGGCTGGCTCGACGACCGCAAGTGGGCCTACGTCCGGCTGGAGGGCCGCGCGTTCGGTGACGTGCCGCTGAACCTGGAGTACAAGCTCGAGGTCTGGGATTCGCCGAACTCGGCGGGCGTCATCATCGACGCGGTGCGCGCCGCGAAGATCGCCAAGGACCGCGGCATCGGCGGCCCGGTGATCCCGGCCTCGGCCTACCTGATGAAGAGCCCTCCGCAGCAGCTGCCCGACGACGTCGCGCGCACCCAGCTCGAAGAGTTCATCATCGGCGCCAATTAACCAGTAGCACCTGCCTTTTCACCGAACCGGCCCGTCACTGAGGTGGCGGGCCGCTTCGGTGTCTGCAGAAGTGGCCGGTGCCCTACTGGGTTTTATCGCCATGACCGCGGGCGCGTCTGCGTTGATTGCCGCGGGATTAGGAGTTTGGTGGCGGACCGGAAGCAGTGCCGTGCGCTAAGGCGCCGCGGCGATTTTTAGTGGTCCTCTAGTGTCAGAGGTCGTGACCGACATCTCCGACGACGAACTGTCCGGGCTGTCCGAGTTCTCGCTGCTGGCCGAGAACGCCGAGCAGGCCGGCGTTACGGGTCCGCTGCCCGAAGTCGAGCGGGTCAACTTAGACATCGCCGACACGCCCGGCGGGCGGATTAGCGCCCTGCGCTGGGGTCACACTCCGCGGGTCATCTTCCTGCACGGCGGCGGGCAGAACGCGCACACCTGGGACACCGTGATCGTCGGCCTCGGTGAGCCCGCGCTGGCCGTCGACCTGCCCGGCCACGGCCATTCCGGGTGGCGCGAGGACGGCGACTACTCGCCGCAGAACAACGCCGCCGCCCTGGCTCCGGTGCTCAGCGATCTCGCACCGGATGCCGACCTCGTGGTGGGCATGTCGTTAGGCGGGTTGACCGCGATACGACTGGCCGCAGCCGCACCCGCCCTGGTCGACGAACTCGTCCTCGTCGACGTCACCCCCTCGGCGTTGCAGCGGCACGCCGAGCTGACCGCCGAACAGCAGGGCACCGTGGCGCTGATGCACGGCGAGCGGGAGTTCCCCAGCTTCCAGGCGATGCTGGACCTGACGATCGCCGCGGCGCCGCACCGCGAGGTGAAGGCACTGCGCCGCGGTGTGTTCCACAACTCGCGCCGGCTCGACAACGGCAACTGGACATGGCGCTACGACGCCATCCGCGCCGTCCCAGATTTCGGCGGTCTGTGGGACGACGTCGACGCAGTCACCGCGCCGATCACCCTGATACGCGGCGGCACGTCAGGCTTCGTCACCGACGAGGACGCCGACGAATTAATCAGGCGTGCAAAGCATTTCCGTACGGCCCATGTCGTGGAGAATTCGGGCCACTCGGTACAAAGCGACCAGCCGCGCACGTTGATCGACCTGCTCCGCGGAGTGCTCGACGCGCGCTGAGCCTACGGTGGTCCTCATGACCTCGCTCGTGCGCCCTGATCTCCCCGTCCGCATCGGTGTGCAGTTGCAGCCTCAGCACGCCCCGCATTACGGCAACATCCGAGACGCCGTTCGCCGCTGCGAGGACATCGGCGTCGACGTCGCTTTCACGTGGGATCACTTCTTCCCGCTCTACGGCGATCCCGACGGCCCCCACTTCGAATGCTGGACCGTTCTCGGGGCCTGGGCCGAGCAGACGTCTCGCCTCGAGATCGGTGCGCTGGTGACGTGCAACTCCTACCGCAATCCGGAACTGCTGGCTGACATGGCACGTACCGTCGACCACATTTCCGGCGGGCGACTCATTCTGGGGATCGGATCCGGCTGGAAGGACAAGGACTACTCCGAGTACGGCTACGAATTCGGCACCGCCGGCAGCCGCCTCGACGACCTGGCGGCCGCGTTGCCCCGGATCAAGTCGCGGCTGGCCAAACTCAACCCGGCACCCACCCGTGAGATCCCGTTGTTGATCGGCGGCAAGGGCCCTCGCAAGACCCTGCGCTTGGTCGCCCAGTACGGCGACATCTGGCATGGCTTCACCACCGCCGAGACCTACCCCACGGCGGCGGGCGTGCTGGACGAGCACTGCGCCGCCGTCGGCCGGGACCCGGCCACCGTAGAACGCTCCGCCGGGGTGGAGGACAACAGCGGCGTCCGGCGTGGTGAAGGCATCGACGGGCTGATCGCCAACGCCGAGGGCCTCACGGCCCTGGGCGTCACGCTGCTGACGATCGGCTGCAACGGCCCGGACTACGACCTCACCGCCGCCGAGGCGCTGTGCCGCTGGCGCGATAAGCTGACGGCGTAGGTTCACGTTCGCCTCCGATTCATCGATCAAACACCTGAGCGGCGGCGTGTATTCATGAGAAACTTGCCAGCGCTGAGTGGCCGGTGCGGGTCAACAA
Source organism: uncultured Actinomycetota bacterium (assembly GCA_963708995.1). Taxonomy (GTDB): domain Bacteria; phylum Actinomycetota; class Actinomycetes; order Mycobacteriales; family Mycobacteriaceae; genus Mycobacterium. The sequence goes on from CAVPUR010000006.1 coordinate 29,762, forward strand.
AGACTTGCAAGAGACTCGAAGAGACTGATGCCGAAGAAATACGGAATCAAAGAAAAGGACCAGGTTGTGTCCCACATCCTCAACCTGGTGCTGACCGGCAAGCTGCGCAGCGGCGACCGCGTCGACCGCAACGAGATCGCGCACGGTCTGGGTGTAAGCCGCGTCCCCATTCAGGAGGCGCTGGTTCAACTCGAGCACGACGGCATCGTGTCCACCCGCTATCACCGGGGCGCGTTCGTCGAGCGGTTCGACGAAGCCACCGTCCTCGAACATCACGAACTCGACGGCCTGCTCAATGGGATCGCCTCGGCGCGCGCAGCCACCAACCCCACACCGCGGATCCTGGGACAGCTCGATGAACTCATGCGGTCGCTGCGCAACGCGCGGGAGTCACGGGCCTTTGCCGACATCGCGTCGGAATACCGGTGCACCGTCAACGACGAGTACGCCGGACCGCGACTGCACGCCACGATCCGCGCATCGCAAAACCTCATCCCGCGCATGTTCGGGCTGACCTACCAAAACAGCCGCGACGATATGTTGCCGTTCTACGAAGAAGAGAACTCCGCAATCCACCGTCATGACCCGGAAAGTGCGCGGGCCGCCTGCGTCGGCCGCTCTTGCCGGATGGCGGAAATGATGCTGGCCGAACTGTTTCGGCGCAGAGTGTTCACCCCCGCCGAGACCCCGGAGATCGAGATCCCCGGCCCGCTCCGGGTGCCCGCCGCAGCCGATGCGGCCCTTCCCGAGCCGTCGATCGCGCTCTAAAACAGGCCGGGTCGGCCCCCGCTCGTTACGGTATCGGTGATGAGTTCTGCGTGGGCCGGCGCGCCAAGCGCGGCCGAAAGCTGCTCGGACTGACCGCGACAATCCTGATGGTGTGCGGCCTGGTGTTGGCTGCACCAGTCACGGCGACGCCCTCCGATGAACCAATGTGCGCCACCCGGGTTGGACAATGCGAGCGCCTTACCGAAAGACCTGACCCGGACCCACGGCGTGGGCCTTGACGACGACCACACGACGGCTACCGTTGCGCCGCTGAGCGCCGTGAACATCGGCGCACTGGGACTCGGCACGCCAGGCGTGCTGACCGTCGGCACGCTGTCGGATGCCCCGCCGAACGTCTGCGTCAACGCCGCCGGAGAGTTCACCGGATTCGACAACCAGCTGTTGCATGCCATCGCCGACAAGCTGGGCCTGCAACTGCGCTTCTTCGCCACCGACTTCTCCGGGCTGCTCGCCCAGGTGGCGTCCCGGCGCTTCGACGTCGGCTCGTCGGCGATCAAAGCCACTGACGCGCGGCGGCGCACCGTCGCCTTCACGAACGGCTACGACTTCGGGTACTACTCGCTCGTGGTGCCGGTGGGCTCCGCGATCACTAAGTTCAGTGATCTCTCTGCCGGCCAGCGAATCGGCGTGGTCCAGGGCACCGTCGAGGAGGCCTACGTCGTCGACGGTCTGCACCTGCAACCGGTGAAGTACCCCGGCTTCGCCACCCTGTACGCCAGCCTCAAGGCCCGCCAGCTCGACGCGTGGGTCGCGCCGGCAACTCTGGCGTCGACCGTCATGCGACCCGGCGACCCTGTGGTGCTCGTCGCGAACACTTTCAGCCAAGGCAATTTCGTCGCCTATGCGGTCGCCAAAGACAATCAGCCGCTGGTCGATGCGCTGAACTCCGGGCTCGACGCCGTCATCGCCGACGGTACCTGGGCGAAGCTGTACTGCCAGTGGGTGCCGCGGACGCTGCCGCCTGGCTGGAAGCCCGGGTCGAAGGCCTCCCCTGCTCCAAACCTGCCGGATTTCGCCGCGATCGCCGCGCGCCAAGATCGCAAACCGGTGGCACCGGCCGCGCCCGAGTCGATGATGGCCCAGTTGAAAGACTCCTTCTTCGACTGGGATATGTACCGACAAGCCGTCCCGATTCTGCTCACCACCGGGCTGCCCAACACGATGATCCTGACGAACAGTGCCCTCGTCATCGGGCTGGCGCTTGGCATGGTGCTGGCGATGGCAGGGATGTCACGTTCACGCTGGCTGCGCTGGCCGGCCCGGGTGTACACCGACATCTTCCGCGGTCTTCCCGAGGCAGTCATCATCCTGCTCGTGGGGTTGGGCGTTGGGCCGTTGGTGAGCGGGCTGACGCACAACAACCCCTACCCGCTGGGCATCGCCGCATTGGGGTTGATGGCCGCCGCCTACATCGGCGAGATTCTGCGCTCCGGTATTCAAAGTATCGACCCCGGCCAATTGGAAGCCTCTCGTGCCCTTGGATTCAGCTACCCGATGGCGATGCGGTTGGTGGTGGTGCCGCAGGGAATAAGACGGGTGCTGCCGGCACTGGTCAATCAGGCCATCGCGCTGCTGAAGGGCTCCGCGCTGGTGTACTTCCTGGGCTTGGTCGCCCAACAGCGAGAGCTGTTTCAGGTGGGCCGCGACCTCAATGCGCAGACCGGCAATTTGTCGCCGCTAGTGGCCGCCGGTTTCTTCTACCTGATATTGACTATTCCGTTAACGCATTTGGTGAACTACATCGACGCCCGGCTTCGCCGCGGCCGTGGGGCAACGGAGCCAGACGAGCATTCGGATATGGTCACGTCTACATTCGGTCAGGGCATCACGTGACCGCCGACACTGCAGGGCGGGCGTCAGTGTCGTTGGCGGCCAGGGATATTCACCAAACTCTCGGCGGGACGAAGGTGCTGCGCGGCGTCGACATAGAGGCCCCCGCGGGCAGCACAGTAGCCCTGATCGGACCGTCCGGCTCGGGTAAGTCAACGGTGCTGCGCACCCTGAACCGGCTGTATGAGCCCGATAGCGGCGACATCCTGCTGGACGGCCGGTCGGTGTTGCGCGACGATCCCGACGAGCTCCGCCAGCGCATCGGCATGGTGTTCCAGCATTTCAATCTTTTCCCACATCTCAGCATCCTGAAGAATGTTGCGCTCGCGCCCTGCAAATTGCGGGGCTTGTCTGCCGACGCGGCTCGGGACCTCGCGTTGACTCAACTGGACCGAGTTGGCCTGAAGCACAAGGCCGGTGCCCGCCCGAGCATGCTGTCCGGTGGCCAACAACAACGGGTCGCGATCGCTCGGGCGCTGGCCATGGCTCCGCAGGTGATGTTCTTCGACGAGGCGACCTCAGCACTGGATCCGGAAATGGTCAAAGGAGCTCTGCAACTTATCGCCGACCTCGGCGCCGGCGGCATGACGATGCTGGTCGTCACCCATGAAATGGGGTTTGCCCGGTCGACGTCAGACACCGTCGTTTTCATGGATCACGGCAAGGTCGTGGAATCCGGTCCTCCTGAGCAGATCTTCGAGGACGCGCAGACAGAGCGGCTACAGCGGTTTTTGTCCCAAGTACTTTGACGATCTAAAACTAGCCTGCGCTAGGTCCCTTCAACGCAGCGCGTGTCGGGTTAGACTGCCGACTTATGGCGGACAGCGAATCCACTGGGCGCGAGGTGACCGAGCTTGCAGAGGGGCTGCACCGTGCGTTGTCCAAGCTGTTCACGGTGCTGCGCCGCGGCGATCCCAGCGCGGCCGCCGCCGCCAATGAATTGACGCTGGCGCAGCTTTCCATCCTGGTTACGTTGCTCGATCAGGGCCCCATCCGGATGACGGACCTAGCCGCACACGAACGGGTGCGGACTCCCACCACCACCGTGGCGATTCGCCGGCTGGAAAAGATTGGCCTGGTGAAACGCTCGCGCGACCCATCTGACCTGCGTGCCGTGCTGGTCGACATCACCCCGCGTGGGCGGGCGGTGCACGGCGAATCACTGGCCAACCGGCGCGCGGCGCTGGCCGCGATGCTCAGCCAACTACCCGAATCCGACCTGAACACCCTGACCAAGGCGCTGGCGCCGCTGCAACGGCTGGGCTCAGGTGAACCGGTGTCTGACGTGAAAGCGCCTGCCACCCAATAAGATTCACGGCGCCAGTAAGCTGGCGTGCATGCCAACTGCACTCATCACCGGCGCTGCCGGCGGTATCGGCTCGGCCATCGCCACGGCACTGGCCCCCACGCACACCCTGCTGTTGGGCGGCCGGCCCTCCGCCCGGCTCGACGCCGTCGCGGACCGGCTCGGGGCCACCACCTTTCCGCTTGATCTGACGGACACCGACACCATCGACGCCAGCTGCGAAGTCGTCGACGAACTCGACGTGCTGGTGCACAACGCGGGGGTCTCAGTTCCCGGCCGTGTCTGCGAGTCACACGTCGACGAATGGCGCGCCACCTTCGACGTGAATGTCTTTGGAGCGGTGGCACTTACGCTAGCGCTGCTCCCGGCGCTGCGAAGTGCCCGCGGCAAGGTGGTGTTCATCAACTCCGGATCAGGACGCACCGTCTCGCCGGGCATGGCCGCCTACTCGGCGAGCAAGTTCGCATTACGCGCGTTCGCCGACTCTCTGCGCGGCGACGAGCCCGATCTGCGGGTCACCACGGTGTACCCGGGCCGCACCGATACCGACATGCAGCGCGAACTGGTCGCATTCGAGGGCGGCGAGTACGACCCCGCCAAGTTCTTGCGGCCCGAAACCGTCGCTGAGGTGGTCGCCAACGTGGTGGCTACCCCACTCGACGGTCAAGTCCACGAGGTCGTCGTCCGGCCCGGCCGGCACTAAACGACCAAGTTGACCAGCCGGCCGGCGACCACGATCACCTTGCGCGGCGCGGCGCCCGCCAAGAAAGCCCGGACCTTGTCGTCGGCCAGGGCGGCCGCCTTCACGGTGTCGTCGTCGGCGTCGGCGGCCACCATCACCCGGCCCCGCACTTTGCCGTTGACCTGTACCGGGTATTCGACGGTGTCGTCGACGAGATACGCGGGATCGGATTCTGGGAACGGGCCGTGCGCCAACGACGTGGTGTGGCCCAGCCGCAGCCACAGCTCCTCGGCCAGATGCGGGGCCAGCGGCGCAAGCATCAGCACCAGCGGCTCGGCCGCCGCGCGCGGCACCGAGACACGGTGCTTTTTGGTGAGGTGGTTGGTGTACTCGATCAACTTGGCCGCCGCGGTGTTATTCCGCAGCGCGGCATAGTCTTCGGCGACTCCGGCGATGGTGCGGTGCAGCGCCCGCAGGGTGTCGGTGTCCAGCTCTTGTTGGCCGGACGCATCGTCCACTCGGGTTTCGCCGGTCTGCTCGTCGACCACCAACCGCCATACCCGCTGCAGAAAGCGGTGCGCGCCCACGACGTCCTTGGTGGCCCACGGCCGGGAGGCTTCCAACGGGCCCATCGACATCTCGTACACCCGCAGCGTGTCCGCGCCGTAGTCGTCGCAGATTTCGTCGGGTGATATCGAATTCTTCAGGCTCTTACCGATTTTCCCGAATTCCTGAAAGACTTCGACTTCACCGTCGGGTCCCGGATAGACGAACCGGTCGCCGCGCTCGATCACCTCACTGGCCGGTACATACGACCCGCGAGCATCGGTGTAGGCGAAGGCCTGAATGTAGCCCTGGTTGACCAGCCTGCGGTAGGGCTCCGCGGAGCTGACGTGACCGAGGTCGTACAAGACCTTGTGCCAAAACCGCGCATACAGCAGGTGCAGCACCGCGTGTTCGGCACCGCCGACGTAGAGGTCGACGCCGCCGGGATCGTTCGGGCCGTGCTCAGCCGGCCGCGGACCCATCCAGTAGGACTCGTTTTCCTTGGCGCAGAACCGTTCTGAGTTATGCGGATCGATGTAGCGCAGTTCATACCAGGAGCTACCGGCCCAATTTGGCATCACGTTGGTGTCGCGGCTGTAGGGCTGCATGCCGTCGCCCAGATCCAGCTCCACATGCACCCAGTCGGTCGCCTTGGCCAGCGGCGGCGACGGCTCGCTGTCGGCGTCGTCGGGGTCGAACAACACCGGTGAATAGTCCGCTACATCGGGCAGTTCAACGGGCAGCGCGGCCTCGTCGAGCGCATGCGGGCGCTCGTCGCTGTCGTAGACGATGGGGAACGGTTCGCCCCAATACCGCTGCCTCGCGAAAAGCCAGTCACGCAGTTTGAATTCGATGCGGGCCCAGCCGCGGCCTTCGGCCTCAAGGCGCGCGGTAATGGCCTCCTTAGCCGCTGCGACGTTCATCCCGTCGAGGTAATCGGAGTTCACCAGCACGCCGTCGCCGGCATGCGCGGCCTCTGAAATGTCCCCGCCGGCAATCACTTCCAGAACCGGCAGGTGAAACTCGTGGGCGAAATCCCAGTCCCGCTGATCGTGACCGGGGACTGCCATGATCGCCCCGGTGCCATACCCGGCCAAAACGTAGTCGGCGATGAAGATCGGCACCGGTTTGTCGTTGGCCGGGTTGGTCGCATAACTGCCCAGAAAGACGCCGGTCTTTTCCCTGCTCTCCTGCCGCTCCAGGTCGGACTTGGCCGCGATCGCGCGGCGGTAGGCCGCGACCGCCTCGGCTGGTGTGGCGGCGCCATAGGTCCAGTGGGGATCGGTTGCATCCGGCCAAGCGGTGCCGACCAGATCGTCGACCAGGTGGTGTTCGGGGGCCAGCACCAGGTAGGTGGCACCGAACAGGGTGTCGGGCCGGGTGGTGAACACGTCGATATCGATCGTTGGCGCCGCCGGATCGCCGAGGGTAGTGGTCGCCGCGAACAGCGCCGTCGCGCCGGTGGAGCGGCCGATCCAGTTGCGCTGCATGGTTTTGACCTGGTCCGGCCAGTCCAGCAGGTCAAGGTCGTCGAGCAGTCGGTCGGAATAGGCGGTGATCCGCATCATCCACTGCCGCAACCGTTTCCGGAATACCGGGAAGTTGCCGCGGTCGCTGCGGCCGTCGGCGGTGACCTCTTCGTTGGCCAGCACCGTGCCCAGGCCCGGGCACCAATTGACCATGGAGTCTGCCCGATACACCAGCCGGCGGCTGTCGATGACGTCGGCCCGCTCCCCCGCCGACAGCCTGGCCCAGTCCCGCCCGTCCTCGAGCTGTCGTGCACCGGAATCGTATTCGGCGATCAGTTCGGCGATCGGGCGCGCCTTGTTGGCCGTGGTGTCGAACCAGGCGTTGTAAATCTGCAGAAAGATCCACTGGGTCCACTTGTAGAACTCGACGTCGGTGGTCGAGAAGCTTCGTCGGCTGTCATGGCCGAGACCCAGCCGGCCCAGTTGGCGGCGGAAGTTCTCGATATTGGCGTCGGTCCTGGTGCGCGGGTGGGTGCCGGTTTGCGCGGCGTATTGCTCGGCGGGCAGCCCGAAGGAGTCGAACCCCAACGCGTGCAGCACATTACGGCCGTTCATTCGGTAATACCGTGCGTACACGTCGGTCGCGATGTAGCCCAGCGGGTGTCCGACGTGGAGTCCGTCACCGGATGGATACGGGAACATGTCCTGGACGAACAATTTGTCGTCGGGCACCCCGGCACCGTCCGTCGGAGCCAAATCGCCGACCGGGTTGGGCACGTTGAACGTGCCTAGCCGGGTCCAATTCTGCTGCCAGCTGCTTTCGATGCGGCTCGCCAACTCCGCTGTGTAGCGGTAGGGCGGCGCGTCGGAGTCCGGCTGAGCAGATTCGGTCACGTCAAACAGGGTATAAGGGCGACGCGCCGGGTCCGTCGGGCACAGGTTGATCTCGGTTCCGTTGCGCACCGATCAGAGCTTCATCCCAGGTCTATTTCAAGCCTGTTCAGCCGGTTTGACCACTGGTTACAGTCACCCTCTAGCGCCGGGCGCCGGTGCCCGGATATTCGGAAGGGTCGACGCAGATGATTGAGCTTGCCCGTACGTGGCGGGTACTCGGAGGGGGTCTGGTCGCCGGGGTGATCGGTGTCACCGCTTTCGCGGGCGCCACCGCGTCGGCGGATCCTCTGGTTCCAGCACCCCCCGCTCCCGCTGTGCCTGGTGTCCCGGCCGTGGCCCCAGTGGCACCGGCCGGCGGCGTCAACGGCAACAGCGCCGTCGCCCCCCCGTCGGCGTCCTATCCGGCCTCCTCGGCTGCTCCTGCTACTGCACCCCTCGCACCCGGGGCGGCCGCCGCGGCGCCGCTTCCGCCGACGGTGACCACCCCGGTTTCCGGCACGCTGCGGGATTACCTGCAGTCCAAAGGCGTCAAGCTGGTGGCGCAGAAACCCGACGGGTTCAAGGCGCTGGACATCACCCTGCCGGTCCCGCCGCGCTGGACCCGGGTTCCGGATCCCAATGTGCCCGATGCGTTCGCGGTGATCGCGGACCGGCTCGGCAGCAGCCTGTACACGTCGAACGCGCAGGTGGTGGTGTACAAGCTGGTCGGCAACTTCGATCCCCGAGAGGCCATGACGCACGGCTTCGTGGACAGCCAGCAACTGCCCGCGTGGCAGACGACCAACGCCTCCCAGGCTGATTTCGGCGGCTTCCCGTCGTCGATCATCGAGGGCACCTACCGCCAAAACGACATGACGTTGAACACCTCGCGGCGCAACGTCGTCGCTACGTCCGGGTCCGACAAGTACCTGGTGTCCTTCGCGGTGACCACCGACGCTGCACAAGCGGTTGCCGATGGCCCCGCGACCGACGCCATCATCAACGGCTTCCGGGTGACCACACCCGGGGCAGCGACACCGGTTCCGGCCCCGACGCCGGCGCCGGTCGGACTCCCCGCGCAGCCGCCCCCCGCGGCGCCGGCCGGACCCCCCGCGCAGACGCCGCCCGCGGCGCCGTCGCCCATGGCAGCCCAGCAGCCCGCCCAACAACAGCCGTCGCCCAACCTGCTGTCACTGGTGCCAGGGCTGCCTCCGCTGCCCAACCTGCACCTGAACCTGCTGGGGTCCCCGCACTGATTGTGATCCGGCGCCGGTAGGGCGCCGCCGGCCGAGCCGGGCATGCCGATCCACCGCCGGACTCGTATTGTGAGCCCATGTTGATCGCGGGCGTGCTGTGCGTATGTGCGGCGGTGGTGTCCGCCGGATTCGGGACCTGGTCGCTCTCCCATGGCCCGGTTCCAAGTCCGGTAGATACCACTGCACTCGCGCTGCGTGCCATGGCGCCCACACAGTTGGCGGCCGCGATAATGCTGGCCGCCGGCGGGCTGGTAGCACTGATCGCGTCCCCGCACACCGCTCTGGTGGTGGTGATCGTTTGTGTCGCCGGTGCATTGGGCACGCTGGCCGCCGGCTCCTGGCAGAGCGCGCGATTCGCACTGCGCCGGGAGGCGACTGGGGTCGATTGGCAGGACGATTGCGCGGGCAACTGCGCCGGCTGCATCCTGTCCTGCCGCTGAACTTCCTGCTCCGAACGTCGTGCTGAAGCAGCTTAGAGCGATACCGGTCGACGGCTTTCTGCTGGCACTGGCGGCGACGGTGGCTCTTGCCGCCCTCCTGCCGGCCCACGGGTCCGCCGGCGAGGCCGTGTCCGTCGCGGCAAAAGCGGCGATCGCCTTGCTGTTCTTCCTCTACGGCACGCGGTTGTCGCCGCAGCAAGCCTGGCACGGGGTGCGGCAATGGCGATTGCACCTGCTGGTGCTGGCCACCACGTTCGTAATCTTCCCGATCCTCGGGCTGGCCTGCCGAGCGTTGGTGCCCTCGGTGCTGACCATCGATCTGTTCTACGGGGTGCTGTTTTTGTGCCTGTCCCGTCGACAGTGCAGTCCTCGATCGCGTTCACCTCGATCGCGCGCGGCCACGTCCCCGCGGCCATCGTCAGCGCATCGCTGTCCAACATCCTTGGCGTGGTGCTGACCCCGCTGCTGGTGATGCTGTTGATGAACACCGCCGGCGCGCCTCGGGTCACCGGCAGCGCGATCCGCGACATCGTGCTGCAGCTGCTGCTGCCGTTCGCAGCGGGACAGCTGGCGCGGCCATGGATCGCCGCGGCGGTGACCCGGTACGCGGCACTGCTCAAGGTGGTCGATCGCGGCTCCATTCTGCTGGTGGTGTAGACGGCTTTCTCGATGGGCATGGTGGAGGGAATTTGGGTCAGCGTCGATGTGTGGCAGTTGGTCACGGTCGCCGTCGTCGCCACCGTGCTGCTCGCGGTGGTGCTGGTCTTCACCAGCGTTGCCGGACGGCTGAGCCGGCTCGACCGCGGCGACAAGATCGTGCTGCTGTTCTGCGGCTCGAAAAAGAGCCTGCATCCGGACTTCCGATGGCGCTGGTGCTGTTCCCTTCCGCCACAGTCGGATTGAGCATGTTGCCGCTGATGCTCTTTCACCAGATCCAACTGGTCGTGTGCTCGGTGATCGCCAGCAGGCTCGGCCGCCAACAGGTTGAGGAACTACCCGTGGCGGAGGAGCGGTCCTAGTTGCGGCTGATGTCGATCGGGTGGGTCGCAAGCAGCGCAAGCGGCAGCGGTTGTCGACGCAACACCTGTCCCCACAGGTCGGTCCTGGGCCCGACCAGAAGGTCAGAGGGTAACGCCGACAACACAATCCAATCGTCGCGCTCGATCTCGCCCTCCAGCTGACCGATGGTCCAGCCGGAGTACCCGGCGAAGATGCGCACCCCCTCGACCAGCGGCGCGATCAGGTCGGGTTCGGCGTCCAGGTCGACCATCACCATCCGGCCGGCCACATGCCGCAGGCCCGGCACGCCGTCCGGATCTGCCCCCACCCGCAGCGTGGCCAGACACAGCGCCGCGTCGCGCTTCACCGGCCCGCCGATGAACATCGTCTTCGGCTTCGTCGACAGTTTGGCCCACTGCGGCAGCACGTTATAGACCGCGGTCTCGCTGGGGCGGTTGAGCACAACGCCCAAAGTCCCGCCGTCGTTGTGCTCGACGATGTAGATCACACTGCGCCGGAATGTCGGCTCGAGAAGATCGGTGTTGGCCAGCAGCAACGTACCCGCGCGGACCCGCTGCGCGGCGGGTGCGACGTGGTCCTCTGGGTCTTCGTGCGGGGACACCCCACCATCATGGCACCCCGCGACGACGGCACTGGGTTAAACGATGACGCCGCATAAATATTTGTACTGTGGTGGGGCGGCGCAGCCCCAAGCGCGCCCGATCGTTGGAAGTTGGTTCTGTGACCGGATCCCGGATGCACGCGCGCGCACCCGTCCACCTGTGGCGGTCGGTGCGCGGCATGCCCGATTTCTGGCGACTGCTGCAGGTACGCATGGCGAGTCAGTTCGGTGAGGGGCTGTTCCAAGCGGGGCTGGCGGGAGCGCTGCTTTTCAATCCCGACCGAGCCGCCGACCCGATGGCGATCGCGCGCGCCTTCACGGTGCTGTTCCTGCCCTACTCGCTGCTGGGCCCCTTCGCCGGGGCGCTGATGGACCGATGGGATCGACGGCTGGTGCTCGTCGGCGCGAACGCGGGCCGCCTGGTCCTGGTTGCCGGGATCGGCGCGATTCTGGCCGTCGGCGCCGGCGAATTACCGCTGCTGATTGCAGCGCTGCTGACCAACGGCCTGTCCCGGTTTGTCATGTCCGGTTTGTCGGCGGCGCTGCCCGACGTGGTACCGCGCGAAGAAGTCGTGACCATGAACTCGGTGGCCACCGCGTTGGGTGCGGTCCTGGCCTTCCTGGGCGCCAACTTCATGCTCGTGCCGCGCTTGATTCTCGGGCCCGGCGATCGGGGCTCCTCGGCCATCGTCTTCCTGGTCGCGGTTCCGGTGTTGATTGCGTTGCTGCTGTCGTGGCGGTTCGCCCCCCGCGTCCTGGGCCCGGATGACTCCCGTCGGGCGATCCACGGCTCGGCCGCCTACGCGGTGATCATGGGCTGGCTGCACGGGGCGCGCACGGTGCTGCAACGCCCGACGGTCGCCGGGACATTGTCCGGCCTGGCCGCCCACCGGATGGTGGTCGGCATCAACTCGCTGCTGCTGCTGGTGCTGGTCCACCATTTGAAAAACCCGGCGATCAGCGGATTGGGTACCGCGCTGCTGTTTTTCGGTGCGTCGGGGCTGGGCTCCTTCCTGGCCACCGTGCTGACCCCGTCTTCGGTGCGCCGGTGGGGGCGCTATGCCACGGCCAATGGTGCGTTGGTGGCGTCCGCGATCATCCAGGTCGCCGCCGCCGGGCTGGTGCTGCCGACCATGGTGACGTGCAGCTTTTTCCTCGGAATATCCGGCCAGGTGATCAAGCTGTGCGCCGATTCCGCCATCCAGATCGACGTCGACGACGCTCTTCGCGGACACGTCTTCGCCGTGCAGGATGCGCTGTTCTGGGTGGCGTTCATCGTCTCGATCACCGCGGCTGCGGCATTGATTCCCGACGACGGCCACGCGCCCTTGTTCGTGGTGTTCGGGTCGGTGCTCTACCTGATCGGGCTGCTGGTGCACGCCACCGTCGCCCGCCGAGAGCCCGCGAGGCAATGATGGCCGGACCCGGACCAATCGTGGCTGACCTGCGTGCCGAAAGCGACGACCTCGACGCGTTGGTGACCTCAGTTCCCGCTGACCGCTGGGCCGATCCGACGCCCGCGCCGGGCTGGACCATCGCACACCAGATCGGGCACCTGTTATGGACCGACCGGGTCGCGCTGACGTCGATCACCGACGAGGCGGGGTTCGCCGAGGCCTTGGCCGCGGCGGCAGCCGATCCTGGCGGCTTCGTCGACGCGGGCGCCGAGGAGCTGGCGCTGGTTGGGCCGACCGAGCTGCTCGCCGAATGGCGGGCGACCCGCGCGCGCCTGCACGACGCGCTGCTGACGGTCCCGGAAGGCCGCAAATTGCCGTGGTTCGGGCCGCCGATGAGCGCGGCGTCGATGGCCACCGCGCGGTTGATGGAGACCTGGGCGCACGGCCTCGACGTCGCCGACGCCCTTGGTCTCCAACGGCCCGCCACCGACCGGTTGCGGTCCATCGCGCATCTTGGCGTGCGGACCCGCGATTACGCGTTCTTCGTCAACAACCTGGCTCCGCCGAGCGAGCCGTTCCTGGTCGAGCTGCGGGGACCCGGCGGCGATATCTGGTCGTGGGGACCGTCCGATGCCGCTCAGCGGGTCACCGGCTCCGCCGAGGACTTCTGCTTCCTGGTCACCCAGCGGCGCGCCTTGTCCACTTTGGACGTCAGGGCAGACGGGCCCGATGCGCAGCACTGGCTGACCATCGCGCAGGCCTTCGCCGGGCCTCCCGGCCCTGGGCGCTGAGCGCGCGGATTATTGCGGGGAGCCAGTTGACGGCAGCCCAACCAAAATTCCTTCGACGGCTTCGTCGGCGCTCAGCAGCAGACCCCGTCCCGGCGGCAACGCTTGGGCGCGGACCAACCGATTGATTCTGTTTTGCGGGTCGTTATCCATATACAGCTGGGCCACTTTCGCCGAGGTCTGGAACCTGATCCACGGATCCATTTGCAGCGTCGCAAAGTTCGCGCTATTGCGCGTAATGAACACATGCACGCCGATCTGTCGGGCGCGTTCCATCAGCATCCACAGCGCCGCACCCACGGGCGGCTTGGCCGGGTAACTCTGCTCCTTGCGTAGATCCTGGACATCGTCGATGAGCACGAAATGCCGAGACCCTTCCCACGGCTTGAGCGCGCGCAGCTCCTCTTGGCTCAAACCCTTGGGAGGTAGCCGTGGCAATAAGATCTGTTGAGCCAGTTCGGTGATCACCTCGTCGATCTCATCTTGGTCGTAGGCATAGGCACGCACATAACCCGGCCCGTGCAGATCTCGCAGCCCGTGCGCGGCGGTTTTGGGATCGATCAGCGTTAGTTGGGCCTCCTGCGGGCTGAACCGGCTCATCACCGCCTCACCAATGGCCATCAGCGCCGTGGTCTTGCCGCAGCCTTGCCTGCCCAGAATTACCAATCCCGGGCTTTCCCGTAGCCGGATCGGCACCGGACCCAGTTGGTGGCGCTCGCCGATTGCAAACGCGATCGACAGATCGTCCCCGCTGGGGTGCGCTGCTTCGTACGCGAGGATCGCCTGCAATTCCACGCGCTGCGGCAGCCGCTGCAGATTTGCGTGCTTGGTCACACCGGCGACCTCGGCGATCCGGGCGCCGACATCGGTGACCTCCACCGGCGTGCCGGTGGCAGGGTCGACCAGCGCGGGCACACCCACTCGCAACTCGTGGAGGCTATCCGTCAAGCCGAAACCCGGGCGGTTCAAGGTTCGTCGGGCCGCTTCGCGCGACTCGAGCGACGAGTGTCCCATCTGGCTTTCGCTGGGGTCGGCCAGCCGCAACTGGATTCGCGCGGTCACGTTCTGCAGCAGGCTTTGCCTCTGCCCGTGAATCCAGCCCCCGGCGCTGCACATCACGTGCACCCCGTACTCGGGGCCGCGGCTGCTCAACGAGATGATGCGATCGCCCAGAAGGTTGTCCATCGCGTACAGGCCGTCGTAATCGTCCAGCACCACAAAGACATCGCCGAACGGGTCATTGGGGTCGGTGCCCCCCAGTCCATCACTGCCCGGCCCGAACCGGCGCTCGCGGAATCCATCGAGATCGATTTTGGCGCGCCGAAACGCGTCCTCGCGCGCATCGATCAGCGCGTCCATGCTGCTCAAGATGCGCTCGATACCTTCGTAGTCCTTCGGGGACACGATGTCGGTGACGTGCGGCAGTGAGGCGACCTGCGCCAGGGTCGCCCCGCCGACGCAAAAGAACGTCACCCGCGATGGGCTGTACATCGTTGCCGCAGAACACATAAGGGTCATCAGGGTTGTCGTCTTGCCGCGCTGTTTGGCGCCGACCACGATGATGTTGCTGCGCAGCGCGTCGATCGCGTACACGACTTGCTTGGATTCCTCGGGGATGTCCATTACGCCCACCGGAAACATCAGACCCGAGTTATGACCGTAGTCGGAATGCCATGGCTTGCCGCGGTACGCAGCTACCAGAGCGTCGACCGGCTCGGGGGCCTCGAGCGGTTCTAGCCATGGCCGGCGCGGTGACCGGTGCGGCACATTGTGCAGCGACTCCCTCAGCACGTCCACGATCTTCTTCCGTTTGAAACCGTCATCGTGGTAAAGGAATTCGTCAGGCTCGGTGTCGACGGCGGCGGCCGCTTCCAATGCCGCGGCGTCGGCAGCGTCCAGCGGCTGGTATTGCCAGTTGTACAGCCGCGGCTTCGTTAAGGTCATATCGACCGTGGTGGACATTTCTTTTGTCTTGGGCACCACGAATGGCGCGGACAGGTAAAAGCAGCGGAACGGCTCGAGATCACGCGGCCCCACCTTCAACAGCGCGAAGCCGTTTTCTTTCGACGGCAGATGGTAGGCGGCGTCCGAGCCGATCACCTCGCGGCTGTCGTCGCCCGACTCGGCGCGCAACGCGATCCGAAATGCGATATTGGACTTGACTTTTTGCAGCGACGACAGGTCCAGCCGCTGTCCGCCCAACATGAAGAAGACGTTGGCGCCGCGGCCTTCCTGACCGATGTGGATGATGAGGTTGATCCACTTCTCGTGATTGGCGAACAACTCCAGATATTCGTCGACGATCACCAGCAGTACCGGCACGGGCGGCAGATCACGCCCGGCAAGTCGGATCTCTTCGTAGTCGTTGGCGTCGCGCGCACCGACCGAGGTGAACAGTTCATAGCGCTGTTTGATTTCGCCGTCGATCACCCGGCGCATCCGTTCCGCCAGATGCCGCTCGTCCTTACCAAGGTTGGATAGCGCGGCCACCACGTGGGGAATGCCGAGGATGTCCTGGGCCGCCGATTCGAACTTCATGTCGACGAAGACGACGTTGAACGCCTCCGGCGAGTGCGTCAGCGCGATTCCGTAAACCAACGACAGGAAGAACTCCGATTTGCCTGAGCCGCTGGTACCGATGACCACCGAGTGAAACCCGAAGCCACCGAAGTCTTTTGCGCGGATGATGATGTTTTGCAGCTCGCCGTTCGGTTTGGCGCCGACCGGGATTTCCGACCATCGCTCGTCGCCCCGGCCGCGCCGTTCGGCCCACAGGCGATCAACATCCAATTCACGTGGGTCGCCGATTCCCAGCGCCCGCAGCAGCTCGGCGGCGCCGCTGGCGGAGTCAGCGATCTCGCTGCGGCTTGTGGGTGACCACCGCGCCATCGCCCGGGCATACCGGTAGGCCCGCGGTATCGACAGCTGATCGGCATGGGCGAAAAACTTGCCGCGCACACGCAGCAACGGCGCTGGGCGCCCGTCATCGTCGTCGGCGTCGGCGCCGTTCCTGCCGGCTTTGACCGGAGCCGAAGCGCTTGCCGGGCCCTTGTGTTCAGCCATCTCAAGAACCTGGTCATCGCCGAATCCGACGCCGGTACCCACCCGAGACGCTATGCGCAGCAAAGTAATTCCCGCCTTGCCGACCTGCCCGACCACGCTCTCCCACGCATCCGGACTGCCGGTGTTGTCGTCGACGATCACCAGGTGCGGTCCCAGATGTACCGCGTCAGTGCCATGCCCGGTTTCCAGTGCCGAACCCATCGCGGTCGGGCTGGCCGCCGCGAGTGGCGTCCACGCGCCACGCTTACCCTTCATGTGCAGCTCAGCGCCCAAGGCCTCTTCCAACTCCTCGGGTGTGGCGAATATCAGACGCCGCCACCCGCACGCATCGAACAGTTCGTCGTGCAAGTTGTGTGGCAGCCACACCATCCACGACCACACTTCGGGGTTGCGCGTCACGACCATCAACTTCACGTCGCGCGGATTGTGAAACACTGCCAGCGAGCACAACACCGAACGCATCAGGGACCGGACCCGATCGAGGTCCTCGCTCACGAAGCTGAACCCGGGCGCCGACCGCAGGTTCAACACTTTAGCGATATCCCGAATCTTGCGCTGTTCCAAGATGAAATCGCGCAACGCTTGCCCGGTGACAGGCTCGAGTTCCTCGTCGGAGGCGATGTCGGGCCACGTCACCGACAACACCGAATCCGGGGCGTGCTGAACGCCCGTCCCCACCCGTACCTCCAGGAAGTCCACGTCGCCGCGGCCGCGTTCCCACATCCGCGGTCCGCCGATGATCGCCCCGAGCCCCCGTGGATCGAAGTGCACCGACTGCTGCCATTGGCGCTGTGCACATACCGCGGTCTGGATCTCATCGCGGGTGACATCGAGGTCGCGGAGATAGCGGCGGCGGCCCTTTTCCATTTCGCCCCAGGTGATTTTGCGCGCCCGCCCAAACCGCCCGGAAAACGCCAGCATGCTGAACGCGCCGATCCCCATCAGCGGAAAGAAGCCGGTCGACAAGCTGCGCACACCGGACACATAGAGCATGACGATCGTGCCGATCAGCGCGATGATCAGCGCCGGCACGCCGATCATCACCCAAATGTTGCGTGGCTCGCGTTCCGGCAGGGCTATCGGCGCAGCCGGCGCCACCCGAACCGGTTTCGGCGGCTCGATCTTGACACGGTTGACGGGGAACGACCTCTTGGACACGTTCGTTAGCCTCCGGCTTTCGCAGTCGTCGTCACCACGGTCGCCTGCCCGAGCACGGGGACAGTGTCGCGAGCCAACAGCGCCGCCTGCCGCGACAAAGCCGGTCCCGCAACAAAGGTCCGCAACAGCGGCCACGGCGCCTGCACCGCCGCAGCCGGATCGAGCCCCAGCGCGCGCAGGGTTGCCTCGTCGGCGTCGATCCCGAATCGCACACCGTTGTCCGACACCCAGAACAACGACTCGCGGGAATAGGCGGTGATCACACCGCTGGTCGACGTCACAAAGTTTGCCGCGCCCGGCAACACCAGCACCTGGTTGGCGACCACCGATGCCGGATCGCGGTCATCACGCACCAGGTGCACGATCCGGTTGTCCATCGACGCGGGCACCGGAAGCCCCCGCCCGTTGTAGATGGCGACGCGGGCCTGGGGGTCCGTCGACGCCTTCTCCCACCCGACGCAGGTGGTCGGATTTGCCGAGGGGTCAACGAAGTTCAGCCGTCCCTTCGGGTAGTAGTCGACCGGCAGCGAGGTCACATCGGGAATGTTGACCAGCACGTCGGGGCTTACCACCCGCGGCGCCGTCGCCCCGTAGGAGTTGGCGCTGCGTAGCAGGTCGGCCACGAAACTATTGATCTTCTGCACCCCGTCGGGCAGCAAGACATAGAACTGGCTTCCCCCACTGGCGGTTTGGTCCTGCAGGACCGCACCCACCTGCGAGCCTGACACCCACTTTGACGGGGTGCCCGCCTCCGGTACCTGCGGCACGCGCAGCGGCTCCGTCGCGGGCAACCCGTCGAACAGCGCCCGCGAAATCTCCACCGGCGCAGTCACTCCCGGGTCAAGCCCCAGACTCAAGGTGACCGCCCTGTTGGTCGGGTCGATCTGGGAGCGCTTGGCTCCCCACAGCACATACGTGTTGCCTTCGAACGTCACCAGCAGGCCTGCGTCGTCGTGCAGCGGTGTGGCGCGGCCATCGCCGCTGAGCGCGCCTGCGATCGAGGTCACCACCGGCTTATCCCCGCTACGCGGGCGCCCCGCCCTATCGCACACCGACCAAGCCGAGGCCGCGCCCCTGTTCACCGCCATCGCCGCCGGTGCCCCCGGAATGCCTACCAGCGGCCCGGTCGGATACTTCGCGATCTCGGCGGGCTTCACCCACGTCGGCTGCCCCGTCGTCCCGGTCACCAACCGTGCGGACGTCAAGTTCAGCGCTGGATAGAGTCGACCGTCGATGCGTGCGTAGATCGCCCCGGAATCGCGGTCACCGATAATCGCCGAGTCGCCCACCACCCCGGTGGGCTTGAGCACATTGAGCAACATCATCCAGCCCGCGCCAATGGCCACCAACACCATCGACAACACGATCGCGGCGGTCTGTTTGCGGTCGTCGTGTTTCATTCGTGCGGAGAAGCGAGTTGTTGCCGCGCGCAGCCGCCGGTTGTAAAAGAGGTGGCCGGAATTTTGGTCCCGGTTGGACAAGCTCAGCGGCATTCCCAGTAACCCCTCGGTGATCGGCGTGGATCGCCCTCAACGATTCTTCCACCGTAATTCCGCTCGAATCGACCCTCATTTACGGTGCGCAACGCCGGACGGGATAAGGCCGCGGTTGCCGGCACCGCGCGGAACAACGCGAGCTGACGTGCTGGTTGGGCCACAAATCGGATTCTCGCCCAAGGTGCCCCGCTGCCGGTATTCACCTGAGTTCGGATTCTCGCGCTGCATCCGGCGACGCGGCGATAGTGTCGCGGCGATTCGGCTAGTGTTATGCCTCCGGCTCTTCGTCGCTCGGCATGATCACAATCCGTCGCGGCGACCGGGTGACCACGGGCGGCTTGTCCTCACCGGACTTCGTGACAGGAACAGTCGGCGCGGGGGTCATGCGGCCCTTGACGGGCTGGCCGTTGGGCACCGCGGGGGCCGTCACCCGCTTCTCTGCGGGCTTGTCCTTGTTCTCCCCAGCGCCGCCAGCGCTCATCGCTCCCGGTGGCATCATCGGCATGCCGGTCATACCCGACGGCCCCGGTCCAGGTGGTGTACCACCGGCCGGTGGCATCGACACAGACTTTGCGGCTGCCGGCGTTGTGGGCGGAGAGGATGCTGGCACAGGCGGCGGACCCAAATAGCCGGCCGGGACCGTGCCGCCACCGCCGGAGCCGAGGCCCCCGCCGGCACCACCACCACCGGCGGCGCCGCCGAGACCGGATTCATCGCCGAGACTGTCCACAAGCTGCTCGTCGGACGCCAGCCCCGCAGCGCCGTGGCCCTGCTGGAGCGCACTCATCAGCGGCTGCATAGCCTGCATGGCCTGTTGCGGAATCTCCTCGAGCGGCTTCATGAGTCCACCAACCGCGCCACCGATCGCACCCGTGATGCTCGAGACCACCTGCTGGATCATCTGCGTAGCCTGCTGGCCGCCCGCCTGCGCGCCCACACCTTGCATCTGCTGGGCCGCTTCGCCATCCTGCGCCGGGAATTTGCGCGCAGCCTCGAGTGCGCGCATCCGGCGATCTAAGTCCTCAAGAGTGCTGGACTGCACGTCGCCGGGAACATCGGCATTGCTCGAGAACGCCGAAAGTGCGCCAGCAATGCCGGCCGGCGCGTGGTCGGGTGGGGGAACGGGAGCGGGCCCGGGACCTGACACTGGCGGTGCGTCAGCCACCCCAGCATATGTCCCTGGAGATGATTTGATCGGGACGTGTCCCCCGCCACCCATGCTCCCACCTCAACTCTGCCTAACTGCGCCGTTCACCCATTGCGCGGACGCGGCATCACCATTTTGTCACAGCATGCGTGGCCCGGTATTCACGTCACAAGCTCCCGAGAGCCACCGCGACGGTTGCTTACGGCAAACCAGGCCATATGGTAATTGGCGAGATATTCATGTCCGTCAATCAGCGCTTCGATGGCTGCCAGCAGCATCCAATCTCCGACAGCAGCGTGATCGTGATGGGGGTACGCGGTCAGGACCGCACTTTGCATATCCGCGACGCTTCCGCGCAATAGCTCGGCTTCGTTTTCGCCGACACCGGTATTCCGGGTCGCCGGCGCCGCGACCGCCTGTGCGATCCGTGGCAGACCGTCACGACGGCGGACAGCTTCCACCAGGGTCGGCCCCAGCTCGTCGACGTTGGGCACGGCGGAGCGTGCTGTCCGGCCACCTGTCAGCGCGGGTGGGTCGGAAACAGGTTCCTCTATATAGGCGTTGGGCTCGTGTGCTGCCGCGGCCGCGACGGCGCCCAGCAAATCGACCACACTGGCGTCGCGACGTCGTGAAGTCGGCTCGAGCAGCGTCACGTTGGCGGGAAGTCGGACGTGGGGAGGAATCCAGCCACCAGCGAGATCGGTGACCAGGTTGGTGGTGCCGTCGTCGCGCAGCCCGGCCGCCCAAGACAGTCGCGGCTCTTGGCGGGCCACCGCATCGACGAGCCGTTGCAGCCGTTGCTGCTCGGCCGCCCTACCGGCCGCCGCACCGGCAGCTGCGCCCGTTGTCGCCGACAACGCCGACGAGCCGGCCATCGTTGACCCGCTCGCGCCGGCCTTGCCAGCCGCAGCCACTGACGCTGCCCGCTCGACCGGAGAGACCAGCGGGCCGCCTGCCGACGGAGACGTTGACGCGGACGGTGGAACCGGCGCGCCCGAGACCGGCGCCGAGGGAACCGTGGGCATGGCTGGCGCCGCGACGATGGGTGGACGTAGATCGGAACCGTAGGCCGGCAATGGCCCGGCAGGGAGAGCCGGGCCGGCGACGGCCGGAGCCGCGGGCGCGGACACCGGACCACCAGTCATCACCGCAGGCGCGACCGAAACGCCGTCACCGCCGGTCGGTGTGGCTGCGGCGCCGGGCGAGGGTGTATCAACCGGAACGTGTGCCGTGGTGAATGATTCGCCACCACTCAGGGCCGGTGCGGACATTGCCGGCGTCGCCAGCGAAGGAGACGCCGGCGGAACCGACCCCGGCTCCATCGCATGCATCGCGCCGTCAGACAACGATTGCAGACCGGCAGTCGCGGGCTGTCCCGTCGTCATCCCGGTCATGACCGATTGCCCCATCGGCCCTGGCGAAAAGCCCTGCCCAAGGGCAGCTGGCGACAGGGGCCCGCCAGGCACGCCCGGCGCTCCCGGTGCTATCGGCGCACTGCCGCCGGTCAGAGGCGCACCACCGCTCAGCGGCGGCGCGGCTGGTGCTCCGGCTGGCAAAGGTCCTCCGCTGCCAGGCCCACCGGTGCCCACACCTGCAGCTGGCGGCGGCGCGCCACCACCCTGGACACCCCAGCGCTACCGCCACTGCGGAGCCCGCCCGCCCCAACACCTGACAGTCGACGCCGGCGGCGGCAGCACCCGGACGCCCGCCGCCTCCCCGCTAGCTACCGCGGGCCATCCCGGTACCACCGCCCACCGCCCGTGGCGAATCCAGGTCGTCCTTGCTGATCTGGCGCGGCGGCGGAACATCGTCGGTATTGAAGCCGTGTTCACGCGCCCAAGTTCGGGCGTCTCCATGGATACCTTCGGCGTCGAGGATCTTCTGCGTGGCCGCCATGATTTTGTTGACGGCGGCGCCAGATGCCTTCGCCGCATCAGCATTGCACCGCGCTTGGATCGCCTGTATCTCTGCTAACTTCTCAGGCAGCGGTTTTTTCGATGCGAGAACGTCATCTATTTCTTTGTTGCCTTCGTTCGCTATCTCTGTCAACCGGCTTCGCAGATAATCGATTTCGTCGGCAGCGGAATTTAATGCGTCTGCTTTTATTTTGTACTTTTCTGCTTTATCCAGCTCGGATTTCTCACCCTGGAAATACCGGGAAATCAGATCCTCGGCTGTTTTGCCCTGATTCTGTGACAGCAGCTCCCGCTGGTGCCGGAGGGTCTGAGCCAGTTCTTGCTTCTGGGTCGACCATGTGGCCCAGTGCTGGGCCGCGTCGCGGAGGGTCGTCGACGGACCCGGCCACCACGGCCCGACCAGTGGCGCTGTCCAGGTACCCTTCGGCAGGTCAGCCCCCACCGCATACCTTTTTCATCACAGCGTCCTTGGCGTTGACGTCATCGAGTGCGGCCCGGAACTCGGCGTCGGTGGCGGTGCCACTGCTGCTCTTCGCCGTTGTCGGTCAGGTATGCGGTCGCTAGTGCGCGTGCGGCGTCGCGGTGTTTAGCGTCGAGCGCCGGATCGGCGGCTGCGTTGTCGAGCATGACGGCAGCGTTGGTCAGTCGCGATGCGGGCGAGCGCTTTGTCACTCCCGTTCGTGTCGACCTGCACGGCCCGCGCCGCCAGCTTGTACGTGTCGCACAGTTGCCGTTGGGCAGCGGCCGTCTCGGCAGCGGTGTAGGTCGGACGCCGTGGTTGTGGGTGGCGGGGCCGTGCGCGTGGAGTTTGTGAGGGCCACAATCAGCGCCGCGACAGCCACTACAAGCGCGATCGCGGCCAAGGCGATAGCTGGCCATGTGCTGTGAGCGTGGCGGTGTCTGGGTGGGCTGGAGGCCGGCGTCCACCCTTCCGCGGGCGGCCGGTTCGTCGAAGACTCACCGAAGTCCGATGGCAGGTCCCCCACCATGCGCCCTCCTGATAATCCGCACTTCGGGACAGTTTCCCGAATTGTCCCTAGGCCTTCCACCCATTCGTGGAACCCACAACTTCAATAGTGGAACAAGCAACGGGACGGCAGCAAATCACCGGCGCCGCCATTTGACTGCTCCTGGACTCTCTTGACCTCAGCGGGCGTTACGTGCATGGTCCGCGTCAATACAGATGTTGCATTCGCCGCATCCGTCCGCGGTCGCGGTCCGAGTGCCCAACCGCATTCGCGATTGAAGGCCCCGTGCCGATTGGCCGCGCGCGATTCTGCAGATACGATTCGGCTGTCGACCGGGCCGTACGGTGCCTGCGGGGGCATTTCCGGCCGAGATTCCTCCGATCCGAGGGGAACCGCCGAATGGTTGAAAGCAGCAGGTCATCCACGGGTAAACACCCTTCGATGCTAATTAAGCGGGTATCGACCGTCCGACATCGCTTCACCGCGACGATCGCCGCCGCATGCGTAGTGACGCTCAGCGCGGCTGGCTGCATTACCCACACTGTGGCCGGCAACCCCACCACCACGAGCCCGACCACAACGTCGGTGGCCCTCCCCCAGGCGGAGCTATTGCGCGATTTCGCCGCCGAGCAAGACCCGATGGGCGTCTTCAAAGAGGGGTTCTACTACCTCCTTCGCCAGCCGATGGCGACATCCGTGGCGATCACTGGGTACCGGCACCAGGTGGCCACCGACGGCGCGACATCCAAGGTCGCTGCCTTCGCCTTCATGCCACCCACCGGCGCTTGGCAACAGATCCCCGACCAAGAACTGGTGTGGTCACCCAGCCAGGCCAAATGGGTGGAAACGGACCGCACAGAGGCATTGTCACCCGGACCCGCCGGCAGTCGCGGCTGGCCAACCGTCAAGGGCGTCTCCGACGCCGGAACGAGCTACTACACCTTCAGCTATCAGGACCTGGGCGGGCGGGCTCTGTCGGACGGGTTGGAGGCCGGTTTCGACGAGGGAGTGGGTCTTCCGCAGTCAGCACAGGCCGGCAAGTTCAGCCCGGGTGCCCGCGCCTACCTCATGACAGAGACATCCGTCGACCCGTTCTTCACGATCCATCGTGTCAAGCATGCCGATACCGGCATCGATGATTTGCAGCTCGTCTTCACCTGCGTCCAACCCACCCCGGACTGCAAGGCACCCACCCCGGATCTCGTCGTACTTGCCACGCTTGGCGGGGAGTTCACCAATCTCTCCGGCACCACACGACTCGAGCTGGACGGCCACGGACATGCGACGCTGCGGCCCGTCGGCGTGCCCGATATACCGTTCGCCACGCTGACCTACCGCACCGTCCAAAACGACAAGCCCGACCGCATCACCCTGCAGGCCGCGAATCCAGGCGACGCTGAAAAGTTCGCCAAGGCAATGGGCAACAACGTGGAGAATTTCGCTTTCGTCGACTACGAGGGTCAGGTCACCGTCGGATTTGCCGAGCCTGCCAACACGACAACGACGGTATTCGCCGGCTATAACCGCATTGCTGCCAACGACCTGCTCACGCAGTGGACTCCGGCGCTTCCTGCAGTCCTGTGCTAGCTGCCGCGGTCAAGCGTGCGGCTAGCCTTCGCCTCCGATGGAGAGACCGGCCAATACCGCTCGGCGCATCGGGGCCGCGTACCTGGCGCCCAGGTCTTTCAGACTTGTCGGCGTCCGCATCTACAATCGAAAGTATGTTCGAGACGATGCGCGATCTGGCCCCGGCCGCCCTGGTGGCGGCGATCGAGTCCGGGCATCGACAGGAGTCGGTACTGGTGGCCCAGCGGATGGCGGCGGTGGCCGCATTGCTGCGGCAGCGGGTCGCCGCCGCCGAGCGGGCCGGGCAACAGCGCGGGTACGCGGAAATCGATGGGTACGAGCAGACCACCGCCGAGGTGGCGGCCGCGATGAATCTGTCCCCGGCGGGCGCCAGCTATCTGGTGTCGTATGCCGAGGCGCTGGACACCAGGCTGCCTAAGGTTGCGGCCCTGCTGACCGAAGGGCGAACAGATTGGCGCACAGTACGTTTGATCATCAGCCGCACCGATCTGATCACCGATAGCGAGCTGATTGCCCAGGTCGATCAGTCACTGGCCGCGCGCATCGGCAACTGGCACGGCTGGTCGAGGCAGCGCATCGTCAACGCCGCCGATGCCGCGGTACGGGCGACCGATCCCGACGCCGCACGTGAGCGTCGGGAGACCGCCGAGGACGACCGGCACATTGGGATCTCTGCGCTCGACAACGGGATGGCCGAGATCTACGGAAATGTCGCCGCGACCGCCGCGGCGGCCTTCGACCAGCGACTCTCCCAGCTCGCCAAGCAGGTGTGCCCCGCGGACCCGCGGACACTGTCTCAGCGCCGCGCCGACGCGCTCGCCGCGCTGACCCAGGGCCGTCGGCTGGCTTGCGCCTGCGGGCGACCGGACTGCCCGACCCGGGGCGAGATCGATGCCGCCGCCGGCGATCCGGCTGGGGCGCGGGTCGTCATCAATGTGGTCGCGAGCGAGCAGACCCTCTACGGCTGCAGCGATGCGCCCGGCTATTTGGAGGGCTACGGGGTCATCGACGCGGAGCAGGTCCGCCGATTAGCTGAGGCCGCAGCGGTTCTTACTGCCAATCCACTCACCAGTCCGGTGGAGGCGTTGCGCTATCAGCCGTCGGCGGCACTAGAGCGCGCGGTGCGTTGCCGGGATCTCACCTGCCGCTTCCCCGGATGTAGCCGCCCGGCCGTTATCTGCGACATTGACCACACTATTCCGTTCAACCACCAGGATCCGTCCGCCGGCGGACCGACGGTGCTGGAAAATCTCAAATGCCTTTGCCGGCAACATCATCGGCTCAAAACTTTCGGCGGGTGGCGCGACAGGCAACTGGCTGACGGGACCGTTATCTGGACTTCGCCGTCCGGACATGTTTACCGGACCTCACCGGCCGGGACGGATCTCTTCCCGCAGCCTCGCGGGCCGGCGTGCGCGCCGCCGAGTCCCGACAGACGAACTCGCTCGAAGCAACGAAGCGCTCGAATTGAACAGGCGCGCAAGCACAATCGCGAGCAACGGCCCATCAACGAAGCACGGCGCAGGTTTGAGGAAGCCCGAGAGCAGGAGATCGCGGCGCGCAAGTTCCGAAACCACATGCGCGGCATGCTGTTTCTGTTCAAGGGCACACCGAGCACCAGCCCGTTCTGCACCTGGGTGAACGAACCGCGAGAACCCGAAGAACTACCCGCGGACTGGATGCCCGACAAACCGGCCGCGACGGCTCTGCCAGACGACCCGCCCTTTTAGCTAGCTTGTAGCTAGCTAGCCCATTGGTCCGCGATGGCGATGTCCGGTGGTCGCCGGTCGGAATGCTTCGGGGTCAAAGCCCTCCCCCATGAGGTATTCGCCACGGTGGTGTGCAGTCATGCCGTCGTGTTGTAGCGCATCACCATGGCCGGAGACCACATCGGCGATGCTGAACAGCGACTCCGACCCGTCGTCAAAGTAGTGCAGATGGTCGTAGATCGGGTTGGCGGTGTAGCCGGGAACTTCGGCTTTGAAACGGGTGGAGCCGAAGCCGTCGACGGAGGGGTCATCTCCGAGTCCTCCCAATGTCGGACCTATCAGGCCGGGCCGCACATCGACCGGGAGACCACGTGACCGCGTCGCCGGAAGCCGCCCCGACGTACAGATGCCCACCCGGCAACAGATGGAAGTCGGCCGCGGAATGCGCCCGGTCCGTGCCCGGCGAGCCGACCAGCACCACATCGTTTGTACGCATCCCGTAGGTCGCAGCATCCGAAACGACGGTGGACCCGTAGGAATGGCCGACCACCGTCATGTGTGTAGGTTTCCCCTGGTGGGTGACCGCCAAGGCGTTCACATCGGCGGCCAATAGCCGGCCCCCGGTGCGAGCAGCGTTCGGTTCGTAGAGGCCCGGGTCGAACACGGTATTCGGCGCGTCGTAACCCACCCATATCACCACCGCCGTCTGCTTGGTCCAGTCGGCGCGCGTGGACTCCTCGTACAGGCGCACCCCATCGGTGTCGGCGAGTGTTCCCTCACGCACTCCTGAACCCGACCCGTCCACCAAAACCGCGGTATTGGCGGCTGTGTCCGGGTTGCCTATCGCGATGGCCGCGGCCCCCACCCCGCCAAACGCCTCGGGTTGATACCTCAAGAGAAACACCTCGGGACGATTCCCCCGCAGGTCCTTCGCCCCCGCAGATGTGACGAGACCGTCTCGGGTGCGACGGGCGTTGTTGTACCGAACGATTGCCGTCGCCGAAAGCCCGCAGTTGCCGGGAGTACTCAATACGTCGGTGGCTGACGCACCGTATTGCTCGGCGGTGTCCGCCACGCGATGCAGGTCGTCGCCCATCACGGCCACGTTGATCTGGCTGCGAACGTCGACCGGAATGCCGTTGAGATTCCCCAGATCCGGCGGATGCACAGCGATCAATCGATCCTTCTGCTCTTGATTCAGCGATCTCCACCATCCGTTGACATCCTCAGCGCTCGTTCCCGGCACCGGAAGATGAATTGGCTCTCCGGGTTTCGTTGCCTTCGGTGCATCCGACTGCTGGATCAGGCTGGTCAATGTCGTCTGCAAAAATTCTGAGTAGCTGCCTCGCAACGAGTAAAGCTGTGCTAGAACAGCTTTGGTTCCGACAATGGCGTCCTGCTCGAGATCAGAGATCGGCTCCCCGAGATCCGTCGCCTCGCCGACATGGCTGTCGAGGCGCTGCAGCCCGGCCTCCACTGTCGAAATCAACTCTGCGCCAGTACGTTGCGCCTGGGCCAGAATGGTCGCGACGTTGTCCAAATCGACCCCGATTTTGGCTAATTGCACGGACTGCGCTTCTAGCGACTTGGTCACGCGCTGCACTTCGCCGTTCTCGTGGTTCCAGGCTGCCGCGAAGCGCCGCCTGGCTTCGTCGAACGCCGCGTTGGACGCCGCGGTGCATCCACCCGCGTCGTGAAACGCCTGCGCCAGAGCGCAAATCTGCGCCGGGCGACCCACTTGCAAGCTGTTGTTGATCACCCAGGGATCTCCGCCGACCTCGGCAATCAGATGCGGAATGCTTATGTAGCGCAGCCGCATCGCACGGCCCGCAAGTCACCGTGGCCGCGAAACCACATGTCTCACAACGAAGTGGCGCCGTCGGCGAGACCGTCGCCGTTGGTATCAGAAATCCGGACGTTCCAATGGCCGTCACCGTCCGTGTCGACGTATCCCGTTACACCGTTATCGCCGGCGCACAGCACTCGATCGGCCACCCCGTTGCCGTCGGTATCGAACAATCGGTCGTCGAGACGCCCGTGACCGTCGAAGTCGACCAACGGGCCACCGGTGTGCTCGACCCCGTCGAGCCCGAACCACCGCAACTGCCCGCCTCGGTCCACGGCCACCGCCCACGTCCCCGCGCCGTCATCGGTGAAGAACGCCTCGGGAGTGCCGTCATTGTTCAGGTCGAGTACGGCATGGTCGGCCAGCCCGTCGCCGTCGACATCCGCCAGCGCGTCGTCGCGCATCCCGTCGCCGTCGAAATCCAGGCTGATCGCATCGAGCCGACCGTCACCATCCAGGTCGAGGTCGGGCTGGCCGTTCCAGATGGCCGCGGTGCCGTCGTCGCCGGCGAGGCAATAGTCCACGAATTGTCTGACGCCGCAACACCACTACGGGTTCCCGCGCGACCGCCACCAGGCCAGCAGTTCCGCGGTGGCCTCCTCGGTGGTCAATGGCCCACGCTCTAGCCTCAGCTCTTTCAGGTAGGACCACGCCTCACCGACGAGGGGCCCCGCCGGGATATCGAGCAGCTGCATGATCTGGTTGCCGTCCAGGTCCGGACGTATCCGCGCCAGATCCTCTTGGGCGGCCAGCTCGGCGATGCGGGCCTCCAGCTGGTCGTAGTTGGCCCGCAGCCGCGCGGCGCGGCGCTGATTGCGCGTCGTGCAGTCGGCGCGCACCAGCTTGTGCAGCCGGGGCAGCAGCGGTCCGGCGTCGGTCACATAGCGGCGCACCGCCGAATCGGTCCACTTCCCGTCGCCGTAGCCGTGAAAACGCAGATGCAGATACACCAGCTGCGAGATGTCTTCGACCATCTGTTTGGAATACTTCAACGCCCGCAACCGCTTTCGCGTCATCTTGGCGCCGACCACCTCGTGGTGGTGAAAGCTCACCCCGCCGTCGGGTTCGTGCCGGCGGGTGGTGGGCTTGCCGATGTCATGCAGCAGCGCCGCCCAGCGCAGCACCAGATCCGGGCCCTCATCCTCCAGCGCGATCGCCTGCCACAGCACGGTCAGCGAATGCTGGTAGACGTCTTTGTGCTGGTGGTGTTCATCGATGGCCATCTGCATGCCGCCGATCTCGGGCAGCACCACCTCACCCATCCCGGTTTGCACCAGCAGGTCGATACCGGCGACCGGGTCGTCGCCCAGCAGCAGCTTGTCCAGCTCGCCGGCCACCCGCTCGGCACTAATGCGGCCCAACTGCGGGGCCATCTCTTCGATCGCCGCCCGGACCCGCGGCGCGATCGTGAAGCCCAGTTGCGAGACGAACCGCGCCGCGCGCAGCATCCGCAACGGGTCGTCGCCGAACGACACCGATGGCGCCGACGGGGTGTCCAGTACGCGCTCGCGCAACGCCGCCAGACCGCCCAGGGGATCCAGGAATTCACCCGGGCCGTCCGGCGTGACGCGCACGGCCATCGCGTTCGCGGTGAAGTCGCGGCGCACCAAATCGTCGTCGAGGCGATCGCCGTAACGCACCTCGGGATTGCGTGACACCTGGTCGTAGGTGTCGGCGCGAAACGTGGTGATCTCCAACCGTCGGTCGCCCTTGCCGACGCCGACGGTGCCGAATTCGATTCCGGTGTCCCACAAGTTGTCGGCCCACCGCCGCGTGATGTGTTGCACCTGCTCCGGGCGGGCGTCGGTGGTGAAGTCCAAGTCGGGACTCAGCCGGCCCAACAACGCATCCCGCACCGAACCCCCGACCAGGTACAACTCGTGGCCGGCGGCATCGAACAGCGACCCGAGCTCGCGCAGCACCGGGGCATGCCTATTCAAGGCGACCGCGGCCGCGGTCAGCAGCTCGGCATCGGCGGCTGGGGCTTCGGACACGTTCGAACAGCGTAGTCGGCCGGCGCGCTCAGAGGCCTGGGGATAGCCGCGCCCTACCGTCGCGTACCGGCCGAGCGGCGAGTATGTCCAAGAAGACGGGCCCGTGCCAGCTACTATCGCTTGGGTGTCGGACGGCGAACAAGCCAAACCACGTCGGCGCCGGGGTAGGCGTCGCCACCGTGGTGCTGCCGGTTCGGCCGAAAACACGGCCAGTCAACCGGCCGGCGACTCGACAGCCCCCAAACCGCGCCGGGGCCGTCCTCCGCGCGGCGGGCCGGAACCGCTGCGCACTGTCCACGAAACCTCCGCCGGCGGCCTGGTCATCGACGGGCTCGACGGACCCCGGGAATCCCAGGTCGCGGCCCTCATCGGCCGCATCGACCGGCGCGGTCGGATGCTGTGGTCGCTGCCCAAGGGTCACATCGAGATGGGCGAGACCGCGGAGCAGACCGCCATTCGCGAGGTCGCCGAGGAGACCGGAATTCGCGGCAGCGTGCTGGCCGCGCTGGGACGCATCGACTACTGGTTCGTCACCGACGGTCGTCGGGTGCATAAGACCGTGCACCATTATCTAATGCGGTTCTCTGGCGGAGAGTTGTCCGACGAGGACCTCGAGGTCGCCGAAGTCGCATGGGTGCCGATGCGCGAGCTGCCGTCGCGGCTGGCCTACGCCGACGAGCGGCGGCTGGCCGAGGTGGCCGACGACCTGATCGACAAACTGCAGAGTGACGGCCCCGCCGCGCTTCCGCCGTTGCCGCCGAGTTCGCCTCGGCGCCGACCCCAGACACATTCGCGCACCCGCCATTCCGGCGAACCCCCGGCGGGCCGGAAGAACGGTCACGGGCCGAGGACGTGACCGCGCGACGACTCCGGTGGGCCGGCTTGTTGCGCCTCGCCGCAGTGGTCGGCATCGTGGCCGGTTTTGGGGGGGTGCTTACGGGGCTGACGCCGCACGCGGCGGCGGGCGAGCCCACCCCGACGCCGTTCGTCCGCGTGCGCATCGACCAGGTGACCCCGGACGTGGTCACCACCACAAGCGATGCCGTCGTCACCGTCAGCGGCATGGTGACCAACATCGGCGACCGGCCCGTCCGCGACGTGATGGTGCGACTCGAGCACTCCGGCGCCGTCACCTCATCGGTCGACTTGCGCACCTCCCTGGACGGCGGCACCGACCAATACCGCCCCGCCGCGGACTTCCTGACGGTGGCGCCCGAACTCGCAGCGCGGGCAGGAGGCCAGCTTCACCCTGTCGGCCCCGGTGCGTTCGTTGGCCAAGCCGTCGTTGGCGATCGACCAGCCCGGGATCTACCCCGTGCTGGTCAACGTCAACGGAACCCCCGACTACGGCGCGCCCGCCCGGCTCGACAACGCGCGGTTCTTGCTACCCGTGATCGGCGTCCCGCCCGACAAACCCGACGCCGTGGACGGCGCCGTGGCGCCCGACACCTCCAAACCCGTGTGGCTGACCATGCTGTGGCCGCTGGCCGACCGGCCCCGGCTGTCCCCCGGCGTGCCCGGGGGCACCATCCCGGTCCGCTTGGTCGACGACGACTTGGCCACATCACTGGCCGCCGGCGGCCGGCTGGACATCCTGCTGGCCGCCGCCGAGGGCGCCACCAGCCACGACGGCGACCCCGACGGCGCGGTCGGCCGCGCGCTGTGCCTGGCCATCGACCCGGATCTACTCGTCACCGTCAACGCCATGACCGGTGGCTACGTTGTGTCCAACTCGCCCGACGGCCCCGCCCAACAACCGGGCACCCCCACGCATCCCGGTACCGGTCAGGCCGCCGCCACCACCTGGCTGGGCCGACTACGGGCGCTGGCCCACCGGACCTGCGTGACGCCGCTGCCCTACGCCGAAGCCGACCTGGACGCCCTGCAACGCGTCCACGACCCAGGGTTGAGCACGGCCGCCACCAGCAGCGCCGGCGACGTCGTCGACCAGATTCTCGACATCGCGTCCACCCGGGGGGCCACCGTGCTGCCCGACGGGCCGTTGACCAGTAGCGCGGTCAACCTGCTCAGCGGCAACAACGGCACCGTCGCGATCGCGGCCGCAGACTTTTCCTCCCAGGACCCCGCCACCGGCTCGTCCGCCGGCGTCGACACCGCGCCCCGGCGGTTGTCCCCACAGGTCGTCGTCGCTCCGTTCGATCCGGCCGTAGGTGCCGCGCTGGCCGCGGCCGGGACCGCCCCGACCTTCCCCACCTATGCGGACTCCGCGTTGACCGTTCGGCTGGCACACGACTCCGACACCGCGCGCCGCCAAGACGCCTTGGGTTCGATGCTCTGGCACGCGCTGGACCGGGACGTCCTACCACGCACCCAGATCTTGGTGCCACCTGCGGTGTGGAGCCTGCAGTCCGATGACGCGCAGGTCTTCCTGACCACCTTGGCCACGGCGATTCGGTCCGGTCTGGCGGTGGCGCGACCGCTGCCGGCGGTGATCTCCGACGCCGCGACTCACAGCGAGCCACCCGAGGCCGTCAGCGCATACGCCTCCGCACGCGGCCGGTTCAACGACGACGTCACCGCCGACATCGCCGGCCAGGTCGGCCGACTGTGGGGACTGACCTCCGCGTTGACCACCGACGAGCGCACCGGCTTGACCGGCATCCAATACACGGCGCCGCTGCGCGAAGACATGCTGCGCGCCCTGAGCCAGTCGGAGCCGCCCGACACCCGCAACGGACTGGCCCAGCAGCGGATGACCGTCGTCGGCAACACGATCAAGGATTTGTTCGGTGCGGTGACGATCGTCAACCCGGGCGGCTCGTACACCCTGGCCACCGAGCACAGTCCCCTTCCGCTGGCACTGCACAACGGCCTGGCCGTTCCCATCCGGGTCAAGCTGCAGGTCGACGCCCCACCCGGGATGCGGGTTACCGACGTGGGCCAGGTCGAGCTGCCGCCGGGATACCTGCCGCTGCGGGTACCGATCGAAGTGAACTTCACCCAGCGAGTCGCGATCGACGTCGCGCTGCGGACACCGGACGGCATGCGCCTGGGTGAGCCGGTGCGGCTGTCCGTGCACTCCAACGCCTACGGAAAGGTGCTGTTCGCGATCACGCTGACCGCGGCCGCCGTGCTGGTGGCGCTGGCCGGACGACGGCTTTGGCACCGTTTCCGCGGCCAGCCCGATCGCGCCGACCTGGACCGCCCCGACCCGCCTGCTGCTCGACGCACCGACACGGTCGACCGTCGGGTGGACGAAAAGAACGAGGTATGAACCCGGCTCACGGGCGGGCTCAACCATCCGCACCGCCGCCGCGACAGCAACAGCCCCGGTCCCACCGCGACCCCACCTCGCCCCCGACGGGGCCCATCCCTCCGGTCCCGGACGTGTCACGTCAGCGGCCCGAGCTGTCCGACGCCGCGCTGGTTTCGCGGTCGTGGGCGATGGCATTCGCAACCCTGATCAGCCGGGTCACCGGCTTCGCCAAGATTGTCGTGCTGGCCGCCATCCTGGGCGCCGCGCTGGCCAGCTCGTTCACGGTGGCCAATCAGCTACCCGCCCTGATCGCCGCACTCGTGCTGGAGGCGACGTTCACCGCGATCTTCGTTCCCGTGCTGACCCGCGCCGAGCAGGCCGACCCCGACGGCGGTGCGGCATTCGTGCGGCGCCTGGTCACGTTGGTGACCGTGCTGCTGCTGGTCGCCACCACACTGTCCGTGCTGGCCGCACCACTGCTGGTGCGGCTGATGCTGGGCCGGAGCCCGCAGGTCAACGAACCCCTGACCACTGCCTTCGCCTACCTGCTGCTGCCCCAGGTGCTCGCCTACGGCCTGACGTCGGTGTTCATGGCAATCCTGAACACCCGCAACAGGTTCGGGGCGACGGCGTGGGCGCCCGTGGTCAACAACCTCGTCGCGATCACCACCCTGCTCGTCTACCTGGTGGTTCCCGGTGAGCTGTCCGTCGACCCCGTCCGGATGGGCAACGCGAAGCTGCTGGTGCTCGGGATCGGCACCAACTTAGGGGTGTTCGCACAGGTCGCAGTGTTGTTGATCGCCATCAAGCGCGAGCACATCAGCCTGCGCCCGATGTGGGGAATCGACGAGCGGCTCAAGCGCTTCGGCACGATGGCCGCCGCGATGGTGCTCTATGTGGTGATCAGTCAACTCGGCCTGGTGGTGGGCAACCAGATCGCCAGCACGGCGGCCGCGTCGGGCCCGGCGATCTACAACTACACCTGGCTGGTCCTGATGCTGCCGTTCGGCATGATCGGGGTCACGGTGCTCACGGTCGTGATGCCCCGGCTGAGCCGCAACGCCGCCGCCAACGACACCCGCGGCGTGCTCGCCGACCTGTCGCTGGCCACTCGGCTGACTCTGATCACGCTGATCCCGATTGTGGCGTTCATGACCGTCGGCGGATCGGCGATGGGCAGCGCCTTATTCGCCTACGGCCATTTCGGCGGGGTGGATGCGGGCTACTTGGGCGCCGCGATCGCCTTGTCGGCGTTCACCCTGATCCCCTACGGCCTGGTGCTGTTGCAGCTTCGCGTGTTCTACGCCCGCGAGCAGCCCTGGACGCCGATCGTCATCATTCTGGTGATCACGGCCGTCAAGATCACCGGCTCGCTGCTGGCACCGCACGTCACCCACGACCCGAAGCTGGTCGCCGGCTACCTCGGGCTCGCTAACGGCCTCGGGTTTCTGGCTGGCGCGATCGTCGGTTACTACCTGCTTCGCCATGCACTCCTGCCGGCTGGCGGCCAGCTGGTCGGCGTCGGCGAAGCGCGGACCGTCCTGGTGACCATCGCGGCGTCGTTGCTGGCCGGCCTGCTGGCGCACGTGGCCGATCGGTTGTTGGGCCTGGCTGAGTGGACAGCCCACGGCGGCGGCGCCGGTTCGCTGCTGCGCTTGCTGGTGCTGGCGACGATCATGCTGCCGATCATGGCCGTGGTCATGGTCCGGGCCCAGGTTCCCGAGGCGCAAGCAGCGCTGGGTGTGGTGCGGCGCCGGATCACTGGGCGGCGGGGCGCGTTGCGGCTTCCCACCCCAACTGCGCCGGATCAATCGTCGAGGCGTAGTGCGGTCACGTACCCTGAGCAGAGAAATTCCTCCCAGCCGGTGGCAAAAGCGGTCCAGGAGCCGATCCGGCGCAGGCCTCCGGAACGGGCACCCAGCGCCCGGATAGCGAAAGGACCGGAGGTGACAGACCGCCCACGGGATAGCGCCGCATCCAGCTTGGGGTCGGGCGCCGAGCTGCCCCGGCCGGCCGCCGACAACTTCCAGCCCGACATTCCGGCCGACCCCGAGCCTCGTCCTGATTCTCCGTCGCGTCCGTCTGACCAGCTGAGCGGCGATTTTTCGGCCTTGCCTGCCGAGGCCGGGCCCGGGCCGCAGCCCGACGATGTCCACTTGGTTCCCGGTGCCCGTATCGCCGGCGGCCGCTATCGGCTGCTGGTGTTCCACGGCAGTGCGCCCCCGTTGCAGTTCTGGCAGGCGCTGGACACCGCGCTGGACCGACAGGTGGCGCTGACCTTCGTCGACCCCGACGGGGCCCTCGCCCCGGAGGTGCTGCAGGAGATTCTGTCGCGCACCTTGCGGCTCAGCCGGATCGACAAGCCCGGCGTCGCGCGAATACTCGATGTCATCCACACCGGGTCTGGCGGCCTGGTGGTCTCGGAGTGGATTCGCGGCGGTTCACTGCAGGAGGTCGCCGACACCTCCCCGTCGCCCGTCGGGGCCATCCGGGCGATGCAGTCGTTGGCCGCCGCCGCCGACGCGGCCCACCGCGCCGGAGTCGCGTTGTCCATCGACCACCCCAGCCGGGTGCGCGTGAGCATCGAGGGCGATGTCGTGCTCGCCTACCCGGCGACGATGCCCGACGCCAACCCGCAAGACGACATCCGCGGCATCGGGGCCGCGCTGTACGCCCTGCTGGTCAATCGGTGGCCGCTGCGCGAGTTCGGGGTGCCTAGCGGGCTGGCGCAAGCCAAGCGGGATTCCGCGGGCCTCCCCGTCGAACCCGTCGTCATCGACCGCGACATCCCCTTCCAGATCTCCGCGGTCGCCGTCCGGGCGGTGCAGGAGGACGGCGGAATACGCAGTGCATCAACGCTTTTGAACCTGCTGCAACAGGCGACCGCGGTCGCCGACCGCACCGAGGTGCTCGGCCCGGTCGAGGACACGCCACCGCCGACTACCCCCCGCCAGCCCGCCACCCGGGAATACGGCGTCTTCGGGCACCGGCGCCGCAACCTAATCATCGGTGTCAGCGCGGGCGCCGCGATCATCGTGGTGGCCCTGCTCGTACTGGCGTCGGTGGTCAAGGGCATCTTCGGCAACCTGAGCGGTGGCCTCAACAACGACAAGCTCGGCCTGAACACGCCAACGTCATCGAGCTCGTCGTCGGCGGCGGCCAATTCCGCACCGGCCGGCAGCTTCGTCAAACCCACCAAGGCCACGGTCTACTCCCCCGACGGCGACGCCGACAACCCGGGCCAGGCCGGGCAGGCGATCGACGGTGACCCGGCGACCGCTTGGCAAACCGACATCTATTCAGACGCTGTCCCGTTCCCCGGTTTCAAGAAGGGCGTCGGGCTGATGTTGCAGCTGCCAAAGCCGACCGTCGTGGGCGTGGTCAACATCGACGTCGCCAGCACCGGGACCAAGGTGGAGATTCGTTCGGCGTCGACACCGGCACCGGCATCGGTGGACGACACCAAGGTGCTGACTCCGGCCACCGCGCTCAAACCTGGTCATAACGTCATCAAGGTCAGCTCGAGCGACTCCACCTCGAACCTGCTGGTGTGGATTTCCACGTTGGGAACCCTCGACGGCAAGAGCCGCGCCGAGATCTCGGAGATCACGATTCAGGCGGCCTCTTAACAGCTGTCGGGTGAAGTGCCGCCTGCCAAGCGATTGGTTACTGTCCCGGCCGTGGGCTTCGGGCGGCAACACCCAGCAGGAACGCAGTGACGCCGAGCTACTGGCCGCTCACGTCGCCGGGGACCGCTACGCCTTCGCCGAACTGTTCCACCGTCATCACCGGCAGCTGCACCGGCTGGCGCGGCTCACCACCCGCTCCCCCGAGGACGCCGAAGACGCCCTGCAGGACGCCATGCTTTCGGCGCATCGCTGCGCCAGCTCGTTTCGGCACGACGCCGCGGTGCACAGTTGGCTGCATCGCATCGTCATCAACGCCTGCCTGGACCGGCTGCGGCGCGTCAAAGGCCGCCCGACCATCCCGCTCGAGGACGTCTACCCGGTGGCCGACCAAACGGTTCAGATAGAGACGGCGATCGCGGTGCAGCAGGCGCTGATGCGGCTTCCCGTCGAGCAACGGGCGGCGTTGGTGGCCGTCGACATGCAGGGCTGCTCGATCGCCGACACCGCCAGAATGCTGGGCGTCGCCGAGGGCACCGTCAAGAGCCGCTGCGCCCGCGGCCGCGCCCGGCTCGTGCAGCTGCTCGGCTACCTGAACACCCCGGCCGATCAGCGGTAATGCCCGGGCGCCGGGGCTGTGCATGACCCCCGCACTGTGCATGACGGACACTTGGGCGGATGAGTGCAGGCGACGACGAAGATCCTCCCGCCGGGAGCGCGGACCCGCCGCTGACGGTGGAACTGCTCGCCGACCTACAGGCCGGCCTGCTCGATGACCACACCGCCGCCAGGGTGCGCCGGCAAGTCCGCGCTGATCCGGACGCGGAGGCCACGCTTCGCGCCCTGAACCGGGTGCGCGGTGATGTGGCCGCCGTATGCGCCGACCCGGCGTCGGCGCCCGACCCGCCGCCGGCGGTCACCGCCCGGATTTCCGCGGCGCTGCGCTCAGCGAGCGGCTCGTCCACCGGCGGCGCCGCGCATTCGGCTCGTCCGCACACGCGGGCCCGCCCGACTGATCGCGGGAGTGGCCGGCGCGTGCGCAGTGGTCGCCGCGATCGGCCTGGGCACCGCGGCTCTGGTCAATGCGCCCACGCCCACTCCGAGCACGCAAATCACCGCCGAACACATCACTGTGTCGACGCCGCCGATGGCGATCCCACTGTCGCAGGCCCAGCTGCTCGGCCTGCTCGACCGCAGCCCCGACTACGGCCCACTCCCAGGTCCGCTCAACGACCCGGCGCGGCGCGCGTCCTGCCTGACTGGCCTCGGCTATCCCGCATCCACCCGGGTGCTCGGCGCGCAGCCGATCGAGATCAACGCCCGCCCCGGCGTAGTGCTGGTGCTGCCCGGCGACACGCCCGACAGCCTGACGGTCTTCGCGGTCGCGCTGAACTGCAGCGCCGCCGACACCGGTCTGCTGGTCAGCACCCAGATCCCGCGCGCCTAAGGGTCTGGCGGGGTCCTGAAGGGTGTGGCACAACACGTGCGGGAACACCCCCGCCTAGGCTGGCGTTCATACGCTTAGCTGCAAAGCTTCTGGACCTGAAAGGCTCGCATGACTTCCGCTGCTGATGACACTGTCCACGACGTAATCGTTGTCGGTTCGGGCCCCGCCGGATACACCGCCGCGCTCTATGCCGCCCGCGCGCAGCTCGCGCCGCTGGTCTTCGAGGGCACCTCGTTCGGAGGCGCGTTGATGACCACCACCGAGGTGGAGAACTACCCCGGCTTTCGCGACGGCATCACCGGCCCCGAGCTGATGGACGAGATGCGCGAGCAGGCGCTGCGATTCGGTGCGGACCTGCGGATGGAAGACGTCGAGTCGGTGTCGCTGGCAGGCCCGGTCAAATCGGTCACCACCGCCGATGGTCAGACCTACCGGGCCCGGGCCGTCATCCTCGCGATGGGCGCCGCGGCGCGCTATCTGCAGATTCCTGGCGAGCAGGAATTGCTGGGCCGCGGCGTCAGTTCGTGTGCCACCTGCGACGGGTTCTTCTTCAAAGATCAGGACATTGCCGTGATCGGCGGCGGTGACTCCGCGATGGAAGAGGCCATCTTCCTGACCCGGTTCGCCCGCAGCGTGACGCTCGTGCACCGCCGCGACGAGTTCCGCGCGTCGAAGATCATGCTTGAGCGCGCCCGCAACAACGACAAGATCAAATTCGTCACCAACCACAACGTGGTCGCGGTGGAGGGCGAGACGACAGTGACCGGATTGCGGTTGCGCCACAGCACAACCGGTGAAGAGACCACACTTCCGGTGACCGGTGTGTTCGTCGCGATCGGTCACGAACCGCGTTCGGCCCTGGTGCGCGATGTCCTCGACGTCGACCCGGACGGCTATGTGCTGGTGCAGGAACGCACCACGAGCACGTCGGTGGAGGGTGTGTTTGCCGCCGGCGATCTGGTGGACCGCACCTACCGCCAGGCGGTCACGGCCGCCGGCAGTGGCTGCGCCGCGGCCATCGACGCCGAGCGCTGGCTGGCCGAACATGAAGATGCCCAGGCTGAGATGCTGACAGTAACGACACACTGATAGTTGATAGGAGCACCACCGATGACCGACTCCGAAAAGGCCGGGGCCACAATAGAAGTTTCCGATGCATCCTTTTCTGCCGACGTGTTGTCGAGCAATAAGCCTGTGCTGGTTGACTTTTGGGCAACCTGGTGCGGGCCGTGCAAGATGGTCGCCCCGGTGCTCGAGGAGATCGCGGCCGAGCGGTCAGAGCAGCTCACCGTCGCCAAACTGGATGTGGACGCCAACCCGGAGACAGCCCGCGACTTCCAGGTCGTGTCGATCCCGACGATGATCTTGTTCAAGGACGGTCAACCGGTGAAGCGGATCGTCGGCGCCAAGGGTAAAGCGGCGCTGCTGCGCGAGCTTTCCGATCAGGTTCCCAACGTCACCTGACCCCTTTTGGATCGCGGCACGACGCCCCGTGTTTAGCCTGGCGTTTTCCGGAAATCCGTAACGATCTGAGACAATAACCGCTAGCTGTTATGCCCCGATAAACCTTTGTCAGCGCGTTAGTGAGTCCCGGAGGGCCCTTGGTATGCCGAGTCCGCGCCGCGAACACGGCGATGTGCTGCGCTGTGGAGACCGCAGCGCAGCTGTCACCGATATCCGGGCCGCG
This sequence comes from uncultured Actinomycetota bacterium, assembly GCA_963708995.1. Classification (GTDB taxonomy): domain Bacteria; phylum Actinomycetota; class Actinomycetes; order Mycobacteriales; family Mycobacteriaceae; genus Mycobacterium. The sequence goes on from CAVPUR010000006.1 coordinate 69,620, forward strand.
CTGTCTGCGCTGGGACTGCTGGACAACCCCGACGAAGACCTGACTACGGGCAGGCATGTCCCGCTCGAGTTGTTCGATGCCGAACTCGACCACGCGGTGCGCGCGTTCCAACAGCATCGCGGACTGCTCGTGGACGGCGTTGTCGGCGAAGCCACTTACCGGGCATTGAAGGAAGCCTCCTACCGGCTGGGTGCCCGCACGCTGTATCACCAATTCGGCGCCCCGCTTTACGGCGACGACGTCGCGACTTTGCAGGCCCGGCTGCAGGACCTCGGCTTCTACACCGGCCTGGTCGACGGATACTTCGGCCTGCAGACCCACAATGCGCTGATGTCGTATCAGCGTGAGTCTGGGATGGCCGCCGACGGTATCTGCGGCCCGGAAACGTTGCGCTCCTTGTACTTTCTGAGTTCGCGGGTCACCGGCGGCTCGCCACACGCGATTCGCGAGGAAGAGCTGGTCCGCCGATCGGGCCCGAAGCTCTCTGGCAAGCGGATCATTATCGATCCGGGCCGTGGCGGCGCGGACCACGGAGCGATCACGCAAGGCCCGGGCGGCCCCATCAGCGAAGCAGATGTGTTGTGGGACTTGGCAAGTCGGCTTGAAGGTCGGATGACCGCCATTGGTATGGAGACCTTTCTGTCCCGCCCGACCAACCGCAGCCCGTCGGACACCGAGCGCGCCGCTACCGCCAACAACGTCGGCGCAGACTTGATGATCAGCTTGCGCTGCGAAACTCAGACCAGCCCCGCACCGAACGGCGTCGCCTCTTTCCACTTCGGCAACTCGCATGGCTCGGTCTCCACCATCGGCCGCAATCTCGCCGACTTCATTCAGCGAGAAGTGGTGGCCCGCACCGGTTTACGGGACTGTCGTACGCATGGCCGGACGTGGGATCTGCTGACGCTGACTCGGATGCCGACCGTTCAGGTCGACGTCGGTTACATCTCCAACCCGCGTGACCGCGCGATGCTGGTTTCCACGCAGACCCGCGATGCTATCGCCGAAGGTATCCTCGCTGCGGTCAAGCGACTCTATCTGCTCGGCAAGAATGACCGGCCCACCGGCACATTCACCTTCGCCGAGTTACTTGCCCATGAACTGTCAGTCGAGCGAGCCAGCCGACTCGGCGGTTCGTAAGCCGCTGACGCTGGCCGGCTGCGACCCTGCCCCCGCCGCCACCGGCTCTTGCAGCTGAGCGTTAGCCAGCAGGCGCTCCAGGGCGGCCTCGACTTCGGCCTTCCAGCCCAGCCCCTTGTCCAACTCAAGCCGCAGCCGGGGGAAATACGGGTGCGGGGCCACCACGACAAAGCCGACGTCCTTCAAAAAATCCGCACCGATGATGCAGTGGTCGACCGAGCAGTCGCCGAGAGCCTCCAGCACCGGCCGCACATCAGGGCCCACCGCGCATGGATCCTGCAACTCGGCGGCCGCCTCGGTGCGGCCGAAAGCCTCCAGCGCGCGGACTCCGCGGCGGACCAACTCGTCGATCACCCGGGCGATGAGGCTGTACGGCAGGTCGTCGGTAGCTTGCCCAACCTCCACCCCCATCGACGTCAGCAACACCGCATCCGCGGACACCGGCGCGGTAGGAAATCGGTGCGCCCGTGGCACCGCGCCGGGCGGAGCGTAGAGCACATATCCCAGGCACGGCGGCTCGGCGTGGCTGCGTTCGTCGGGAACCGCCGTCGCGACCTGACCGCAGGAGCCCCACTCCAGCATCACCATCGACAACCAGGCTTCCTTTTCGAACTCGGGGTCCGCCAGGTGGTCTTGGTTGCCGAGGGTCGCCGGGTCCACCTCCCAGAAGACGCAGCGGCGTGCGTGCTTGGGGAGGTGCTCAAATGCCTCGAGCCGCAGCGGCGTGATTCGAGCGGACACTAGCCTCCTGGCCTCCGGTTACTGCAGCCGATGGAAAAGTTCTGCCCCCGCAGCCACTCCAGAATAGGAGAGTTTGTTGTCTTCAGGCCAGTCCTGCCCGGTCTCGCCGCTGCCGCGTCACCCGCCCCCCCGTCGCGCATTGAAATGACTTGGCGCACAGCAGGTCTGCGCCAGACCACGGTGCCTCTCGCGCCGGGAAGCGCCGCGGTGTCACAGTGACGTAATTACACGAAGTGACTGGTCAGGCGCCGGACGGGTTCATCATGTCGATGATTCGCTGCAGATCCTCCACCGAGCCGAACTCGACCACGATCTTGCCCTTGCGTTTGCCGAGGCTGACCGTCACTCGGGTGTCGAAAGCGTTCGACAGGCGGTCGGCAACGTCTTGGAGGCCGGGCATCTGAATCGGCTTGCGGCGCGGGGGCGCCGGCGTCGTGTCGCCGCGATTGGCCAGAGTGACCGCCTCCTCGGTGGCCCGCACCGACAGGCCCTCCGCGACGATCCTGCTGGCCAGTTCTTCCTGCGCATCAGGGCCGGCCTCCAGGGACAACAGAGCGCGGGCATGGCCCGCGGACAGCACGCCCGCGGCGACCCGGCGTTGCACCGGGATCGGCAGCTTGAGCAGCCGGATCATGTTCGTGATCAACGGCCGCGAACGGCCGATGCGCGCCGCCAGTTCATCGTGGGTGACATCGAACTCGTCGAGCAGTTGCTGGTAGGCCGCCGCCTCTTCCAAGGGGTTCAGCTGCACCCGGTGAATGTTCTCCAACAGGGCGTCGCGCAGCAGATTGTCGTCGCCCGTCTCGCGCACGATGGCCGGGATGGCGGCCAGGCCAGCCTCCTGGGCTGCCCGCCAGCGCCGCTCCCCCATCACGATCTGGTATCGCGCGCCGCTCTGCGATTCGGACACCGCCCGCACCACGATCGGCTGCAACAGACCAAATTCACGGATGGAGTGCACCAGCTCCGACAGCGCCTCCTCGTCGAAGACCTGCCGCGGCTGACGGGGATTGCGCTCGATGTCGGTCGGCGCGATCTCCCGATACACCGCGCCCATCGACCCCACAGCCGCGGCGTCCGGCCCGGCGGCTGTACCTCCGCCGATCAAAACGTCGGCGGCCGCGCTGCCCATCCGCGGTCCGAGCGTCGCTGGCCCGGAGTCGGCATCCGCGGGGCCGGTCGGGATCAGCGAGGCCAGTCCCCGGCCGAGGCCGCCCTTCCTACGCGACGGCTGTGTCATGGTTGTCCCTTCGCGGGTGGTGGCTGATCGCGGGTGGCGAGTTCGCGGCTTGCGTCGAGATAGCTCATCGCGCCCCGCGAACCAGGGTCGTAGTCAATGATTGTCATGCTGTAGCCGGGCGCCTCGGAAACCTTGACGCTGCGTGGAATCACCGTACGCAATACCTTGTCGCCAAAGTACCGGCGCACCTCTTCGGCCACCTGGTCGGCGAGCTTGGTCCGGCCGTCGTACATGGTGAGGATTACGGTGCTCACGTCGAGCCGAGGATTGAGGTGTGCCTTGACCATCTCGATGTTGCGCATCAGTTGGGAGACGCCCTCGAGCGCGTAGTACTCGCACTGGATCGGGATCATCACCTCCGGCGCGGCGACGAGCGCGTTGACGGTCAGCAGCCCAAGCGACGGCGGGCAATCGACGAAGACGTAGTCGAAGTCGAACTTGTCCAGTTCGCCCAGGGCGGTGCGCAATCGGTTCTCGCGCGCCACCATGCTCACCAGTTCGATCTCAGCGCCGGCCAGATCGATCGTCGCGGGTACGCAGAATAGGCGCTCGCTGTGGGGGCTGGGTCGCACCGCCTCCTGCAGGCTGACCTCGCCGAGAAGTACCTCATACGAAGAGGGCGTGCCCGATTGCCGGTCGGTGATCCCAAGCGCCGTGCTCGCGTTGCCTTGTGGATCGAGGTCGATGACGAGCGTCTTGAGTCCTTGCACCGCGAGCGCGGCCGCGAGGTTGACCGCGGTGGTGGTCTTGCCCACGCCGCCCTTTTGGTTCGCGATGGTGAACAGCCGGCGGTGGCGCGGCCGCGGCAGTGGCTCGTGGGTGGTGTGCAGAACCCGCATGGCGCGTTCGGCGGCAGCACCGATGGGCGTTTCGATTTCGTCAGATGTTTCACGTGAAACATCGGCGGTCATGGCCGGCTCCTGGGGCCCGGCCGGCGCTGCCGGCGCCGCCGTGTCCTCGTGCGGCGTACCCACCGACGACTGGGGCGCGTCGCTCCAGCCTTGGGGAGAGCTCATCGCGTTCCCCTGTTCGTCTCTCTTGCGGACCTGTGTCGCGAGGAGGTGCCTCGCCGCGCCAACACCACGGTCGCGGGCGGACGCAAGTAGTTCGCGCCACATGTCACCACCCTGACATCAACCGCGCCCGTCGCCTCCATCACACGCCGGTGTTGCCGGACTTCGTCGGGAGCCTGCTCCCCCTTGATCGCGACCATCCGTCCGCCTGTCCGTAACAATGGCATGCTCCACTTCGTCAACTTGTCTAAGGCTGCCACCGCACGCGACACTGCCGCATCTTTCTCGCCGATCTGCTCGCGAACCCACGGCTCTTCGGCGCGGCCGCGCACGACATCGACGGGCAACCCAAGCTCGGCCACGACCTCGCGAAGAAAGTCGCTCCGGCGCAGCAGCGGCTCGAGGAGGACGATCTCGAGATCGGGGCGGGCAATCGCTAACGGCAACCCGGGCAATCCGGCGCCGCTGCCGATGTCCACGATCCGCTCCCCCGGATCAAGGAGCTCGCTCACCGCCGCACTGTTCAGCAGGTGCCGATCCCACAGCCGGTCGACCTCGCGCGGCCCCAGGAGACCTCGTTCCACGCCGGCGCTCGCCAACACCTCGGCGTACCGCTGGGCAATGTCGAGGCGCGGCCCAAAGAGCGCGGCCGCTGCCTCGGATACTCCATTGGCTGGGGCCGCCGGGGACACGGTGCCCTCGCAAGGGTTGACATGTTTCACGTGAAACATCCCCTTCTCGGGCCCCGGCTCGGCCGCCCGCGCGAACTACATAGCTGTAACTCAGTCCGTCTAGTCGTGCAGAACAACAACCCGGCGCGACGGCTCGACGCCCTCGCTCTCGCTGTGCACACCGGGCACCGCCGCAACGGCGTCGTGCACGATCTTCCGCTCGAACGGCGTCATGGGCGAAAGCTCCTCGCGCTCGCCCGTGTTGAGCACCCGCCGCGCGACCTTGTCGCCCAGCGCCGCCAACTCCTCGCGGCGCCGCTTCCGCCAGCTCGCGATGTCGAGCATCAATCGGCTCCGCACGCCGGTCTTCTGGTGTACCGCCAGGCGCGTCAGTTCTTGCAGGGCGTCGAGCACCTCGCCGCCGCGGCCGACCAATTTGTTCAGGTCGTCGCTGCCGTCGATGCTCACCACCGCGCGGCTGCCCTCCACGTCCAGATCGATGTCGCCATCGAAGTCCAGGAGATCCAGCAGCTCCTCCAGATAGTCACCGGCGATCTCCCCCTCGGCGACCAACCGCTCCTCCAGGTCGTCGCCCTCGTCGGTGCCGGCATCTGCCGTCGCTTCGTCCCCCGAAGCGTCATCAGTGTCGTCAGTGTCGTCAGTGGGTTCTTGCGCTTCCAGTTCCGTATCCGCGTCGCGCTCGGTGGCGGTATCGGAGTCCGTCATGGCTTTCTCTCTTTCTCAATTCACGGGCCCGTGTTGTCGTGGGTCGCTCGCCCGACTCGACCTCGGTAAAGGTCTGGTAGCCCTCTGGTGCCCTCTTGTTTTGCGGTCAGCGTTTGCGTTTCTTCGGCCGCGCCCCGGGCCGCGGGGTGCGGTTGGTCGGAGCGTTGTTCCGTGCGGTTGGCTTGCTCGCTTCGGTCTCGGTGGTCTCCGCTTCGGTCACGTGCCCGGCGGAACCCGGATCTGCAGGCGGACCTTCGCCGTTCGTCGGTGCCGCCTTGGCTTGGCGCTTTGGCTTGGCGCCCGGCACCGGGGCGTTCGCCGCCCGGCGCTGAATCACTTCTTGCTTCTTGGCCTCTTCCTCTTTTTCGATCATGCCGAACACGAGGTGCTGCTGAGCGAAGGTCCAGATGTTGTTCGAGAACCAGTACAAGATGATCGCCAGCGGCAGGAACGGTCCACCGACGACGACGCCGAGCGGGAACACGTACAACGCGAGCTTGTTCATCATTGCCGTCTGGGGATTGGCGGCCGCTTCCGCACTCTGCCGCGCCACCGACGCGCGACTGTTGAAGTAGGTCGCAATCCCGGCCATGATCATCACCGGAGCACCCACAGCGATCACCGCCGGACGGCTGAAGTGGGTGAACGCGTCCAACCCGGAATGTTGCGTCATGAACGCGCCGATCGGGGCGCCCCACAGGTTTGCGTCCAGAAAGTGGCCGACGTCAGCGGCGGTGAACACGTAGTTTCCGGTCAGCCGGTTCTGGATCACCGACATGTGCGGCTGGCCGATGCCTCCGGTCGTGCGGTTGAACGACCGCAAGACGTGGTAGAGGCCGAGGAACACCGGGATCTGCGCCAGCATCGGCAAGCACCCCAAGATGGGATTGAACCCGTGCTCGCGTTGCAGCTTCTGCATCTCGAGCGCCATGCGCTGGCGGTCCTTGCCGTACTTCTTTTGCAGCGCCTTGATCTGGGGTTGCAGCTCCTGCATCTGCCGGGTGGTGCGGATCTGGCGGACGAACGGCTTGTAGAGCAGCGCGCGCAAGCTGAACACGAGGAACATCACCGACAGGGCCCACGCGAAAAAGTTCGACGGGCCCAGCACCGCGGCGAACAGCTTGTACCAGACCCACATGATCCACGACACCGGGTAGTAGAAGACGTCGAGACTGAACGGATCAAACGACAAGAGATTCACCTTCCCCTAGCTCCGCTGGGGAGCCCCAGGCGTTGCTTCTGTCATCGAAGTCATCGGAGTCATCGGAGCACACCCGGCAATTCCGGCGATGTGATTGGCGATCCGGTATCGGATCCCATCCACCGCGATGCCATGGTCCGCACTTCGCGAGCCGAGCAGCGGCCAACCAACTCCCCCGGATCAAGCCGTACTCGGTCAGCGCATCAACCGCGTACTGACTGCAGGTCGGAACAAAGCGGCACGACGCCGGCCGCAACGGTGAAACCATGTGCCGGTATAGCTGGATCACGAAGACCAGCCCTCGGACTAGCCCTCCGCCGCAGCGCGCGCACAGGCTCACCGTAGCGTTCCCGACAGATTGAATGCGCGTCGCAACCCAGTCCGTAGCTGCTGCTCTAGCCACGCCGACGAAACGTGGCGGCTGCTCGGCAGTGCCCGGATCACCACCTGATCGGACCCATCAAGATCGCCCAACATGGTGCGCGCGACGTGGCGCAGCCGACGGGCGACGCGATGGCGTTCGACGGCAGAACCTACCGACTTGGCGATGATCAGCCCGACGCGCGGCCCGCTACCCGTGTCGCTATTGTTCCCCCGCCTGACGTGAACGACGATGTCGGGCTGCACCGTGCGCATCCCGTATTTCATCGTCACATCAAACTCGCTCGACCGCCTCATGCGGTTGCGTGCGGAAAGCACCGCAGAAACCCGCTGTTGCGATCAGGCAGATAGTGCGCGGCGGCCCTTGCGACGCCGGCTGGACACGATCGAACGTCCAGCGCGAGTGCGCATCCGCAGACGGAAACCGTGCACACGGGCTCGGCGCCGGTTGTTCGGCTGGAAGGTCCGCTTGCCCTTGGCCACGGCATTCTCCTCGTCGTATCAAGCTCAAAAGATCTGAGCCGTCCGGCCGCTCATGCTTCGCCAGCACGTCGGTCGGGGGTGGTCTTGCTGCTGGCCGGCGCGGTCCCCAAGCGCATCATCCTGGGTCGCAGCCGTATCGCCGACTTTCGGGCGACTGTTTGAGGGTACTGACGAGTGTTCGCTGGGTCAAACCTGGCTCAATCCTGGCTGAAACTTGGCTGAATCTTGGCCCAGCCCAACGAACCCGCTCGAACACTTATGTAAACGGTTGGCAGCAACAGCGCCAAGACAAGCCCAACCCACGCAATCCCCGCGGTAACCGAAACCCACCGCAAAAGAACCGATCTGAATGCAACAGAACTGTTGGCAGCCGGACGGAAAACTGTTAGCTTCAGCCAGTGCCGTTTCAGACTGGAGCGGTGGTCGACAACGAAGCGAGGATGGCGGATCGACTAGCTGTCTAGACGACCTGCAAGGGGTGTCTCCAGCACGGAGATCGCGAGCAGTTGCCACGAGGCTCCAGCTCACTGAACGATCATCTTGTCCACACCTGTGTATAACTATGTGGACAGTCGCTTTTGTCGCCACCCGAACCCGGAACTCACGAGAGCCAGGGAGATGCGTCGTTGACCGATGATCCCGGTTCAGGTTTCACATCGGTGTGGCATGCGGTCGTCTCCGAACTCAACGGCGAGTCCCCCTCGGAAAACGGGGTCGCCAACCACAGCGCTCTCATCACACCACTAACCCCTCAGCAACGAGCGTGGCTTAACCTCGTCCAGCCGCTCACCATCGTCGAGGGCTTTGCTCTGTTGTCGGTGCCGAGCAGCTTTGTCCAAAACGAGATCGAACGTCATCTGCGCACGCCGATTACCGATGCGCTGAGCCGGCGGCTCGGACAGCAGATACAGCTCGGAGTCCGCATCGCTCCGCCGTCCTCCGGGGACGACACCGCCTTCTCCCAAGACGCCGCGTTCCCTCAACACGAACTCCTCTCCCAAGCCGACGACGACCCGGACGACGAGACCGACGAAAACGCTGAGGCTCTCGGCGATGCTCAACAAAGCTGGCCGACCTACTTCACCGAACGCCCGCACAGCAGCGAATCTGCTGCCGCCGCCGGCGGGACCAGCCTCAATCGCCGCTACACGTTCGACACGTTCGTCATCGGTGCCTCCAATCGATTCGCGCATGCCGCCACTCTGGCGATCGCCGAAGCACCCGCCCGTGCCTACAACCCGCTGTTCATTTGGGGCGAGTCAGGTCTCGGCAAGACACACCTGTTGCACGCGGCCGGCAACTACGCGCAACGACTGTTCCCCGGGATGCGCGTCAAGTACGTCTCCACCGAGGAATTCACCAACGACTTCATCAACTCTCTTCGTGACGACCGCAAGGTCGCGTTCAAGCGCAGCTACCGCGACGTCGACGTGCTACTCGTCGACGACATCCAATTCATCGAAGGCAAAGAAGGCATCCAGGAGGAGTTCTTCCACACCTTCAACACGCTGCACAACGCCAACAAGCAGATCGTCATCTCGTCTGACCGCCCGCCCAAACAACTCGCCACCCTCGAGGATCGGCTGAGGACCCGCTTCGAGTGGGGGCTGATTACCGACGTGCAGCCCCCGGAGCTGGAGACCCGCATCGCCATCCTGCGCAAAAAAGCTCAGATGGAACGGCTCGCGGTGCCCGACGACGTACTCGAGCTCATCGCCAGCAGCATCGAACGCAACATCCGCGAACTCGAGGGTGCTCTCATCCGGGTGACGGCGTTCGCGTCGTTGAACAAAACCCCAATCGACAAGGCACTGGCCGAGATTGTGCTTCGCGATCTCATTGCCGACGCCAGCAACCTACAAATCAGCGCGGCAACCATCATGGCCGCCACCGCCGAATACTTCGACACCACCGTCGAAGAGTTGCGTGGCCCTGGCAAGACCCGGGCCCTGGCACAGTCGCGGCAGATCGCGATGTACCTGTGCCGCGAACTCACCGACCTGTCGCTGCCCAAGATCGGCCAGGCGTTCGGCCGCGACCACACCACGGTCATGTACGCCCAGCGCAAGATCTCGTCGGAACTTGCCGAGCGGCGTGAGGTGTTCGATCACGTCAAGGAGCTCACCACCCGCATTCGGCAGCGCTCCAAGCGCTGATCTTGCAAAAAACTTCTGACTCGCAAGTCACATCAGCCACAACGTCATGGTGTGGGCCGTTCTGTGCAAAATCGACTCAAACATCGCTGCGGGCTTCGGATTTTCGTGCACAAGCGTACTCAATCCCCAGGGGTCCAACACCGTCCGCAAAGTTATCCACCGCGTCATCCACAACCCGAGCCCGTCCCTAGCTGCGCCAAGGCGGGGCTGTCCCCAAGATGCACACCCCTTAATACTGTTACTTAGATATCTTCGTCATTTCTTCTTTGAAAACCGCCGCTGGGGACACCGAGCCCACCACCCTCACAAACCTCTCGTTGACCGGGCTTGTCGGCCTTTGCGATTAGCTTTCAAGATGGCGCTGAACGATCTACGGTTGTTCTTCGACGTACCACCTTGGGAGCCAGCGGTAGCCAGGGGTGGCCAGCCACCGGATTTCGACAGCTAGGTGAAGGGAAGCCATGGACGCGGCGACGACAAGAGCTGGCCTCACCGACTTGAAATTTCGTATGGTGCGAGAGTCCTTCGCCGAGGCGGTGTCATGGGTGGCGAAGAATTTGCCCACCAGACCCGCGGTGCCGGTTCTATCCGGAGTCTTGCTAGCCGGCTCCGACGACGGCCTGACCATTTCGGGATTTGACTACGAGGTTTCCGCCGAGGCACAGGTTGCCGCCGAAATAGCTTCTCCCGGAAGCGTTTTGGTATCCGGTCGGTTGTTATCAGATATCACTCGAGCACTGCCCGACAAACCGGTTGACTTCTACGTGGACGGTAATCGCGTCGCGTTGACCTGCGGAAGCGCCAGATTCTCGCTGCCGACGATGGCGGTTGAGGATTACCCCACGCTGCCGATGCTGCCGGAAGAGACCGGGACGTTGCCTGCAGATCTGTTCGCCGAAGCCATCAGTCAGGTTGCTATTGCCGCCGGCCGGGATGACACGTTGCCGATGCTGACTGGCATCCGGGTCGAGATCTCCGGTGACACGGTGGTTTTGGCTGCCACCGACAGGTTCCGATTGGCAGTTCGCGAGCTGACGTGGTCGGCGTTGTCGTCCGATGTCGAGGCGGCGGTGCTGGTGCCGGCGAAGACGCTCGCCGAAGCCGCCAAAACCGGCGCCGACGGCTCCGATGTTCGTTTGTCGTTGGGCTCCGGCTCGGGTGTCGGGAAGGACGGGTTGCTCGGCATCAGCGGCAACGGCAAGCGCAGCACCACTCGGCTTCTTGATGCTGAGTTCCCGAAGTTCCGGCAGCTGTTGCCCGCGGAGCACACCTCGGTCGCCACCATTAACGTGGCCGAGTTGACCGAAGCCATCAAGTTGGTGGCGTTGGTCGCGGACCGGGGTGCCCAGGTGCGCATGGAGTTTGCCGACGGCATGCTGCGGCTTTCCGCTGGCGCGGATGACGTCGGCCGGGCCGAGGAAGATCTTCCGGTGGACTTCGCCGGCGAACCATTGACCATCGCGTTCAACCCGACTTATCTGACCGACGGACTCGCATCGGTGCACTCGGAGCGGGTGTCGTTTGGTTTCACGACGCCGGGCAAACCTGCGTTGCTGCGGCCGGCATTCGACGGCGACGATGTTCCGTCAGGGAATGGCCCGTTTGCCGCCCCGCCGACGGACTACGTGTATTTGTTGATGCCCGTTCGGTTGCCTGGCTAGGTGTACGTCCGGCATTTGGGACTGCGCGATTTCCGGTCCTGGGCGCACGCCGATCTCGAATTGGAACCGGGGCGGACGGTCTTCGTCGGCCCGAACGGTTACGGCAAGACGAATTTGATTGAGGCACTTTGGTATTCGACTACCCTGGGTTCGCACCGGGTGGGCACGGATGCGCCGTTGATCCGAGCGGGTGCAGCCCGGGCCGTGGTCTCGACGATCATCGTCAACGAGGGCCGGGAATGCGCGGTCGATCTGGAAATCGCCGCGGGGCGGGCTAACAAGGCGCGGTTTAACCGCTCACCGGTGCGCAGCACACGTGAAGTGGTCGGGGTATTACAGGCGGTGCTGTTTGCGCCCGAAGATCTCGCGTTGGTCCGCGGGGATCCTGCCGACCGCCGTCGTTATTTGGACGACTTGGCGACCGTGCGCCGGCCGACGGTGGCTGGTGTGCGTGCCGACTACGACAAAATTTTGCGGCAGCGCACCGCGCTGTTGAAGTCCCTGTCCGGCGCGCGGCAGCGCAGCGATCAAGCCGCCCTGGACACTCTCGATGTCTGGGACAGCCGCCTCGCGGAGTACGGCGCTCAACTGATGGCCGCGCGTATCGATCTGGTCAACCAATTGGCACCAGAGGTGGAAAAGGCGTACCAACTGTTGGCGCCGGGGTCGCGACCGGCGTCGATCGCCTACCGCTCAAGTTTGGATGTGGGCCTGAATTCTGATACTGATCGGGAGCTGCTTGAAGCCGCGCTGTTGGCTGCGCTTTCAGCGCGGCGGGCCGCTGAATTGGAACGCGGGATGTGTCTCGTCGGCCCCCATCGCGACGATCTGGAACTGCGACTCGGCGATCAATTCGCCAAAGGCTTTGCCAGCCATGGGGAATCGTGGTCGTTCGCGGTCGCGCTGCGCCTGGCGGCCTACGAGTTATTGCGCGCCGACGGCAGCGAGCCGGTGTTGTTGCTCGACGATGTGTTCGCTGAGCTTGACGCCGCCCGCCGCCGTGCCCTGGCGGCGGTTGCGGAATCGGCGGAGCAGGTGTTGGTAACCGCGGCGGTACTGGAAGATATCCCCGCGGGCTGGGACGCTAGGCGGGTGACCATCGATCTGCGCGACGATGACTCCGGCCGGGTCTCGGTGGTGCAACCATGAGCGACTCCGAAGGCCGCCCCGAGCCCGAACACGTTGAGCCAGCAGGTGACTTGAGGGGCATCGACCTGGTCCGGCGAACCCTTGAGGAAGCCCGCGCGGCCGCTCGGGCCCAGGGCAAAGACGCCGGCCGGGGGCGATCAGCGCCGCCGGCCGGGCGGCGCGTCGCGGGGCAGCGGCGGCGCTGGTCGGGTCCCGGTCCCGACGTTCGAGATCCGCAGCCCTTGGGCAGGGTGGCGCGCGAGGTGGCGAAAAAGCGCGGCTGGTCGGCGCACGTCGCCGAAGGCACCGTGCTCGGTCACTGGTCGGTGGTGGTCGGGCCGCAGATCGCCGAACACGCGACCCCGATCGGGCTGAGCGACGGGGTGCTCAGCGTGACGGCCGAATCGACGGCGTGGGCGACCCAGTTGAGGATGATTCAGGCGCAGCTGTTGGCAAAGATCGCCGCCGCCGTCGGCAACGGTGTGGTGACGTCGCTGAAAATTACCGGCCCGTCGTCCCCGTCGTGGCGTAAGGGACCACGGCACATCGCCGGCAGGGGGCCCCGCGACACCTATGGATAGAGTGTCCCGCCGGCGCGGCGCCGCCCCCGGACCGGCGCCGCCCGATGGCCGCCTCAGAGCCGCCAGAACGCCACAGACCAGGGTGACTGGCGTCGGGACGTGCGTGGAATAAAGATATCGAGCACACGGCGCGGTTAGATAGGCAGAAACGCGTCCAGAAAATCGGTCCAGACCACCGATCACGGTAGAGTGGAGTATGCGATCGCTGCGGTGACTGGACCGCTCGCACGAATCCCCAAGGAGAGCATTCGGACTGTGGCTGCCCAGAAGAAGAAGGCACAAGATGAATACGGCGCTTCGGCGATCACCGTTCTCGAAGGTCTCGAGGCCGTCCGCAAACGCCCGAGCATGTACATCGGGTCCACCGGCGAGCGTGGCTTGCACCACCTTGTCTGGGAGGTAGTCGACAACTCGGTGGACGAGGCCATGGCCGGCTACGCCAGCCTGGTCGATGTGCGACTGCTCGATGACGGCAGCGTCGAGGTCGCGGACAACGGGCGTGGTATCCCGGTCGCCATGCACTCAACCGGGGCGCCGACCGTCGACGTCGTCATGACGCAACTGCATGCTGGCGGCAAGTTCGGCGGTGAGAACAGCGGCTACAACGTCAGCGGTGGTTTGCACGGCGTCGGCGTCTCGGTGGTCAACGCTTTGTCCACGCGGCTCGAGGTCGATGTCAAACGCGACGGGCACGAGTGGTCGCAGTTCTACGACCACGCTGTGCCGGGCACACTCAAGCAGGGCGAAGCGACCAAGAAAACCGGAACCACCATCAGGTTCTGGGCCGACCCCGACATCTTCGAAACCACCGACTACGACTTCGAGACGGTGGCGCGCCGACTGCAGGAGATGGCATTCCTGAACAAGGGATTGACCATCAACCTCACCGACGAGCGGGTGACCAAGGAGGAGGTCGTCGACGACGTCGTCAGCGACACCGCCGAAGCGCCCAAGTCCGCCGAAGAAAAAGCGGCCGAATCGACCGCACCGCACAAGGTCAAGCACCGCACCTTTCACTACCCCGGCGGTTTGGTGGATTTCGTCAAGCACATCAACCGCACCAAGAGCCCGATCCAGCAGAGCGTCATCGACTTCGATGGCAAGGGCACGGGACACGAAGTCGAAATCGCGATGCAGTGGAATGGCGGCTATTCGGAGTCGGTGCACACCTTCGCCAACACCATCAACACCCACGAGGGCGGCACCCACGAAGAGGGCTTCCGCAGCGCGCTGACGTCGGTGGTGAACAAGTACGCCAAAGACAAGAAGCTCCTCAAGGAGAAGGACGCCAACCTCACCGGCGACGACATCCGTGAGGGCCTGGCCGCCGTCATTTCGGTGAAAGTTAGCGAACCGCAATTCGAGGGCCAGACCAAAACCAAGCTGGGCAACACCGAGGTGAAGTCGTTCGTGCAGAAGGTGTGCAACGAGCAGCTCACGCACTGGTTCGAGGCCAACCCGACCGAGGCGAAGACCGTTGTGAACAAAGCGGTGTCCTCGGCGCAGGCGCGCATCGCGGCGCGCAAGGCGCGGGAGTTGGTGCGCCGCAAGAGCGCCACTGACCTCGGCGGCCTGCCCGGTAAGCTCGCCGACTGCCGCTCCAGCGATCCGCGGAAGTCCGAACTGTATGTAGTGGAAGGTGATTCGGCCGGCGGCTCCGCGAAAAGCGGCCGCGACTCGATGTTCCAGGCGATCCTCCCGCTGCGGGGCAAGATCATCAACGTGGAGAAGGCCCGCATCGACCGGGTGCTGAAGAACACCGAAGTCCAGGCCATCATCACCGCGTTGGGCACCGGAATTCACGACGAGTTCGATATCACCAAACTGCGCTACCACAAGATCGTGTTGATGGCCGACGCCGACGTTGACGGCCAACACATTTCGACGCTGCTGTTGACGCTCTTGTTCCGGTTCATGCGGCCGCTCATCGAGAACGGACACGTGTTTTTGGCGCAGCCACCGCTGTACAAGCTGAAGTGGCAGCGCACTGAGCCGGAATTCGCGTACTCCGACCGCGAGCGCGACGGCCTGCTGGAGGCGGGGCAAAAGGCCGGCAAGAAGATCAATAAAGAAGACGGCATCCAGCGCTACAAAGGTCTGGGCGAGATGGACGCCAAAGAGCTGTGGGAAACCACGATGGATCCGTCAGTCAGGGTCCTGCGTCAAGTGACCCTTGATGACGCCGCGGCCGCCGACGAGTTGTTCTCCATCTTGATGGGCGAGGACGTCGAGGCGCGGCGAAGCTTTATCACCCGCAACGCCAAGGACGTTCGCTTCCTGGATGTCTGATGAATCAGGCGCGGCCCAACTATGCGATGCAAATGAGGAATTAGATGACTGACACCACGCTGCCGCCTGGCGACGAGGCCGGCGACCGGATCGAGCCGGTTGACATACAGCAGGAGATGCAGCGCAGCTACATCGACTACGCGATGAGCGTGATCGTCGGCCGCGCGCTACCGGAAGTGCGCGACGGCCTCAAGCCGGTGCACCGCCGGGTGCTGTATGCGATGTACGACTCGGGATTCCGTCCGGACCGCAGTCATGCCAAGTCGGCACGATCGGTCGCCGAGACGATGGGTAACTACCACCCGCACGGCGACGCGTCGATCTACGACACCCTGGTGCGGATGGCGCAGCCGTGGTCGCTGCGCTACCCGTTGGTCGACGGCCAGGGCAACTTCGGCTCGCCGGGCAACGACCCGCCAGCCGCGATGCGCTACACGGAAGCGCGGCTGACGCCGCTGGCGATGGAGATGCTGCGCGAAATCGACGAGGAGACAGTCGATTTCATCCCCAACTATGACGGCCGGGTGCAGGAGCCGACCGTTCTGCCGAGCCGCTTCCCCAACCTGCTGGCCAACGGCTCCGGCGGCATCGCGGTCGGCATGGCGACCAACATCCCGCCGCACAACCTCGGCGAGCTCGCCGAGGCGGTGTTCTGGGCGCTGGACAACTACGACGCCGACGAAGAGGCGACGCTGGCCGCCGTCATGGAGCGCGTCAAGGGTCCCGACTTCCCCACCTCGGGGTTGATCGTCGGCTCGCAAGGCATCGCCGATGCGTACAAGACCGGCCGCGGCTCCATCCGGATGCGCGGAGTTGTTGAGGTAGAAGAAGACTCACGCGGGCGTACCTCGATTGTCATCACCGAGTTGCCCTATCAGGTCAACCACGACAACTTCATTACGTCGATTGCCGAGCAGGTCCGCGACGGCCGGCTCACCGGCATCGCCAACATCGAGGACCAATCCAGCGACCGCGTTGGCCTGCGCATCGTTGTCGAGATCAAGCGCGACGCGGTAGCCAAGGTCGTGCTGAACAACCTCTACAAGCACACCCAACTGCAGACCAGCTTCGGCGCCAACATGTTGTCGATCGTCGATGGGGTGCCCCGCACGCTGCGCCTGGACCAGATGATCCGCTACTACGTCGAGCACCAACTCGATGTCATCATCCGGCGCACCACCTACCGGTTGCGCAAGGCCAACGAACGCGCCCACATTTTGCGCGGTCTGGTCAAAGCACTTGACGCGCTAGACGAAGTCATCGCGCTGATCCGCGCGTCGGAGACCGTCGACATCGCCCGGGCCGGCTTGATCGAACTGCTCGACATCGACGAGATTCAGGCCCAGGCCATCCTCGACATGCAGTTGCGGCGCCTGGCGGCTCTGGAGCGTCAGCGCATCGTCGACGACCTCGCCAAGATCGAGGCCGAGATCGCCGACCTGGAAGACATCCTGGCCAAACCGGAGCGCCAGCGCGGCATCGTGCACGACGAACTCGCCGAGATCGTTGAAAAGCACGGCGACGCTCGTCGCACCCGGATCATCGCGGCCGACGGCGACGTCAACGACGAGGACCTGATCGCCCGCGAGGATGTCGTCGTCACCATCACCGAAACCGGCTACGCCAAACGGACCAAGACCGATCTGTACCGCAGCCAGAAACGTGGCGGGAAGGGCGTCCAGGGCGCCGGGCTCAAGCAAGACGACATCGTGGCGCACTTCTTCGTGTCCTCGACCCACGATTGGATCCTGTTCTTCACCACCCAGGGCCGGGTGTACCGGGCCAAGGCCTACGAACTTCCGGAGGCCTCCCGGACGGCCCGCGGTCAGCACGTCGCCAACCTGCTGGCGTTCCAGCCCGAGGAGCGCATCGCGCAGGTCATTCAAATCAAGGGTTACGAGGACGCGCCGTATCTGGTGCTGGCCACCCGCAATGGTCTGGTCAAGAAGTCGAAGCTGACCGACTTCGACTCCAACCGGTCGGGCGGAATCGTGGCGATCAACCTGCGCGACAACGACGAGCTGGTCGGGGCAGTGTTGTGCTCGTCCGACGACGACCTGCTGCTGGTCTCGGCAAACGGACAGTCCATCAGGTTCTCGGCGACCGACGAGGCGCTACGGCCGATGGGCCGAGCCACCTCCGGCGTGCAGGGTATGCGGTTCAACGCCGACGACCGGCTGCTGTCGCTGAACGTGGTCCGCGAAGGCACCTATCTGCTGGTCGCCACCGACGGTGGCTACGCCAAACGCACCGCGATCGAGGAGTATCCGGTACAAGGCCGCGGCGGCAAGGGCGTCCTGACCGTGATGTACGACCGCCGGCGTGGCAGGCTGGTCGGGGCGCTGATCGTCGACGACGACAGCGAGCTATACGCGATCACCTCCGGGGGCGGCGTCATCCGCACGGCGGCGCGCCAGGTCCGCAAGGCGGGACGGCAGACCAAGGGCGTTCGGTTGATGAACCTGGGTGAGGACAACACGTTGTTGGCCATCGCGCGCAACGCCGAGGAAAGCGCCGACGAGAACGGCGACGAAGCCGACGGTGCTGAGGAGCCGGGTACCTAGCCCGAAGCGATGCGGGCAAGCGTTAGCCGGGCAACTAGACTCAGCCCCACCAGACGTACGACTGCCACCGCCCGCACGGCCTTGGTAGGGATTTAAGGAGTCGCGGTGAGTTCACCGAACGAGCCCGGGGCCATCGACAAGGGTGACAGCCTGAACGGAGATGGCTCGGTCGAGCGGTCCGGTGCACACCGGGCGACGCCCGCACCGACGGGGCCTGGCCCGGAAACCGGCGACTCGCCGCCGTGGCAGCGTGGGGCAGCCCGGCCATCGCGCGCGGGGCAGCGCCCGGCGCCGGAATCAACCGGCGAGCCTCGATCGTCGGGCCCGACGCAGAGTGCTGACGCGCGCGTGAACCGCTTCATCTCCGGGCCCTCTGCCTCGGGAGCCGGCACACCCGCGCACGCGACGTCGCAGACGCAAGAGTTCGACGCTCCCCCGGCGCGCAGCGACGCCCCGTCAACCGATGCCTACGCCAGCGAGTTGCCCGATCTGTCGGGGCCCACTCCGCGGGGCGCGCAGCGCAAACCCGCACCCGAGCGCAGTTCCTCCGCGCCGTCGGACACGGCGGGCAAGAGCCGTCCAGCATCGCCCGAACGGCCAGAATCGCGCGAACAACGCGAAAGCCGGGTGCAAGTGTCGCGTCGGGGCCGGGGTCCGGTGCGCGCGAGCATGCAGATCCGTCGGATCGACCCGTGGAGCACCTTGAAGGTGTCGCTGATGCTGTCGGTGGCGCTGTTTTTCGTCTGGATGATCGCGGTGGCGTTCCTCTACCTGGTGCTCGGTGGCATGGGCGTGTGGGCCAAGCTCAACAGCAACGTTGGCGACTTGCTGAATAACACCAGCGGCAGCCCCGGCGAGCTCGTCTCCAGCGGCACCATCTTCGGCGGCGCCGTCTTGATCGGCTTGGTCAATATCGTCCTGCTGACCGCGATGGCCACCATCGCCGCGTTCGTCTACAACCTGGCGACGGATCTGATCGGCGGCGTCGAGGTGACCCTCGCCGACCTCGACTAGCGTTTTGGGGGTGGAGCGGCGAGTGCGGTAATCTCGTCGCTCGGCTGTACGACTAGTACGGGCCTATAGCTCAGGCGGTTAGAGCGCTTCGCTGATAACGAAGAGGTCGGAGGTTCGAGTCCTCCTAGGCCCACAACCATGTGTCCATCAAGACGATGTGTCAGACTCGCATTGCCGCTGGCATTGATCGCCGTGCTGGTGGCGGCGGTGCGGTCGCGCCGGGGCGTCGAGGTCTGGCATGTGGCGGCAGTTGACACACTTGGTGATGACGAGGGGCCTTAGCTCAGTTGGTAGAGCGCTGCCTTTGCAAGGCAGGGGTCAGGGGTTCGTGACTTATCTGGAGGAGAGGGCGAGAAAATAGGGCTTGACCTGCAGGGATGCTGTTACGGTCATGTCCACGACGGGGCCATAGTTCAACGGTAGAACGGGGCCTTTGCAAGGCTCAGATCGGGGTTCGATTCCCCGTGGCTCCACTTTTAATAGTTTGCGCTGACCTCGTGGCCGGGCTTGGCTACTAGACGGATCCGGTTTGTGGCGGTGAATGCCTCCGCATCTGGTTGCCAATCGCTGTCAGGGTCGCAGAAGTCCTCTGGCCAAGGGGACGGGATACCGTCTTGGTCGTACCAGCCGGTGTAGCCGGTGGCGGCAAGCTGGTCGAGGTAGAAATGGCGGGGCATTCCGGGACCGACGAATTCGTAAATAGTGTCTGGGTCTATCGGGTTTGTCACGGCGCGGTTTCCACTTCGGGCGAGTAGCAGTTGGTCAGGATGACGGAGCCGCTGATGGTGTTGGCCCGGGGCGCTGTTCAAGCAGTCGGCTCCGCAGGGCCTCGTTCTCGGTGCGCAGGACGGCGATCTCCTCGGTAAGACTGTGATTACGTTGAACGGCTACGGCGAGTTTGGTGCGCAGCGACTCGACTGTCGCCGAACTGGTCGTGGGTGTGGAGGTTTGGCCGGCCGCATGGGTACGGTGCTTGCCGACTTCGCGCCGAAGTTCGGGGTGCTGATACAGAAAACTGGTCGATACGCCCGCGGTGCGGGCCACTGAGACGAAGGTGATCGGCTGCCCGGTGGCGTTCAGTTTGGTGATGGCCCTGCGGGCTCGGGCTGCTGCGTCGGCAGTGCGGGCCGCGGCGGCTTCGGCGAGACGGGCGGTGCGGCGTTCTCGGTCGTCTGCGGTCATGGGGTTTCTAGCGGGGCGTCGGGATCGATTTCGCCGATCAGCGTGGTGACTTTGTCGAGCATCGTGGTGTTCAGCTCGGCCGCTTCGGTGTCGCCGCGCTCGGCAGCGTCGGCGGCAAGGCGCTGCAACTGGGAGCGATGGGCGATGTGGATGCCGAGGAAGACCCGGCCGCCGGGATCATGAAACGAGCAGTCCAGGCAGGGGTTGGCCCGGAACTCGCAGCGTTGCGCCGACGGCAGGGTGCAGAACCCGTTGGGCAGCGCCGCGGTAAATCGTGCGCGCAGCCGCTCGACACCGGCGTCGCCCGCGGTGCTGTTCTCGGGTTTGTTTTCCCAGAATTCGCGTGCTTTGCGGGCGAGCGTGTCATCGGTGATCCGGGCGTATGTCGAGGTCATGGTGTCGCTCTGATGGCCGAGGAAGTCTCGGACTTCCTGTTGGGTCCATCCATTGTTGAGCAGGGTCATCCCGACGGTGTGGCGGAAGCGGTGGACGTCCCCGCCGGAGATCGACTCGCCGGTGATTGTCGATGAGGTGATTCCGTGTTCGCGGAACATGGCTGAGAGGCGGTGTCGCAGGCCGCTGGTGGACCAGGGTTGGGTGCGGCCGGCGGCGGCGTT
Source organism: uncultured Actinomycetota bacterium (assembly GCA_963708995.1). GTDB lineage: Bacteria > Actinomycetota > Actinomycetes > Mycobacteriales > Mycobacteriaceae > Mycobacterium. The sequence goes on from CAVPUR010000006.1 coordinate 90,408, forward strand.
CGATCGTGCGCCGGGAAACAGGTGGATGGCGTCGGGTCCGTAGGTGTCTCGAACGCGGGTCTGCTGCTGCAGGATGACGGTCGCCAGGCTGTCGGGGATGGGGAACCGGCGCCAGGCGCTGGTTTTGGTCATCCAGTATTCGATCCAGTGCCCTCCATCGGAGTGGTGCAGGCAGTCGATCGGGAGGGAGACCAGTTCGGAGATTCGGCATCCTGCCCATCGGGTGGTGGCGATCATCGCCCGTAGCGTTGGGTCGGTTTCGGGGTTGTCGATGATCAGGGTGTCGATGCGCTCGATGACGTCCGGCGGGAACGGGCGGGGGTTGCGGGTCTTGCGGTGGATGTTTTCGCCTCGGCGCAGGAACATCGTTGATCCCAGGTCGGAGACGAGCCCGGTGTCGTGCAGCGACTCCAGCACGTATGCGCCCGTGTTGGCCAAGCGGGCGTCGGCGGCGGTGTCGGTGCGGCGGGTCCAGGCGAGGTAGTCGAGGAACGCCGATCGGGTCACTGCGGGTGGATCGGGCATCGTGCCGTCGTGGGTGAAGAATCGGGCGAGCTGGCGGGTGGCGCGCACCCACTGGGTCAGGGTTCCCCAGGACAGGGTGGCGGTGGTGAGTTGTTGTCGGGCAAGGGTTTTGACGGCTGCTTTCAGCCAGGGCACCGGTACCGACGACCAGTCCACGGCGGTGTGTGTCGATCCCGATTGGGTGGCGTCGAGGACGAATTCGAATTGATCGCGCCAGTGCCAGTGATCGCCGGTCCACGGGTCGGGGTTGGTTGCGCCGTCGAGAAGGCGGAAGAAGCTTCGGATGTACGGCGCGCACAGGGAGTCGAAGGCGCTCGTGTATGGCCAGTGCTGTCGGCAGAGCAGGAGCCAATCGTGCAGGGGCCGTTCGGTCAGCGAATCCGTGACCCGGCCCTCGCCGTATCGACGAGCACCATCAGGACTCGACGCAGACTGGCGTTGCAGGTCCAGTCTCCCCTGGCGACCTTGGTGGCCACGACGAACCGGACCTCATCGGCAGCCGTCATTGGGAGCCGCCGGAAGTCGACCACCTGGGTAGACGGACAGCCGCGCGGCAGGCCTACCGGTGTCGACCCGGTCTGCGCCCAGGTGGTGAAGTCAGCCGGCTGGCCGGCGCGAAACCATTGGAAGTAGTGCGCGTAGCACAGCCCGGACGTGGCGGTGGAGTTGCCGCGAGGGCCTCCCAGCCAGTATCGCGGGCCGTCGCAACCGTCCACCGCGCACTGGTCCACGGCCCGTCTGCGGCGATCCCCGGGTACCTCGACCACCTGCCACGTCGGCTGGCACCACGGCCCGTCGGGCACCCGCAGTGTCGCTCGGCGCGCTGCGGGCGCGGAGCTACTCCGGGACTCACGGCGTGGCATCACCGGCCCCGTTCTGCGGTGCCCGCCACACCAGATGTTCGGTGCGACGCAGCCTCTCGGCCAGATCATCGCCGGCCAGGTGGATGTACACGTCGGCGCTGGCGGCGTGCGATTGCCCGAGCCGGGCGGCGATCTCGGCGGCCGTCCAGCCCGCCCGGGCCAGAGCCGTGGCGTGGGTATGACGCAGCATGTGGGGATGCAGGTCCGCGATGCCCGCAGAGGCGCCAATTCGTTCCACGAGCTGATAGGCGTTCGAGTACGACAACGGGCCACCTAGCGGAGGCCGGGACAGGTTCACGAACACGTAATCGCTGTCCACATTGGCGATTTCGTCGAGCAGGTACGCGGCGTACAGGTCGAAGAAGCGCCTTGGTGCCTCCACCGTGAACTGCGCTCGCTGCTTCGACAATGCCCCGTTTTCGTTGTCTTCCCGGCGGCAGACCTGGACCCGCCGGCGCATCGGATCAAGGTCGCCGTGGCGCAGCCCCAACGCTTGCCCCACCCGCAGACCCAAGTCATACATCGCCGAGAGCAACAGCCGGTCCCGGTCCGATGACGCGGCCTCCAGTAGCCGGGCGAAGTCGGCCTCGAAGTCGATCACCTGCACCGTCTCCGCCGCAGACTTGCCTCGCCGTACCAAACGTGACACCTTACTCGGACGCCGCTGCTCGACGTGCGCCAGGAAGCTGTGCGATCGGCGCGGCAGCCTCGACGGGTTGCGAGTTAGCACCAACTCGACCGGTCCCCGACCTTCGATCCGGTGGAACTCGTAGAACTCACGAACACCCGCGCTGACAGCCTTCACCGTTGCCGCAGACCGGCCTCCACGCCAGGTCTGTAGCGGCGGCAATCCCACTGACAGTGCACCGACAAAGTCGCTCAGCCCATCGAAGGCGACGCCGTCCCAAGCGATTCCGCGTGCCGAGAGCCAGCGGTAGAACAGGCTCAGATGCCGCGCGTAGGACCGGACGGTGTTCTGCGACCGGCCCACCGCCCGCAACCAGTACAGGAACTGCTCGATCTCGCCGATCGGTAGCCCACGGTCGTCCACCACCGTCCACGACGGCTGGCCGTGCACCGTCACGGGTGCGGCTCTCATTCCGCGTCGCGGCTGTTCTCGGAGCGCTGCGGCGGCTGGACCTCGATGCCCGGCTGCAGGCGTTCTTGGTCGTCGCGGGCCGGCAACAGCGCCACCGCCGCGGTGTCGGTGGGCAGTTCCCCAGGTAACCACTTCATTTTGCGTTTGCGCCACGATCCCAGCTGGGCCTGGACTCTGGCCATGGGGACCTCGAATCCGTCCCAGTCCACACTGGGCGCGCTGACGCAGATCCTCTTGATGTGCGAGTCGGTGAGTTGGTCGTATTCCCAGGTGATTTCGCAATGTGTGGGATTACCTATCAGGCCCGAGGTTTCGGAATCGATGAGGCGCAAGGTTTCGGAATCCTGGCTGCAGAATGCGATGCGTCGTGCATTGGTCGGTTCCATCTCGTTGTGGTGGATGGCCGTGTACGCCTTGCCGTGGCTGCTGATCATCGGCCACCGGTGTGGTTTCGACACGATGTGGCTGGGCGGGTGCATGCCGTGCGTGGTGAGCCACACCTCGGTGCACGCCGCGGTGACGGCAGCCACGTAGGCGCCGCGACCGAGTGAATGCATCGTCGTCCGCAGATGTGCGGAATGCCTCTGGGACAGCGCATTCCAGTCATCGACGGCGGCAAGCAGCAAGGCTCCGACGCCAATCGTGACCTGCCGCAGCAACCGGGTCGCCTCTTTGCGCGACACCGGGCGGTCCCGCGGTCCGGAATCCTCAACGAGCGTCGTCACCACTGCACCTTTCGGTTGAAAATCTTGCCTAGAATCGTGCCGACCGTGGTAAGGTTTTTCCCGTGCGCCACGCCGTACCAGCACCGTGTTCGCACAGAGACGATCCAGGCGAGTACGGTGCGTCATTAGTCACACCAGCCACTCTTGTCGCAGGTCAGAAATCCGTGAAATCTAGAAAATCGCAGATCACACGGTGTTTCTGCGCGGATTCGGCCCGACTGAGGGATAGTGTGCAGAGACGAGCACCGAGACGGATGTGGAGTTGATCTGTGACGGCACCAGGCCCCTACGCCGAGGCGAACAACGTGATGGTGCAACTGACCAGACTCGCCTGTGGATGGTCCAAGAAACGGCTGGCCGACGAGGCCGGTGTGTCGGCGTCGCACGTGAGCAAAGTTGAATCCGGTGCCCTGCCGTTGGCCGGGAAAGCCTTGTTCGACTACGCGCGAGTCATGCAGTGCTCACCGGAGGCGTTGTGCGTCCCGTTCACCAGGTCGCCGGCCGAAGGCACCCACTTCCGTGCCAACACGAGCACCGCTGAGTGGAAACGCGACCGCGTGTGGGCGCGTGCCAACCTCATCGCGATGAGGCTCGGGCGGATTGAAGCGCGTGCGGACATCGAGCCGGTGCTCGCACTCCCTGAACTCGACCCCGCCGACTACGCCGCCGAGCACGGCGAAATCACCGCCGCGCAGGTTCTGCGGCGCCTGTGGCGCGTGGTGGGCCCGATCCGTTCCATGGTCGAACTGCTAGAAGCTGCCGGGGTTTTCGTTGTGGTCGAGGACTTCTGCGACCGCGAGATCGACGCCGTCACCCTGCGGGCAAACCAGCACCATCCGCACCTGGTGTACGTCAACGCAGCCCTGCCACCCGATCGCATGCGAATGACCCTCGCCCACGAACTCGGCCATCTCGTGATGGATGCGATGACCCTGGTCAGCCCAGTAGAGACCGAGCGCCGCGCCACAGCCTTCGCAGCGGAATTCCTCGCCCCGATCGACGACATCGCGTTCGACCTGGACCGAGTCTCGATTCGCACCGTCCACGAACTCGACGAGCTCCGCCTCACCTGGGGCGTGAGCGTGTCCTCACTGGTCCTCCGCGCCCGAGAACGCGGCATCCTCTCCGACTACCAGTACCGATCCATGTTCCGACTACTCAACGAGACCGGCCGCATCTACGGGCCCCGGCCCGGCGTCGCTGATCAAGAACCCAAGCTCATCAGCACGGTGCTTGAACAACTCATCGCCGCCGGCTACACCACCAGCGAACTCGACGAAATCACCTTGCTCACAAGCACACAACGCGCCGATCTGTTCCGTACCGCGAGCGATCAACCCGCCACTCGACATCTCACGATGGTCTAAGACATCGGGCGCTGGCCATGGGGTGGAGCCCGACCCATGTCCGCGACACACAGTGGAAGCCGCCGGTCCATCCGACCAAACAGGCACAGGCCCTCGAACAAGACCATGCCGCGGGCGGCCGCGATCAGCGCGTTGTACAAGGCAGCGAAGGTGCTCTTGGACGGGTCGTCCTGCAAGCCAGAAACCGCCGCCTCTACGCCGAACTACGCTGGCAGGTCAATAAGAAGCAATGCAGCCAGTACCTCTGCGAAGTTACGGCCTCCACCCGAGCAGCCAACCTCGCCGCTGGCTGGAAGCGTGCACACGACCTCGGCCTGACGATCAGCAACACCGTAGCCTCCAAGAGCGTGCGGACCTGAGCCGGTTCCTTACATGGTCCACGCTGGAGTGACCTATTTGGTGTTGGTGACGACGACGATCTGACGGATGAAGGTGTTTTCCACGGCGGAGTGGAGGAGGAAGTCGGCGACGTTTGCGCGAGAGGTTGAGGGGAGGATCGGCAATGTCGTGACGTCCTCGAGCGCGATTGCGGTGTAGCGGCCGGCGACCCCGTCGTTTAAGGCCCCGGGGTATTCGAGGGTCCATTTCAGGCCGCTAGCTTTCAAGAGCACTTCGGACGCGGCTTTGTCTTCGTATTTTTTGCGCAGCGCAGTGCGAAATATCAGGCCGGCGAGGAACGATGCCTTGGCGAGGGAGTCGCCGACTCCGAATGCGGACACGATCACGAACCGGTCAACACCCGATGTTTTCGCGGAGGCGATGACGGCGCGGACTGTGTCCGTGATCAGCGTCGGGGTTTCGCGGACGTTTTTGACTCCGAGCGTGCTGATGAGCGCGTCGTGCCCTCGGGCTGCCGTGCCGATCGTAGCGGCGTCGGTGACGTCGCCGCTGACGATTTGAGCGCGCGGGTCAACGGTGGCGTCGGCCCGCCGAACGAGGGCGGTGACCTGGTGGCCCTGGTCGAGTGCCTTTTTGACGAAGTGGACGCCGGTACGGCCGGTTGCTCCAAGGACAAGAAACTTCACAATATTTCGCTTTCTATGGAACGGATGAAACGGATGAATGGGCGTGATGGTGAGCGGGCCCGCATCGCGGTAACCACCCATCCATCGCCGATAGATCGTCAGGATCTGTGGCCTATCATAGTCAATGATCCTGACTAATGTCAACGCTAGAAGCGAAAACCGCACGAGTTGTCGTCTATATTAGTCAGCGAGATTTACTACGGTCACCGTTCGGAGGCAGGGGTCGGCGGCGATCGGGCTCGGTTGCGGTGACATAAGGTGTGAATCTCGTGGGATCAGGTGGGCGATGGAGCCGAGGGCGGCATGGACGACGAGCAGAGGATTGATCTAGGGGTGTCGTTGTTCATCCCGTACCGGTACACCGAAGACCGGATTTTCCGGGCGCTCCAGGATGCCGGATTCGACGACTGGACCCTTGCCCAGTGCCGCGTGTTTCAACGCATCGCCCCGGACGGTTCGCGCCTCACAGACCTCGCTGAACAGGCGCAAATGAGCAAGCAGAGCGCGGGCGTGCTGGTCGATCAACTCGAACGTTTGGGCTATGTCCGCCGGGTCTCCGACCCCGCGGATGGCCGCGCCCGATTGATCGTGATCGAGCAACGTGGCCGGCGGGCGATCGAGGTAGCCACGGCAACACTCGACGAGATCCACTCGGAGTGGAAGACCTACCTGGGTACCCGCAACTTCACACTGTTGCAACAGATCCTGGATCAACTCCGCGAGATCACCGACCCCTACGCGCGGTAAAGCCGCCGCGCCGAAGCCCCGCCGCCGATTCCCCTTCGCCCCCAAGCCGTCGGCGACACCCAGACGCCAACAGGCATCGACGCCGCCACCTTGGCATGGTCAGTCTCATGGACTCATCCCATCAATCATTCTGACGACTTTCTGGTATCTCGGCTTTCGCGGTTATGCGGCGGCGTCTTCCCAGGCCAGGCGGAGGGCGCTCATTTCTGAGGGTGTTGGCTGGTCAGGGCGAGGTGCCTTAAATCTGGCGGCGATGATGACGCGGCGGAGCTTGGCGGTCATGTCGGCTGTGGAGGGCTGGACCTTGGAGGCGTACCAGGGTGCGCTGGTGCGGCGGTCCTCGACGTCGGCGGGGTCGTGGCCTGCGGTGGCGTACCAGAGGATGGCGATGGCCTGGCAGGCGAGCTGGAAAGGGACCGTGCGCTCGACGGCCGCCGCGACGCGGTTGCGGGCCTGGCCGCATCCGAAGAGCTGCTTCGCGTCTTCCACCGCGACCTCGATGGCCCAGCGGGTGGCATAGCGCTCGATGACCTGGGCTGCCGTGGCCGTGGCATCGGTGGTGACGAGGGCGAGGTCGCAGCCGGAGGCGGACTTGTCCCGCACCAGCACGACGGTGACGGGCCGGGAGCCGAAGACGGAGTACCACAGGCAGGTGACGGCCGCGGCCTGGATCGTGGCCTGCTTGCCGTAGCGGGTGACGGTGACCTGAGCGAACGTCGTCGTGGCGGCGAGCCTGGCCAGCGGGGGAAGCCGGTCGCCTTTCGCCCGGGGCCGGCCCCGCTTCCCGCTGCGCGCCGGGGGCAGGCCGTAGAGGGCGGCGTCCTTGCGCAGCCGGGTAGTCCAGGTCACCGCGGCGGGCAGGCACTTCAGCTCTCCTCCGGCGTAGGCGGAGTCAGCCACGACGCGGACGGCGCGGCCGGGCAGCGCGCCTGCCAGCGCCTGGACCATGCGGCGTGCCAGCCACAGCCTGGACGATGAGGTCGTGCCCTTGATGACCAGCTTCGCCATGACCGGGACCGCGACGGGCCGGGCCACCACGGGCAGCCGCACGATGATGGCCGCCACCACCCAGTTGTTCCCGTATCCCGTCTTCACGGCACCCTGGGCGGAGCCGTCGTGAAACCACGACGCAGCCCAGACCTTCTTCCCGCGCCTCGGGAGCAGGGTGTCATCGACCGCGACGAGGACCGGCTCCCCGTCCGGGACCAGCAGCCGCACCACTATGCGGGCCACCGCCAGGCCCAGCTCGTCCGGGTCCCAGCGGGCCCTGGAGAAGAACCGGTGCGCCCGGTCATGGCTCCACAGCCGGGACAGTCCCGCACCGGTCAGCATCCCGCATACCGTCCGCTTCCCGGTCTGAGCGAGAAACCCGCAGGCCAGGCCGCAGAACGTGCGGAACGAGGGGGCGGCGAACAACGGGCCGAACGACGACAGCAGCGCCATGAAGGAGGCCGGAACCGGCAGCGTAGCGTCTGGGAGCATCGGCGGGAATCCGTTTCACCAGCGGCTTGTCGGCGCCGCTGATGCTCCCGCTGTCACCTGGCCGCCCGCCGCAGCAGGCGGCGGAGCAGGCGCACGTAAGGGCTCCAGCGGGCGGGCTCGCCGGCCTGCCCGGTGACCGCCTGCTCCGCGCAGTCGAGGCTGTCCTCGGCAAGCGCGTCATGCAGCGGCCGGAACACCAGGGGCCAGCTGAGCCGGGCCGGGCCCCGGAGGCGCATCGCCAGCGTATGCCGCAGCACGGCACGGTCGCCGGCCTGGCTCACCGCGAACTCGTGGAACCCCCGGAAGCCGCGCGGACCGGTGAAGCCAAACCGGATCCAGCAGCCCGGAACGTAGCTGGTGACCGTGTACCGGATCGGGCCATGGCCCCCGCTGGCCCCGACCCCCAGCGGGCGGTCGAACCGCATCGGCGGCCACGCTCGCCGTGGCCACAGGCCGTCTTGCTCACCGGCGAGCCCGTCGATCAAGGCGCCGATCGCCTCGTGCGAGCATGCGAGCGTGCGCTCGTGGACGTTGAGGACGGCCATCCGCGTGATCCTCCCGACTCAAATAGAGAGGTATCTCCATTTGTTTCGGAGGATACTCTCTACTTCCGTGCCGAGGCCACAGCGGTTTGATCCCGATCAGCTCCTGGACGCGGCGCTTGCCCTCGCGCACGAGTCGGGCCCGGCCGGCGTGTCGATGGCCGGCGTCGCTCGGCGCGCCGGCGCGCCGAGCGGTTCGCTCTACCACCGTTTCCCCGACCGTGCCACCCTGCTGGGGGAGCTGTGGCTGCGGACCATCCTGCGGTTCCAGGAAGGCTACGTCGGCAAGCTCACGATCCCCGAACCGCACCAGGCGGCAGCCGCAGCGGCGCGGTACGTCGTCGAGTGGAGCAGTACGCGGCCTGCAGAAGCCAGCATTCTCCTGCATCCCCGCGCCGCGTACGAGGCCGTCGGCTGGCCCCCTGAGCTGGTCCGGCGCGCCGATGAGGCGGACCGCCGGCTGCGCGCCGCCATCGCCGGCCTGATCTCGCGACTGGGCATCGAGCCAGACAGGGCCATCGCCGCGCTGGTCGACTTGCCCTACGCAGTCGTCCGACGGCACATCGAACAAGGGCGGCGACTCGGCCCTGACGCAGCCGGGCTCGTCGAGCAGTGCGCAACCAAGCTGCTGGAAGACTGATTCAAGGAGACCGCCGCACCGGCTAGCCCGCCGCATACTGTCCGTTAACACGGTTGCCCACCAGGGTGATTGCTCATCAGTCACTTCACCTCCGTGACACCGACCCGAGCGGAGGACCGAAAACTACGAAAGTCGAGTTGGTATCAATTCTGTCGTAGAACATCTGTAGATAACGTAGCCACGACAGTCGACCGGAAGGGGCGAGACAGGTCGTGGTGGACGTCGTGGAAACTCATGTGAGTCCTAGAGATATCGAATCCCCTAGGCTCCACACCCTTAACTCAGACACCCTTAGCTCGACGTGCGAGCGCCCGCCCCCACTCATTGACCCGCGGGCGTCCAACCGACAGACAGTCGCTTGATGCCGTGGATGAACGCCGAGCGCAGGATGGCCGGTTCCTCGACGGCGACGATATCGGGGATGCGGTTGTGCAACTCCTCGAACAGCACCCGGATCTCCCGCCGGGCCAGGTTGGCGCCCAGACAGAAGTGGGCTCCACCTCCGCCGTATCCAAAGTGCGGGTTGGGATTTCGGGTGACGTCGAACAACCACGGGTTGTCGAACTTGGTTTCGTCGCGGTTGGCCGAGTTGTACCACATCGAAACCTTGTCGCCGGCCTTCATCGGCACACCGCCGAGTTCGATGTCCTCGTTGAGATTGCGTCGCATAAAGATCACCGGAGTAGCCCAGCGCACGATCTCCTCGACCGCGGTAGCGGCGACGCCGTCGAAATCGGCCCACCATTTGTCCCGCGCATCGGGGTAACGGCTCAACGCCACCATGCCGTGACTGATGGCGTTGCGGGTGGTCTCGTTGCCCGCACCGGACAACAGGATGAAGAACGAGGCGATCTCCGCGGACGACAGCCGCTCACCGTCGACCTCTGCCCGCACCAGGTTCGAGGTCAGATCGTCGGCGGGTTCGGCACGGCGGGACTCGGCCAACTGGGCGCCGTACGCGGCGAGGTCGAGTACCGCCTGAATCGCCTCGTCGTGGCCGGTGGTCACCTCCTCGTCACCGGCTCCCAAGATGACCGACGTCCAGTGGAAGACCTTGTGCTCGTCCGCTTCGGGGATGCCCATCATGTCGCAGATGATCTGCAGCGGAAGCGGACCCGAGAGGGACTCGACGAAGTCCGCCTCCCCGTCGGGGTGGTTGGCCAGCATGTCGCTCACCAGTTGCTGCGCCCGGGTACGTACGCTTTCCTCGATGCGGGCCACCATCTTGGGTGTGAACGCGCGGTTAACGATCGATCGCAGCCGCTGGTGGCGCGGGTCGTCGAGGTTGATCATCGATCCGCTGAACTCCGCGATCGCCGGGTCGATCTCAATCAACGTCACGCTGGTCGGGATCGAACTGAACACTTCCGGGTGTCGGCTCGCATGGTGCACATGGTCGAACGACGTCAGTGCCCAATGCCCGGGGCCCGATTCGAATCCGGGTATGCGGGGAGCCTCGAAGAACGTTATCGGCGCTTCGCGGCGCAGCGTGACGAACGCCCCGTCGCGGCGGTCGTCGTCCCAACTCCAGAACTCGAGTGAGCCCAGGTCGATATCGCTCAACGGCACCTCCGGTGGCGGTGTGCCGTTTTCGCGGTGCGTGATACCCGAGTCAATCGTTGTCATGGTGACCTCCCGGTCCGACCCTGAGTGTGACACCCTGTCACGTCGGTGGTCCAGAGAACTCGCTGTGGCGCATTTTCCCTAGGCTGTCGGCGGCCAACGCTGGCCTGCGGCCCCCCGCAGGAATCGAAACCAGCGACGATGCGGTAATCGGAGCGATGGTTGCGAACGTCTGTTCGCGTGTCCTAGCGGTGTCCTAAGACGCTCGATTACGCGCAAACACGCACTAGACAGATGAGCACAAGAGTGGCGCTGTGACGTGGACGTTTGGGCACACACTAGACACCGGGACACCTACCAGCACACCCGGTATCACACTGGCAGTGTGGGGTTAGGGGTTCGAGTCCCCTTAGCTCCACCCCAGGCTCCACAAATTGAAATGCTGCGTGGTCTACGCCCGATCTGCCTAGGCCCCGCAGTCGGCACTGTTGGCGTAGCCGCCGTCGACCCTCTTGCAGAACGGGAAGTTGTTGTCGCCGCCGGCGATACTGAGGGTCAGTCCGCGGCCACCGTCAACGAGCGTGGCGGTGGCATAACCGCCGCCGGGGATGTTGCCGTATGCGGTGGTGTCCGGTTGAGATGGTGGACCTTGCACGCTGCTGAGACGAAAGTTCACCGTGCCCGTGCGGGTGGTCTCGACGGCGGTGCCGTCGGCGTTGATGTTGAGACCCTCCCCGTGAGCTCCCCACTGGCCGACAAACGGACCACCGGCCACCGAGAAGGGTTGGCTCAGCCCTGCCTGCCCCGGATCGGCCTGCGCGAACGAGGCGCAGGTGATGCCCGCCGCCGGCAAGAGCAGGACAGCTGCCGCCGCCGTAAGAGAGATTGAGGTAATGCGACCGGTCTTCATTTTCGGCCTTTCTTGCCCTGCCTACGGGCGCGGTTGCGGGTCCACGCTCGGTGGGCGGGGCGACGGCTCCGAACCGTTCATCGAGCGCCGGACGATGCTGAATGCGACTGCGCCGCCCGCCAGGACCGCCACTGCGGCCCCCGCGATCACCCAGGGGCGCTTACCGTGACGCTGCTTCTTGCGCGCCTGCTGCAAGGCTTGCGGCAGGTTTGCGACCACTTCCTGTGCGGCCGCTAGTTCTTGGGCAATCGTCTCTTGGGCGGCAGCGACTTCCCGGGCCAGCCTGCCCTGCTGATAGCGGCGACGTACCTGCCACGCGGCCGACTGCGCCGAATGAACGCCAAGCCCGACAACGCCTCGTGTGACATCCACCGGCCCGACCGCCGAGTACGTTAGGCCTCGGCTCAGCCGCTCCCGGGGGGTCAACTTGGTCGCCGCTTTTGCGCTCATCTGCCGCCTTTCTCTGCCTGTCGCCCGATGCTTCCTCAGCCTGCCATCATTGCGACGCCCGTGGGCAAATTGCGTCCGTGCTCGCGTGTTTTCGGATAGGCCGGCTCCGCCGGGGCGGACCCCGGTGTGGACCCGGTGCGGGCGTGCCCGCGCGTAATGGCAGACTCTGATCCCGTGACTAACAGCGCCATTCAGACTGCCACCGCCACCCTGCACACCAACCGCGGCGACATCAAGGTCGCTCTATTCGGAAACCATGCGCCGAAGACCGTCGCCAACTTCGTTGGCCTGGCGCAGGGCACCAAGGAGTATTCGACCCAAAACGCATCGGGCGGCCCGTCGGGCCCCTTTTACGATGGCGCGGTCTTTCACCGGGTGATCCGGGGCTTCATGATTCAGGGTGGCGATCCGACCGGAACCGGTCGCGGCGGCCCGGGCTACAAGTTCGCCGACGAATTCCACCCCGAGCTGCAATTCGACAAGCCGTACCTGCTTGCGATGGCCAATGCGGGCCCGGGCACCAACGGCTCACAGTTCTTCATCACCGTCGGCCCAACGCCGCACCTGAACCGGCGCCACACGATCTTCGGCGAAGTGACCGACGCCGACTCGCAACAGGTCGTCGACGCAATCGCAACGACGTCCACTGACGGCAACGACCGGCCCACCGAGGCGGTCGTCATCGAGTCGATCACCATCTCCTGAGAGCCGCTCGAAGACGCGAGGGTGCGCAGAATGACCTCGCGACGGCGTGCCGGCGTACAAGCATGCACGCTCACGGAAGAGCTAGCGGAAAGAGCTAGCGGCCGGCGTAGCCGGCTGCGGTGAGCGCGTCGAGCACCTCCAGCGGCTCGGTTCCGAGGTCCCAGCGCGAGAAGATCACCAGGGCGCCGCGGGCCGTTTCGAGCTCGAGCAACCGGACTCTGCGCGCGTAACGCCGGAACTCGGTGATCCGGATGATCTTGATATCGGAGGGCCGAAATAGCTGCGTCCGAAACCAGCCTCGCAACGCCAGGCCGTTAGGCGTAATTGCCAGCTTCGGACGCGCGCGCCACGACAGGCTGGCAAACAGGATCAAACCCGCCGCGGCAATGCCGGTCAGAAAGCGGCCCGGGGGATCTGTGACTAGCGTCACACACGCGATAGCCATCAAAACGCCGACGAACCCGCAACCTGCGATTCCCGCCGGGGACGGTCCCCACGCTGTTTGCTGCATGCCCGGCCTAGCCCCTCCCACCACTGCCTATGCGGTTATCCACAAGCGCTATCAACAGTGGGGATAAATCACACGCGTGTGATTGGGTGACGAGAAGGTTGCTAGACCAGTAACAGATCGACCACGAGATGAATTCATCGTGTCTTCAACGTCTGTTAATGCCAGCGCATCGTGAGCAACAAACCGGTGATCATGAAAGCGAACGCGATGGCGTAGTTCCACGGACCGAGCTCTGCCATCCAGTGCAGCGCCGTCGGGGCCTGGGTTCCGACGGCGGCCAACTGAAACACCATCAGCCAGACGAGCCCAATCAGCATCAGGCCAATGAACAAGGCCACGAACCACACACTCGAGGGTCCGACCTTCACCTTCACCGGTGTGCGGCTGACGGTGCCGACGGTGAAGTCGTTCTTTTTACGGACCTTGGACTTGGGCATGATTTCCTCGGGATACCTCAGCGACACGACGGGCGGACGGGGTGCAACGATAGCGATTGCAGCTGCGTAGCTTGGTTACGAGACTAACCCACCTGGCACCCTGACCAAGGAAATGGAGAGCCATGAGCGACACGCGCGCCACGCGCCGCTCGCCGTGGCGGTTCGGTGTCCCATTGGTCTGCTTGCTGGCCGGATTGCTGCTGGCCGCCACCCACGGAGTGTCGGGCGGCGCAGAGATCCGCCGCAATGATGCGCCGCGCCTGGTCGACCTGGTCCGTGAGGCGCAGTCGTCGGTGACCCGATTGAGCACCGAACGGGATGCGCTGACCAAGAAGCTCGACTCGGTGCACGGCCGGTCGACCGATGCCGCACTGGCGGCGATGCTGAGGCGATCCGCCGAGCTGGCCGGCGAGGCGGACATGGACCCGGTCCATGGGCCAGGCCTGGTGGTAACCCTGCAGGACGCGCAACGCGACGCCAACGGCCGGTTCCCGCGCGACGCATCCCCCGACGACCTGGTCGTACACCAACAAGACATCCAGGCCGTCCTCAACGCGTTGTGGAGTGCCGGCGCAGAGGCGATCCAGATGCAGGACCAGCGCATCATCGCCACCTCGGTGCCGCGCTGCGTCGGCAACACGCTATTGCTCAACGGGCGCACCTACAGCCCGCCCTACACGATCACCGCGATCGGCAGTGCCCCAGCGATGCAGGCGGCTCTGGCGGCCGCTCCCCTGGTGACGCTCTACAAGCAGTACGTGGTCCGGTTCGGCCTCGGCTACCAGGAGGACGTCAAGCCCGATGTGCGGATCGTCGGCTATACCGAACCGGTCCGCATGCATTTCGCTCAGCCGTTGGGCCCGGTGGGGTACTGAGTCGGTAACCTGACACGATGCGGATCCTGGTTGTCGACAACTACGACAGCTTCGTGTTCAACCTGGTGCAGTACCTCGGACAGCTCGGAGTCCAGGCCGAGGTGTGGCGCAACGACGACGCACGGCTGTCCGACCCCTCAGACGGTCAAGCGACCGCCGCACAGTTCGACGGGGTCCTGCTCAGCCCGGGTCCGGGCACTCCGGAACGCGCGGGCGCGTCGATCAGCCTGGTCCGCGCTTGTGCCGCCACCAACACGCCGCTGCTCGGGGTCTGCCTGGGCCACCAGGCCATCGGCGTCGCGTTCGGCGCCACCGTTGATCGTGCTCCCGAGTTGCTGCACGGTAAGACCAGCAGCGTATTCCACACGAATGCCGGTGTCTTGCAAGGGCTTCCAGATCCCTTCACGGCGACCCGCTACCACTCGCTGACGATCCTGCCCGAGTCGCTGCCCGCGGTCCTGGAGGTCACCGCGCGCACCCGCAGCGGGGTGATCATGGCGGTGCGTCACACCGGCTTGCCGATCCACGGTGTGCAGTTCCACCCGGAGTCGATCCTGACCGAGGGCGGGCATCGGATGCTGGCCAATTGGCTCGTCTGTTGCGGGTGGGCACGAGACGAAACGTTGGTCCGCAGGCTGGAAAACGAGGTCCTCGCCGCGGTCCGGCCGCACTTTCCGGATCCCGGGGTTACTGACCGAACTTCAGCGTGATAATCCCGTCGCGGTTGACCTCGACACCGGCCGGCGGGTTCTGATACACCACCCGGTTGCGTTGGGAACCGCCGGCGTCGACGTCGGGGCCCTTGTCCAGCCCACCGGTCCAGCCCAGCGCGCGTAGCCGCGGTTCGGCGTCGGTCCAGAACATGCCCGAAAGGTCGGGCATCAGGAATTGGTTGCCCTTGGACACCTGCAGCTCGATCACCGAGTCCACCGGCACCGTCTGGCCCTTGGGCGGGTTGGTGCCGATCACCTCGCCGGCCGGGCGGGGGCTGTCCACCGCGGCCTGGCTGAACTTGCTGAAGCCGTAGATGGTGAGGTTTTTTTGCGCGTCGTCAACGTTCTGACCAGCCACATCGGGGACCTGTTTGGTCTCAGGACCAGAACCGACGATCACGGTGATCACGTTGGTGATCGCCGAGGTCTGATTGGCCGGCGGGTTGGTTCCGATGACCTTGCCTAAAAGCTCTGGGGTCGACGGCGAGTTCGCCTGCTTGAACTTGCTGAATCCGGCGGCCTTCAGCTTGTTGACCGCGTCGGAATAGCTCATCGAGGAGACGTCGGGCACTTCGCGCTGTTCGGGTCCGGTTGAGACGTTGATGGTGACCACGTCGCCCGCGCTCACCGAGGCATTGGAGCCGGGATCGGTGTTGATGACGTGGTCTGGCGCGATCGTCGAATCGGGCCGCTGCTGGGTGCGCGTCTTGAAGCCGCGATTTTGCAGTGCGGCGATCGCGTCGGCCGACACCTGGCCTCGCACGTCGGGCACCTGAACGTCGCGGGTGCTGCCGCCGAAGGTGTTGAAGGCGATGACGACGCCGATCGTCAGCACCGCCAGCACGGCGACGGCGACAACCCAGCGACCCACGGAACCACCGCGATCGCTGTCGGTGTCGTCCAGGGGTTGGCGGGGTAGCGGATCGGTGCGCGGTCCCCCGACGCTCGCGCCCCCGGACGAGAACAGCGAATTCCGGTCGGCCCCGCTGAGCACCTTGGGTGCCTCCGGTGTCTCGCCGTTGTGCACCCGGACCAGGTCGGCGCGCATCTCCGCCGCAGTCTGGTAGCGGTTCTCTGGGTTCTTGGCCAACGCCTTGAGCACGACGGCGTCGAGGTCGGGCGAGATGCCTTCGTGTCGCTCCGACGGGGGAACCGGGTCTTCGCGGACATGCTGGTAGGCCACCGAGATGGGCGTGTCTCCGGTGAAAGGTGGTTCACCGGTGAGCATTTCGTAGAGCACGCAGCCCAGCGAATAGACGTCGGACCGGGCGTCGACGGGATCGCCGCGGGCCTGTTCGGGTGAGAGGTATTGGGCCGTCCCGATGACCGCCGCGGTCTGGGTGACGCTACTGCTGTCGGCGATTGCGCGTGCGATGCCGAAGTCCATCACCTTCACCGCGTTGGTGTTGCTGATCATGATGTTCGCCGGCTTGACGTCGCGGTGGATGATGCCGTTCTCGTGACTGAAGTTCAGCGCCACGCAGGCGTCGGCGATGATCTCGATGGCCCGCCGGGGCGGCAGGGGACCGTCGGTGTGCACGATGTCGCGCAGCGTGACGCCCTCGACGTACTCCATGACGATGTAGGGCAGCGGCCCGGCGGGTGTTTCTGCCTCGCCGGTGTCGTACACCGCCACGATGGACGGGTGATTCAGCGCCGCGGCGTTTTGTGCCTCACGGCGGAAGCGCAGGTAGAAACTGGGGTCGCGGGCCAGATCGGCGCGCAGCACCTTGATCGCGACGTCGCGGTGCAGGCGGAGGTCGCGCGCCAGGTGAACCTCGGACATGCCCCCGAAACCGAGGATGTCACCCAGTTCGTAGCGGCCGGACAGAGGCTCAGGGGTGGTCATTGCGGTGTTTCGTGCCGGACTGGCGACGTCCGGGGCGGCGTCAGCGGGACAACCCGGCTCATGCTTCGACGTTCAGAATAATTACCCGCCTGCGCGGGATCCGTCCAATTGAGGCCTTGATTGAGGTCTAGCCTCGGCGCGGAGCCGCTCGGAGTTTTGGACGGCGGCGGCCCGGCCGGCGGGCTGCCGGTGTCGGTGACGGTGGGAGCGGGTGAACTCGGCTGGTTCTCCCCGTGGCTGATGACGAGAAGTACCGCGATGATGATCGCCAGCGCTCCGAGCACTCCCGCGGCCCAGAGCAGCGCGCGCTGGCCCGACGAGAAGGTGCGTCGCGCTGGCGGCGGCCGGTGACCGCCCGTCGACGGCCGGGACCGGTGCGGCGTCGGGGTCCGGCCGCTCGGGGTGCCCGCGATCCTGGTCGGGGTGGCCGACGGAATGGCGGCCGGCGAGGCCCGGCCGGCCGGCGGTGTCTGGCTTGGCCTGGGCGGCCGGCGGCCGGCCCGCACCGCGGCGACGGCGTCGGCGAACGGGCCTCCGCTGCGGTAGCGCATACCGGGGTTCTTGACCAGCGTGAGCTCGATGAGTTCCCGCACGTTCGGCGGCAGGTCGGCGGGCAGCGGCGGCGGGGGTTCCTTGATGTGCTTCATCGCCACCGTCAGGGCGCCGTCGCCAGTGAACGGGCGCTTGCCCGAAACCACTTCGTACCCAACGACTCCCAGCGAGTAGACATCGCTGGACGGGGTCGCGTCGTGACCCAGTGCCTGTTCGGGTGCGATGTATTGGGCGGTGCCCATCACCATGCCCGTCTGCGTCACCGGCGCGGCGTCGACCGCCTTGGCGATGCCGAAGTCGGTGATCTTCACCTGCCCGGTGGGGGTGATCAAGATGTTGCCCGGTTTGACGTCCCGGTGCACCAGGCCGGCGGCGTGCGCAATCTGAAGAGCCCGGCCGGTCTGCTCGAGCATGTCCAGCGCATGCCGCAGCGACAGCCGACCGGTGCGCTTGAGCACCGAATTCAGCGGCTCGCCGTTGACGAGTTCCATCACCAGGTAGGCGGTGCGGCCCTCCCCGTCCAGCTGGCTTTCGCCATAGTCATGGACACTGGCGATTCCGGGGTGGTTGAGCATCGCGGTGGTGCGCGCCTCGGCGCGGAACCGCTCGATGAACTCCGGGTCCTGCGAGAACTCCTGCTTGAGCACCTTGACGGCGACCCGACGGCCCAGGCGGCTGTCCACCGCCTCCCAGACCTGGCCCATGCCACCGGTGGCGATGAGCCGCTGCAGGCGGTATCTGCCAGACAGCGTCACACCAACTCGCGGGCTCATGCTGCTCCCTGCAGTGCAGCCTCAATCACGGCCCGCCCGATCGGCGCGGCGAGCGCACCCCCCGTCGCCGACAGCCGGTCAGCGCCGTCCTCGACCAGCACCGCTACCGCAACCTTCGGGGTCTGCGCGGGCGCGAAGGCGATGTACCACGCGTGCGGAGGCGTGTGCCGCGGGTCGGTACCGTGCTCCGCGGTACCGGTCTTGGATGCAATCTGCACGCCGGGAATGGCCCCTTTCTGCTGTGCGACCTTCTCGGCGCCGACCATCAGCTCTGTTAGCTTAGCGGCGACCTGCGGCGACACCGCGCGACGCTGCTGGTATGGGGCGGTCGTGCTGATGTTCGACAGGTCGGGCCCCTTGAGGCTGTCGATCAGGTAGGGCTGCATCATCACCCCGCTATTCGCGATGGCCGCGGCGACCTCAGCGTTCTCCAGCGGTGTCAGCGCGACGTCCTTCTGGCCAATGCTTGACATACCCAGCGCGGCCGCGTCTGCGATGAGTCCGACGGTTGATTCGGCGACTTGCAGCGGAATGACGCTCGGGGTGCTGTCCAGGCCGAATGAATGCGCCATGCTGCGCAGGGCATCGGCGCCGGTGGCCAGGCCCAGCTGAACGAACGCGGTGTTACACGACTGGGCGAAGGCCTGGTGCAGCGACACGGTGGGGTCAGGGCCGCACGCAGTCCCACCGTAGTTCTCCAGGGTGGCCGTGCTGTCGGGTAGCGGAATCTTGGCTGCGGCGGTCAACTGCTCGTTGGGATCGGCGCCCGCCTGCAGCGCCGCCGCTGTGGTGATCACTTTGAAGGTGGAACCGGGCGGGTAGGTCTCGGAGATGGCGCGGTTGGTCAGCGGTGAGTCGGGGTCGTCGCGCAGGCGTTGCCACGCCTGCGCCTGTTCCTCGGGATTGTGGGACGCCAGCAGGTTGGGGTCATAGGACGGTGACGACACCATCGCCAGGATCTTGCCGGTGGACGGTTCCAGCGCGACGACGGCTCCCTTACACGGCGGCCCTCCGCAGCCTTGCTGCATGGCGTCCCAACCGGCCTGCTGAACACGCGGATTGATGGTGGTCTCGACGTTGCCGCCGCGCGGATCGCGACCGGTGAAGAAGTCGGCCAGCCGGCGCCCGAACAGCCGCTCGTCGGATCCGTTCAACACCGGGTCCTCGGCGCGTTCGAGGCCCGTACTGGAATACCGCAGTGAGTAGAAGCCGGTAATCGGCGCGTACACCGCGGGGTTGGGATACACGCGCAGAAAGCGGAAACGGTTGTCGGTGGCCACCGAATAGGCCAGCAGCTGGCCGCCTGCGGTGATCTGGCCGCGCTGACGTGAATACTCGTCGAGCAGGACGCGCTGGTTTCGAGGGTCGGCGCGCAGCCCGTCGGCGGTGAACACCTGCGTGTACGTGGCGTTGAGCAGGAGCAGCACGATCAACGCCATCACGATCACCGAAATCCGGCGGAGAGATGCGTTCATACCTTCTGAATCACCTCGGTGCCGGCCGCGGCGATCGGCGACGTGTCGCGTGGACGGGTGCGCAGGGGACGCCGGGCGCTGTGCGAGATCCGCGCCAGGATGGCCAGCAGCACGTAGTTCGCCAGCAGTGATGACCCCCCGTAGGACATCCACGGCGTGGTCAACCCGGTCAGCGGAATCAGCCGGGTCACGCCGCCGACGACGATGAACAGCTGAATGGCCAGCGTCGACGCCAACCCCGCGGCGAGCAGCTTGCCGAAGCTTTCACGCGTCGCGATCGCCGTGCGCAGGCCGCGAACGATGACGATCGCGTAGAGCAGCAGCAGGGCCGCCAGACCCACTAGCCCAAGCTCTTCGCCGAACGCGGCGATGATGAAATCGGTCGATGCCGCGGGCACGGTGTCGGGTTGACCGTTGCCCAGCCCGGTGCCGAAGATGCCGCCGGTAGCAAAGCTGAACATCGACTGGACAAGCTGATAACCGCTGCCTTCGGGATCGGCGAACGGATCCCACCACATCTGCACACGAACCCGGACGTGCTCGAAAATAAAATACGCCACAACGCTTCCCGCGACGAACAGCACCAGGCCGATGACGACCCAACTGAGTCGCTGGGTGGCGAGATAGACCACCACCAGAAACGACGCGTAGAGGAGCAGCGAAGTACCGAGATCCTTCTCGAAGACCATCACACCGATCGAGATCACCCACGCCGCCAGCAACGGCGCGAGGTCCCGCGGGCGGGGCAGGTTCATGCCCATCGAATGCCTGCCGACGCTGTGGAACAGGCCGCGCTTGGCGATGAGCACCGCGGAGAAGAAGATCAGCAACAGGATTTTCGAAAACTCGGCGGGCTGAATCGAAAAGCCGGAAAAGCGGATCCAGATTTTGGCGCCGTTCTGCTCGGAAAGGGACGCCGGCAGCAGCGCGGGAATCGCCAAGAAAACCAGACCCGTCAGGCCACAGATGTAGCCGTAGCGCGCGAGCTGTCGATGGTCCTTCAAAAACGTGACCACGAGCGCGAACGCGGCGACACCGAGCAGGGTCCACAGCATCTGCTGGGCCGCATTGGAGTGATGGTGCCTGTTGAGCTCGCTGTTGACGAGGTCGAGCCGGTGAATCATCACCAGGCCAAGTCCGTTGAGCAGCGCCACGATTGGCAACAGGAGCGGGTCGGTGTAGGGAGCAAAGCGCCGAATGACCAGATGCGCGCCTCCAAAAACGGCGAGAAAGGCCAGCCCGTAGCGAATCAAGTCCCAGCGCAAGCCGCGCTCCTGGTTGGCTTCCACGATGAGTAAGGCGGCGACGGTGACGACGGCTGCGAAGCACAGCAGCAGCAGTTCGGCATTGCGCCGAGTAGGCAGCGGGGGTGTCACCGCGACCGGTGGTTGGACCTGCGTGGTCATGCCACCGCCCGGCAGTGCGGAATTGCGGGCACCGTCTGGGAGGTTGTGGCGGGCACAGGCGAGGTGGCCGAGGTGGCCGCGGGCGGTGCCGGCGAGGTAGTTGCGGGGCCGTGAGTGGGGCTGGTCGTGCTGGAAGAGCTGGAAGTCGGGGGCGTGGGGGATACTGTGGCGCTTGGCTCTGGCGTCGAACCTGGGATTGGCGCAGGAGGTGAGGTGGCACGCGGTGGTGGACAGGCCAGCAGGGAATCGGCCAGCAATTTCCGTAACTGCGACTCAGCCTGATCGAGCGTGCCGCCCGGAAGGCCGCCCTGAACCTGCGCCTGTCCGGCGGGGCTGAGGTCCTGCAGCGTCATCGGTTGGCAGTCGTTGTGGCTGGATTGGCCGTAGCTGATCAGGGATAGCTCATTGCGGGGGCTGACGCAGGCGACTAGATACGGCTCATGCAGGGATATGCCCAGTAGCGATCCCTGAATTCCCCGCACGATGGACACCCTGCCGCTGAATTCGGCGACGTAGTAATTGTTGGTGATGACCCATCGGCCAATGGCCATGCCGGCCAGCACCACCAGCACCACGACAGCTATAACGATGGCCATCCGGCGTCGCGACCACCGCGGTCGAGTGGCTGTATCGACTTGTGGCGGCAGGCGTTTGGCAACCTCCTTGCGTGGGTTGATGGCAGAGGCGCGGCCGGCGGCGGTGTTGGGCAGGGTCACATTTTGGTCGTCTTCACCGGATACCGCGCCGGCGAGAATCGGCTGGGTCTGCCCGTAGTCGTAGTCCACGACGTCGGCGACGACAACCGTCACGTTGTCGGGGCCGCCACCGCGCAACGCCAATTCAATTAAACGATAGGCACTTTCGGCGACGTCGGGGATCTGCAGCGCCTCGAGGATGGTCTCGTCGCTGACCGGGTCGGATAGCCCGTCCGAGCACAGCAGGTATCGATCACCGGCGCGTGCTTCTCGCATGGTCAAGGTGGGCTCGACTTCGTGACCGGTCAACGCCCGCATGATCAATGAGCGCTGGGGGTGGCTGTGGGCCTCCTCCGCGGTGATCCGGCCTTCGTCGACCAGGGTCTGGACGAAGGTGTCGTCCTTGGTTATCTGGGTGAGTTCGCCGTCGCGCACTAAGTAGCCGCGTGAGTCACCGATGTGTACGAGCCCAATTTGGTTGCCCGCAAACAGGATTGCGGTGAGCGTGGTGCCCATGCCCTCCAGGTCGGGCTCCATCTGGACGTGATCGGCGATGGCCGCATTGCCGGCGCGGACCGCGGTTTCGAGCTTGCCCAGCAGATCGCCACCGGGCTCGTCGTCGTCGAGGTGGGCCAATGCGGCGATCACCAGCTGCGACGCCACCTCGCCCGCCGCGTGGCCGCCCATCCCGTCGGCGAGGGCAAGCAGCCGTGCGCCGGCGTACACCGAGTCTTCGTTGTTCGCGCGTACCAGGCCGCGATCGCTGCGGGCCGCATATCGCAGGACCAGGCTCACGGGCGCAACTCGATTGCTGTCTTGCCGATCCGCACCGGCGTTCCTACTGGAACTCGTACCGCAGTCGTCACCTTCGCCCTGTCAAGGTAAGTGCCGTTGGTCGATCCTAAATCCTCGACGTACCATTCCGAGCCGCGCTGAGACAGCCGGGCGTGCCGCGTCGAGGCGTAGTCGTCGGTCAGCACGAGGGTCGAGTCGTCAGCGCGCCCGATCAACACCGGCTGCCCGCTGAGGGTGATGCGTGCGCCGGTCAGCGACCCCTCAGTCACAACCAAATAGCGCGCAGCGGTCCGTTGGCGCGACGGGAGCAGCGTGCCGCGCAATGCCAAGCCGCGGCGCACCATGACCGCGCCGGTCGGCGCATAGATATCGGTCTTCAAGATGCGCAGCACCGACCAGATGAATACCCATAGCAGCATTAAAAATCCGGCACGCGTCAGCTGCAGTACCAATCCCTGCATCTGACGTCCTTTCCGTCCTAGCGCCGTAGGCTTAGCGTCCGTGGCACCGTGCCCATCGGCAACGTCACGATAGCTTGGACACTGGTGGAAGCGGGCGAAGCACGGCAGCGTGAACCCGACGGGTTCAGTGAATGCGGACGATGATCTCCGAGTGGCCCAAACGGATCACGTCGCCATCGGCCAACTGCCACTCCTGAACGGGCGCGTTGTTGACGGTGGTGCCGTTCGTGGAGTTGAGGTCGGAAAGGAGCGCGACCTGTCCATCCCAGCGGATCTCCAGGTGACGACGCGACACCCCGGTGTCAGGCAGTCGGAACTGGGCGTCCTGTCCGCGTCCGACGATGTTGGAACCGTCGCGCAGTTGGTAGGTCCGCCCGCTGCCGTCGTCAAGCTGCAGGGTGACCGCGGTTCCGGCGGAACCGTATTCGCCCTGTCCGTAGCCGCCGTAGCCGCCGCCCTGGGCCTCCGATTGGCCCCAGTCAGGAGCAGCTGACTGGCCCCCCGACTGGCCCCAGTCGTAGTCGCGGCCCGCGGGCTCGGCATAACCGCCGGGAGGGCCGCCGTAACCCCCGGGCGGGACGCTCTCGGCGTACTGCGTGTACTCGCCTGAACCGTAGTCCTGTCGGCCGTACTGCTGGCCGCCTTGCTGATAACCCTGGTCGTAGCCGCCCCCCTGCTCCGGGTAGGCGGGGCGCTGTTCAGGCGATGCCGCCGGGGCTTGGGAGCCGTAACCGCCCTCGTCCTGGCGAGCCGGGCCGCGACCGTAATCGCCGTACCCGCCGTGGCCCTGCTCGCCGCCGCCGGGCGGGCCATAACCGCTGTCCTGGCGGTAGCCCTGGCCGCCGTATCCGGCGGGAGCGGGAGGACGCTGCTCGTAGGACTGCGGCGGGTAACCACCTTGACCTTGGTCGGGGTGGCCGCCCTGCTCCGGGTAGCCACGTTGCTCTTGATACCCGCGCTGGTCGGGGTAGCCGCCTTGTTCGGGGTAGCCGCGTTGCTCGGGGTAGCCGCGCTGGTCGGGGTAGCCGCGCTGCTCTTGGTAGCCGCCTTGTTCGGGGTAGCCGCGCTGGTCGGGGTAGCCGCCTTGTTCGGGGTAGCCGCGTTGCTCTTGATACCCGCGCTGGTCGGGGTAGCCGCCCTGCTCGGGGTAGCCGCCTTGCTCGGGGTAGCCGCCTTGCTCGGGGCGGGGCGGCGGCGGATAGCCCTGCTGTGTTGGGTAGCCGCCTTGTTCCGGCGGATATCCGCCTCGGGGGTCGTGACCGCCTTGCGGGTCCGGGCCACCGTGCGGGTCATCTTGCGGACGCCCGGAACGCTCGTCGTAATACTCGTCGTCGGGCCGCCCTTGTCCCGGTCCCCCGCGGTAGCTCGAGTTGTCAGTCATTGGTGTTACTCCTGGTTCTGCGCCGAACGCCTCATTTGATTGTGGCCGGGAGGGATCGTTGAACGTCGGGCGGGGCTCGACATCGGGGTTGACAGCACCGCGGGCGCGGAACTGGCCGGTATGCAGGTTCGACGACAGCTCGAACCGGACGACCACATCACCATACGTTTGCCACCCCTGTTCATAGATATAGTCATCCAAGTACCTCGCGAAAGCGCCCAACGTGAGAGCCGGATCGGCGCCCAACTTCTCAAAGTCGTGCATACCGAGGGTAATGATGTATTCGTTGGGTGCCAAAAGGCGCTTTCCCTCGAGTTGCCGGACGCCGTCGGCCGCCTCGCGGCGCAACAAGGCCTCAACCTCCTGCGGGACGATCGATCCCCCGAACATCCGGGCAAACGCGTCGCCGACGGTCGCCTCGAGCTTGCGCTCGATGCGCGCAGCGAGCCCCTTTTGGCTAACCACCGTGGCTACCCATCGCTCAACGCTTGCCCGCACTTGTCGTGGCATATCGCCGACGCAAGGCAAACGACTCGCGCGCGTGTCGGATCACCCAAGCATGGTATCGGGACACCGCGACGCTGCGGCACCGTGGGAATTCTGAGAATCGCATCGGTGCAGTTCAGAATCGTTTTGCAGCGGAAGCCTAAAGCCGAGACGTGCGGCGGGCCCCTCGGAAACGGTTGGGGAGCGCAAGCACTACAGTGATATGGTCCTTCGGTTGTTTTCGGGCGAGTGGCGGAATGGCAGACGCGCTGGCTTCAGGTGCCAGTGTCCTTCGGGACGTGGGGGTTCAAGTCCCCCTTCGCCCACCATCGTGATGAGTTACAGATTTCCCCGGCCATCGGCCGGGGATTTTGTCACTGAGGAAGCAGGCGCCGTTTCTGTTCGGTGAATTCCTCGTCGGTGAGGATTCCGGAGTCGCGCAGGGAGGCCAGTTCACGTAGCTCGGCAGCGATGCTCGTGATCGGGCCGCCTGGCGGGCTTTGCGGCGGCGCGGGCGGCTCGGGCTGCGGCGGTTCCGCTGGCTTATTGGTGGGCGCCCCGACCCGTTCCCCGATCCGCTCCCGACGGCCCGTGCCGCCGCCCGTACCGGTAGTACCGGCCATTGCGCGTCCGGCCATGCCCGCGAGGGCCATCTGACTGAACACGCTTCCTGCGCTACCCGCGGAAGCTTCTGCCGCCGCGCCGAGGCTGGTGGCCGGTAGTGCCACCGCGCTGAGGCGTATCTCCGGGGCGGCCGAAGCCCAGGACGTCGGCACCGCCATCTTCCCGATCATGTTCGCCTCGCCCATGGCCGCCGAAACCGGCGAGCCCAGGTTCGTGATCACCGGGAACGGCGACGGCGGCGCCGGCGCCGTGCCCGGCCAGGACTGGATTCCCGCCCAGCCGCTGACGATGTCATCCGTGTGGAACCCGGTCAGAGAACCGGCAACGTCGGAGGGGAAAGCTAAGATCGACAATGGTGCGTCAACACCAAGTCCGGGCAGGCTGCTTGGTGCGTCGATAAAAACTGCAATCAGGTCGCTCAACAGGCTCAGCAGGCGTAGGGCGGGTCGGCTGCAGCCGGGGCCGCAAGGCTGCTCAGCGCGTTGGGTACCGCGGAGAAGCGCTTGCTGGGCCGACGAGATCGCGCTCTGTACGTTGCCCGCGGGGGTGGCGCCGGCTTGGGCGGCCGCGGCGGCTTGGTTCGCTTGCCCGCCCGAGTTGGTGCTCGAGGGGGGCGAACTGAACGGCGTCAGCGATGTCGCCGATGCCGACGCGCCGGCATAGCTGTACATGGCAGAGGTGTCTTGGGCCCACATCTCGGCGTACTGCGTCTCGGTAGTCGCTATCGCAGGGGTGTTCTGCCCAAACAAGTTGGTTGCCACCAGAGTCATCAGCAGGCTGCGGTTGGCCGCAACTACCGGCGGCGGCACCGTTTCCGCGAACGCCGCGTCGTAGGCGGCGGCCGCCGCTGTGGCCTGGTTTGCTGTGTGCTCGGCCTGCGTGGCGGTGGCTCTCATCCAGGCCACATACGGGGCGGCCGCGGCAGCCATCGACGCTGATGACGGTCCCAGCCAGGACCCAGCGGTGAGTCCCGCGATCGCCGACTGATACGAGCTCGCCGTCGATTGCAGGTCGGCGGCCAGCGCTTCCCACGCCGCTGCGGCGGCCAACGTCGGTCCCGAGCCAGGACCGGCATACATGCGGGCGGAGTTGATCTCCGGCGGCAGTAGTGCGAAATCCATGTCGTTTCCTCCGATCGGTTACCCCGCCGCCAAGGCATCGGCGGCTCGGTGACGCCATGCGATGCACTGGCGCCCGAGCTGATCACGACAGCGCTCACGCCGTCGTTGCCGAGGTCTTATCGGTGGTGGCCCATAAATTCCCCAGCGGACATCGTCGAAACCCGTCGGACATCTTCGAAGCGTAGGAGCCGCGCTCCACCTAGCAGCGAAATACCAGCAAAACGTGTCCGTGTTGTTTCGCGCGAACCAGCTTCCTAGGCCGCGCCGGCGGCCTATTTGCTCGGCTGCGCCTGTACCCAGCGCTCGATCTCGGGGGTGACGGGATCGGTGAGCTCGGCGAACTCGGGATGCTTTTCAATCACGGTGGCGACCATCGAGCACACCGGGACGATGCGCTTGCCGTCGGCGCGGGCCGCGTCCAGCGCATGCTCGACGAGGATGGTCGCCAGGCCGCGTCCGCCGAACGCCGGGTCGATCACGGTGTGATAGAAAACCCGCTCATCACCGCGATCGGCGAAATCGGCGAAACCGACGGTTTCTCCCTCGACGGCAATGGTGTATTTGCCGTCCTGCGCGCTGACCGTGGTCTGCGCGCCGGTCTTATCGGCAGTCATGAGCGTTCCTTTCGTTGCGCTGGCGGTCGAGGCCGCAGCTGGGTGGTAGGCAGTGGCGGGGCGGGCAGCCGGGTGACCGAACCCTGATACCCGTGGACGGCGCCGAAGCGTTTGTCGGCGTCCTCCCACAGTTGGCGGTAGCTGACGATGTCGTCGTGGCTGCGCCCGACGAAGTTCCACCACATTACGAGCTCTTCGGCGAAGGGGGTGCCGCCCAACAGCACGACGCGCGCCGGCCCGTCGGAAAGATTGCGCAGGTGCAGTGTGTGACTGCCGGGGTGTTGGTACCCCAGGTCGGCGTCGGCCAGCGTCGCGCCGTCTACCGCTACGGGGCCGGAGTCGCACAGGACGCCGTGTTCGAATGCGGGGTCGACGTCGATGTCCAGCCGGGCGTTTGCCTCAAGATCGATCTGGGCGCCGAGCAGTGGAGTAAAGGTGTGAACCGGCGAACGGCTGCCGGCCAGCTCGCCGAGGAATACCCGAGCCACCCCACCCGGGAGCGACATGGGTGCGGGCACGTAGTGGGCGAAGTCGCGTCCGGTGTCGCGGTCGGAGTCAGGTAGGGCCACCCAGAGCTGCACACCGTGCAGCACCGCGGCTGACTCGACCGACACCTCGGAATGACAAATACCCGCACCGGCCGTCATCAGATTCAGCTCGCCGGGCTGGATCAGGGCACGAACGCCGGCGCTGTCGCGATGCTCCACACCCCCACTGAACAACCAACTGACCGTTTGCAGTCCCGTGTGCGGATGCGGCGCCACGTCCATCCGCGCGGACGCGGGCCCGTAGTGGTCGATGAAGCACCACGCGCCGATCAGCGAGCGTTGCCGTTGGGGCAGTGTCCGTTGCACCCGCATCGCCCGCGGCCCACCCAACGGAACCTCGCGTGGATGGAGCACGTGCACCGGGGGCAAAGCGCTCGAAACCGGCGGAGCACCGCAGGCGACCTCGGCCGGCGCGGTCTCAAGGTTGCTCACGCCCGCGACAGTACCTCTGGAATTCACCTGGGTGGACGCAGCATCTTCATGGCGACGCGCATGATCGGTTCGGGGACCTGATCCCGCATCGACAGCGCGGCATCGGCCACGCGCGAGCGCAGCGGGGTGCCGCGACCAAACACCCGGTTCAGGGGTCCCCCGGACGGCTCGATCACCACATGCAGTGGCGGGGTGCCCACAGCGGCGCCCAGTGCGTTCGAGATGACCATCCGCTGGATTTCGCTGGTGCCCTCAAAGATGGTGTACAGCTTGGCATCTCGATACCACTTCTCGACCGGGTGGTCGGTGATGTAGCCCCAGCCGCCCATCGTCTGGATCGCGCGCTCGGTGGCCTTCACGGCGACCTCGCTGGCGGCGAGCTTCGACATCGAGCCCTCGCCGCGCTCGAAGGGAACTCCGCTGGCGGCCATCCAGGAGGCGCGCCAGGTCAGCAAGCGGGCGGCGTCGATCTGGGTTGCCAAGTCCGCCAGCGGGAATGCGATGCCCTGGTTGTCGATAATGGGTCCGCCGAACGCCTCTCGCTCGGTGGCGTAGGACGTCGCATACTCCAATGCGGCGCGCGCGATCCCGATCGCTTGGGCGGCGACCATCGGGCGGGTCTGCTCGAAGGTGCCCAACGTGGCCGAGCCGGACCGCTTTCCGCCCGCCACCACCTCGCGGGCTTTGGCGAGCTTGTGTTCGAGCTTCTCTTGTCCGCCAAGCAGATTGGCGCCGGGAACGCGCACCCCGTCGAGCCGCAACTCTGCGGTATGGGACGCGCGGCAGCCCAACTTGTCGAGCTTCCGCACCATCTCCAACCCGGGTGTACCGCCCGGCACCACGAACAGCGCTTGGCCGCGGTGGCCAAGCTCTTCGTCGACCACCGCGTTGACCACGTGCACGTTGGCGATGCCCCCGTTGCCGATCCACATCTTGTGGCCGTCGATGATCCAGTCCCCATTTCCCGAGCCGTCACGGCGGGCGCAGGTGCGCAGATTGCGCACGTCGCTGCCGCCTTCGGGTTCGGAAATCGCCAGCGCCGCGAGTTTGAGATCGCCTGGTGTTCCGAAACATTCGGGCGCCCACTGCAACATCTGCTCCGGCGAAGCGGCCTGACCGATCGCCGACAGCGCCAGCGCCGGCATGACGATCGACAGGCCGATTCCGGCGCAGCCCCAAAACAGTTCCTCCATGAACATCGGCAGGGACAATCCTGTGGGGTCACCGATGAGGTCGCGGTAGAACAACGGGCTGTAGAAGCCGCGTTGGGCGGCCTCCTCCAGCACCGGCCAGGGGAACTCCTGCCGCTGGTCGTAGTCCAGTGCAACCGGACGCATCACAGATTCGGCGAATTCGTGCGCGCGCCGGGCCAGGTCGTGCTGCGCTGCGCTCGGTGTCAGGTCGAACGTCATGCCACCGCCTACCCCGTCGGGTGCGACAGCAAACTGAAACCGTCGCGGCGTTATTACGCCGCCGGGCGTGGACCAATCCGCGAGGCAGGCAGGTGCAACACCACTGCCGTCACCGGAACCGTTTGGTGTCCATCACGCGCCAACAGAGCCGCATTTTCGGGAAGCTGCCTGGAGTTGATTTCGCCCGCGGCGATGCGGCGCAGAATCTCGTGGGCCTGGGCGAGCTGCGCACGCTTCCGGTATTGGCCGCCGGGAAGTTTGATGCCGGCCCAGACGCCGTACTCTTCGCGGTGCTTGATGGCGCGCTGAGCGCACTGCCGCTGCTGCGCCAGCGGGCAGCGGCGCAGGCACTGGATCCGCGCTTCGGTGGCTGACCGCTCGTACGCGCGCGCCTTCGCCGCGCCGTCACCACCGTCGTCGTCGGGGTAACCGAACCAGAGTTCCGGGTTGGTTGTGCACGGGTGTCCCATGACCCACTCTCCTTGCCTGAGCTGAAACGTAGGCAAAAGCGTATACAGAAGCGAGCTGCGCTGCGCAAGAGAAACGTGATGAAAACATATATCCACAGAACGGGCCCGGTGCCTGTGTAATATCCGGCTATGGCCGGAGCGTGCGATGAGCCGTGAGTCGGCCGGCGCGGCGATCCGAGCGCTGCGCGAGTCCCGCGACTGGTCGCTGGCGGAGCTTGCAGCCGCCACCGGCGTCAGCATCATGGGACTGAGCTATCTGGAGCGCGGCGCCCGTAAACCGCACAAAGGTACAGTTCAGAAGGTTGAAAATGGGCTTGGCCTACCGCCGGGTACCTACTCGCGGCTCTTGGTCGCTGCTGATCCCGACGCCGAGCTGGCCCGGCTGATAGCCGCACAGACCCCGGCGGCGATGACCCCACGGCGTACCGGGGCGGTCGTGGTCGACCGCCACAGCGACGCGGAAGTCCTCGAGGGTTACGCCGAAGCACAGCTCGATGCCATCAAATCCGTCATCGCTCGGCTGCCTGCGGCGACATCAAACGAATATGAGACGTATATTCTGTCTGTGATCGCGCAGTGCGTGAAGGCTGAGATGCTGGCGGCCAGTTCCTGGCGGGTGGCGGTCAACGCCGGCGCCGACTCGACGGCCCGGTTGATGGATCACCTCACGGAGCTAGAGGAGACGCGCGCCGACCTGCTGAAACGGATGCCGACCAGCCTGAGCGCACGATTCGACGGGGCATGCGCGCAATCGTCGTTGCCGGAGCCGATCATTGCTGCACTGCTCGGTGTCGGCAGCGACGACGTGTGGGACATCCGCAACCGCGGTGTGATCCCCGCCGGAGCGCTCCCCCGCGTCCGCGCCTTCACCGAAACGGTCGAGTCGGCGTCGACCAGCAGGGAGGGGAGCGAGTGATGCAAAGCGAAGTCGAAGCGCTCAGCCGCGCTCATCAAATGTTCGTCGGCAGCACCCGCCCCGTTGCGCTGGACGCGCGCACAAGCCACTACGGGAGCCAGCTGGCGCGGGCCGCAGGCCTGAATAGCGGTGCGGGACATGATCGTTATCAGCTCGCGGCGCGCCGCAGCCGGGACGCGCTGTCATCGGCAGCGCGCACAGACGCAGCGACCGAGGCCGTCATCGCCGGTGCGCAACGCGATCGGGCCGAGGCACGCGAGCTGACCAAGAGCGTCGTTGACCAAGCCCGTACCGACAACATGGCCACCCCGGCCGCGCCGATGGCCCAGCGCGAGGCGATGCGCCGTCGCGCGGCGCGACTGCGCGCCCAGCGAGCACATGTGTTGGTGGCGCGCCGCCGGGCCCGGCGGCACCTGATGGCGCTGCGCGCGCTGCGCTACCGAATGCTGCACCACCACGGCCCCGGCCTGGCGGGACTGCCGTCGGCGAACGGCCGCGCCGGAATCGCGGTGCGCGCGGCGTTGTCGCGATTGGGCCGTCCTTATGTCTGGGGTGCAACGGGTCCCGACCAGTTCGACTGTTCAGGGCTGGTCCAGTGGTCCTACGCGCAGGCGGGTCTTCATTTGGACCGCACTACTTATCAGCAGATCAACGACGGAATCCCGGTCGCGCGCTCGCAGGTGAGGCCGGGCGATCTCGTCTTCCCCCACGCCGGACACGTGCAGCTGGCCATCGGCAACAATCTGGTCGTCGAAGCGCCCTACTCGGGTGCGTCGGTGCGGATCAGTCCGCTGGGCAGCAGCGTGCAGATACGTCGGCCGCTTTGAGGCCGCTTTGAGGCCGCTCTGAGGAGGATGCATGTCGGAGCAAGAACGATCTTCGCTGGCTGCCATCCAGGCGCGGCAGGCAACAATGGCAGCCGTGCACGCTACGGTTGCCGACGCCGACCGAGTGCTGGCCGGGGCGCTTGCCGACGCGCATGCCGTGATGCGCGAGAGCGTCAGCCGGCTCGATGCGATCGCCGCCGAGATCGACCGCGTCGCCTCGGGCCAGGCCGACCCCGCCGTCGACACCCCGATGGGCGCGCGGGAATTTCAGAAGTTTCTGGTTGCCAAACAACGGGAGATCGCGGCGGTCGTGGCGCATGCGCACGAACTTGACCGTGCCAAAAGTGCTGTGCTGCAGAGCTTGCGGGCACAGTACACGCTTCCGCCCGGCTAGCGCGATTGCCCGTGGGCTATTCGCTCACAGCCGCCATGAGGTGAATTGTCGGCAGCACCATGCCGCACTACTCTCACCCGGCATGGAGCGGTCCTAGATCAATGTCGACCTATTGGGACGTGCTGGCCGTGGTCAAGCAAATTCGGGATCGCACGGGCGACCCGGACGCATGGCAGACCGGGCTGACGCCGAATGAGGTGGTTGCCGTGGTCACGCCCACGACACGTCCCGAACAACTGGACGCGATTCTCAGCAGGATTCGCCAGCAACACCCGGACGTGTTCGGGGTGACGGCGGGCGATCCGCGGGCACTGCCACCACAGCAGGGCGAGGCCGCAAAAGCTATTGCAGATGCCGAAGCTGCTCTGGCGCACCAGAATTCAGCGAGCTCGCAACTCGATCTGCAAGTTATCTCGGCAATCCTGAATGCCCACTTGAAGACGGTCGAGGGCAGCGAAGCGCTGAGCAGGCTGCAGCAAGAGACCGAAACGGCGGTTCGGACGCGCTCGGATCTGGACACCCCGGCCGGGGCGCGTGATTTCCAGCGGTTCCTCATCAGCAAGCTCAGGGACATCCGCGCGGTGGTCGCCGACGCCAGCCTCGATGACACCTCGAAGTCGACGCTGATGGCCGCATGGACATCGCTGTACGACGCCTCGAAAAACGAAGCGGCCCTTCCCGGTCAACGGGGACCGGCACCCGCGGTCCCCGGCAATTCAGCTGCGGCAGGCCCCAGCCAACACGCGGCAGCACCCGACGCCGCCGGGGATCCGTACCTCGATTCGCTGCTGGACGACCCCGACCTGTTGGCCGAGGGCTTACCCGCGCAGGATCCGAACGCCGTGGCTGCCCCGCCACCGGCGATGCCGATGTCGCCGATGATCCCAAGCATTCCGAGCCTTGGCGGGGGATCGCTGCCGGGCGGGTTTTCAGGGTTTTCAGGACCGGGCTCCGTCCCGGGCTTGAATGGCGAAGGCGGGCTGCCCCTTTCCAAACTGTTTGACCGCGCCGGGCCCGAACCGACGGACGCCGACGAAGCAGGCGACCACAAAGACAGCGAAGCAATCGAATCGTCCGGCGAGAAGCCCGTGTCGCCACCGACGGGCCCGATAACGGTCACCCTGCCCAACGGCGAGACGGTGACGGTCGGCAGCCCACAGCTGGCGGCGGCGATCAAGGCCGCGGTGGGCGGAACGCCGATCGCCCAGGCCTTCCACCAGCAGGGCATTACCATTCCCCCGCCGGGTACTGCGGTCGCCGATCCCATCGATCCGCTGCGGGTCATTCCGGGAGATATCGGTATCCTCCGCGACCGCCACGCCCTTGCTCTCGGCCACGGTAAAGCGCTACTCGACGGCCAGATTCAGCACATCGCCACCGTGAGCGGGCCGAGCTTTCTAGGCTGGGAGCACCCGCCGGTAACGCAAGGGCCGGCGCCTCAGACATCGGGGACCGCGCCGGCCAGGACCGACCCACCGACCCCGACCCGGCCGGCGGCAACGTCGGCCACCGGCGACTGAATAGGAGACAGCGGATGGCAGATCGAATCCACGTGGTGCCCGCGCAGTTGCGTGAAGCCGCTGTCCATCACGAGCAGACCTCCGACTACTTGCGGAACCTGCCGTCATCGCACCCCGCGATCCAGGAGAGTCTGGACTCACTCGGGCCGATCTTCGGTGAGCTGCGCGAGGCCGGCCGCGAACTGCTGGAGCTGCGACGGCAGTGCTACGAGCAACAAGCCGATAACCACGCCGAGATGGCACACAACCTCAGGACGTCGGCGACGATGTGGGACCAGCACGATGAAGAGGCGGCACGCGACTTTGGCGGCATCAGCGGCAGCACTGACGGCGGTCGATGACGGACGCCAATCCCGCCTTTGACACGGTCCACCCGAGCGGGCATATCCTGGTCCGCTCCTGCCGTGGCGGATACATGCACAGCGTCGCGCTGAGTGCTGAGGCGATTGACACCGACGCCGCCAACTTGGCGCAGGGCATCCTGCTTACCGCAGATGTGTCATGCCTCAAGGCGTTGCTGGAAGTGCGCAACGAGATCGTGGCCGCCGGCCATACCCCGTCCGCGCAAGTTCCGACCGCCCACGATCTCGACGCGGCAATCGAAAAGCTGCTGGCGCATCAACTGCGCCGCCGCAAAAAGGCGGATTGACCGACCTGATCGCCTAAAGCAGCCAGGGCTTGGCGGTATCCGGGTTGGGTGCGATATCGACTGGCGGCTCGATGGGATTGGCGCCGAACAACTCTCGCGCGCGGCGCAGCAACACACGCACCTCGTCGAGTTGCTGCTGCAGCGCAGAATCAGCCATGCCCCCACGCTACCCAGGCCAGGGCGGCCGCACAATTCACCGCCCGAGCTGGGCCGCCCCGGGGCGGTAAAAGCCAGCGGCAGTTGCCGGTAGGCTTACGCGGTGGCGATCTTCGGTCGGATAACGGCGCGCCAGCGCCTCCGGAGAGCGACAAGGGAATCGCTCTCGATTCCCACCTTCAGCTCTCCTGTCGATTGCACCCCTTGGGTGATAGGTGGGCTCTGGCCTGCCGAGCTCTCGACGGTCAGCGCCGAAACCGCCACTCTGGCAGAGTATCTCAATGCCGACCTGCGTCGGATCGCCAGTAGCGCCAACGACGAGCTGAGGATCATCCGGCGAGCGGGAATGGCTGATTCGGCCCGCCAGGCAGAAGAGGCCCGAGTGATCAACGAGGCCCGCGGACGTGCCGAGCGGCGAGTCGAGTCGACGGTTCGTCAGCTGCGCACCGCGACGGCCGGCAACCGGGTGCGACCCCCGCGGCGTGCCGTCAGGGACGTCAGGGAATTCGCCGCACTGGATATCGATAAGACACAAGTGATCCCCGCCGTCAGGGTGGCGGAAGGGCCGGAGATCGTCGAGGACCGCGAGGCGGTGCCAGTCGACCTCGAAGACCGACCGAAGCCCGCGATGGCTGAGCGCCCGGTCGTCGCCGAAACCGTTGAGACACCGCCAGCGGAAGCCCCGGAGCCCCCGAAAGCCCCGCAGCCCACCGCCGCAGCCGAATCCGACGACCAACGATTGCGGCGGCTCGTGGCGTTCGTCGCCCGCCAAGAACCGAGGCTGAACTGGGCGGTCGGCGATTACGAGGACGGCACGACGGTATTGGTCACCGACCTCGCCCACGGTTGGGTGCCCGCGGGAATCAAGCTGCCGGCCGGTGTGCGGCTGTTGGACCCCGGGCGACGCACCGGCCGAGCCTCCGCACTGATCGGCGACGCGCCGCGCGCCGCGACCTATAGTCCCGGCGATGCCTTGGGCTGGTCGATTGACTTCGCCGCGACACGACCCTCGGTGCTGCCGCGCGAATTGCCAACTGTCGACGACCTGGGCTGGCAATTGATTCAAGCCACGCACTGGCGCGACGGAGTGCCGCGCATCGTGCAAACCTTGGCTAAGGCCGCCGCCGCGGCAACTGGCGTCGTCGATGACGAAGTCGACCTGCTTCGCGTGCACCTCGATACGGCGCGTTACCGGCTGCTGGACCAGTATCCGGACGTCGATCCCCCGCTCTTGCTCAACTGTCTGCTGATGGCCGCCACCGAAGGCATCGTCACCGGAGACTTGATATCGGCGAACTACCACTTCTCCTGGTTCTCCTGGTTCCAGAAAGTCGACACTCAATAAGACCTGGGGGCCAAACACGCGCCCAATTATGAATTGACGCTGGTGAGAGCGCTCGACATACTGGCATCGTGTCGGGGTCGGACAGTTGCAGCGAACGCAGCGACCTGACAGATCGAGATCTCGTCGAATCGGTTCTGCGGGAACTGAGCGAGGCCGCCGACAAGTGGGAAGCCCTTGTCGCGCAGGCCGAAACCGTCACGTACAGCGTGGATCTCGGCGACATTCAGGCCGTCGCAAATTCCGACGGCAGGTTGCTTCAGTTGACGTTACATCCGGGCGTGACCGACTACGCCCATGGCGAGTTGGCTGACCGGTTGAACCTCGCGATCGCGGCGCTGCGCGAAGAGGCCGAGTCCGAGAACCAGGCAAGGTACGGCGGACAACTGCAGTGACGCTGGCGCCGATACAGCAGACCGGCGCTACTTCAGGTCGGTGGCGACCCGCTCCAATACGGCTTCCAAAACGGCTAGGTGGTCGTCGACAGTCGCCAGCCCGGCGTTCATGGTGTTCACCGACAGGTGGGTGGCCCCGGCGGCTTTCCAGGCGGCGATCTGGGCCGCGGCCTTGTCGCGGTCGCCGGTCCAGCTGACCCGGCCTTCCATCCCGAGGCTATCGGCGTCGCGGCCCGCGGCGGTTGCGGCGCGCTTCACCCGCCCCCGCGCGTCGTCGAGCTTGGGCCCGGGTTCCATCATCGGAAACCAGCCGTCGCCGAGCCGTCCGGCGCGTTCGTAGGCGCGCTCCGAGGCCGCGCCGAACCACACCGGGATCGGCCGCTGGTTCGGCAGCGGGGCCAGGCCCGCCGCAGTCACTGTGTGGTATTTCCCGTTGAAGGTGACCGACCGTTCGGTCCACAGCCTGCGCAGGACCTCGACCTGCTCCTCGGAGCGCTTGCCGCGGTTGGTGAAGTCCTCGCCGAGCGCCTCGAACTCGACGGCGTTCCAGCCCAGCCCGATACCGAGCCGGAACCGCCCGCCGGTGAGCAGATCGACCTCGGCGGCCTGCTTGGCCACCAACACCGACTGTCGCTGCGGCAGGATGATGATGCCGGTGACGAGTTCCAGTGAGGTAACCGCGGCCAGGTAGCCGAACATGACGAACGGCTCGTGAAACGTTGAGTCGATGTCGTAGGGGCCCTCCCAGCCCTGGTGGACTTTCGGGTCGGCGCCCACGACGTGGTCATAGGCGAGGATGTGGGTGAACCCGAGTTCTTCCACGCCCTGGGCGTACGCGCGGACGACGGCGGGGTCTCCGCCGAGCTCGGTTTGCGGGAACACGACTCCAATGCGCATTCCCGGCACAACCCTCCCGCACCGCAATTGCTTCCCGTGCAATCAAACTCGCAAAAGGCGCCCTTCCGGCAAAGCCGGTGAAGGCCTCTGAGCTGCGCGCCCGAAGAGATTCGAACTCCCAACCTTCTGATCCGTAGGCACGGGCGGATGGCATGACTGGGCACGACGCGAGTTCGACTGTCGCGTAGTTGAGGGTGTATGGAAGCCCGACTGTCGTCATCGTTGTCGTCAGAACTGTCGTCAGCTCGGTGCGAAACAGCGGCACTCCCAGCACTTCCTGATACCCCGACGATCCTGCGCTGACAATCCCAGTATCGCGCACCAGCTCCACAGCAGGTCAGATGGCATTTTAAGGCCCGAAGACTTGCGGCTTCGCAAACGATTTCACCGGCTGCGGTCGCTTGCGGGAAGCGACGGGTTGCCTTCGGGGGCCAGTTCAAGCACATGAATTTCGCCCGCAGTGCCGTCGACCTCGACAAGCGCTCCCGAGGGCAAGACCGGGTAGCGCCCTGGGCGTCGACCACACACGGGAACCCGAACTCGCGGGCCACCACGGCGGCGTGTGACATCGGGCCGCCGAGCTCGGTCACCACAGCCGCGGCATAGCAAAAAGTGGCGGTGTACCCGACATCGGTGACCTTCGCGACCAGAATCTCCCCGGGTTGGAGGTCGTCGATGGTCTCGGGCCGCACGATCCGCACCCGGCCACGTACCCGTCCCCCACACACGCCGACTCCCCGCAGGGTGTCCCCGGAGGTGAGGACCGCCGACGACGTGGTGGTCGGCTGCCAGCTCCCGCTGAACACCGTCGGCGGAACGACGGCGGCCAGCCTGCGTTGTTCGGCGCGGCGGCGGGCCACCAGCTCCGACACGTCTGCCGGGAGCGCATCGAGTTCGTCGACCAACAGGTAGAACACGTCGTCGGCGGTGCCGAAGACACCGGTGTCGGCCAATCGGCGGCCGTACTCACGCAGCAGGCTGCGCAGCACCCAGATGGCCCGCACCATCTTGTCGCGGCGGACTTCGCGGTCGCGCAGTTGGCGTGCAGCCAGCAGCGCCACGGGTCGGGCCCGCAACGGAATCACCGGAGGCCGGGCTGCGGCGCAGCGGGCGCGCTCATTGCTCTGGCCACCATCCGGACCAGCAACTCGGGATCATCGGCGTAGCTGGTCGACAGCATCTCGACCTCTGCCGGACCACGGTGCCCGATCAGCGCCAGCTCGGCCATTACCGCGGCATGAAATTCCGGCGCCTGCGTGGCCAGCGCATCAAGGTGCTTGCCGGGTTCGGCCAGCAGACGAGTCGCATTGGGATCGCGCCGCGCCGCGACCACCAGCCGCTGCCCCGCCTCCACCGATCGCGCACTGACCAATTCCGGCCCAGCCTGCGGCGCGGTGTCTCGTCCACACAAGCCGCGCAACAACACGTTGAACGCAGCACACAGCATGAATGACCCCGAGGCCAGCAGCCAGCCGTGTACGACGTGGTCCCGCGCCAACAAGATCAGGCTAAGTAGCCGACAATCGGCTAGTTGAGTGAGGTCGCCGCCGGCCAGGCGTTCCAACAATCAACATCGCCAATGAACTCTGGGTGTCGCGGGGCGAGCCGGCGCTCAGGCCCACGAGGTTGACCCCGAATACCCCGATGTTGCGAACGATGCGCAGTTCCTCCGGGCGCGACTGGATTTCGCTGGCGGACGCTGCTCACCGAAGATCGGTAAGGCAGCCATGCTGGGCCCGAAGAACCCGCTGTTCCTGACAATCGTCGCGGGTTTGGCGAACGGAACGGTCTCGGCCATGAAATGCGCCGACGTGATGGCCCCATAGAGTCGGTGCGCGAACACCCCGACGGTTCGCATCGCGATTTCGCGCTGGATGATCCCCCCCGGCCGCAGCCGCTCCGCGATGCCTACACCGCCCGCGCGCAGCCCACGAACGGTCACCGAAGCCGATGACGGCGAAAAGGGGCCAGGCAGCGCCTCTGACAAATTGGTGGCCAGGTATGTCGGGAAACGCGGATCGATCGGGGTGTCGGATTCGCCGTTATTTCCTTCCGGGCCGGCAAATCTGGGCACCACCCCGTCACCCGCCGGTGCGTCGACGGCAGGCAAGTCCTGAATATTGGCCAGCCGCCAAGGCAGCGACACCACCCGCTTGCCCACCGCGACCCGGCCGCGCACCGCCAGTGCGAAATCTTCGACACATTCGTCGGAGTTCCAGGCCGGTAGGAACCCCCACTCGTCGCGCAACCGCGAGGTGTCCATCAGCGGCGCGCTCCGCACCAATTCCAGTTCGGCGAGCGCGCCCCGTCGCGTCGGCGTAACGCCGCCAACGGGCCGACTAGCGGCACGATCGGGCGCCCCAGCGCGGCAGCGATCTGACGAAAGGTCGGCACGCCCGGGGCGGCGAGATTGACCGGGCCGCTGTCGATTCCGGTGTCCAGGACCGCGCGTGCCAACAACCGGAGCGGTCGTCGGTGTGGACGACTTGCACATGTCGTGGCAGACCCGTCGATGTCGGGAAAACCGGCAGGCCAGCAGCCGGAGCACCCAGTTGTCGACACTACGGCCGACGATGAGCGCGGAGCGGATCGCGACCCATTGCACATCGGAGGCGGCCAGCATTTCTTCGACCCGGAGCCTTGTATATGCCGTCGGCAGACGCCGGGGTTATCGCGTCGTGCTCGGCTTTTGCCGCGTCTCCCCAGCCGTAGACGTGTGCCGACGAAGCGAAAACGATGCGCCCGGTTCCGGTCTCGGCCATCGCCTCAAGGACGTTGAGCGTGCCCCCGATATTGACCTGGTGGCTGATCCGGTCGTCGGGACCGGGGCTGTTTGCCCATGCGCAATGCGCGACGATGTCCGCACCGGCGACGGAGCGATTGACTGCGGCGGGGTCACGGATATCTGCCGCGACGAAATCTGCTGTATTCGGCCAGCTTTCGGGTCGATGACGGGCGATCCCTACGACATCGTGACCCTGGAAGAGCAATCGAGCTGCAAGACCGCGGCCGAGCACACCACTAGCCCCCGGTGACCGCGATTCTCACTGACTACCCTCGCTCACTGGCGCACCATCCGGCAAGACGGAGTCGCCTACGACCCCGCCAAACTTCGCGCCCTGAAGGCATTGCTCAGCCAAGATGGACACCGGGCGGCTTGACACAGGGCAACTCATGCCTACTCGTCGTCGTTCATCAACGCCGCATTGACCAGGTCGTCGAGGTCCATGTCCGCGATATCCTTTTCCGTGGTCGCTGCAGGGGCTGCCGGCTGCCCGTTGCCGTCGGTTTCGTTTGCCAACGCGAGCAACAGTTCTAAAACTCCCGCCTGCCGAAGGCGCTTTACCGGAATCGACCCCACAACGCGCTGGATTTCGACCTCCCCGGGCGCAGCCGCCGGGCTGTCTTGCTCCGATGTGGCGACGAGTTCTGGGTGCATGTAGCCGGCCAGCGCGGCGGAGTTCGGGTAGTCGAAGATCAGCGTCGGTGAAAGCGCCAGGCCGGTAGCGGTTTTCAGCCGGTTGCGCATCTCGACCGCGGTCAGTGAGTCGAAGCCCAACTCCTGGAACGCCTTGTCCGGGTCGATGGTCTGAGGGTTGGAGTTGCCCAGCACAGTGGCGACGTTGGAACGCACCAAGTCCAGCAAAACCGCGTGTTGCTCGTCTTCGGGCAGCCCTTCGAGGCGTTGTAGCAGAGCGGATTTCGATTTCGCCGCGGCCAGCGAGTCGTCAACCTGACGCCGGGTGGGCGCCATGATCAGATCAACGAACATCGGCGGCAACGTGCCGGAATCGAACTTGACCCGCAACGCCGCCAAGTCGATATGGGCAGGCGACATGAACGGCTCGTCGATGATCAGGGCGGCATCCAACAATTCCATCGCCTCTTCCGAAGACATCGCCAAAATCCCGTCCCGGCCCAACCGGGCCAGGTCGGCAGCGCCCAATCGCCGGTCATCGCGCTGGCCTGATCCCACAGACCCAGCCCAGCGAGATCGCCGGCAGCCCGTGAGCCCCGCCGGTGCGAGGCCAACCCGTTCAGGAACGAGTTCGCCGCCGCGTAGTTGCCCTGGCCCGAGGACCCACCAGACCGGCCAACGAGGAAAACATCACGAACGCCGACACATCCAGGTCC
Organism: uncultured Actinomycetota bacterium; assembly: GCA_963708995.1. GTDB lineage: Bacteria > Actinomycetota > Actinomycetes > Mycobacteriales > Mycobacteriaceae > Mycobacterium. The sequence goes on from CAVPUR010000006.1 coordinate 131,911, forward strand.
CGGGTGAGTTCGTGCAGGTTCCACGCCGCATCCACCTTGGCCCGCAACACCACATCAACCCGCTCGGGCGTCAGCGACGTCACCACCGCATCATCGAGCACCCCGGCGGCATGGATCACCCCCGACAACGGATGTTGCACCGGAATATCGGCAATCACTTTGGCCACCGCCGCCCGCTCGGCCACATCACAGGCCACCACCTGCACCTGGGCACCGGCTGCCTCCAAATCAGCGACCAATTCCGCAGCTCCGGGCGCATCCGGACCACGCCGACTCACCGACATCAAATGACGCGCCCCATGACGGGCCACCACATGACGAGCCAACGCCGAACCCGCCATCCCGGTAGCACCGGTGATCAACACAGTGCCCACCGCCCACGCATCCGGCATCGTCATCACAACCTTGCCCACATGGCGGGCCTGACTCAGATACCGCAACGC
>CAVPUR010000007.1:0-243755 GCA_963708995.1 uncultured Actinomycetota bacterium
CACAACGACGTTTTCGGAGCTGGCCGACAATGCCGCACGGTTCGCGGCATACCTCGGCGACCGAGGTCTGGGGCCGGGTGATGGGTGGGGGTCATGTTGGCCAACCGTCCCGCGTTTGCGATGGTTTTCTACGGCGTGCTCCACGCTGGAGCGGTTGTGGTGCCGATGGATCCGCGGCGCAGCGCCGGCGAAGTCGAGTTCTTCTTGACCAACACCGGCGCGCGCCTGCTGGTCTTCGCGCCGTCATGTGGGGCTGCGGCTACCGCCGGTGCACCGGCCGCCGATCTCGGCCGAATCGGTGTCGGCGAGCGCACGCTCGAACAACTGACCGGTGGGTTTATTCGGGCAGGCATGGCCGGTGACCCGCGCCGCGACGACAACGCGGTCATCCTGCACACGTCCGGCGCCTCCGGGGTGCTCAAGGGCGCCCTACTTCGCCCACCACAACCTGGTCAGCAATCAAGCCGTCATTGCGCGCAGCCTGCTCAACATTGGGCCCGACGACGTCGTGCTGGCTTGCCTGCCACTGTCTCACCCGTTCGGGATCACATGCGCTCTGGCGGCAGCCGTCTCGACCGGTGCGACGCTGGCACTGCTTCCCATTTTCGACCCTGGCAGAGCGTTGGAAATGGTTGCGGCCGAACGAGTCACGGTCCTCGAGGGTCCACCCTCCATGTACGCAGCGATGCTCGGGGTCACCGCCGGCCACGAATCTAACTTCAAGTTCGTTACGAGTGTGCATCTCCGCGGGCGCGGCGATGCCGGTGGAGCTGCTGCGCCGGTTCGAGGACACGTTCGACTGCACGTTCCTCGAGGGCTACGGGCTGTCGGAAACGTCCGGGCCGGCGTGCTTCACTCATCCCGCCGCGCTACGCAAGGCCGGTTCGGTCGGCACGCCCAGTTGACGGCGTGCAGATGCGGGTGGTCGACGAACACGCCACCGAGGTGCCGACCGGCATACCCGGCGAGATTCAGGTCCGCGGCCACAACGTGATGAAGGGCTACTGGAACTTTCCAGAGAACACCGCGGACGCCATTGTCGACGGCTGGTTTTAGACTGGTGACATCGGCCGCGTCGATGAGAACGGCTACTTCTTCATCGTCACCCGCAAGAATGTTTGATCATCCGTGGCGGACATCCGGGCGATCGGGGTGCATCCGCGCTGCGATCGACGAAAACGTCTTCCTCCCGAAGCGCCGACTTTGTGCCCCAACGGGATTGCGCTAAGCGGACGCCGTGGTGATCAGTACGCGCAAACGCATCCGCTGCTGCTGTCGTCGCGACCAATCTCCGCGCGACGATAATGTCCCGGCGAACAATGACCCGTTGCCACCGGTGCTCCTCGCGTTCAGCCTGCCCAGCTGAGGCGGCAGCCGATTCTTGAACTTGATCAGCGGCGTAGCGTCAGTCGTCCTTGGGATCTTGACGTTTCGTCACTTCGGTGAAGGGTACGCAGTTCTTTTGCTCGCCATATGGGTTGCGGCGGGATTCATCATCCGCGGTGTGTTTGTGACGGCATTGGCTATTAGTGTTCCGCAGTTTCCCGGTCGAGGGTGGGCGATCTTCTTCGGTCCATCAGCGTCATTGCGGGTTTCGTGGTTCTTGCATACCCGTTCGATTCGATCGAGACGTTGGCTCTTGCGGTCGGAGCCTGGCTGACCATCCTCGGCGCCACAGGAGGATGATCTCAGGGTTCGGTATGCGTAGCGATATGAAGAAGGGCGAAAAATTGACCGACACCGTGGCCGCCGCGACGCCGTTGAAGCGCCGATCATGATGCTACTGACATGGACCCCCGCGGGGACGCTGGTTCACGGGATCGGCGAGATCGCGTTGGCCTTCCTGGTCCGCGGGATTGGCCGACACGTTACCGCGCGAGAATAGCGTTACGCGCACGTGGCACACGCCCCGGCACGAGATCGGCACGATTTGGAGGTTCAACATGACGCCGACCGCAGCGGGTGCGGAGCGCCGCCGGGTCGACGGCTTCGGCCGGCTCGATCTGGGCTTGCGGCAGGCCAGTGACTGGTATCTGTGGGGACCGTATCTGAGCGAACGCCAGTGGGGCACGGTCCGCGAGGACTACAGCGCCGACGGCGACGGTGGAACTACCTGCCGCACGATCACGCGCGCTCGCGCGCCTACCGCTGGGGCGAGGACGGGCTGGCCGGCTTCTGCGACATCGAGCAGCGGCTGTGCCTGGCGCTGGCGTTGTGGAACGGGCGCGATCCCGATTCTGAAGGAGCGGGCCTTCGGCTTGACCGGGCCGAGGGCAACCACGGCGAGGACGTCAAGGAGTACTGGTGGTACCTCGACGCGCTGCCCAGCCACGCCTGGAACAGCTGGCGCTACCACTACCCACAGCGGGCGTTCCCCTACCAGCAGCTGCTGGATGAGAACAGCCGGCGCGGCAAGTCCGATCTCGAGTACGAGCTGCTCGACACCGGCGTCTTCGACGACGACCGCTACTGGATCGTCGAGTGTCATACACGAAGGCTGACCCTACCGACGTACTGATGACGATCGCGTGACCAACGCGGGGCCCGATTGCGAACAGCTGCACGTGCTGCCGACTCTCTGGTACCGCAACACCTGGTCCTGGGACGTCGGGACGGCCGTGCCGGCGCTCGCTGCCACCGCCGCCGGCACGGTGGCCGTCGAGCACCCCTTCCTCGGTGACCTCGAACTGCTGCCCGGGCCGGCCCCCCAGGGCGGCGGCCCGGAGCTGCTGTTCTGCGACAACGAGACGAATGTTGCTCGGCTGTACGGGGTCACGGGCGGCTCGCGGTGGCCCAAGGACGGCATCAACGACCATGTCGTGTCCGGGGCCGACACGGTCAGCCCGCAGCGGCGGGGCAGCAAATGCGCGGCGTGGTACCGGCTCACGGTGGACCCCGGCGCGACCGCCGAGCTGCGGCTGCGGCTGCGTCGGGCCCGCACCGGACCGGACTCGGCCACGGCGCTGGGTGCGGACTTCACCCGGGTGGTGGACCAGCGGCGCGCCGAGGCGGACGAGTTTTACGCCGAGCTCACCCCGGCCGCGGCGTCGGCCGACGAGGCCGCGGTGATGCGTCAGGCGTTCGCCGGGTTGCTGTGGAGCAAGCAGTTCTATTACTACGAGGTGGCCCGCTGGCTTGACGGTGACCCGACCCAGCCGCCACCCCCGGCGCAGCGGAAGTCTGGCCGAAACGCCCGCTGGCGCAACTTCGAGGCGTTCGACGTGATGTCGATGCCCGACACCTGGGAGTACCCGTGGTTTGCGGCGTGGGACTTGGCGTTTCACTGCGTCGCGCTGGTGCACGTCGATCCGGCGTTCGCGAAGTACCAACTGTCGCTGCTGTGCCGCGAGTGGTTTCAGCACCCCAACGGGGCGCTGCCCGCCTACGAGTGGGATTTCTCCGATGTCAATCCGCCGGTGCAGGCCTGGGCGGCGCTGGAGGTGTTTGGTATCGACGGGGGCCGCGACTTCGACTTTCTCAGCCGGATTTTCGACAAGCTCTTGGTGAACTTCACCTGGTGGGTGAACCGGCAGGATGCCAACGGCTCCAACCTGTTCGAGGGCGGGTTCATGGGGCTGGACAACATCGGCCCTCTGGACCGATCCCACCTTCCCGTCCGGGGTGTCCTGGAACAGTCCGACGCCACTGGGTGGATGGCGGGGTACGCGCTGTCGATGGCCACGATTGCGGCGATCCTGCACGGGTCGGGACAGCGACCCGCGCTCGATTTGGTGCAGAAGTTCCTTGAGCACTTCGCCGGCATCGCCGACGCACTGGAAACGGTGGACGTCTGGGACGAACGCGACGGTATGTTCTATGACCGCATCGTGCGGCCCGATGGCGAAGCGGTCCCGGTCCGCGTGCGCTCGATGGTCGCCATGATCCCGCTGCTCGCTGCGGCAGTGGTCAACGAGCAGGCCATCGACCAGTCGTTGGTGACAGACAAGGGGTTCGCCGACTACCTGCGACGCCATGGGCTGGGCGGCACCCAGGACATGGTCGCCGCGGGGATCCTGCGCGGCACGCCCGGCGAGCGGCGGCTACTGGTCGGGGTAACCAGCCTCGAGCGGGTCCGTCGCCTCTGCCACACCCTATTCACCCCGCCGAGTTCCTCTCGCCGCACGGGCTGCGTTCCTTATCGGCCTACCACAGGGACCATCCGTACGTTTTGGAGATAGACGGCGTGCGCGCCGACATCGACTACGAGCCCGCCGAGTCGACCGTCGCGATGTTCGGCGGCAACTCCAACTGGCGGGGCCCGGTGTGGTTTCCGCTCAACTACCTCGCCGCGACGGCACTGGAGCGCTACCACGAATTCTTCGGCGCCGAGCTGACGATCGAATACCCGACCGGTTCGGGCACCAAAGTCACCCTCGACGCGGTCGCCTCCGATCTTTGGGAACGCATGGTGTCGATATTCCTTGTCGGCAGCGACGGATCCCGGCCCTGCTTCGGTGGGGTGAGCAGGTTTCAGACCGACCCCCGCTGGCGGAACAATCTGCTATTTTTCGAGTACTTCCACGCCGATAACGGCGCGGGCCTGGGCGCATCCCATCAAACCGGGTGGACCGGGCTGGTGGGCGACGTGATCCGCCGCCGCCACCGCGCCTACCCCGCGGTATCGCAGGTCATCCAGCGGCTCGTGCCGGGTGAGGAGACCCGATGAGCCCGAAAATCCTGCCCGGCTGCGCCGACCCGCTGGGCGCCACACCCAGCGCCGACGGCACGAACTTCGCCGTGGCATCGGCCGGCGACGAGGTCACCCTGTGCCTGTTCAACCCCGATGGGGTCGAGACACGGCTGGTGCTGCCCGAACGTGACGGCGACACCCGGCACCCGCGGATTGGGGTACTTGGCGTGGAACCTGGGGCCTGAAGACGGCGACCCTGTGGACAGCGGATTCGACGTGGCGATCGTGCGCAACGACATTATCTCCGAGCTCTATCCAGTCATCATCACTACGTAGACCGGCAGGCAACCCGATGCTCACCAATCCGGAAGAGAGCTCGCAACCGGCAGACATCTCCCAATCGCCACCTGCCGCCGCCGACGGGAGTGACAGTCCATCCCCGCTATCACGCTGCAGGCACGGGTCGGGCACCCTGATCGCACCGTCCTCTACTTCCATGGCGGCGGCTATGTCAGTGGCTCTCCGCCACAACGCTATCTTCTGTTGGCCGCCGCGGCGGCTCTGGCCGCCGATGCGCGAGTGCACGTCGGCGCACGTCCGACGTCACGTATGCACGCGCTAGCGGCGGCGCATAGACTGCGGCGGCAGGCGGTTCGGGTCGTCTTCAAGTGCGCCGCGGTCCCAACCGCCGAGTTCGGCGGCCGCCTCATACGTCGTCTGCAAGAACCGGGCGACGGCGCGGTCGGGGTCATCGGCAGTGCGCACGGCTTCGTAGGGCAGCAGGAATTCTTTGTATTCGTCGCTGAAGTAGGCGGTGTCTGGTTCAACGCGGTGCGCGGAGAAACCTTCCGGCTCCGGGTATGCGTAGGAGTAGAACGCGCCCTCTTTGCCGCCTCCGGGCCAAAAGCCGCAGCTGCTGAGTTCGCGTGAGTAGCCTTCTGCCATCACCCAGTCCGGGCAGTTTGGGGCTCCTCCCGGATGCAGCGGGGCGGGCCGGCCGGAGAATCGTGTACAGGCCAAATCCAAAGCGCCCCAGAATAATTGGACCGGACTGGCCTTTCCGACGAACGCCGCGCGGAAATTGGTCATGACCCGGTACGCCTGCACCAGCTGCTGCCAGAACGCGCGCGCCGCGTCGGGATCGTATTGAGCGTGCTGGTAGTCCTCAGCGAACGGGATAGCGGGTTCTACCTCGTTCGGCTTGGCGTTGATATCGGATTCGATGCCGAGACTGTCGAGCGCCGAGAGCGTTTCTCCGTAAAACTCGGCGACTGGTTTGGCCGCTAATGGCACCGCCTTCTGGCCCCCGTCACTATGCCGCAACACAAGAAGATGGCTGACGAAGTCGAATTCCATGTCGAACACCGCGTCCCGGTATGGAACTGCGCCGGTGGTCAATCCCCGTGGACTCACATACAACGTCACTTGCCACCAGTGATTCAACAGCGGCATGTGAACCATGCGGATCTTGCCGACGATCTGGGTCCACATATGCAAGGTGTCGCGGGTGGCTGTCCATTCATCCAGCATCAGGGATGGCCAGTGGTAGGTCCGCACGGGCCCGTTCATGTCGTTCTCTCGCACAGTTCGCTCAGCGTGCGAACGATTGACTCGGTCGAAAGATTGCCGATCATGTTTGCAACCCTATAGGCGCTCATAGGCTCCACCCGCTCCGCCTCCGCTCATGGCTAAATCAAGCCTGCTGGAAGCCGCCGCCCCTTGTCGATATCGATGCGCACAATGTCGCTGGCCTTTCGCGGGTGCCGTGAACAACGGCGCGGTTTGGCGGTCCATCGGTGAATCGGTTCCGGCCGTTGTGATTCCGCGTCGGCTACCTGAGACGCGGTAATGATCGCTCGGAGGACTGGTCAGGTTCAACCCCAAACGCGTCGTATCCATGCATGATCGGCGGGTTCACGCCTGCGGCGCCGACAATGGTGACTAGAACGCGCGCGGACCCCTCGGGCATCGCGTTCAGCTGGCGGCGCGGGCGTGCGGGTCGAGCCGCCCAAATTGAGGTCAGCACAACGACTTGTCAGCGTCGAGAACGTAAGCGCGCCAGCCGTAATCCCGAGTCCACCAAGCCCCGATCGGTAAGCCGGTCCCAGCTGCCGGCGGCCGCCGACGGGCACCGCGGCTTATTCTGCGCCCTCCAATTTTGTCAGCTCATCGTCGAACCATGCACTCACATAACGGATCTTGTCCTTGGCGTTGACGGGCTCCTCCGGCCGCAGTCCCAATCTTGCGACGATCTCTTGGGCCACATGACGTGCATGATCGGATACCTCCTCCGCCCCACAGTGACACGGATGGCCGTCTAGCGGCAGTGAATTCCGCAACGCGGTGACGTTCGATGATCTCGCGTATGCGATCGATGAGATCAGTCATTCACGTTGGCTCCGTCCTCAACCGCTTCGCTGACTGTTCCAGCGTAGGAGTCGTCGAGCCAGTCCGCGCGGTGGTCGAGAACAATGTCGATGCTTCGTCGGTGCTACGGGAGAACATCCAAACCAGTACTCGTTGGGCACCTCGACCATATCGATTAGATGAGCCGACGATGGACCTCGAACGCCAAACATAGTTCTGCGACATCCCTCGGGCGCGAGAGAGATCGTCCGGTCCTTTTCTCGATTCGGCGCAATCGGTAGCGCACGGTGTTGGGGTGACAACAAAGTCGTTCAGCGGCGGCGCCTACCGAGGCGTCGGTTTCCTGCCACACCCGAAACGTTTCGAACAGGATTTCGCGCTCCTCCTCGGGAAGGTCGCCAAAACACGGCTAAAGCAGTGCCGGCCGATTTGACCATGACCTCTGGGGCGGCGAGTGCGGCGGTGGCCAAGATCGTTCCATCGAACACCGCTACCGGGGAAGCGTCGTTGGGCCGGCCCCGCAGCGTCATCTTGGCGAAATGCAAAGCCTGCGGCGTCTCGCGCAGATCGTCGAATCGCGCGCTGACCCCGACGCGGTCGACCGCCGTCCGAGACACCAAAGCGACAACCTTGTCGAGTTGCTGCTCGGATGCGACGTGCACAATCCCGACCTGCCAATCGGGCAGCAGCCGCCATGCCGAATACACATCGAGGCTGCGCAACTTCGATTCGATGACCGGCAGCGGCTCGCTGCCCCGGGAGCCAACCTCGGCGGCAATGACCACAAAGGGACCATCCTTTGGCAGCCGAAGATGGCCGGCGACCTCCCACAAGCTGCAGTCGTCGAAGACTCGGCCCTCAAGTAGCGAGTCGATCAAGGACGAGCGCCGCGATGTGTCATCGAGCATTTGCCGTTTCTGCTCGTCGCGGTATCCGGCGACCACGGCCGTGCCGATCAGTTCGGCGAAGCCGCTGATGCGGGCCTCGGTGTCGGCCGGCATGGGCCCAGGCTCCACCGAACCCACGGCCGCCAGGCCCCACACGCGTCCATCGACGATGACCGGCACGCCCACCGCCGTGCGCACGCCCACCTCTCGGACGCGTGCGGCGAGCGACCCGGCGCTGTTCTCATAGCTGTCCATCCGCGCGGGCCGGCCGGTGCGATTGCACCATCGCTGCGAGGGTGTTGCCGTCGATCGGGGTTCGAGTGCCCACGGGCCACTTCACGGGTGCCGGGGAACGGTGATCGACAGCTAGCAGCGTGATTTCGCCGCTTGTCTCGTAACGCCACAACCCGGCCCTCTCCGTGAGCAGGCATCGGCGCATTTCTTTGACCACCGCGTCGAACACCTCCGCCGGTTCGACCCCGCGGGCCACCAGCGTAGCCAGTCGGCGCAAGGCCGCCTGCTCTGCGGCGAGCCGGCGATACTCCGCGTACAGCAGGGCGTTGTCCAGCGACAAATCGAGTTGCCCGGCCGCAAGTTCGTCGGCGGTCACAAGTTCGTCCATGGCTTTCGCCCCTAGGATTCATCGATATCGGTGTCAGCCCTAGCGAACGAGCCAAGCCGTCGTCACAGGACAGTCTGCTCAGCTGCCAAAGCTCGCCCCTTCGTTTGCCGGCGCATCCCCAACGATGCGCCGACGAGGCGCTACGACCACCATCGCCGGAACCCGTGCTGCCGTCTATGTGATCGGTCACACGATCGATGGCCGACCACTGTGCTTGATCACAACGGCCATATTTGCTCAAGTGAGGCTGCAGACCGCATACCGCTCACATTCGCCGGTGAGCAGAGCCTATGGTTTCGGGATATGAGCGCGGCAACACACCCCGTCGGCGTCCGGCGTGGCGCCGCCCCCGATCCGCACATCGTCGAGCTCGGCAAACTGATGCTGGGCCGCGCCCCGAAACTGGGGAAAGCGATGGCTGATCTGCTGTGCCGCGAGATCGACGCATACAGCGACGGCACCGTGGTTACCAAGGATGAAGTACGCGAAAGTTGTGTGGCGAACGTGACTTTCATCTTCGACTCGCTCGCCGGGGATGCGGACGTCGGATGTCTCGCCCGCCGAGCACACCGGCACCGCACGCGCGCTCGCCGGTGTGCCGCTGCCGGCGGTGATGACCGCCTACCGAATCGGCTTCCGATTCATGTGGGAGCAGACCCTCGCCGCCGCGCGCGCCGCGGGCATACCGACGGACTCGATCCTGGATGCCACCGCGCGGGTTTTCCTCGCTCAGGACACCTTTACCCAGGCGATGAGCACCGCCTATCGCCAACAGCTGACAGCACAGATCCTCGAGCGAGAGGAAGAGCGATCGGCGTTGGTGGAAGCGTTGCTGTCCCATCGGATCACCGACAGTCAGAGCCTCTGGGAGGCGGCAGACCTGCTGCGGCTACCCACTTCGGGACCCTACGTCGTCGTGGCGGCGGAGCTGCCGGCGATCGGAAAGCTGGGATTACCCACGATCGAAAACAAGCTCTCCATCCGTGATATCCGGTCGGCGTGGCGGCTGCTGCCGGACTTGCAGGTCGGCATCGTCCATCTCCGCGGCCCCGTACCGTCGGAAACTCTCGGCACACTCGTCGAGGTGCTAAGGCAGGCCGCGACTGCGCGAGTCGGCATCAGTCCGCCGTTTCACGAGCTGGCCGAAACCAATGACGGGCTGCGATTCGCCCGGCTGGCGGTCACCGGAAGGCCGTTGGGCGATTCACTCGTCACCGTCTTCGACGACACCCCGCTTGCGCTCGCGGCGGTCAGCGCCCCGGAGGTGATGGCGAAGATCAGGTCGTCGGTGCTGGGGCGACTGAACGCGCTGCCTGGCCGAGGAACGCACGATCCTGCTCGATACCTTCCAGGCCTGGGTCAGGCGGGCGGCTCCGCCAACGACACCGCGGCGAAGATCTACTGCCACCCCAACACCGTGCGGCACCGTCTGCACCGCATCGAGGAGTTGACCGACCGATCGCTCTCGCGGCCAAAGATCTCGCCGAGCTGTGTCTGGCGTTCGAGGTCGAGCGGCGGTTGCCTTAAGTGCCGTGCGCGACGTGGTCCAACGACTTCGCCCGGTGGCGAACCTGCAACGCGCTGATGACGTCCACGATGCCGATGGCGATCAGCCAGCAGCCGGCGACCAGGGTCAGGATCGCGATCGAATCGAACGGATAAATGATCAGCACTCCGCCGCCGATAACGATGATCACACCGGAGAGCACCTGCCAGCCGCGTCCGGGCAGGTGGTCGAAGGACAGCGCCGCGGCGAGCAGGGTGATCCCGCGGAACACCCAGCTGATGCCGATCCACAGGGCCAACAGCAAGATGGACTCGAGTTTGTCGCGGAAGCAGAAGAACCCCAGCACTAGGGACACGGCGCCGGTGAGGAACGCCAACACTCTCATTGCGGCGCCGGCGTGGGTGCCGAAGGCGGCGAACATGTACCCAATCCCGGATACCACCAGGTAGATGCCGAACAGGACACCCGCGACCAACAGTGTCTTGCCCGGCCAGGCCAGCACGATGACACCGAGTGCCACGGTGACGATGCCGATGAGGAGGAGCAACTGCCATGTGTTACGAGCGAGCTGGTGCAAGGGACCTTCGAAAACGGTCTTTTCGCTGGTTGTCATGGGAGAACCATAAGTCGCAATCGACACAAAGAGAATGTTCGCGGGAACAAAATCGGGCGCATTAAGCGCACGGTATCGCAATACAAGCGAGCCGCTTTTGTTGCCCGAAGACAAGAAGGCGTCGCAAGTTGGTCGGTTCGAGACGTCGCTGCGCCGCGGTGGCGTCGTTACATTTCTCATCACGAACACAGCGCGACGTTCCTCAGCAGCCAGCTGAGACTCGGATTCGATCGCCAGCCGTCGAACTGCCACAACCCATCCCAATTACCCCGCACTCGCGGAGAAATGTGAGCTAACCATGTCTTCTGTCATCGCGACCTACCTGACCATCGCCGCCATGCTCGCCCTCACCACGTTCCCGGTGCTCGTTCCGGCGATCATCACCGCCGTCCACGCCATCATGCGCCGGACGCCGCGACCGGCCCGCGCCGCCAGCTACCTGCCCACGGTGTCCCGCCGTCTCGCCGCCCCCGCGGCCGCGTAACACCTGCTCGCAAAACCCGATGGACCGGCCCGCTGGTCTATCGGGTTTTTTGCTGCAGAACCGCGGCGCCGTACCAGTGACAGGCGAGCAACGCGAGTTCTACGTCGAGCCGGTCTCCCCCAATGGCACTGCCGATCTCCCGGCCCCGCCTCTCTACGGCGCGGGCCACGCGATACTTCACCGAGTTGAAGTGCAAGTTGAGTTGCTCGGCGGCCACCTTATAGCTGCCGCCGCACGCCAGATACACCCGCAGCGTCTCACGCAGCCGCGCGTCGTTCTCGTCATCGCCGGCAAGATCCCCGAGCACGGTGGCCACCCATTCACGGGTACCGACCACGTCGCCGCCAAGACGCGCCATGACCGACAACCCCGGATCGGTGGCCGCGATCACCGTCGGCGTCGACGAATTGAGCCGTTCACTGACGATCGCGACGCCGCGGACCTCCTCTGCCTCCCGGTGTGAGCGGCGAAACCCTTCGACGCCGCCGGCCATGGACCCGATTGCCAGACTCGGCGAATCCGGTCGAGCCAGCGCGAAGCCGCGGACCCTCTCCACGGCATCGGGAGCCTCGGCGCGATACGGCAGCCACCCCCATGCACAGCTCTGGTCGGCGGCAAGGAAGAGCGGGCTGGCCGCGACAGCGGCGGCTTCGCCCAGGTCGCGGACAAACCGTTGCAGCCTGGCAAGCTCGTCGCCCTCGGTGCCCGGGTTCGGGTACCACATGACCAGCCCAAGATGGTGCCAGCGCAGCGGATAGCGGATCGTGGTGGTGGCCGCATCGACATCGATGGTCTTGTTTGCGTCCAGAATCTCGCGCACCCGCAGACTGCGAAGACTGTTCTGGTTCTCCAGCCATCGTTCGCGTTCGTCTTCATAGACACCGACGACTTGCTGCGACATCCAGTCGATGTAGGAGAACATCGTGCCGGTGATCGCCTCGATCACCGCCACCCTCATCGATTCCGGGATGTCGATCGCCCGCAATTCGGCGAAAACCAGCTCATTCATCCGGCGCTGACCCAGCCGATAGGCGCGCACCAGCGCGTTGACCGGCACCCCACGCTGCGCCAATCGGCGGGCGTACTCCAGCGCCGCGGTGGGCGCCTCGACACGCTCGACTGCGATGTCGTAGCGCAACGAGTGCAAGATGGTGTCGACGTTGCCCTCGACGCTGGTGCCGAGCAAATCCACGAGCGCCGCATCGCCACGCAGCTCGGGGATCTGATCCTCGAGGGAACGACGCAGCGCCGACGACACGTCGACCAACCGATCGTGCAATCGGCCCGCGATCTCGGCGATGTAACTCTTCACCCCGACTGGTATCGAGGCTGTCGAGAGTGCGGCTTCTTCACATCCACGACGTTAGACGCGGTTGTCGTCCGGCGATAACACCGCCGCGCAGTTTTGTTGCTCCTTGACTGTGTCCGGCCGTGCGCGCTTCCTAATATTGTCGCCACTCACGGCAAACGACTGTCAAAAGGAGCCACTCAAATGGGATTCACCAAGCCCTATCTTCCGGATGTTGATCCGGATACCTTCCTCACGAAGCCGCTGATGGAGCGGATGCGGATCCTCGCCACCGATTGGGCCGAAAACGGCTTCGGTTCACCGAAGATGATTCACACCATTTACATCGTGAAACTGGTCGTGTTCTTCGCGATCGGTGGCATCACGGTTGCGACGTTGACGTCGGGGCTGCCCGCCTTCTGGCATGTGTCGGAATGGTGGAACCAGCCGATCGTCTACCAGAAGGTCATCCTGTGGACCGTGCTGCTGGAAGCCATTGGTGTGGCCGGGCTCCTGGGGGCCGTTGGCCGGCAAGGTCAAGCCGATGACCGGCGGCATCCTGTTCTGGGCCCGACCGGGAACCATCCGGCTGCGCCCATGGAAGTGGGTGCCGTTCACCAACGGCGACCGGCGCACCTGGTTCGACATCGCGGTGTACCTGGCGCTGCTGGTGAGCCTGGCAGTCCCGCTGCTGTCACCGGGCGTGCACAGCGACTCGCTCTCAACGGCGTTGCCGCACAACACATCCGGCATGGTGAACCCCGCCCTGCTGATCGCGCCGATCGCGCTGCTGGTGCTGATCGGTCTGCGGGACAAGACCATCTTCCTGGCCGCCCGCGGCGAGCAGTACCTGCCGGTGCTGGTGATTTTCGCGGTGTTGCCGTTTGTCAACATGATCATCGCGCTGAAGATGGTGATCGTGGTGGTGTGGGTCGGTGCCGGCTTCTCGAAGTTCGGTAAGCACTTCTCCAACGTCATCCCGCCGATGGTCAGCAATACGATATTCGCGCCCAAATGGGTGCGACGGGCTCACTACCGCGATTTCGGGCGTGACATGCGGCCGTCGCGGCTGGCGGACTTCATGGCACACGTCAACGGCACCACGGTCGAGATCCTGGCTCCGCTGGTCCTGTTCTTCTCCACGAACAAATGGGTGACGCTGGCTGCGGTGCTGTTGATGGTGGGCTTCCACCTGTTCATCATCTCGACCTTCCCGCTGGCGGTGCCGCTGGAATGGAACGTGGTTTTCGCCTACACCACGATCTTCCTGTTCCTGGGCTTCCCGAACTGGAACGGATACGCGCCGTGGAACATGACTCCGCCCTGGCTGGCCTTCATCATCGCAGCCGCGCTGCTGTTCTACCCGGTGCTGGGCAATCTGCGGCCGGACAAGGTGTCCTTCCTGCCGTCGATGCGGCAGTACGCGGGCAACTGGGCCTCGGCGCTGTGGACCTTCGCGCCCGGTAGCGAGCAGAAGCTGAATCGGGTCACCCGCTCGGCGTCCAACCAGCTCGACCAGTTCGTCGCGGCCGGCTACGAGCCGCAGTGGGCGGAGATCACCCTGCAGAAGACGACGGCGTGGCGAAGCATGCACAGCCAGGCTCGCGGCCTGTACTCGCTGCTGCTGACCCACCTGCCCGACATCGACGGCCGCACGGTGCGCGAGGGCGAGTTCGTCTGCAACTCGCTGATCGGCTTCAACTTCGGCGACGGCCACCTGCACAATGCGGACATGATCCGGGCCGTGCAGCGTGAAGCCGCATTCGAGCCGGGCGAGTGCGTCGTCGCCTGGGTGGAGTCGGAGGCCTTCGGCAGCGGTGTGCAGCACTACCAGCTGATCGACGCCGCGCTCGGTGTGGTCGAACGTGGCACCTGGAAGGTGGACGACGCGGTCGCCGAGCAGCCCTGGCTGCCCAACGGCCCCATCCCGACTAACGTGGAATGGTCCCTCAGCGGCAGCAAACCGGCCGTCCGGGACGACCAGGAACACGGTCACGGAGCGCTGGCATGAGCACCGCAGTGGTGGTAGGTGGCGGGCCCAACGGGCTCGCCGCCGCCCTCGCCCTGGCCGCCGAAGGCGTGCAGGTCACCGTGCTCGAGGCCGCCGACGAGGTCGGCGGTGGCACCCGCAGCAGCGAAGCCATCGTGCCCGGCCTGCTGCACGACCACTGCTCGGCGATCCACCCGATGGCCGTTGGCTCGCAGTTCCTGAGCAACTTCAACCTGGACCGGTACGGCCTCTCGTGGCTCTGGCCGGAGATCGATTGTGTGCATCCCCTCGACGACGGCAGCGCCGGTGTGCTGCATCGCTCGGTGGAGCAGACCGCGGCCGGCCTCGGTCGCGACGGATCGCGGTGGGAGCTCGCATTCGGCTACCCGGCCGCGCATTTCGACGCGCTCAGCGAGGACATCATGCGGCCCCTGCTGCGGTTCCCGCACCATCCGCTGATGCTGGCCCGGTTCGGGGCGCCCACCGTGCTTCCGGCCTCGACTTTCGCCCGGTTTTTCCGCACCGCGCAGGGGCGTGCGTTGTTCGGAGGTGTTGCGGCCCATGCCTTCCGGCCGCTGCACTACCCGATGACGTCGGCCATCGGCATGGGCATCATCGCGGCCGGCCACCGGCACGGCTGGGCGGTCGCAGCGGGTGGATCGCAGTCGATCACCAACGCGATGGTGGCGCTGTTGAGCGACTTGGGCGGCAAGATCGAGACGGGTGTCCGGGTCGAGGAGGCGTCGCAGCTGCCGCCGGCCGACGTCACGATGTTCGATCTGGCGCCCAGCGCGGTGGCCGGGATCCTGGGCGACCGTCTTCCGCGCCGAATTTCTCGTGCCTTCACCAGGTTCCGGCGCGGCCCCGGTGCGTTCAAAGTCGACTTCGCCGTCGAGGGCGGTGTGCCGTGGACGAACCCCGACGCCCACCGGGCCGGCACCGTGCACCTGGCCGGGACCTACTCCGAACTCGCCGCGACCGAGCGGGACATCCACGCCGGACGCATGCCCGAGCGGCCATTCGTACTGGTTGGTCAGCAGTATCTTGCCGATCCGCAACGCTCGGTGGGCAATATCCATCCGGTGTGGAGCTACGCGCACGTTCCGAATGGCTACACGGGTGACGCGACCGAGGCGATCACCGCCCAGATCGAACGGTTCGCTCCGGGCTTCCGGGAGCGCATCATCGGGTTGACGGTTCGTTCGACGACGCAGATGGACGCCTACAACCCCAATTACGTCGGCGGCGACATCATGACCGGCGCCAAGGACATTCGTCAGCTGACGTTCGGGCCGCGAATCACGCTGTCGCCCTACACCATTGGGGTGCCCGGCATGTACATCTGCTCGGCGGCCACCCCGCCGGGGCCGGGCGCGCATGGCATGTGCGGCGCCAACGCCGCCCAGCTCGCGCTGGCGCACCTCGCCAAATAGCGCGAGCAGACGCAAAAACACCCGCACGCTCGAGCGTGTCAGGTGCTTTTGCGACTGCTCGCCGTTAGAAGGTGACCACGACCTTGTCGGCGGCGCCAGGTGTGCTGGCGAGGTCGAGTGCCTCCGCCGACGTTGTCGAACGGGATGGTGTGACTGACGATCAGCGCGTACTTCTCCCAGTTCGCGACGAGATCGGCAGTCACCTGGAAGATCTCGTCGGGATATCCCATGCTGCCGACGATGGTGATCTCGTTGCTCATCACGTTGACGAACTCGACCGGAACCGGCTCTTTGTGCACGCCGACGATTCCGAGTGTGGCGCCCTTCTTGGCGGCGGCCAGCGCGGTGTTGACGACGGCGGGCACACCCGCGGCGTCGAGGTAGATGTCGGTGCCGGCCGCGCCCGGGAACCGAGGAATCACAGTTTCGCCCGCGCCGTGCAGTTCGATGAGACGCCGTACGACGTCCTCGTCGGCGGAGTTGATGACGGCATCGGCGCCGATCCGCAGCGCCTTGTCCAGCCGGGAGGCAATGAGATCGATGACCACGACATGGCTTACGCCAAGGGATTTGAAGGCCAGCGTCGCGCCCAGCCCAATCGGCCCCGCACCGAATATGGCTACCTTGTCCGAAGGTTTGGGTTTGCACTGGTTTGCACCGTGGCGCGCGACGGCCATCGGTTCGTTGAGGGCGGCGACTTCCCACGGGATGTGGTTGGGGATGACTTCGAGACTGGTTCCGCGGATGGCATTTTCGATCAGCAGATAGTTCGCGAGGGCCCCGGCGGGTCCCCCGTTGCCGATGATGCCGCCGGGTGCGGCCATGGGATTGATGACGACGTGATCGCCGACGGCGATGCCGGACACGTTCGCGCCGACCTCGACGACTTCGCCCGCGGGTTCGTGGCCGAGCGGCGTGTGCCCTTGGCGCGGCGGGACGCCACCGATGGTGATGTAGAACGCATCGGAGCCACAGATGCCGCAGGCGCGCATCTGGACCAGTACGTCGTCCGGCCCGGCCTGCGGGCGTTCGGCATCGAGGACTTCCGCCTTGCCGGGGCCGGTGACCATTGAGACCTTCATGGCGTCCCCTCGAGTTCGATATCAAAAGCATCCAGGTATTCGGCGAAAATCGGCTCGAGCTGTTCGACGCTCAGGCCGTATTGGTCGAGGCTGTACGTGTTCAGCGCGAACAGGTCCTGTGGGTGCGCGGCCAGCCAATTCCGCATGCGCGCTTCGGTTTCCGCGGTGAGCGGATCGCCCGCCCACTCGTAGATGCGGCGCATGACGTCCATCGGGTCACGCATCATCTCGTGGTAATACATGTGGAAGAACCGCTCGTCGCCGATGCGATCGCGCGCGCGCAGCGGCCGCTCGACGTGGTACTGCATCTGCGCCATCGCGTTGCGACCCATCGCTTTTAGATCGATGGCTCGGTGATCAGCACCATGCTCTGGGCAGCCGCCACAGGTTGCACAGCGATCCCGTTGCCTTGTACGGGTCGCGATGGGCCCAGATCAAACGCGCGTCGGGGAACACCTTCAGCAGCGCTTCGATGTGTACCGAGTGCGACGGCATCTTCAGGCTCCAGGTGCCCGGCGCGGTCGACTGCAGGACCTGCAGATAGCGCTTCTGGTATTCGTAGGTGCTCGTCATGTCGGTCTCGTCGAAACAGCCATTCTGCGTAGCGCGATCCGTCGACAGGAAAGAGTCCCAGGACAGGCCCTTGAAATCCTGGTTGTGGATGAACATGTCTTCGGTCGGGCCGTCGGCGTCTTCCCAGTGCGGCAGCGGCATTTTCGCCTGCTTGACCATCTCCACAATCTTGCGCTGCTCCTCCAGCAGGGCCAGACATCGTGGATCGGTGCGCAGCGTCTCGGTGCTGGCCGGTGGTATCGGATCCACGCACTGCCAATGCAGCAGCGAACGGCGTGCCGGGTCCTGGTCGAGCAGGTAGCTGATGACCGTGGTTCCGGTGCGGGGCATGCCGAGCACGATTAGCGGCCGTTCGACGGGCGCGTCGAGCACTTCGGGGTGCGCCTCAATGTAGGCGTGCACCTGCATGCGCCGCCCCAGGGCGTTGGTCGCGTCATCGAGGACGCGTTCCCGGCCGAACGGAGTGAAGGCCGGTGAGCTGTTGAGTTCGTCGAGCGATGAGCGCCAGCCCGTCTCGCCAAGAGTCGGAGTCGATCTCGGTGACACCGGTGCGTTTCGCGGCCAGCTTGAAGATGTCGTCGGCCGTTGCGATGTCGTCGAAGTCGCCCATGGCTCAGACCGTCAGGTATCCGCCGTCGACGGCGATGGTGCTGCCGGTGATGTAGGACGCGGCATCGGTACACAGGAACAGCGCCGCGCCCGCGCAATCCTGCGGCGTTCCGGGTCTGCCCAGCGGGGTGTGGAAGCCGATCTCGACGTCCATGACTGCGGGGATGCCCATCGCCGGGTGCGTCATCCGGGTGTCGATGAGCCCGGGCGCGATGGCGTTGACCCGGATTCCGTCGTTGGCCCACCGGCGGGACAGGTTCATCGTCAACGCGATCAGGCCCATCTTCGACGAGGCATACCCGGGGACGAAGATCGCAGAACGGAACGCGGACATCGACACCACGCTGACGACACTCGCGCCACCGGGGGCGTTGCTCGACTTGAGGAGCTCATAGCAGCGCATGGTCAGCCGCATGGGGCCAAACATGTTCTGCGCCACCGACGCGACATAGCCGTCCGGATCGTATTCGTCGCCCGCGGGGTAGGGCCCGCCCGCGTTGTTGACCAGGATGTCGAGTTCACCGAGTGAGTCCGCCAGCGCATCGACGGAGTCGGGCTCTTGGATCTGGCACTGCCGGTAGGAGAACGCAGCCCAGGTCCGTCTCGGGATAGTCGTCGGCCGATGCGCGGGTGCCGGTCACCGTAACCGATGCGCCGGCCTTGGCGAATTCGGCGGCGATCGCGTTGCCGATGCCGCTGGTGCCACCGGTCACCAGCACGTTGGCGCCGGTGAAATCGAAGGTGAGGGAGTTCATTCGGTCGTCCTCAATTCGTTGATCTGTTTGGTGAGCCAAGCCCTTTTCCAGAAGTTGTCGGTGTTGGCCAGCAGCGCCTCGTGGGCGTCGGCGGCCGCCGCGCGCGCCGCCGCGTTGACGGGCTCGGCGGCCAGGACGAGGTCGGTGAGGTGCAGCGCCTCCACCGGGCGCCCGCTCGCTACGTGGGCGCGGGCCGCCTCGACGAGCGCGTCGGCTCCGGCGGCGCGCACCACGTCGGCGGCGACGGATCCCGGCGCCACACCGTAGAGCTCGGTGGTGGAGCGGTGCTGGAACCAACCGGCGTACATCTCCCAGATGGCGCGCACATTCCACGAGGTCTGGCCGTACCCTTCGCCGACGTCGAGGTGCTCGGGCACCCTGACCTCACGCATCGCGGTGTAGAGGTCGGTGCCGGCGTTCATCAGCTCGACGGTGCGGTCGTGTACGGCTTGCATCGCGTCGCGCATCGCGGTGACTTCCTGCGCGATCAGGTCGGCACCCTCGATCGGAGCGAAGTGGCCCGTGATCAGCCGCTCCGGTGCGTATGCCAGCACGGTGTTCAGCGCCTCGATGTAGAGAATCGGGTCGCGGTAGCGGTCGCCGCGGATGGTCATCAGATTCGGCACGTGACCGAACAGCGGTCCGAACAGATTGCCGGTGAACAGGATTCGGTCCTCGGGCAGCCACACCACCAGTGCGTCGGTGGTCTCACCACCCGGTGTCCAGGTCAGCTCGAAGGTGCGCCCGCCGATCGTCAGTGCATGGTGGCGGTCGAATGTGGTGGTCGGCTCGGGAAAGGAGAAGTCGATCGTGGCGGGATCGATGGTCTTGAAATGCTCGAGCACGGCGTCGGAGAACTTCTGGAACGCAAACGACGTCTTGGGCACGCGGTAGCCCATCAGACGCTGGTTGTCATCGCGCCAGTAGTGGTAGTTGCGGTGCATCACGATGTCGGTGTCGCCGTCGCGTAATGAGTTGACCCCGCCCCAGTGGTCGGCGTGCCCCTGGGTGACGATGATGGCCCGCGTTGGGCCCGCCAGGTCGGCAAAAGCCTTGCGGTGCAACGGTCCTTCGAAAACCAGCCCGGCGTTGACGATGACGCGTCCCTCGTCGGTGGTTACCGCGTAGGAGTTGGAGACGCCAGGCGACATCCAGATGTGGTTGCCCAGGGCGATCGCGGGAGTGTCGGTCGCCGCGGCAAGGTCGGCAGCTCCCGGACGCTCGCGATGAATCCCAGCCATGACTGGCGATCCTCTACAGTTCTAGAGGTAAAGTCAATATCCATGGGACTGCAGGGTCTGACCGACAAGGTCGCGGTCGTGGTCGGCGGCGCCACCGGCATCGGCGCAGCGACGGCCACGCGGCTGGGCGGGGAAGGCTGCCGGGTGGTCATCGGCGACATCGCCGAAGACGCCGCCCGACAGACCGCCGAACGCATCGCCGCCGCAGGCGGCACGGCGACCCACGTCGCCTTCGACCTCGCCGACCCTGCCTCGGTTGCCGACCTAATCCACGCCGCCGCAACGACTTACGGCGGAGTCGACCTGCTGTTCAACGTCGGTGCAGACATGAGCGCGATCCGTGCCGACACAGACGTGGTCGATATCGAATTCGCCGTGTGGGACCGCGTCATGACGGTAAACCTGCGCGGGTATGTGGCCGCCATGAAATACGCGATCCCGAGAATGCTCGAACGTGGAGGCGGGGCGATCGTCAACATGTCCTCGGCCGCGGCGTTCCAGGGCGAGCCCGCGCGACCGGCCTATGCCACCGCCAAGGCCGGCATCGGCGCGCTCACTCGGCACGTCGCGTCGCGGTGGGGAAAGGAAGGCATCCGGTGCAACGCGGTGGCGCCGGGGTTCACCGCGACCGAGGCCATCCGCTCCGTGCCGCAATGGCCGGAGCTGCAGGCCGGCGCGCTGAAACGCATCCGCGGAACTCGCGTCGGCGATCCCGACGACATCGCGGCACTGGTCGCCTTCCTGCTCTCCGAAGAAGGCGAGTGGATCAACGGTCAGGTCGTCAACATCGACGGCGGGACGGTCCTGCGCTGACTATGACAACTACAGCACGCAAACGCGACGGCGACGAGCGTCGGCGCAAACTGTGCGACGCGGCGATCAAGGTGCTGGCCGAGCACGGGTCCCGCGGCCTGACCCACGGACAGGTCGACCGCTATGCGGAGCTGCCCGACGGCACCACGTCGTACTACTACCGCACCCGCACGGCCCTGTTGCGCGGCGTCGGCAAGCGCGTCGCCGAAATCGATGTCGCCAACCTGCAATCGGTCATCGACGAACCCCTCGACCCGCTTTCGCCCTTCGCACACCTGGCCAGGCTCACCATGATCCAGGCCGACGGGCCCGGGCTCATGCTGAACAGGGCCCGACACGAACTGCTGCTGGGGGCGGCGCGGGATCCCGATATCGCCGAAACCTCGCAGGCTTTCGTCGCGCGGATCAACTCCATGGCCCAGGACGCCATCGCCCACCTGCAGCCGGGCACCGACGACCCTGAGCTGCTCGCCGCGCAAACTACCGCCGTCACCACCTTCATCGCGGGCGTGTTCACCCGGCTCGTCTCCGGAGACCGCACCATCAACGACGCCGAGCAACTCAGCCGGGTTACTGGAGGCGGTCGCCACCGCGGTGTCGCTGCAGCGGGCATAGCGCGGCGAAAGCCCTATGTAGGTCCTGACTAGGCCTAACGTTATCGAAATGAAGCGATCGATTTACCCATTTGGTGCGCTGGCTTTCGCAGGGCTGATGACGACCGGCGTGGGCATCAGCACCGCCGACACGATTCAAACCGAGGGCAACTATCCGACTCGGCAGGCTTGTCAGGACGCCGGCCCGGGCGTCAAGGCCTCAACGCCGGGGAACGGGAACAATTTCTGGTGTGTCCCGGATCGTGTGGCTCCGGCACTGGCGTTGGTTCTCAGCAACTGACGGTGCCGTTCAGGATTTCGGATACGTGTAGAAGCCCTCGCCGGTCTTGACGCCGAGCTTGCCCGCATCGACATAGGACTGCAACAAGTCCCGCACGTTCTTCGGTAGGTGCGGGAACTCTTCGGCGTAGTGGTTCTCGATGTCGAGCACGACATCCAGGCCGACCAGGTCCATCATCTGAAACGGCCCGACCGGCACGCGCCAGTTGACCTTGAACATCCCGTCGACATCCTCCGGACGGGCCACGCCCTCGGCGACCACGGCCAGCGACTCGCGTTTGATGGCGGCCCAGACGCGATTGAATATGAAGCCGGTGCACTCCTTGCGCGCCTCGAAGGGATGAACGCCGAACTCGGGAAGGACGGTCAGCAAGGTGTCAAGCAGGCCGCGGTCAGTCTCGCCGTCCGACATCAGGTCGACTGCGTTGACCTCCGGTGGCATGTAAAAGTGCATGTTGCATAAACGGCTTTTGTCCCGCACATTTTCGGCCATCAGGCGCGACGGGTACGACGAAGAGTTGGTCGCGAAGATGGTGTCCGGCGGCGCCGCTTGGTCGATCTGGTCCCACGCTGCAACCTTGATCTCGAGCTTTTCCGGTACGGATTCGACGGCAAGCCAGGCATCGTCCAACGCCTCTTCGAGCGAACCTGCGGCTGTCGCGCCACCGACTTCGCCAAAGCCTCGGTCAGCCACCAGCTTCGGCAGGGTCTCCGTCACGTACTGCGTGGCGGCGGCGCGCTGTTCAGCGCGTGGGGCAAAGATCCGCACGGTTCCCCCGCGGCTGGCGAACATCAGCGCGATCCGCCGGCCCAGCGTTCCCGCTCCGATCACCGCGACCGGGCGGTTCTGGATGTCTTCGAATGTGTAGGTGTAGGAGCCAGTCACATACGAATGCTAAGACGCGGCCACTCGCCTGGATCAGTCGCCAATCGACAAACATGTCACGGCCGTTGTCTCCGGGAGATAACTACCTCGGCTTGATGCCCAACCGGCGGACGCCGCGAGCCGCGGACGCGCGCGCCAGGCTCAGCGCCAATTTGGTGCGCCGTCGCGACGCCGGATACCAGAGTATCTCTTTGGCTTGCGTCGGAATGCGCGGCGATGTGATCGCTTGCGGGCGACAGTATTTCCGTATGCCCGCGGCACCGCCCAGCCGAGTGCCGACGCCAGACTCCTTCCAGCCACCCATCGGGAGATCGAAGGCGAACATGTTGGATAAAACGTCGTTGACGTTGACCGCACCGACATTGAGCCGTCGGGCGATGCGTTCACCGCGCTCCCTATCACGGGTCCACACCGTCGCCGACAACCCATACTTTGAGTCGTTGGCCAGCCGGATTGCCTCCGCCTCGTCGGCGACCTTCACCACCGGGATGGTGGGCCCGAACGTCTCCTCGGTCATGCAGGTCATCGACTGGTTGACGTCGACGAGCACCGTCGGCTCGAAAAACGCCCCCGTTCCGGTCGGCTTGCCACCGGTGATCGCGCGAGCACCGGCCGCGATCGCCGTCATCGACATGCCCTTTCACTTTGTCGCGCTGTGCCATGTTCGCCAGTGATCCAATGTCGAACGCAAACTTGCGATCGTCCTGGCCCTGCCGAAGTTGGCGGACGTTCGCGGTGAGCTTTGCCAAGAACTCGTCGTAGACCGGCGCCTCGACGTAGACCCGCTCGACCGAGACGCATATCTGGCCCGAGTTCCCCATGCCGCCCCACGCGATCCCGTTGGCGGCCCGGTCGAGATCGGCGTCGGCCAGCACGAGGGCCGGGTCTTTGCCGCCGAGCTCGAGACTGCAGGGAATCAGCCGCTCCGCGCAGGCGACCGCCACCTTCCTGCCGGTGGCCGTGGACCCGGTGAATTGCACGAAATCGGCGTTGTCGATGACCGCCACGCCGGTGTCGCCGTATCCGGTTGCCAGCGCGAGCACTGGCGGCGCGCCGATCTCGGTCCAACCGCGGACGAACTCGACCGCGGACAGCGGCGTCACTTCGGACGGTTTCAGTAGCACAGCGGCGCCTGCAGCCAATGCGGCGACCAAGTCCAACGCCGGCATCACGAACGGGTAATTCCACGGCGTGATGACGCCGACGACTGGATATGGCCGGTAAACAGTAGTGAGTTTCTTGGTCACGGCGAACGGACTGAAAGAGCGGGGATGCTCGTCGGCGAGGAATTGCTCGGCATGACGCGCCCAGTAATCGAGCAGGGTGGCTGTGAGAGGCGCTTCAATGCTGGCCTCCGATCGCGGCTTGCCGGTCTCCGACTGCAGAACGTCGGTGATGTGCTCGGCGTTGTCGAGCACCCAGTCCTGATACGTCAACAGCCAATGCTTGCGACCGCGCGGACCGAGGGCCTCCCATTCGGGCTGGAAAAGGCGCAGCTCGCGGGCCTTGGCTGCGACGTCAGCGGGCATCTCGATCGGCACAGCGCCGACGACGGATCCGTCCGCGGGGTTGCGCACCGTGATGGTCGTGGCTTCGGTCTTGGGCTGGACTGCGGTCATGAGGGACCCTTTCCGACGTGTCGAAATCCCCCGCGCCTTGCAGTATCACCCCGACCGGCCGAACTGCCTATAGCAGCCTGATCTGCTCGGGCTGCGGCTCGACCGGCTCGAGCAGCTCGGGTCCGTTGTTGCGCACGCTGTTGACCAGCGTCGAGATCTCACGCAGCTCGATGCCGCGCACGTCCGGCGACTGCGCCAGCAGCTCGGGATCCAGCGGGGCGTCGGGATTCAGCCACGCGTCCCAGTCGGGTTCGGCCAGCATCAGCGGCATCCGGTCGTGGATTTCGGCAAGCTCCCCCACGGCGTCGGTGGTGATGATCGTGCAACTCAGCAGCGGCGCCGCATCTTTGGCCGGTTTCCACACGGACCACAGGCCCGCCATGAACAACGTGTCGCCGTCGCTGCGATGCAGGAAAAACGGCGTCTTGGCGGTCTTCTTGCCCGCGGAGCCGCCATCGGCATTGGCCCGCCATTCGTACCAGCCGTCCATCGGGACCAGGCAGCGCTTGCTCTTCGCCGAACCGCGGAAGGCCGGCGAGCTGGCCACCTTGTCGGAACGCGCATTGATCAGCAGCGGGCCTTTGTTATCCGGCGCGCCATCGGGACCGGCTTTGACCCACGGCGGGATCAATCCCCAGCGCATCAGCCGCACCCGTCGGGTGGGGTCGTCATCGGGCTCGCTGTGCCGAGCCACGACGGTCGTGATCGTGTTGGTGGGCGCGACGTTGTAATTCGGCGCGTTAGAAGCATCGGTGGCCTCGTCGATCGCCTTGATTTTCTCGGCCAGCAGGGCCGGATCCGTCGTGACTGCGAAACGCCCACACATGACTCCATGGTGGCAGATGTCGCCGACAAGCCCCGACGAGAGAAGATGGAGCGGTGAGCACATGGCCGGCACCCGTCGCGCCGTCCCCTGTGCACGCGACCGTGACCGTTCCCGGCTCGAAATCGCAGACCAACCGCGCGCTGGTGCTCGCGGCGCTGGCCGCCGCGCAGGGCTTGGGATCCCCGCGAGCCACCTCGACCATCGGCGGAGCGCTGCGCAGCCGCGATACCGACCTGATGATCGGCGCGCTGCGCTGCCTCGGCCTGCGCGTCGACGGGGACGGGACCGAGCTGACCGTCAGCGGCCGAATCGCGCCCGGCGCGGGCGCCCGGGTGGACTGCGGCCTGGCCGGCACGGTTTTGCGCTTTGTTCCGCCGCTGGCGGCCCTGGCCGATGCGGGAGTGGAGTTCGACGGCGACGAGCAGGCCCGGCTCCGGCCCATCGCACCACTGCTGGATGCACTGCGCGGTCTCGGCGTTCGGATCGACGGCACCGGTCTGCCGTTCCGGGTCATAGGCAGCGGATCGGTCGTCGGCGGCAGCATCGCCATCGACGCATCGGCGTCCTCGCAGTTCGTGTCCGGCCTGCTGCTGTCCGGGGCGTCCTTCACCGAGGGCCTGACCGTGCAACACACCGGTTCGACGCTGCCGTCGGCGCCGCACATCGCGATGACGGTGGCGATGCTGCGGCAGGCCGGCGTCGACGTCGACGACTCCGTCGGCAACCGCTGGCAGGTACGGCCCGGTGCGGTCGCGGCCCGGCACTGGGACGTCGAACCCGATCTCACGAACGCGGTCGCGTTCCTCGCGGCCGCCGTGGTCACCGGCGGCACCGTGCGCATCACCGGCTGGCCCGCGACCAGCGTGCAACCCGCCGACGACATCCTGAACGTCTTGAGCAAGCTCAACACCGTTGTCACGCATGCTGATTCAGTCCTCGAGGTGCGCGGACCGGCAAGCTACGACGGCTTCGAGGTCGACCTGCGCGCCGTCGGTGAGCTGGCCCCGTCGGTGGCGGCACTGGCCGCGCTGGCCGACACGGGATCGGTGTCACGGCTGAGCGGCATCGCCCATCTGCGCGGCCACGAGACCGACCGCCTCGCAGCACTGAGCGCCGAGATCAACCGCCTCGGGGGCAACTGCCAGGAGACACCGGACGGCCTGGTGATCACCGCGACCCCGCTGAAGCCGGGCACCTGGCGCGCCTATGCCGATCATCGGATGGCGATGGCCGGCGCGATCGTCGGGTTGCGGGTGGCCGGGGTCACGGTGGACGACATCGGCGCGACCACCAAGACGCTGCCGGAGTTCCCACGACTGTGGACTCGCATGCTGGGCGATGGAGGAGGGTCCGGCGAGTTGAGGACCGGCGACTACGACGAGTCCGACGTCAAGGTCCGCTCCGGCAGGGGCTCGCGACCGCGCACCAAGACTCGTCCCGAGCACGCCGACGCAGAGTCCGCCATGGTGGTCAGCGTCGACCGCGGCCGCTGGGGGTGCGTATTGGGCGGCCGTCCCGATCACCGGGTCACGGCCATGCGGGCGCGCGAACTCGGGCGCACCCCCATCGTTGTCGGCGACGACGTCGACATCGTCGGTGACCTGTCCGGGCGCACGGACACCCTGGCCCGCATTGTGCGGCGCGGTCCACGGCGAACGGTGTTGCGGCGCACCGCCGATGACACCGACCCCACCGAACGCGTGGTGGTCGCCAACGCGGACCAACTCCTGATGGTGGTGGCGCTGGCCGATCCGCCGCCGCGCACCGGACTGGTCGACCGGGCGCTGATCGCCGCCTATGCCGGCGGGCTGACACCGATTCTGTGCCTGACCAAGACCGACCTCGCCCCACCCGAACCGTTCGCCGAGCAGTTCGTCGACCTGGACCTGACGGTGGTTGCCGCGGGCGTCGATGATCCCCTGCTCGCGGTGGCCGAGTTGCTTCCCGGCAAGATCACCGTGCTGCTCGGACATTCCGGGGTCGGCAAGTCGACCTTGGTGAATCGTCTTGTGCCCGAAGCTGATCGGGCAGTCGGCGTGGTGACCGATATCGGCCGGGGCCGGCATACCTCGACGCAGTCGGTAGCGCTGCCGCTGGGCGACTCGCTACCGGGTTCCGGTTGGGTCATCGATACCCCGGGCATCCGCTCGTTCGGATTGGCCCACATCGAACCCGACGACGTGCTGTCATCTTTCTCTGACTTGGCCGACACGATCCAGGACTGCCCGCGCGGCTGCGGACACATGGGGCCGCCGGCCGACCCCGAATGCGCGCTGGACGCGCTGTCCGGGCCCGCCATGCGCCGCGTCGCCGCGGCCCGGCGGCTGCTTGCCGCGCTCAGGGAGACCTGACCAATCGCATGCCGAGCTCGTCGGACGGCACCACATGGCCCTCGGTGCAGCGGATTTCGACGGAGGCATCCGCGCCACAACCCAAATGAGTAAGCCGCAACCGATTGCGACCCGGCAGGTGCTGGCGCCCCCACTCGAACATCGCCCAGACCACCGGCATGAAATCGACGCCGGCCTCGGTGAGCACGTACTCGTCACGGCTGCGCTGCCCGGGTTCGCGGTAGGGCTGCCGGGTCAATAGCCCGAGGTCGACCAGTTCGGCCAGCCGCGCGGAGGTGGCGGCCTTGGTGATGCCCACCCGGCGGGCGAAGTCGTCGAACCGAGTGGTGCCGTAGTACGCCTCGCGCAGGATGAGCATGGCGGATTTGGTGCCGAGGACCGCCATGGTCTTTTCGATGGCGCACTCTCCGACCGCCGACCATTTCTCGCGATCGGCCAGCACACCTTGCAGGAATGTCACCTAAATCACCTCCATCCTGGGTTGCATTTAGTATACCTAGGCGTTTACCTGGGTATAGCTAGCAGTATCTAGCTTCAGGCTCAAGGAGGAGTTATGACCAGTCACCAAGGCCGCGACGCCGTCATCGTCGGTGCCGTCCGCACCCCGATCGGCAAGGGCAAGGCGAGCGGCGCGCTGCACGACGTGTTGCCGGCCGACCTGCTGGCGCACAGCCTGCGTGAACTGGTGGCCCGCACCGGGGTGGACCCCGCGCAGATCGACGATGTCATCGCCGGTGCCGTCACCCAGGTCGGCGATCAGGCGGTCAACATCGCGCGCAATGCGCTGCTGGGTGCCGGCTTCCCTGACACCGTTCCCGGCGTCACCATCGACCGGCAGTGCGGTAGCAGCCAGCAGGCCATCAGCTTCGCCGCCCAGGGTGTGCTCGCGGGTGCCTACGACCTCGTCGTCGCCGGCGGCGTGGAGTCGATGAGTCGCGTCGTGATGGGCAGCTCGGTGCTACCGGGCAGCAATCCGTTCGGCGAGGACATGGCACACCGCTACCCCGAAGGCCTGGTGCCACAGGGCATCAGCGCCGAGCTGATCGCAGCGAAGTGGGGCTTCTCGCGCACCGAACTCGACGAGTTTTCCGCCTCCAGCCATGAAAAGGCCGCCCGCGCAACCAAAGACGGACTTTTCGACAATGAGCTGATCCCGATCGCCGGCCTGAAAACCGATGAGATCACCCGCCCCGCCACCACGGTGGAGACCCTGGCCACGCTAAAGCCGGCGTTCTACAGCGAGGCGATGAAAGCCCGCTTCCCGCAGATCAATTGGGAGATTACGCCGGGTAACTCGTCGCCGCTGTCCGACGGCAGTGCCGCGGTATTGATCACCACCAGTGAGCTCGCCCATAAGCTCGGGCTGCGTCCGCTGGCCCGGATTCACACCACGACCGTGGT
This sequence comes from uncultured Actinomycetota bacterium, assembly GCA_963708995.1. Lineage (GTDB taxonomy): Bacteria > Actinomycetota > Actinomycetes > Mycobacteriales > Mycobacteriaceae > Mycobacterium. The sequence goes on from CAVPUR010000007.1 coordinate 28,871, forward strand.
GGGCTCCGACCCGCTTTACATGCTGACCGGCGTCATCCCGGCGACCGAGAAGGTATTGCAACGTGCCGGGCTGACGCTGGCCGACATCGACTTGTTCGAGGTGAACGAGGCGTTTGCACCCGTCGTGCTCGCGTGGGCTGCCGACACGGGTGCTGATCTGGATAAAACCAATGTCAACGGCGGTGCCATCGCCATCGGCCACCCGCTCGGCGCGAGCGGTGCGCGCATCATGACGATTTGTTCGGGCTGCGGCTCGACGGGTTCGAGCAGCTCAGGTCCGTTATTGCGGATGCTATTGACCAGCGTGGAGATCTGACGCAGCTCGATGCCGCGCACGTCCGGCGACTGCGCGAGCAGCTCGGGATCCAGCGGGGCGTCGGGATTCAGCCACGCGTCCCAGTCGGGTTCGGCCAGCATCAGCGGCATCCGGTCGTGGATTTCGGCAAGCTCCCCCACGGCATCGGTGGTGATGATCGTGCAACTCAGCAGCGGCGCAGCATCTTTGGCCGGTTTCCACACGGACCACAGGCCCGCCATGAACAACGTGTCGCCGTCGCTGCGATGCAGGAAAAACGGCGTCTTGGCGGTCTTCTTGCCCGCGGAGCCGCCATCGGCATTGGCGCCGCCATTCGTACCAGCCGTCCATCGGGACCAGGCAGCGCTTGCTCTTCGCCGAACCGCGGAAGGCCGGCGAGCTGGCCACCTTGTCGGAGCGGGCATTGATCAGCAGCGGGCCTTTGTTGTCCGGCGCGCCGTCGGGGCCGGCTTTCACCCACGGCGGGATCAAACCCCAGCGCATGAGCCGCACCCGTCGGGTGGGGTCGTCATCGGGCTCGCTGTGCCGAGTCACGACGGTCGTGATCGTGTTGGTGGGCGCGACGTTGTAATTCGGCGCGTTAGAAGCATCGGTGGCCTCGTCGATCGCCTTGATTTTCTCGGCCAGCAGGGCCGGATCGGTCGTGACTGCGAAACGCCCACACATGACTCCATGGTGGCAGAGCCCGACAGCCGACGAGAGAAGATGGAGCGGTGAGCACATGGCCGGCACCCGTCGCGCCGTCCCCTGTGCACGCGACCGTGACCGTCCCCGGCTCGAAATCGCAGACCAACCGCGCGCTGGTGCTCGCGGCGCTGGCGGCCGCGCAGGGCTTGGGATCCCCGCGAGCCACCTCGACCATCGGCGGAGCGCTGCGCAGCCGCGATACCGACCTGATGATCGGCGCGCTGCGCGGCCTCGGCCTGCGCGTCGACGGGGACGGGACCGAGCTGACCGTCAGCGGCCGAATCGCGCCCGGCGCGGGCGCCCGGGTGGACTGCGGCCTGGCCGGCACGGTTTTGCGCTTTGTTCCGCCGCTGGCGGCCCTGGCCGATGCGGGAGTGGAGTTCGACGGCGACGAGCAGGCCCGGGCTCCGGCCCATCGCACCACTGCTGGATGCACTGCGCGGTCTCGGCGTTCGGATCGACGGCACCGGTCTGCCGTTCCGGGTCATAGGCAGCGGATCGGTCGTCGGCGGCAGCATCGCCATCGACGCATCGGCGTCCTCGCAGTTCGTGTCCGGCCTGCTGCTGTCCGGGGCGTCCTTCACCGAGGGCCTGACCGTGCAACACACCGGTTCGACGCTGCCGTCGGCGCCGCACATCGCGATGACGGTGGCGATGCTGCGGCAGGCCGGCGTCGACGTCGACGACTCCGTCGGCAACCGCTGGCAGGTACGGCCCGGTGCGGTCGCGGCCCGGCACTGGGACGTCGAACCCGATCTCACGAACGCGGTCGCGTTCCTCGCGGCCGCCGTGGTCACCGGCGGCACCGTGCGCATCACCGGCTGGCCCGCGACCAGCGTGCAACCCGCCGACGACATCCTGAACGTCTTGAGCAAGCTCAATACCGTTGTCACGCATGCTGATTCAGCCCTCGAGGTGCGCGGACCGGCAAGCTACGACGGCTTCGAGGTCGACCTGCGCGCCGTTGGTGAGCTGACCCCGTCGGTGGCGGCACTGGCCGCGCTGGCCGACACCGGGATCGGTGTCACGGCTGAGCGGCATCGCCCATCTGCGCGGCCACGAGACCGACCGCCTCGCAGCACTGAGCGCCGAGATCAACCGCCTCGGGGGCAACTGCCAGGAGACACCGGACGGCCTGGTGATCACCGCGACCCCGCTGAAGCCGGGCACCTGGCGCGCCTATGCCGATCATCGGATGGCGATGGCCGGCGCGATCGTCGGGTTGCGGGTGGCCGGGGTCACGGTGGACGACATCGGCGCGACCACCAAGACGCTGCCGGAGTTCCCACGACTGTGGACTCGCATGCTGGGCGATGGAGGAGGGTCCGGCGAGTTGAGGCCCGGCGACTACGACGAGTCCGATGTCAAGGTCCGCTCCGGCAGGGGCTCGCGACCGCGCACCAAGACTCGTCCCGAGCACGCCGACGCAGAGTCCGCCATGGTGGTCAGCGTCGACCGCGGCCGCTGGGGGTGCGTATTGGGCGGCCGTCCCGATCACCGGGTCACGGCCATGCGGGCGCGCGAACTCGGGCGCACCCCCATCGTTGTCGGCGACGACGTCGACATCGTCGGTGACCTGTCCGGGCGCACGGACACCCTGGCCCGCATTGTGCGGCGCGGTCCACGGCGAACGGTGTTGCGGCGCACCGCCGATGACACCGACCCCACCGAACGCGTGGTGGTCGCCAACGCTGACCAACTCCTGATGGTGGTGGCGCTGGCCGATCCGCCGCCGCGCACCGGACTGGTCGACCGGGCGCTGATCGCCGCCTATGCCGGCGGGCTGACACCGATTCTGTGCCTGACCAAGACCGACCTCGCCCCACCCGAACCGTTCGCCGAGCAGTTCGTCGACCTGGACCTGACGGTGGTTGCCGCGGGCGTCGACGATCCCCTGCTCGCGGTGGCCGAGCTGCTTCCCGGCAAGATCACCGTGCTGCTCGGACATTCCGGGGTCGGCAAGTCGACCTTGGTGAATCGTCTTGTGCCCGAAGCTGATCGGGCTGTCGGCGTGGTGACCGATATCGGCCGGGGCCGGCATACCTCGACGCAGTCGGTAGCGCTGCCGCTGGGCGACTCGCTACCGGGTTCCGGTTGGGTCGTCGATACCCCGGGCATCCGCTCGTTCGGATTGGCCCACATCGAACCCGACGACGTGCTGTCATCTTTCTCTGACTTGGCCGACACGATCCAGGACTGCCCGCGCGGCTGCGGACACATGGGGCCGCCGGCCGACCCCGAATGCGCGCTGGACGCGCTGTCCGGGCCCGCCGTGCGCCGCGTCGCCGCGGCCCGGCGGCTGCTTGCCGCGCTCAGGGAGACCTGACCAATCGCATGCCGAGCTCGTCGGGGGGCACCAGATGGCCTTCGGTACAGCGGATTTCGACGGAGGCATCCGCGCCACAACCCAAATGAGTAAGCCGCAGCCGGTTGTGCCCCGGCAGGTGCTGTCGCCCCCACTCGAACATCGCCCAGACCACCGGCATGAAATCGACGCCGGCCTCGGTGAGCACGTACTCGTCACGACTGCGCTGCCCGGGTTCGCGGTAGGGCTGCCGGGTCAATAGCCCGAGGTCGACCAGTTCGGCCAGCCGCGCGGAGGTGGCGGCCTTGGTGATGCCCACCCGGCGGGCGAAGTCGTCGAACCGAGTGGTGCCGTAGTACGCCTCGCGCAGGATGAGCATGGCGGATTTGGTGCCGAGCACCGCCATGGTCTTTTCGATGGCGCACTCTCCGACCGCCGACCATTTCTCGCGATCGGCCAGCACACCTTGCAGGAATGTCACCTAAATCACCTCCATCCTGGGTTGCATTTAGTATACCTAGGCGTTTACCTGGGTATAGCTAGCAATATCTAGCTTCAGACTCAAGGAGGAGCTATGACCAGTCACCAAGGCCGCGACGCCGTCATCGTCGGTGCCGTCCGTACCCCGATCGGCAAGGGCAAGGCCAGCGGCGCGCTGCACGACGTGCTGCCCGCCGACCTGCTGGCGCACAGCCTGCGTGAACTGGTGGCCCGCACCGGAGTGGACCCCGCGCAAATCGACGATGTCATCGCCGGTGCCGTCACCCAGGTCGGCGATCAGGCGGTCAACATCGCGCGCAATGCGCTGCTGGGCGCCGGATTCCCTGACACCGTTCCCGGCGTCACCATCGACCGGCAGTGCGGTAGCAGCCAGCAGGCCATCAGCTTCGCCGCCCAGGGTGTGCTCGCCGGTGCCTACGACCTCGTCGTCGCCGGCGGCGTGGAGTCGATGAGTCGAGTCGTGATGGGCAGCTCGGTGCTACCGGGCAGCAATCCGTTCGGCGAGGACATGGCACACCGCTACCCCGAAGGCCTGGTGCCACAGGGCATCAGCGCCGAGCTGATCGCAGCGAAGTGGGGCTTCTCGCGCACCGAACTCGACGAGTTTTCCGCCGTCCAGCCATGAAAAGGCCGCCCGCGCAACCAAAGACGGACTTTTCGACAATGAGCTGATCCCGATCGCCGGCCTGGAAACCGATGAGATCATCCGGCCCGCCACCACGGTGGAGACGTTGGCTACTCTGCAGCCGGCGTTCTACAGCGAGGCGATGAAAGCCCGCTTCCCGCAGATCAATTGGGAGATTACGCCGGGTAACTCGTCGCCGCTGTCCGACGGCAGTGCCGCGGTATTGATCACCACCAGTGAGCTCGCCCATAAGCTCGGGCTGCGTCCGCTGGCCCGGATTCACACCACGACCGTGGTGGGCTCCGACCCGCTTTACATGCTGACCGGCGTCATCCCGGCGACCGAGAAGGTATTGCAACGCGCCGGGCTGACGCTGGCCGACATCGACTTGTTCGAGGTGAACGAGGCGTTTGCACCCGTCGTGCTCGCGTGGGCAAAGGATGTAGACAGGGAGCAAACGGACATCCTCTCGCGGACGAACGTGAATGGCGGCGCTATCGCCATCGGCCACCCGCTAGGTGCGAGCGGTGCGCGCATCATGACCACACTCGTGAATGCACTAGAGCAGCGTGGCGGTCGGTATGGGCTGCAGACAATGTGCGAGGGCGGCGGCATGGCCAACGCCACCATCATCGAACGGCTGGGCTAGGCGTCCTCGATCCGACACAGCGCGCCCGTGCTATGTCGCCACGATGCTAGCCACCAGTAGCAGAGCCGCAGACATGGCGAGCAGTGCGGGACAGACCTTGAACCACACAATGGGGGTTCGAGCGCCGGTGAGAGCGGTGAGCACCGCTAGGGCTACGAGTAACCCCGCGACGACACGGTAGATGATGGCGGTGACCCGGATGTCAGCTGCAGTCGCGGTGACCGCGACCACCAGGGCGGCCATGCCCCACATGGTCAACGACTCGGCCAACCACTCCTGGATGAGAACACGGCGATTGTCCGCCGTGATCGGCTCGAAGCCAGCCACCACTCGTTTAGTCGGTACGGCGTGGGCTATCCCCCACATCGCGATTAGAGCCGCAGCTATGTAGGCCAGCACATGCACGAGAACACCTTATTCGGATGATTGTTGGTCAGCAGCAGACCCTGGTCGCAGCCACGTCGGACGATGCATCGCCGGCATTTTCGCCGCTGCAAGCGCAACCGCCGGCTCCCTCGGCGGCGAGTAGGTCGGGGCTCGTGCCGAAGGTTTTTGCGTCGGACAGGACGGTGTAGACCCCCACCTCCGTCGTGCTCGCGTGGGCTGCCGACACGGGTGCTGATCTGGATAAAACCAATGTCAACGGCGGTGCCATCGCCATCGGCCACCCGCTCGGCGCGAGCGGTGCGCGCATCATGACAACACTCGTGAATGCGCTCGAACAGCGCGGCAGTCGTTACGGGCTGCAGACGATGTGCGAGGGCGGCGGGATGGCCAACGCCACCATTATCGAGCGTTTGGGCTAGGCGGCTTCGCAAGCCTGAGACCAGCAGGACACACACAGAGTCCCAGGCAGCCTGGGAGGTTACGCCACTTTCAGCAGGATCTTGCCGCCACGGAGGAGATGCTGCACCGCGTCCTGGATATGTTCGAGGGGGTACACGCCCGCCACGGGGACAACGAGGGCGCCGTCGGCCACCAGCGGTGCCGCCTCACGAATGACAGGCACCACCTTGTCGCGGTAGTCGAAGTCGCCGACAAAGAATCCGCGGACGGTGAGGTGCTTGCCGACCAGTGTCGAGGTGTCGACCCACATGGGTTCGTCCCTGGCCCAGGAATAGCTGACCAACCATCCACCGTCGGACAGCAATTCGAGCAGCCGCGCCACCACTGGACCACCGACGGAGTCGACTGCCAGCGCCACTCGCGCGTCGCCGATCACTGCTCGAACATCGCCGACCGCATCGGGGTCATCGACGTGGACCACGTCGGCCCCGGCTCTGTGAGCTCGGCGAACGTTGCGTCGTCACGGGCCAGGTTGATCGTCTTCAGTCCACGAAGTTTGGCTAGCGCGATCAATGACCGTCCCACACCGGAGTTCGCGGCGTTCTGAACCACCCAGTCACCGGGCTGCAGGGGGGTGCATTCACTGAGCATCAACCCTGCCGTCGGGGGGTTGCTGCCCAGCATCGAGTACTGCTCGATGTTGCCGCCGGCGGGGAGTGCGAACAGGCCGTCGGCGGGCACGACGAGCCGCTCACGCCACGCACCGGCATACAGGGGTAGCACGACCAGATCGCCGACTTGAAGTCCATCGACCTCGGGGCCAGTGGCAAGCACGCGGGCGACCCCCTCTGCGCCTGGTATGTGGGGCAGGGGTGGTCGCGCCAGCATGCCGCTGACAACCAGTAGGTCGTGTTTGTTCAACGGCGAGACCTCAACGCTCACCAGAACCTCATGCGGACCCGGTGGCGGCGGCTCCTCGATGTCGACGACGCGGAGCACCTGTGCGGGGTCGCCGAACTGTTCAATCTGGATGGCGCGCATATCAATTCCTCTCCATCGAAGGTGAGGCCGCTGTGTGAGCCCGCCTAACGGATACGCTCTATTACCCCGCGAAGTGCGGCCCTGCTACTGCGGCAGCCTACCGAGTCGGCGACGTTGGCATCATTTGATGATTCAAATTTGACAATCATTTTGGCGAAGACGCGGCCTGCCCAGTGAACGCCTGATGTGCGTCAACAGGTAAGCGGGCGCGGCGCGTCGGCGCGGACCAGACCGCAAAGAGATAGCCGTCCAGCCCACGATCAAGGTGTTCGCGCCGATTGTGCTGGCGTGGGCAAACGACGTAGATGGGGAGCAGACGGGCATCCTGGAGCGAGACCAACGTCAATGGTGGTGCTATCGCCATCGGTCACCCACTCGGCGCTAGCGGTGCCCGCATCATGACAACACTCGTCAACGCGCTCGAACAGCGCGGCGGACGGTACGGCCTGCAGACGATGTGTGAAGGCGGCGGCATGGCCAATGCCACCATCATCGAGCGACTCGGCTAGGCGATGTAGCCGCCGGGGACCCCCAGGCACATAGAGCCCTCGGCCTCGTTAGGTCGGGGGCTCTAGCCGTCGTGCCTGCCGCGGACGGACGAGCAGGATTCCACCCTTGAGCGTGAGCGCCGCCAAAGACCGCCCGCAAAGTCGTTGACGGTCGTCATTGACGGTCGCCAATGAACTGGATACCGTTGCTCCTATGGGGCCACCAAACGCGGAAGCTGGATTGCCAGTCGGTGGCGTTCGCGAGGTCCGGCGGTTAGAAACGCGGGCGCGTCTGTTCGACGCCGCACTGGCTGAGATTGGCCGGTGCGGACTGGCCGGTGCCGACGTCAGTTCCATCGCCAGCGCAGCAGGGGTGGTGCGAGGCACGTTCTACTTTCACTTCCCGACCAAGGAGCACGTCTTGGCCGAGTTGGAAAGAAACGAAGAGACCAGGATCGTCACCGAACTCAACCTCGCGCAGACCGAGGCCGATGACTTGTCGTCGGTGTTGTCACAGTTGGTTCGAAATGTGGTTGCCGCCGAGCGTCGCTTGGGGCCGGTGGTCTTTCGAGACATGTTGGGGTTGCATTTCTCCGCAACCCGACCGGCTGAGGACGAACTATCGGAGCATCCGCTCGCGGAGTTCGTGATTGCCGCGATTACCGATGCCCAGAATGCGGGCCGAGTCCCGTTAGAGGCAGACGCCAGTGAACTCGGAGTGTTTTTTATGACCGGACTCTTCGCGCTGCTAGCCACTGGCATTCACGATTCCGCGACGGCGGACGCCGTTATGGATCGGTATGTAATGACGATTGTCAAGGGAATGGAAACACGATGAGCAACACAGGGATCGACGGCTATCGAGACTTCTTGAAGAGGCGAGACGGGGAGGCCGATCTGTTGAATCGACGCTTGGCGAATCGCGAAGACTTCTTCAATAGCGTCGAGACCAACCCTGTCCGGTCAGCCTGCCCAGCCGACCGACCGACCTTCCTGCGGAACCTGCGCCGTCGGCGACCAGAGGCGGGGTTGGACAAGAAGATGCTGTTTCTGTTGGCCACGGCCAAGCTGAATCAGGCCGAACGATTCGGGGTCGGCCTCGGGGAGACCTACGGCCTCAACAGCGACGAGGATCTGCCACCAGAGCGGGTGTACCTCGAACTTGAAGAGCACTACCACACCCGGTTGCTGGCATACGTGTTGGACATATTCGACCTGACATTCCAAGTGGTGCCGCCGACTTTCGTCATGCGCCAATTCGTCAAGACTGCGGTGTATTCATCCCGGAGCGGCTTGGATCGTGTTCGTAGGAGCAGCAGAGATGGCGGGTGCGTGATGTTCGACGAATTGCGCCGCGTCGGCATTGAATTGTTCGCCGACGAACCCGACGTCGCCGAACGAATCGAACTGCTTTACAGCGAAATCCTCACGGACGAGGTCGGCCACGTCGGCTACTGCGCGTCGCGATGCACCACGCGGAGCGGGCAGATGATGCGTTGGCTCTACCCGCGCGTCGGAAGGCTATTCGCACGCCAAACCGCTGAAATCTGCCTCCTCATCGACCCCAGCAAAGCTCCGCGCCCGCCTCGACCGCCCCTTCGACGTTGAGGAACTGACCGCCGGGCTGAGCAACGAGACGTATCTAGTCACGCATCCGTGAGGTGCCAGGTTGCGTCAGAAGCACATTCGATTCAAGCGGGCTGGTGGCTTTCCTATCCCGTGGGTCATTGACCGGATCGTACTGGCCTGGGCCGCCGATACCGGGGCCGATCTGGCCAAAACCAATGTCAACGGCGGTGCCATCGCCATCGGCCACCCGCTCGGCGCCAGCGGTGCCCGCCTGATGACCACACTGGTCAACGCGCTCGAACAGCGCGGCGGACGCTGCGGGCTGCAGACGATGTGCGAGGGCGGCGGCATGGCCAACGTCACCATCATCGAGCGTTTGGGCTAAAGGCGGCTTCGCCGACCAAGGTCAGCAGGACGCAGCGAAAGCCTCCGGCCTCGTTAGGTCCGCGCGGGCCCTAGCTGGCTCGCTCGCTGGCGTATGGGGCAAGCAGGACTTCAAAAGCCGTTGAAGCTTGTCAGACATTGGCCGGACCGTCGGTTTTGGCTGCGGACCAGGGACTGAAACCGTCTACAAGAACCTAATCACAGCGGAGACGGCTCGGCGGCAAGAGAAGGTTGCGAACGCTGTGGTCGAGGCGCGTCATCAAACGGTTCAGCCGATGGGTCTCGATTGAGGTAGCGCACTACGCGTGTCCGAGCCTGCTGGTCGTGCGACGCTTTAGTCGAGCGTCGCGAAGGGGCGATGCTTTGGACCAGGAAAGGATCCCAATGCCTCCTACCAAATATCAAGTCAAGAGCGGCGACACCCTCACGGGGCTGGCCGGACGCTTCTACGGAGACGGCAGCCTGTTTCCCGTCATCTCGGTCATCAACCACCTCGCCGACCCGGATCAAATCGACGTCGGTCAACAACTGCTGATCCCCTACGTCACGTTCCGCCACCAGGTGAGGATTGAGGACGGGAAAGAGGCTCTGGCGCAACAGTTTTACGGTGACCCGAGCCTCTACGAGATCATCCCGATCGCCAACCACATCGGCCAGCGGGACTTTGTCGTCGGCGAGTGGCTGCTGATCCCCGATCTAGCCAACGCGGACGGTCACCAAGTGGTTTCGGGCGAGACGTGGGAGGTGCTCGCGGAGCGCTGGTACGGCGAGTCCAACCTATGGCCGATCATCGCGATCGCCAACCACATGGAGAACCAGGACCCTCCAGTCGGTCAGGCGATAATCCACCCGCGCCTGAATTGGCGGCACACCGTGGTCGACGGCGACACCCTGTGGCAACTCGCTGCCTACTACTACGGCGACACGGGCGATGACGGGCGCACACAAACCATGGTCGAAGTGGTCGCGGCGGCCAACCACATCGACGATCCCGACCAGTTGCAGGTCGGACAGGTTGTATTCTTCCCGTCGTTTGACTAGAACACAGGCCGCGCCGGCCGAGAGGGTCTGGTGATACGCGACATCTGGCTGCAGTGACTACGAGCTCCTGCTGGCGCGGGCTCACGGCAATGCCGCCGCGTATGCGCAGTTGCGGCACCGCATCGCCACCAACCTTTTCCTAGTCGTCGAACTAGCACACCCGTACGTCGGCGCGGTGTCGACAAGTTCAGACCCTTTGCAAGAAGTGGTCGCGGTGCTATCTCAATACGCAGCACGCCACCTTCGGTCCAAGCGGCTCACGAAAGACATTGGGGTAGACCGAGGATTCGCGCAGCCTGATCGGGCGTTGCCACGGGGCGGCCGAGCTGGCGGCAAAGCTCTACGGCTTCGGTCACGAGCTCGAGGTTGGTCGGCGTGCGGTCGCCGCCGTAGAACTCGAGCCCCACGTGCAGGTGTCCGCCGCGTTCCAGCGCCAGTTTGGCGATGGGGCTCGCGCACAGGTCACCGCCGACGATGGAGGCAGCCCACGGAATGTCGCATCCGTCAAGCAATTCCAGGTAAGCGTCAAGCGCGCGCTCCGTCGGGGGCAACCCGAAAGGCGCCCCCAGGTAACCGCGTTCGGTCGAGAAGTACAGCTTGATCATCGCTCCCTGGGGTAGTCGGCCCGCGCGCCACCACGCGAGGGTCGCCCGGAGGAACCCGGGTTCGTAGATGGCCAGACTGGGACCCAGTTTCGCCTCGCGACAGATGTCGAAGGCCCGCCGGATCGATTCGAAGGAATTGCTGTACACCAGCGGTCCCGCAGGTATGCCGTCGGCGTCGGTGCCGCCGAGGTTGACCGACCCGGGGTCGGTCAACCCGACGCGCAACCCTGCTGCGGCGAGCGGGAGGAGATGTTCGTAGGAAATCGAAGATCCCTGTTCGAAGTGGACCGTTGGGTACAGCAGGGCATCCGGCCGAGCAGCGAGCACGGGGCGCCACGCTTCCAGGTAGCGCTCGACGGCCTGCTCCACACTCACGCCGTAACGGTCGATGTGATTGTGGATGATTGCCGCGCCTGCCTCCATACAGCCGAGGGCATCTGCAACGATCTCCGACGGCTCGACGGGCACGTGGGGATTGGTCGCCTTCGATGTGACGCCGTTGATGGCGCATTCAATGATGACGGGATTCATCCGGGGATCCTCTGAGTTCTCGACATTGGGGCCGATGCGAGTATCTCGCGTGACGGTTGCTGGCGTTTCCGATGGTCTTCGGTTAGGAAGAACGATGGAGGCGATGGAGGTACGTCATGGCGACAGCAAAACTAAGGCCGGTGACCGTCGCACCGTTACGTGTCCAGCCCGCCTACGCCGACCGTGACGCAGTTCGGCGCACGATTCTCGATCACGCCCCGTACCCCATGATGAGTGCCGGCGCGGGGTACGGCGAGCTGATGCAATCAGCGCCACTGGAGCCGTGGTTCCGGACTACCTGGGCAGCCGGCGCCAACCCTCTTGACGAGTCAATCCAAGCATTGATAGATGATCCGCGGTTCATCGAAGGAGCGGGAAACCTCTTCGGAGCCAAGGTGATTCGTCCTCAGGCTCTGGTGGTGAACGTGATGGGTCCGATGGCGGCAGGATATCGCCACGTCGACCTCCCGACCTATCGAGGCATCCCACCAAGGACTCCGCTCTGGTTTCCCATGGTGATGGGGGTGTCCGGCCTCTTCGAACGATGGGCGGTTCGCGTCGCGGGCGCTCTCACCTGGTTTTACGACGGAGCCGACGGGGAGTACGAATACTGGCCGCGGGGCATCGACCAGCCCTCCGAGTCCGAACGCGGACCCTTCGGGAATGTCGCGCTCTTCGGTGACAACGATCTGATGTTCCACCAAATCGGCGCGATTGGGGACGCCCAACACTTCAAAGATCAGATCAAGCTGACGGTGCAATCCGAGATCCGGCCCGGCGACGGCGGCTGGGAGATAACGGACGGCACCTCTGTCATCGGAACACTGCCGAATGACCAAGTACGAATCTCACTGCTGTGGAGGGCAATTACGTTCCGCGACGAACGTGAGGCGCATGTTTACGACGAGCACGAAGACGACCTCGACGTCGAAACGGCGATATCGAGATTCTGCGACGACCTCACCGAGCGCGGTATCGATTTCACGCCGCCGCAGGACCCGTTCAACGACCAAACGTGGAGCACGCTGCTCACCCAAACCTATTTGGTGAGCGCATTTGTCTGACCGTAACGGGGTCGCGCTCCACTATGAGTGCATCGGCGAGGGCCCGCGACTGCTGTACTGCAACGGATCTGGCACCACGGTGGATTCGAGCCGCCCGCTGCTCGACATGTTGTCGGCGCGATTCGAGTTGCTGGCCTTCGACTACCGCGGCATGGGACGCAGCGCGCCGGTAACCGGGCCGTATGCAATGGCCGACGTTGCGGCGGATGTGGCCGCGCTGCTTGACGCCGTGGGGTGGAACCGAACGGCGTTGGCCGGGTTGAGCTTCGGCGGCATGGTCGCGCAGGAAATCGCGGTGACCTTCCCAGACCGGATCGACCGGTTGGCCCTCATGGCCACCTCACCCGGCGGCGCCTTCGCGTCCTACCCTCTGGAGACGCTAGCCGATCTGCCGGCCCTCGAGCGCGGACTCCGGTCCCTCAACTTGGCCGACCGGCGCTGGACGGCGGAGTGGTTCGCCGCGCACCCCGAAGATGCGGCACTGGTAGCCACCCTCGCCGCAGACATGCCCGCCGAAGAGACCGCGGAACAGGCCCAGGGGCGCCTTCTTCAGCTGCAAGCCCGCAAGGGTCACGATGTGCTTGATCGCCTGCACCGGGTGACGTGTCCGACTTTCGTGGGAAGCGGCAGTTACGACGACATCGCACCGGTGGCCAACGGCCAGGCCATCGTCGACAGGATCACCACCGCCACGCTGCACGTCTACGAGAGCGGCCACCTTTTCCTGTTGCAGGATCCGGCCGCATGGCCGGCAATCGCCGCATTCTTGGGGGCCTAGGCCGCTACGTCGTCTGTCCGCGTGGAGGGCGCCGGAGGTTAAGGGTTTGCCTGCGGGGTTACCAGGAACTTCTCCCCGGTCGCTCGCTTGACGTAGGCATGGAACGCATCGGGTGTGAGCATGCCGGCGAGTGAAACCTCACGGTTGTAGGCACTCGCGAAGGTCGTGGTGAGTTCGGCGGCTACGCGGGCCCGGAGCCTGCCGAAGGCCTCGGCCCCGATGCTCTGGATGAACGGGGTCAGCAGCCACCCGCCAACGCCCCACGCCATCCCGAAGTCCCTCGTGAGCGTCGTTGGGCGCGTGTCGAGTCCGCCGTAGATGTAGACCTGCTTGTGAACGCTCGACCCGTAGCGCGAGTACGCCACCGCGCTCGCGCTCGCCGCTTGCTCCATGCCACTGAGAATCTGACTCGCGAGCGTGCCCCCACCGGTGGCGTCGAACGCAAGCGTCGCAGACGTCGCTTTGAGAGCCTCGACGAGGTCGGTCGAGAAGGACGGCGATTCCGAGTTGCAGACATGAACCGCACCGAGCGACTTCAGCAGCTCCCCTTGGTCCGGCTTGCGGACGATGTTGACCAGCGGCACCCCGTCCGTGTTGCAGAGCCTGACGAGCATCTGGCCCAGATTTGACGCCGCAGCCGTGTGCACCAGGGCCGAATGACCTTCGCGGCGCATGGTTTCCAGCATTCCGAGCGCCGTCAACGGATTGACGAAGGACGACGCCCCATCCTTCGCCGTCGCCCCCTCGGGCAAGACCAGGCACGCGGAGGCATCGACCACCCGATACTGCGCGTACATGCCGCCGCCGGCGATCCCCACGGTTTTCCCGACAAGGGCCTGGGCTGCCGAGGACGACCCGGCGGCCACGACGGTGCCCGCGCCCTCATTACCCACCGGAAGCGGTTGATCCAGCCGCGCGGAAAGCCCTTTCAGTGCCTCCGCTCCCAACGGCGCGGTGACGCTCGGGCGCTCCGGCGTGCCCGCCACCGTGGCGGTCGACATGTCAGCGCCGGCAATGAGAACGCCCAAGTCGGACGGGTTGATTGGCGAGGCCTCCACCCGTACCAAGACCTCATTAGCGGTCGGGGATGGAACCGGGACGTCATGCAGTGAGAGCTCGAGCGTGCCCTGCGACGTCACCAACGAACGCAGTTCCAGTGCATTGTCAGGCAAATCTGCGGTCACCGGGGTTCCTCCATCCGTTCGACCCATTGAGCACGAGATGGTCCCGGCTCGAACGGGTCGCTGAAGTACTGCGTCTCACGGACCACTTCCGCACCCTCGAATTCCATGATGCTGACCACGTAGGACGGTTGCCCGTCATACGTCATGACCAGTTCACTGATCCAAAGATCGCCGCCGCCGAGCACGCGTCGCACGGTGAAGCGTTTCGCGTTCGGCTGGGCCTCGCGTGACGCCTGAATGTTTGCTCGACTCCGGATGCGCTCGCCCGACTGTGGATACTCGAGAACTGCGTCAGCACGGTAGATTTGGTGCTCCGTTGCGAAGTCGTTGGCGTCGGAGGCTTCCCAGTGGCGCCGCAGCGCGGCCTGCACGTCGTGATCACCCATGGCTGTCTTTCCTCCCAGCGGATACACCGCACCATAGCCCTCGCAGCAGCGTCTTGTCCTGCCAGCCATAGCTGGCGTAGGGTTCGGGCTTGCCAGCAGGCGCGGACACGGAGGCGACGCTGATGGATCGTGTTGCGGTCATCACCGGAGCCAGCCGTGGAATCGGCGCGGCGACCGCACTAGCCCTCGCGCAGAGCGGGTTTCGGGTGGTCGTCAACTACCGGTCCAGTGCCGAGGAAGCGGACGAGGTGGTCCGGACCGCGACCGCAGCCGGGGGCGAGGCCGTGGCGATTCGGGCCGACGTCACCGCACCCGACGACGTCGCCGCGATGTTCGAGCAAACCGAACAGCGGTGGGGCCGCGTCGACGTGCTCGTGCACAACGCGTTAATCCCTTACGATGTCACCTCGTTCGCCGATCTGAGCTGGGAGCAGCTCGGCGGCAAGCTGGACCGCGAGTTGCATGCCGCCTACCTGGTGACCAAAGCCGTTGTGCCGGGGATGATTTCCCGCAGTTACGGCCGGCTGGTCTTTCTCACCACGGTGTTGTCCCGTCGGCCCCGGCAAGGCATGATCACGGTGGGAACCGCCAAGGCGGCAATGGATCAGTTCGTCCGGTACGTCGCACTCGAGCTGGCGCCGGAGGGAATCACCGCTAACCTCGTTTCGCCCGCTACGGTGGCTGATACAACGGCGAATGCGCTGTTGAACGCCGAAGAGGTCAGTCAACTCGGCGCGACCAATCCCATGGGGCGCCTCGTCCGTCCCGACGAGATAGCCAAGGCGGTAGCTTTCTTGGCGAGTGAGGATTCCGGTTTCATCACCGGCCATTGCATGGAGATCAACGGCGGCCTTGCCATGGACTGAAAGGGGCTGTGGCTGTGGAGACGATCGATCTGGCCTATGTCGGGCGTGGCATCCACGAGGAGCTGGTCGCCCATGTCGCCGACCAAGAGGGCTACTTCGAGGATGAGGGTGTCCACGTCGCCATCCGGGATGGGGTCGGCTGGCCGGCGGAGCGTCTGCGCCGCGGCGCGGTGATCGGCCTAGGCCGAACGCTGGTGTCGCGGCTGACCGACGGGATCGGTTGGATAGCGGTCAGTTTCAGCACCGATCGTCCGCTGTTCTGGTTTCTCGGCAACGCCGAGGTGAAGTCGATGGCGGATCTTCGCGGGCGGCGCCTGGCGGTCCACGGCCCCGCCGATCCTCCCGGTACTTTCGCGCGGATCGTCCTGCGTAAGCACGGCCTGGACCCCGATCGCGACCTGGAATGCGTGGTGCGGCATCCGGGTGACTACCAGATGGACCTGCGACGGCTCCGGGACGGCTCAATCGACGCCGCCTACGTAGGCAGCACGCTTTCACCCGAACAGGTCGCCGAGGAAGAGGGTTTTCACGTGCTGGCCTGGGTCGGCGATCACTTCCAGATCCCCACCGTGGGCGTCGTGGTGGACCCCGTTCACATCCCGCTGGAAAGCCCCGCCCTGCAGGCCCTGCAGCGGGCCAACCAGCGGGCGCTGCGATTTCTCGTCGAACAACCAAGCCGGGCCGTCGGCTACGTCAACTGGTTCCTCGACCGGCTCACGCGCGATGAAGCGCAGCGCTACTACGAACGCTACGTCGGGCCGTACTTCGTCCCCGGCCGCCAGGTGGAGCTCACCATCGCGCAGCAAGCGATCGACGCCGTCGCCGCCGAACTCGGTGTCGCCTCGGCAGCAGCCGAAGAGATGTATCAGCCGACGTCTTAGCCTTTAGGCGGCCAGGCCGTCCTGAGTGTCGCTGACTCGCGTTGCCGCGGCACGCTTTTGGCGCCGCCACGACCGTACCGTGGCGATGGCGGTCTTCAGCCCACGGCGGCGTCCGGTCGTGGGATCGACGCCCGCGAAACCGGGCTCCAGCTCGACGAACATCCGCTCGCTGCGGGTCTCCGGCGCGTTGTCGGCGTCGTCGCTCAGGTACTTGTTCGGCAGCGACAGCTTGGCGATCGTGCGCCACGTCTTGCCATACTGCACCAGGAATGAGCCTGTTGTGTAAGGCAAGTCGTACTTGTCGCACACCGCGCGCACCCGCACCGAGATCTCGTGCAGACGGTTGCTCGGCAGATCCGGGTAGAGGTGGTGCTCGATCTGGTGGCACAGGTTGCCGCTCATGAACCGCAGCAGCCATCCACCTTCGAAGTTGGCACTGCCCAGCATCTGGCGCAGGTACCACTGACCCTTCGTCTCGCCGATCATGTCGGTCTTGGTGAATTTCTCTGCGCCGTCGGGGAAATGCCCGCAGAAGATGACGGCGTTGGCCCACACGTTGCGGATCACGTTGGCAACCGCGTTGGCCGTCAACGTGGACCGGTATGTCGCGCCGGGTGACAGCGCGGTCAGCGCTGGGAACGCGACATAGTCCTTGAGCACCTGGCGACCGGCCTTGGCCAGGAACTCGTCGGCCCTTTGCCGGGCTTCGTCGTGTTCCATCCGCTTCTTGACGATCTTGCCGATCTCCACGTGCTGCAAGCCGACGCCCCATTCAAAGAGGAGCGCGAGCAGGGTGTTGTACAGCAGGTTGAAGATGTTGAAGCGCTTCCAGCGCTGGTCTCGGGTGACGCGCAGCAGTCCGTAGCCGACGTCGTCGTCCATCCCGAGGATATTGGTGTACTTGTGGTGCACGAAGTTGTGGGTGTAACGCCAGTGCTTGGACGACCCGCTCATGTCCCACTCCCACGTCGAGGAGTGAATCTCCGGGTCGTTCATCCAGTCCCACTGGCCGTGCATGACGTTGTGGCCGATCTCCATGTTCTCGACGATCTTGGCCACACCCAGGGTCACGGTGCCTGCCCACCAGGCCGAGCGCCGTGAACTGGCGGCCAGCAGCACCCGGCCGGCCACCTCGATAGCTCGCTGCGCCGCGATGGTGCGGCGGATGTAACGCGCGTCCCGTGCGCCGCGCGAGTCTTCAATGTCCTGGCGGATCGCGTCCAGCTCAACGCCCAGGCTTTCGATGTCGGCGTCCGTCAGATGTGCGAATACGTCGACGTCGGTGATCGCCATCGCGTTCTCTCCTCTGCGGTCGTCGGCTTTTGCCCTTACCTACGATATCGTAACCTACGATCCCGTAAGTTACCTGTGGGTAGCCTTTAGATGTCGATCACACAATCGCCCGATGCGGACGAAATGCAGGTTTGGACCCGGGTTCCCGGGTCGTGTTCGGCGCCCGTGCGCAGGTCACGAACGTGGCCCTGCACCAGACTGACCACGCACGACTGACAGATACCCATCCGGCAGCCGAACGGCATCTGCACACCGGCGCCTTCACCCGCATCCATCAGCGACGTCGCCGCATCGGCCGCGACGCTGCGACCACTTCGGGCGAAGGTCACCGTCCCACCCGCTCCGGCGGGGGCGGCCTTGGAGACCGCGAAGCGCTCCAGGTGCAGCCGGTCACCGATGCCCGCCCCCAACCAGACCTTCTCGGCCTGGTTGAGCATGCCCTCCGGCCCGCAGGCCCAGGTCTGGCGCTTGCGCCAGTCCGGCACCTCCTGGCTCAGGCGGGCAAGGTCAAACCGCCCCTCGATGCGGGTCTCACGCACCCGCAACCGGTAGCCGGTTTGATCGGCCGCCAGTGCGGCCAGCTCGGAGGCAAACATCACATCAGATGCCGTGGGTGCCGAGTGCAGGTGGATGACGTCGCCAATTTGTTTGCGGCGCACCAACGTTCGCAGCATCGACATGACCGGCGTGATCCCGGATCCGGCGGTCAGGAACAGAATCGACGGCGGCGCCGGGTCGGGCAATACGAAGTTGCCCTGGGGCGCGGCCAGCCGCACGATGGTCCCCGGCTCGACGCCGGCCACCAGGTGACTGGACAGGAAGCCTTCGGGCATCGCCTTGACGGTGATCGTCACCGTCCGGTCGGTGGCCGACCTGGCGGCACCGGCCGGGCTCGACGTCAGCGAATACGAGCGCCAGCGCCAGCGCCCTTCCACCAGCAGCCCGATCCCGATGTACTGGCCCGGCTGGTAGTCGAAGCTGAAGCCCCAGCCCGGCTTGATCACCAGGGTCGCCGAATCCTCCGTCTCCCGGCGGACCTGCATGATGCGGCCCCGCAACTCGCGCGCGGACCACAGCGGATTGGCCAGGTGCAGGTAATCGTCGGGCAATAGTGGCGTCGTGATGCGCGCGGCTATCCTGCGCAACGCGTGCCAGCCGGGATGCCTGTCGGCTCCGGCGACGGTAGGACGGGTGGTCGCGACGACGTTGGCGGTGACCGGCGCGTATTTCTTACTCATCGGGGACTTTCGCTTCCACTTCACATTGGGCCGGTTCTGAGCACTTTAGATGCCTGTCCAATAAGACCCTACGGTACCGTAACCTACGCTACCGTATCCAGCCTGCGTCAGAGCAGGTCGAGCAAAAACGGCAGCTCCTGGGTGGCGTACCAGGCCAAATCGTGGTCCTGCGCGTCGCCGACCACCAGGTCCGCGTCCTCATCGCCCAGGTCAGCCGCATCGATCACCGTGATCGCCGCGGAGACTGCCGGCTCGGCATCCGAGTTGTCGACGAATGCGGCGACCACGTGCTCGATTGCGACGGGCGCGGGGAGCCGGACGACGGCCTCGTCGAGATCGGGACGACATTTGGCCTCGTCTACGTCGGCGACCAGCACCGCGCGACGCCGTGGCGTCTCGGGGTCGGCCGCGAGCAGGCGCAGTGATGCCAGCGCCGCCTCACGCAACGCCACCTCGGCAAGCTCGTCGTCGTCGCCCTCGGCGTAGGCCTCGCGCAAGGTCGGTGTCACCGCGAATGCGGTGCCGTTGACCGGCCACAGCGAGCCGTCGGCGACGAGTTGCTGCAACATGGCCACGGTGGCCGGAATGTAGACCCGCATCATCCGATCAACGTGGCCGCATAGTCGTCGACATAGGTCGACAGCTCACGCGGCGGCCGTATGTAGTTATCACTCACGATCGGGTGTTTCGGCAGTCTGACCTTGGGCTGTTCCACTTTCTGGTACTCAATCGTGGACAGCAGGTGGGCCATCATGTTCAGCCGTGCGTGCTTCTTGATTTCGGATTCCACCACATACCACGGGCTGGCCGGTATGTCGGTATGCACCATCATCTCGTCCTTGGCGCGCGAATAGTCCTCCCACCGAAACACCGATTCCAGATCCGTCGTGCTGAGTTTCCATTGCCGGACGGGGTCGTTGCGCCGCGCCCTGAACCGGCGCAACTGCTCCTCCTCGGAGACCGAAAACCAATATTTGCGCAGCAGAATCCCGTCGTCGATGAGCATGTGTTCGAAGATCGGCGTCTGCCGCAAGAACAGCGTATATTCTTGCGGCGTACAGAATCCCATGACCTTCTCGACGCCGGCGCGGTTGTACCACGACCGGTCGAAGAGCACGATCTCTCCCCTCGCGGGCAGGTGGGCGATATAGCGCTGGTAGTACCACTGGCCGCGTTCCCGATCGCTCGGCGCGGGCAGCGCCGCGATGCGGGCGACCCGCGGGTTGAGGTATTCGGTGATCCGTTTGATGGCGCCGCCCTTGCCCGCTCCGTCGCGGCCCTCGAAGATGACCACGAGACGCGCGCCGGAATGCCGCACCCACTCCTGCAGCCTCACGAATTCTGTTTGCAACCGAAATAATTCGGCTGCGTAGACAGCGTCGGAAATCTTGCGTGAAGGCGGCGTCGATTTCTTTTTCTTCGGCTTCGCCGACTCGCCGTCGTTTGCGCGGGGTGCTCATACAACTGGATGTTATACGCCGGAAGCAAGGTTTTGACGCTGCCGAACGACTACCGAGAAGCTTCCAGCAATTCCTCAAGTGATTGGTTCAGCAGCGCCGGCAGCAGCTCGACATCCCTCATCGCATCCCGGTCGGCATTGATTCCGAAATACAACATTCCGTTGTAGGACGTCACACTGATCGCGAGCGCCTGGTTGTGCAGCAGCGGCGGCACGGCGTAGGTCTCGAGCAACTTGGTGCCGGCGATGTACATCTGGGACTGAGCCCCGGGAGCGTTGGTGATCAATAGGTTGAACGTGCGCCGCGAGAAGGTGGGAAAGCTGGTGGCCACCCGAATACCCATGGCGTGCAGGGTGGGTGGTGCGAAGCCGGACAGCGTGACGATGGTCCTGGCGTCGACCAGGCTTGCCGCCGTCGGGTTCGATTCGGTGGCGTGGGCGATCTGCGACAGCCGCACCACGGCGTTGCCCTCCCCCACCGGAAGGTCAACCAGGAACGGCGTCACCTGACTGATCGCCTGCCCGGGACCGGTGGAGTCGAGCGCGTCGTCGGCATACACCGGGAGCGGCGCCATCGCCCGGATCGTCGCGGTCAGCGGCACCCCTTCCCCGCGCGACATCAGCCAGTTGCGCAGGGCGCCGGCCACCACCGCCAGCACCACATCGTTGACATCGCAGTCGTACCGCGCCCGCACGGCGCGGTAGTCCTCGAGCTTGCCGCTGGCGACCGTGAACCGCCGGTGGCGCGAAACGGTGGCGTTCAGCGGGCTACTGGGCGCGGTGCCGCGCGCCAACATGCGCGCGACGTCGAAGACCCGCCGGCCGGCGTCGATGAGTTGCCCGGAATTCGTTGCCATTCCGGCGATCGCTGACCCGACGGCCTGCATTTGTGAGCCCGGGCCCATCACCCAGTCGCCGAGCGCGCCCACCAACAGCCGGGTATTGCCGGGGTCGCGCTCCGGGATCCAGATGTCTTCGGGGAACGGCGCCGGACGCCGCGTGCGATCGGCGATGACGTGGCCGATCTCGAGCGCGGTCATGCCGTTGATCAGCGCTTGGTGCGATTTCGTGTAGAGGGCGAGGCGGTTCTTGTTCAGGCCTTCGACGAGATTCATCTCCCACAACGGCCGCGACTTGTCGAGCGGCCGCGCGGCCAACCGGGCGATCAGCTCGTGCAGCTGTTCGTCGCTGCCCGGCGACGGCAGCGCCGAGCGCCTGACGTGATAGGTGATGTCGAAGTCCGGGTCGTCGATCCACACCGGCCGGGCCATCGGGGCGACCATGAGTCCCCGGACCTTCTGCCGGTATCGCGGTATCTGGGGTAGCCGCTTTTCGACCGTGGCCAGGAGCGTCTCGTAGCTCAATCCGGCGCGCGGGCGGCGCAGGATGGACAGCGATCCGACGTACATCGGGGTGGCCGTGTTCTCCAGCCGGTAGAACGACGCGTCCGCAGGAGACAACCGGGTCACCATTACGGCCCTGTCCTCCTTGTCGATTCGTCGTCGATGTCGCGCGAGCCCACCGTAACCGCTGGCTCGGGCCCCTGACGGCGCGGGTCCGGCGCGGGTACGCGCCGCGCCCGATTGTGCGATGATGACCCGCACAACACTCGTCTGCCACTCTCCAGCAGGCTCCCGTTCAATCGATGCGTTGGAGAGTGCCCCTTGACCAGTAGCGCCAGCAGCCCCCTCGTGAGCCGGCCCAGCCACGACACCTTCGCAGTGATGCCCGTCGCCCAGTACGAGCCGCCGACCCGCGACGTCCAGAACGTTCCGCAGTGCCGGCCATCATCGCACGCGACGATGCGACGCCGTACCCCCCGTGGGCCCGGCCAGCGCGGCAACCCACACCCGCAGGCCGCCCCCATGTCACCGGCCATGTCACCATCCATGCGCCAGGCAGCCATCTTCGCCGACGCCGCGCTGCGCCGAGTGCTGGAAGTCATCGACCGCCGCCGTCCCGCGGCCCAGTTGCGGCCGCTGCTGGCACCGAGCCTCGTCGACTCGGTGCTCTCGGCCGGCCGGGCTCTAGTCGGATCGGGAGCCGGATCGGAAGCCGCCGCGGTGCTGCGCCGGATGCGCGTGCAGCCCGTCGGGCGACACGACCCGGACACCGCGGCCGAGGTTTTCGGTACGTACAGCCGCGGGGACCGGATCCACGCCATCGCCTGCCGGGTGGAACAGCTGCCCGCTGGGGACTCTGGCACCGGAACGCGGTGGCTGGTGGTTGCCCTGCACATCGGATGACGCTTTAGTTGACGGATGGACGGAGACACAGTCAGCGTCGAGCGCGTCATCAAGGCGGCGCCCGACAAGATCTTCGCGCTAGTGGCCGACGCGGGCAAACACGCCAGCATCGACGGTGCGCACTCAGTGAATCACGCGTCCCAAGCGTCGGTTCCGTTGTCGATGGGTGCGAAATTCGGGATGGCGATGCGCGGCCGCAAGGAGACTCTGTTCATCCCCTACCGGACGAACAACACCGTCATCGAGTACGAACCGGACCGCCGCATCGCGTGGAAGACCACGTTCCTCGGCGGCCGCGTCGGTGGCCGCATCTGGCGTTACGAACTCGAGGCCGCCCCTGAAGGCACCCTGGTGCGCGAAACCTGGGACGTGTCGCAGGACAAGCAGAAGCGGATGATCACCAGCGGGTCGATTCCCCAACAGACCGCGGAGGGCATGCGCGCCACGCTCGAGCGGATCGCCACGCTCGTCGAGAGTTAGTGCTGGCCAACCGTTTCGGCCGCGTGCCCGCGTGGCCGCGGTAGCAGCATCGGCACATCGCGGCGGTAATCGCGGTATTGGTCGCCCAGTGCCGCCACCAGGTCGCGCTCTTCCAGCTGTACCGCGATCAGGATGTAACCGGTCATGCCGATCGCGAAGAGCAGGTGCCCCGCCGTCATGGTGGGCGCCGCCCAGAACGCGATGAGGAAACCGAGCATGAGCGGATGGCGCACCAGCCGATACAGCAATCGAGTGTGAAACCCGATGTTGGTGTAGGGCTTTTCGCGCCACGCCAAATACACCTGCCGAAGGCCGAACAGGTCGAAGTGATTGACCATGAACGTCGATGCCAACGCTGTCGCCCACCCGAGCCAGAACAGCGCCCACAGTGCCAGGCGGCCGGCCGGCAGTCCCACATGCCAGATCACCGCCGGCATCGTTCGCCATTGCCAGTAGAGCAAAAGCAGCGCGGCGTTTGCGAGCCACACATAGGTGCTGCGCTCGATCGAGTGCGGGACGAATCGCGCCCACCACCGTTTGAACCCCGGCCGCGCCATCACGCTGTGCTGAACGCCGAACACGCCAAGCAGTGCCAGGTTGACCACGACCGCCTGCCCGATCGGAGCGGCAATCCCGTGATCAACGTTGCGTGGCACCACGATGGCGCCGACGAAGCCGACCAAATACAGGAAGGTCACCAGGAACAGCGCGTAAGCCGCGCCGCCGTAACCGATTATCAAGTAACGCTTCATGACCTGATTGTCTGCCGCACAGGCGCGTGGGCATATAGGTCGTTTGCCTCATTTTCGCCCGCCGGGCTCTAGTCATTATTGACTAGTCGATCTCAAGGCGCATGTCAGCGCCGAGGTCAGGACTAGCGCCGTTTGACCGATTTCGGCGGCTTGGTGCCGCGTCCTTGCTGACGCGCGGCCGCCCGCCGTTCCCGGCGGCTCGCGCCGGCCGGCACCCCGGCCGGGGTCTTCTCGGCGCCACCGCCGTTGCGCTGCACCTGCGCCGAGCCGTCCTCGGACGGTCCGGAATAGGTCAACGCGGGCGCCTCGTTGTCAATACCCTTGGCGCGCAAGGTGCTTGGCGCTTCCTGGTGTGCGGCCGCCGGGGCGGCGTCGGCGCCGTCTTCCTGCGCCGCAACGGCGGGGGCCCCTTCGCCCGCGGCCAATTCCGCCAGCCCCTCGGGTGCTTCCACCGGGGCCACCTGCGGGGCGGGCACCGCCTCCACGCTGACGTTGAACAGGAAGCCGACCGACTCCTCCTTCATGCCGTCGAGCATGGCCATGAACATGTCGTAGCCCTCGCGCTGGTACTCCACCAGCGGATCGCGCTGCGCCATCGCCCGCAGCCCGATGCCCTCCTTGAGGTAGTCCATCTCGTAGAGATGCTCGCGCCACTTGCGGTCGATGACGTTGAGCAACACGTTGCGTTCCAGCTGGCGCATCGCCCCCTCGCCCGCCAGCTCTTCGAGCTCGGCTTCCCTTGCGGCATAAGCGCGTTCGGCGTCTTTGAGCAGCGCATCCAGCAACTCGTCACGGGTGAGCTCGTCTTGCTCGGAGTCCGTGTCCCGCCGGGTCAGGCTATCGGGGGTGATCCCGACCGGATACAGCGTTTTGAGCGCCGTCCACAACGCGTCCAGATCCCAATCCTCGGCGTAGCCCTCACTGGTGGCGCCGTCGACGTAGGCGGTGATGACGTCGACCAGCATGTCGGTGGCCTGCTGCTGCAGGTTCTCGCCTTCGAGAATGCGGTGACGCTCGGCGTAGATCACCTTGCGCTGCTGGTTCATCACCTCGTCGTACTTGAGGACGTTCTTGCGCACCTCGAAGTTCTGCTGCTCGACCTGGGTCTGTGCGCTCTTGATCGCGCGGGTCACCATCGGGGATTCGATCGGCACGTCGTCGGGAAGGTTGATTCGGGTAAGCATCGTCTCGAGCATGGCGCCGTTGAACCGGCGCATGAGCTCGTCGCCCAGCGACAGGTAGAACCGCGACTCGCCGGGGTCTCCCTGCCGGCCGGAGCGGCCACGCAGCTGGTTGTCGATGCGCCGCGACTCGTGGCGTTCGGTGCCCAGCACGTACAGGCCGCCGGCCTCGATCACTTCCTTGGCCTCCGCGGCGGCCTCCTCCTTGACCAGAGGCAGTTCCTCGTGCCAGGCCTGCTCGTACTCGTCGGCCGTCTCCAGCGGGTCCAGGCCGCGGGCCCGCAGCCGCAGGTCCGTGAGGAAGTCGACGTTGCCGCCCAGCACGATGTCGGTGCCGCGGCCGGCCATGTTGGTGGCCACGGTGATACCGCCGCGGCGGCCGGCCTCGGCGATGATCGCCGCCTCTTGTTCGTGGTACTTGGCGTTAAGCACGTTGTGCGGGATGCGCCTTTTCTGGAATTGGCGCGAGAGGTATTCGGAGCGCTCCACGCTGGTGGTGCCGATCAGCACCGGTTGGCCCTTCTCATAGCGCTCGGCGACGTCGTCGACCACCGCGATGTATTTGGCCTCTTCGGTCTTGTAGATGAGGTCGGATTGGTCTTCGCGGATCATCGCCTTGTTGGTCGGGATGCTGACGACGCCGAGCTTGTAGATCTCGTGCAGCTCGGCCGCCTCGGTCTGGGCGGTGCCGGTCATGCCGGCGAGCTTGCCGTAGAGCCGGAAGTAGTTCTGCAGCGTGATGGTGGCCAGCGTCTGGTTCTCGGCCTTGATCTCGACATGCTCCTTGGCCTCGATGGCCTGGTGCATGCCCTCGTTGTAGCGGCGGCCGATCAGCACGCGGCCGGTGAACTCGTCAACGATGAGCACATCACCATCGCGGACGATGTAGTCCTTGTCGCGGTTGAACAGCTCCTTCGCCTTCAGCGCGTTGTTGAGATAGCTGACCAGCGGAGAATTGGCGGCCTCGTAGAGGTTGTCGATGCCGAGCTGGTCCTCGACGAATTCCACACCGAGCTCGTGCACGCCGACGGTGCGTTTACGCAGGTCGACCTCGTAATGGACGTCCTTTTCCATCAGCGGAGCCAACCGGGCGAACTCGGTGTACCAGTTGGAGGCGCTGTCGGCCGGGCCCGAGATGATCAGCGGCGTGCGAGCCTCGTCGATCAGGATCGAGTCCACCTCGTCGACGATCGCGTAGCTGTGGCCGCGCTGCACCAGATCGTCGAGCGAATGGGCCATGTTGTCACGCAGGTAGTCGAAGCCGAACTCGTTGTTGGTGCCGTAGGTGATGTCGGCGTTGTAGGCCACCCGGCGCTGGTCCGGGGTCATCTGGGCCAGGATCACCCCGACCTGAAGCCCGAGGAAGCGGTGCACGCGACCCATCCACTCACTGTCGCGTTTGGCCAGGTAGTCGTTGACGGTGACGATGTGCACGCCCTCGCCGGCCAGCGAATTGAGATAGGCCGGCAACACACAGGTCAAGGTCTTACCCTCGCCGGTCTTCATCTCGGCGACGTTGCCCAGGTGCAGCGCTGCCGCGCCCATCACCTGTACGTCGAACGGACGCTGGTCGAGCACCCGCCAGGCGGCCTCGCGGGCCACCGCGAACGCCTCCGGCAGCAGGTCATCGAGGGTCTCCCCGTCGGCGAGGCGCTTCTTGAACTCGTCGGTCTTGGCGCCCAGCTCGGCGTCGCTTAGCTTCTCAACGTCGTCGGACAACGTGTTGACATAGTCGGCCACCCGCTTGAGGCGCTTGACCATGCGACCTTCACCGAGGCGCAGCAACTTCGACAGCACAGGCACAGCTATGTCCCCTGTTGGTAGGAGTCTTCTTCTACGAGGCGACTCCCATCGTAGGTGACAACCCTGCGATGACCGCCGATCGTCGGCGCGGCCTCATCAGGCCAGCGATCAGGCCAGCCTGATCAATCCATAGTCGTAGGCGTGCCGACGGTAGACCACCGACGGTAGTTCGGTCTGCTTGTCGTAGAACAAGAAGAAATCGTGTCCGACGAGCTCCATCTCGTAGAGGGCGTCGTCCACCGTCATCGGCGTGGCCGTGTGCTCCTTGGTGCGCACGACGCGGCCCGGCGCGTGGTCCCTATCGAGGAAGACGGCTTCATGTTCGTGTGGCTCGGCCACTTCGTTGTTGAAGGCCTTCTCCGGCGGCGGGGACACCGCGGTGGCCTCGGCCAGGGAAACCGGGGTCTTGTCACCGTAGTGGACCTTGCGCCGGTCCTTGCCGCGGCGCAGCCGGCTTTCCAGTTTGACGACCGCCGATTCGAGTGCGGCATAGAAGCTGTCGGCACACGCCTCGCCGCGGACTACCGGCCCGCGGCCCCGGGCCGTGATCTCCACGCGCTGACAGGACTTACGCTGGCGACGGTTGCGTTCGTGATTGAGCTCGACATCGAACAGGTAGATGGTTCGGTCGAACCGTTCCAATCGGACGAGTTTCTCCGCGACATAGATGCGGAAGTGATCGGGAATCTCGACGTTGCGGCCTTTGAACACGACCTCGGCGGTCGGTGCCGGTTCGACTGGCTCGTCGGTTGCAACCGGTGCTGGGTCCAGAATTTGACCGGATTCCACGGTTAGCCTTGACATACGCGACAACTCGTTTCTCTTTCCACGTCACGCGCGCCCTGCGCGTCGGCTTCGACAAGAACGCGCCGACGGGGGTGGGTGCGGTTTCCACGGTGGTTACCGCGCAGGCTGCCCGCCGGTGCAAGGGGTCGAATACTCACCTCCTCCCGCGCGGTGCGTCTGAAGCTGGGAAATTGCGACCATTACGTCCCAATTAGTCCATGAAGGTTGTTCTCGACGTTAGCTCGTGTTCGCCTCGGCGTGCCACCTCTTTGTCCAGTCTGTTGCGAGTTCTTCACATCTTCTAAGCGGAAGCCAAGCGGATCTCACGCGAACGCGATCGTCAACACGGCGGCCACCGGCGTCCCGGCGTCCTGCAGGACGCGGACGGACTCGCGCGCCGTCGCCCCGGTGGTGACGACGTCGTCGACAACCACGACTTCGGTGCGCGGCACCTTGTTGCACAGCAGCACCCGGCCCGCGACATTGCGCTCGCGGGCGGAGGTGGTCAGGCCCACCGAGTCGCGCGCCAGCGCCCGCATGCGCAGCGCGCGGACGACGCGGATGTCCGGGTGTGCCGGCGCCGCGGCCAGGGACACGCAGGCCAACTCAGCGACTTTGGTGACCGGGTCACCCCCGCGCCGGCGTGCCGCCCAACGCCGCGTGGGTGCGGGCACGATCGTCAGCGGGGTCTCGACCATGCCCCACACCAGCAGCCGGTGCACACCGGCGGCCAGCGCGCGTGCCAACGGTGGGACGAGGTCGCCCCGGCCGCGTTCCTTCAGCGCGAGGATCGCTTGGCGGCGGGCGCCGACGTAGCGGCCCAGCGCGAACACCGGGACCTGCGGGTCGACGCGGGGGTTCACCACGTGCGGCTGATCGGCAGCCACCGACAGTTCGTTGGCGCAGGTGTCACACCAGCGGGTGGATGGTGCCCCGCAACCGCCGCACTGCAGCGGCAGGATGAGGTCGAGCATGGGCGCCAGTGTGCCCGTGGGGGGCGACAGCGGCAGCTCAGTCGGAACTTCTCCACAGCGACGGCCAGGCGAAGCTGAGCGCACCCTGGCTCAACTGGCTGATGACGTCTTCCAAATGCCGCAGTGGCAGGTCCATCCGCCATTCCGGCAGCAGAGCCGAGATCTGCAACGAATCCGCTCCCAGGGCCACATCGGTGACCAGCAGCCCGTGCGGGGGGTCGGGCAGCGGCACCGGGTGGGCGGGAGTCCGCCCCGGCAGTTTCCATCGCCGCTCTTTGGTGAGCCCGGTCAGCAGCGCGCGCGGGCGCACCCACAACGTCGTCCCGACCACGTCAACGTCGACCTCGAGGCTTCCCAAGCCGGGTCGGCGCGCCCAGCGCAGCTGAGCGGTGCTGTCCGCGTTCAGCTGCGCGTGCAGCCGCGGCGCCGCCTGCCGCAGCATGTCGTCAAAGACCTTGGCCGGCAGCTCCGTTGACAACTCGACCGGCGCGGCGATCACCAGCGGCGGTACGCCCGGACGGATGTGCACGTTGCGCAGGACGGCCTCGGCGTGCTGCAGGTACTGGTCAGCCCATTCGATTTCGCTTGCGGCGACACGGATCTCGCCGAGCTGACCGACGGTCAAGCCGCCCGGCTCGAGCTCTGAGTCCAGCTCGGTGACGGTCAGCGTCACATCGTGGTCGCCCATCCGGATGGTGACTCGCTTGCCGACGAGCAGCTGCTGCAGCGTGGTGAACAGGGTGCGGTACGGCACCGCCACGGCCTGCGCGGCTCCGGCGGTGACGGACGGCAGCCCGGTGGACGACCACAACGAGCCCAGCACATCCAGCGCGCGAAGGGGATCGTCCCATCGCAAGCGGGGAACTTTGGGCGGCATGGCGGGCGACTCCTCACGGCGAGGGTAATTTCCGAGGTTACCGCCGCCCCGCGCTGCCGTCAGCCACTCACCCGGGCATTACCGGCACCGCCCCGGCCACCGTCAACCCCGTCACCTCCGACCAGCCCTGCTGATTTTCGGCGACGGACGCCGAATACTGAAGCACCCCTTGGGGACCCGCGACGTACACCGTTGACGGGTTGGCCGCGATACCCAACAGCGGAACCTGCAAGCCGCGGGCCGGCGCGTCGGAGTTCACCCCGTCGAGGTTCACATACGACACCGGGTGCGCGCCGTCGGTACGGGTGACGACGATGTCGTCGCCGGTTCGCCACGACAACGACACCACCGAGTTGCCCAGCCCGAAACCGAGTCGCCGCGGGTAGGTCAGGGCGAACTGTCCGGCCTGCGTCTGCTCGACGCTGGCCAGGATCACCTGGCCGCCGATCACCATGGCGGCGCGCGTCCCATCCCGGGACAGCTGCAGGTCCGTGATCGGCCCGGGAAAGCTGCTGGCCACTGCCACCGAATCCACCGGGATGCGCGCGGGCTGGCCCGACGCCGGTTCCTGAATCGCCCGCAGCACATTGTTGGTGTCGACCACCACCCAGACCGCGTCGTCCAGCGACCAGCTGGGCCGCGACAGAGTGTGCCCGTCGGCGGATTGGACCGCCTCGGCACCGAGATCGCCGATCCACAGCGACGCCGCCATGTCGGGTTCGCCGCGTCGCAGTGTCACCACCGACGCCACCTGGCGCCCGCTGCGCGACAGCGCGGCACCGGTCTGGTCACCCATGCGCCCGAAAGCTCCGGGCACATTGGTGGCGCGCTGCCCGTCCAGCCCGACCAGTGACCCGTTGATCAGCGCGTGCAATCCCGCGCCCGCGCCGTCGGCCACGCCCGGGTCGGTCGCGGCGACATCGGAGGTCGTCCAGCCCTCGGCGAACCTGTCGTCCAGCGGTGCGCCGTCGGCGTTGATCACGTACGGCCCTCTGATATCCGCCCTAGCCAACGTCCAAATGATCTGCGCGGCAAGTAATTGCCTGCTGTGTGGATCAGTGGTGGACAGCTTCTCCAGGTCGATGCGCGCGCCGCCGTAACCACGCCCGATCCCATTCTTGCCGCCGTCGGCGCGGGTCACCGGCCCACGCAGCCGTAGCGGCGGGGCGAGCAGGTTGCGGACCGTGTGGGCCATTTCCGGTCGTGGCCCGGCCAGCAACTTGGAGACGAGTTCGGTGGCCAACTGGTCGTGATCGGCGACCGCGACGTAGCGCGGATCGGGAACCACGGTCTTGCCGGTCGGGTCGGCGAAGTACAGCGTGTTGCGTTTGTAGGTCGACTGGAACTGCTGCCAGTCCAGGAAGACGCCGTTGGGCAGCCGGTCGATTCGCCAGCCACCGGACGTCTTGACCAACTCGATCTGCCCCGGGTCCGGCAGCACCCCTTCGGCCGTCACGAACACCCCGACGTCGGACAACGAGCCCAGGATGTCTGCCCGCATGGTCGCCGAAACTCGTTCGGCGCCACGGGTTTCGACGAATACGACGTGGTCGATCAGCAGGGCGCTGCCGGCGTCGTCCCACGCGTTGGACGCCGACTGGGTGAGAAACTGCCGCGCCGCCAGATGCCGGTTGGCCGGATCGGCTGTGGCCTTGAGGAATTCGCGCAGCAACACGTCGGGATCCATGCCCGGGCTCGGCTTGGGCAGGTTCGACGGCGCCGGTCGTTCCACGGTGCCAATGGCCTGCGGTGCCGACGAGCTGGGTATGCCCGCACACCCGGCGAGCAACACGGCCAGGGAGAGCAGTGCGAGCAGCCGGCGCACTACCCGCTCCACTCGGCGGGCTCGGGTTGGCGCTGACGCTCCTGGCCGGCTGCGTCGGCGGCCGGTTGTGCCGGCTGCGGAATTGGTTTCATGGGCAGCGGACTTGTGGTGACCTTGTGGCCGCGAACCAGGGGCAGCGTCAGCCGGAAGCAGGCGCCCTCGCCCGGCTCGCCCCACGCCTCCAGCCGGCCCTGGTGAAGTCGCGCGTCCTCCACGCTGATCGCCAGGCCCAGCCCGGTTCCGCCGGAGCGCCGCACCCGGGACGGGTCCGAGCGCCAGAACCGGCTGAACACCAGCTTCTCCTCGCCCGGCCGCAGCCCGACGCCGAAATCGCGCACCGTGACCGCGACCGTGTCCTCGTCGGCGGCCATCCGGATCCGCACCGGCTTGCGTTCGGCGTGGTCGATGGCGTTGGCGATCAGATTGCGCAGGATCCGCTCGACCCGCCGCGGGTCGACCTCGGCGATCACCTCTTCGGCGGGCATGTCCACCAGCAGTTCGATGCCCGTCTCCTCGGCCAGGTGGCCCACGTTGCCCAGGGCGCTGTTCACCGTGGTGCGCAGGTCGACCGCCTCGACCGACAGCTCGGCCACACCGGCGTCGTGCCGGGAGATTTCCAGCAGGTCGTTCAACAGTGTCTCGAAGCGGTCCAGCTCGTTGACCATCAGCTCGGTGGAGCGCCGCAGCGCCGGGTCGAGGTCGTCGCTGTGGTCGTAGATCAGGTCGGCGGCCATCCGCACGGTGGTCAGCGGCGTGCGCAGTTCGTGGCTGACGTCGGAGGTGAACCGGCGCTGCAGGTTGCCGAACTCCTCGAGCTGGGCGATCTGCCGAGACAGGCTTTCGGCCATGTCGTTGAACGACACCGCCAACCGCGCCATGTCGTCCTCGCCGCGCACCGGCATGCGCTCGGAAAGATGCCCCTCGGCGAACCGTTCGGCGATCCGGGACGCCGACCGCACCGGCCCCACCACCTGGCGGGACACCAGCACCGCGATGCCGGAGAGCAGCACCAGCAGCACCAGGCCGCCGGTGGCCATCGTGCCCCGCACCAGCGTTACGGTGGCCTGCTCGTTCTTCAGCGGAAAGATGAGGTAGAGCTCCAGGTTGGCCACCTGCGATGACGTCGGCGTACCGATGATCAGCGCCGGCCCGGAGAACCCTTCGGTTTGCACGGTGGCGTACTGGTAGGCCGCCTGCCCCGCCCTGACGAAGCCACGCAAGGCATTGGGCACCTGATCGACGGGCCCGGCCGAGCTGGCGGCGCGCGGGCCGTCACCCGGCACCATCAGCACCGCATCGAACGCACCGGCCAGCCCGGCGCCCGAGGCCGGATCGGTTTTCGACGTCAGCGTGTTGCGGGCCAGCTGCAGGCTGCTGTCGAGTGACCGCGTCTCCTCGCCGTTGACGATCCCGCTGACGGTGGTGCGCGCCCGCTCGATCTGTTCGATGGCGGCCCTGACTTTGACGTCGAGCACGCGGTTGGTGAGCTGGCTAGTCAGCACGAAACCGAGCGCCAAGATCACGACCAGCGAAAGTCCCAGGGTCAACGCGACGACTCGCAACTGCAGCGATCGGCGCCACACAATGGCCACGGCTCGGCTCAGCGCACCCACGCCGCGCGTCATGGGGCCGGTGCGCCCCCAACGACTACGAGTGCGTTGGCGAGAGCCCCAGATCAATGGCGCCACTCCTCAGCATCACGACGTCCCCCACAAGCGGCGTCGCTGCCGCGGATCACGGAGGTCCGGCCTTGTATCCCACTCCTCGAACGGTCAGAACCACGGTCGGGTTCTCAGGGTCTTTCTCGACCTTGGCCCGCAGACGCTGGACGTGCACGTTCACCAGACGCGTGTCCGCCGGGTGCCGGTATCCCCACACCTGTTCGAGCAGCACATCACGAGTAAACACCTGGCGCGGTTTGCGCGCCAACGCGACCAGCAGGTCGAATTCCAGCGGTGTCAAGGAGATCTGCTCGCCGTTGCGGGTGACCTTGTGCGCCGGCACGTCGATCTCGACGTCGGCGATGGACAGCATCTCGGCGGGCTCGTCGTCGTTGCGCCGCAGCCGTGCCCGCACCCGGGCCACCAGCTCCTTGGGCTTGAACGGCTTCATGATGTAGTCGTCGGCGCCCGACTCCAGGCCCAGCACCACGTCCACGGTGTCGGTCTTGGCCGTGAGCATGACGATCGGCACGCCGGAGTCGGCGCGTAGCACCCGACACACGTCGATGCCGTTCATGCCGGGCAGCATCAGGTCCAGCAGCACCAGATCGGGGCGCAGCTCGCGCACCGCGGTCAGGGCTTGCGTACCGTCGCCGATCACCGCGGTGTCGAAACCCTCCCCGCGCAGCACGATGGTCAGCATCTCGGCCAGCGAAGCGTCGTCATCGACGACCAGAATCCTTTGCCTCATGGAGTCCATGGTGTCACCAGATCGGGACAAAGTCGGCGCACCACACGGGCGTTTCGTGCCCGATACCGCCAAATCGTGACAATTCTGTGCTACTCGGCCGTGAAAGCGGCCGCCAGCCGCCCCGGATCGACCTCGGCGTCGACCACCAGCCAGCGCCCGCCCCACCCCGCGGCGGCCAGACCCGCATACACCGCACCGGTGCGCCGCTGAAGTTCGTCGTCCCGTTCGTAGGCGTCGCGCGCGCGGCCCGGTTCGGTGTCGGCGCGGCTGCGGGCCCGCTGCCCGGCGAGCTGCGGCGGGACGTCGAGCAGCACCTGCCAGTCCGGAGAAGGCAGCGCGAACCGGTGGTATTCGAGTTCACCCACCCACGCGACCGCCTCCCCCGCCGAGTCCTGATGCAGGCGCGCCGCGCTGTAGGCCGCGTTGGAGGCGACGTAGCGATCCAGGATCACCACGTCGTGGTCGCGACCCAGCGCCTCGATCTCCGCGATCGCGCCGGCGCGGTCGAGCGCGAACAGCATGGCCATCGCATAAACCGACGACGCGAGGTCGCCGTGCTGGCCGTGCAGCGCTTCGGCCGCGATGTCGGCGGTCACCGACTGCCCGTAACGCGGGAACGCCAGTGTGGCCACCGACTTCCCGGCCTGCCGGAAGACCCTGTTCAGCCCGTCCGTCAACGTCCGCTTGCCGGCGCCGTCGACCCCTTCGATCGCGATCAGCACGGCGGCGAGCCCATGCGCCCTGAAAAAAACGAGCTCAGTAGCGGTAGTGGTCCGGCTTGTAGGGGCCCTCGACGTCGACGCCGAGGTATTCGGCCTGGTCCTTGGTCAGCTTGGTCAAATGCCCACCGAGCGCCTCGACGTGGATGCGGGCCACCTTCTCGTCCAGGTGCTTGGGCAGCCGGTACACCTCGTTGTCGTACTCGTCGTTCTTGGTCCACAGCTCGATCTGCGCGATCGTCTGGTTGGCGAAGCTGTTGCTCATCACGAACGACGGGTGGCCGGTGGCGTTGCCCAGGTTGAGCAGCCGGCCCTCGGACAGCACGATGATCGACTTGCCGCTCTCGCCGAAGGTCCACAGGTCGACCTGCGGCTTGATGTTGAGCCGCGTCGCCCCGGAGCGCTCCAGGGCGGCCATGTCGATCTCGTTGTCGAAGTGGCCGATGTTGCCCAGGATGGCGTGGTCCTTCATCGCCTTCATGTGCTCGATGGAGATGATGTCCTTGTTGCCGGTCGCGGTGACGACGATGTCGGCCGCGGCGATGCCGTCCTCGACGGTTACCACGTCGAAGCCCTCCATCAGCGCCTGCAGCGCGTTGATCGGGTCGATCTCGGTGACGCTGACCCGGGCGCCCTGGCCCTTGACCGCCTCCGCGCAGCCCTTGCCGACGTCGCCGTAGCCACAGATCAGCACGGTCTTGCCGCCGATCAGCGCGTCGGTGCCGCGGTTGATGCCGTCGATCAGCGAGTGCCGGGTGCCGTACTTGTTGTCGAACTTGGATTTGGTGACCGAGTCGTTGACGTTGATCGCCGGGAAGGCCAGGTCACCGGCCGCCGCGAACTGGTAGAGCCGCAGCACGCCGGTGGTGGTCTCCTCGGTTACGCCCTTGACCGACGCGGCGATCTTGGTCCACTTGTCTTTGTCGGTCTCCAAGCGGGTGCGCACTAGGTTCAGGAAGACCTTCCACTCCGCGGAGTCGTCCTCCTCCGCGGGCGGGACCACTCCGGCCTTCTCGTACTGCATGCCGCGCAGCACCAGCATGGTGGCGTCACCGCCGTCGTCGAGGATCATGTTGGCCGGCTCGCCGGGCCAGGTCAGCATCTGCTCGGCGGCCCACCAGTACTCCTCGAGCGACTCGCCCTTCCACGCGAACACCGGGACACCCTTGGGCTCCTCGGGGGTGCCGTGCTTGCCGACGACCACGGCCGCGGCCGCGTGGTCCTGGGTCGAGAAGATGTTGCAGGAGGCCCACCGAACCTCGGCGCCCAGTTCGACCAGCGTTTCGATGAGCACGGCGGTCTGGACGGTCATGTGCAGCGAGCCAGAGATGCGGGCCCCCTTCAGCGGCTGCACCTCGGCGTACTCGCGGCGCAGCGACATCAGTCCGGGCATTTCGTACTCGGCCAGATCGAGTTCTTTGCGACCGAACTCCGCCAGCGACAGATCGGCGACCTTGAAATCGATGCCGTTTCGAACGTCAGGGGTCAGCGAATTTTCGGTCGTCGTCATGGGGATGGCT
Organism: uncultured Actinomycetota bacterium; assembly: GCA_963708995.1. GTDB lineage: Bacteria > Actinomycetota > Actinomycetes > Mycobacteriales > Mycobacteriaceae > Mycobacterium. The sequence continues at coordinate 65,123 of CAVPUR010000007.1, forward strand.
CATCCTTTTAATTAGCTTGGGTATGTTCTTCCGCCGCCACTCTAGCCGGTGCAATTTAAGGCCCAGAAACGAGGCGAGCCCGCGCCGATCAGGGAACGTTGACCACCCCGTGGCGCTCCACGAACGGCGCCATCAACCGGGCCAGGTCCGCCGCGACGTCTCCCCCATCAGCCAAGTCGGACTCGGGTGGCATCGACACGTAGCTCAAGCACAGCCGCACGATCGCACGCGAAATCACGCCGGCGTCCTCATCGCTGATTGCCACCCAGGTCTGGTTGAACGCCGACACCAGTCGCTGCGACGCCCGGGTGATGATGGGTGCGCTGTCGGTGGTGATGAGCTGCAGCAGATCGGGCTTGGCGACGCCGGTCAGCAGCGAAATCACCAGCGGATCGGCCGCCGACTCGGCGAAGAACCGTCGAAAACCCTGCAGCAGCGCTGCATAGATGTCGCCGACGTTGGCGTCCAGGCCGGCGTGGACGGTGTCGACCAAGCGGTCCGCCAGGCGCAGGGCGTACCCCTGCGCCAGGCCCTGCCGCGAGCCGAACTCGTTGTAAATGGTCTGCCGGCTGATGCCCGTAGCGCGGGCCACGTCCGACAGCGTGATTGCCGACCAATCGCGGGTCAGCAGCAGGTCGCGCATCGCGTCCAAGACGGAATCCCGCAACAACGTCCGCGAGGCCTCGGCGTAAGGAATCCGCTTCACAGGCGCGACGATATCTGTTTTCGCAGTGATAACGGCGCTGATCACGATCGAGCGATCTCCACCATCACGAAGTCCGATTTGGCCGCCCCACAGTCCGGGCAGCTCCAGTCGTCGGGAATGTCGTCCCAACGGGTGCCGGGCGCGATGCCGTCTTCGGGCCAGCCCAGCGCCTCGTCGTACTCGAAGCCGCACTGCACGCACTGAAAGAGTTTGTAGTCGCTCACTTGTTTGCTCCTAACTTCTCGAAATCTGCCTTCTCCCGCACCGCGCAGTCGGGACAGCACCAGTCGTCGGGAACCTGCTCCCACGGCGTGCCGGGCGGAAAGCCTTCCCGCACTTCACCTTTGGACTCGTCGTAGACGTATTCGCAGACCGGGCACTGGTAAGCGGCGGTCATGCCGGCACCCCGTGACGGGCCAGCAACTTCTCGGCCAGGCGTGGTTGCAGGTTGACCCTGGTGATGTCGCCGTCGTAGTGCGCGAGCACCCGGTGGTCCATCACCTTGCGCCACAGCGGCGGGAAGTAGGTCAGCGAGATCATCGACGCGTATCCGCTGGGCAGGTTGGGCGAGCCCGCCATGCTGCGCAGCGTCTGGTAGCGGCGGGTGGGGTTGGCGTGGTGGTCGCTGTGCCGCTGCAGGTGATACAGGAACAGGTTGGTGACGATGTGGTCGGAGTTCCAGCTGTGCACCGGCGCGCAGCGCTCGTAGCGGCCTTTTCCGGAAGCGGTGTCGTTCTTCTGCCGCAGCAGCCCGTAGTGCTCGAGGTAGTTGACGTTCTCCAGCAGGCTGAAGCCGAAGACCGCCTGGATGATCAGGAACGGGATCACCGCCGGGCCGAAGAACGCGATCAACGCGCCGAACAACACCGCCGACACCGCCCAGGCGTTGAGCACGTCGTTGGACGGGTAGGTCTTGGGGTTCCACGGGTTGTGGCCAAGCCGGCGGATGCGTTGCGCCTCGAGCGCAACGGCCGAGCGCAGGCTGCCGAAAACGCTGCGCGGCAAGAACTCCCAGAAGGTCTCGCCGAAGCGGGCTGACGCCGGGTCCTCGGGTGTCGACACCCGGACGTGGTGGCCGCGGTTGTGCTCGATGTAGAAGTGGCCGTAGCAGGTCTGCGCCAGGGTGATCTTGGACAGCCAGCGTTCCAGCGAGTCCTTCTTGTGGCCCATCTCGTGCGCGGTGTTGATGCCCACCCCGCCGAGCACACCGACCGACAGCGCGACCCCGATCTTGCCGACCCAGCTCAGCGGACCGGTGAAGCCCAGCCAACCCAGGTTCGACGCGGTGAACAGGTAGGCGCCCAACGCCACGCTGAGGTACTGGAACGGGATGTAGATGTAGGTGCAGTAGCGGTAGTACTTGTCGTTCTCCAGCCGCTCCATCACCTCGTCGGGGGGGTTCTGCCCGTCTGGTCCGAAGAACACGTCGAGCGCGGGCAGCAGGATGTAGAGCAGGATCGGCCCGATCCACAGCGGCACCTGCGCAGCGCCATGCCAGCCGAGATGGTTTAAGCCCCAGGTGATCGGCAGCATCACGAACAACGCCGTCGGGGCGATCAGTCCCATGAGCCACAGGTAGCGCTTCTTATCGTGCCATTCGGTTGCGGGCAATTCGCGGCTGATTTGTGTGGTCATATGCCAAACCTCCTTGTGAGTCACACGACGTTCGAGGTTGACAATATCTGCCTTTGCGTCTTCTGTCTAGACAAAATATGCTATTTTGTAAAGTATGCGTTGCCCGCCCAGGCGGGGATTTGTGCGCGCCACCGGGCGCTAGTCCGCTTGGGTCTTACGGGTGACGTCGAGCCTGCGCTGACGGCATCGAGCCTGCGGCCACAGCGCAAATCCGGCTATTTCAACGCCCTGGACGCAGGTTCGAGGCCTGGAAAAGCAGATGCGTGGGCTTTTACGCTGCCGCGACGTCCGGGTCGGGTTGCCGGTCGGCCCCCGCGGCCTGCCGACGGCCCTGCGCCGAGTGCCGCAGCCCGTAGCCCAGGTAGATAGCGGTTCCCACCACCAGCCAGACGCCGAAACGGACCCAGGTCAGCGCGGTGAGGTTCAGCATCAGCCACGCGCACGCGCAGATCGACGCGACCGGCAGCCACGGCACGCCCGGAGCCTGAAACCCCCGCTCCAGATCAGGCCGGGTCCGGCGTAGCACGATGACGCCGGCGGACACCAGAACGAACGCGAACAGCGTCCCGACGTTGACCATCTCCTCGAGCTTGCTGATCGGGAACACCGCCGCCGTCGCCGCCACCACCACCGCGACCAGCACGGTGATCCGCACGGGGGTCCCCCGCGTGCCCGTCTTGGCCAATCGGCGGGGCAACAGCCCGTCGCGCGCCATCGCGAACAGCACCCGGCACTGCCCGAGCATCAGCACCATCACCACGGTGGTCAGCCCCGCCAGCGCCCCGACGGCGATGATTTTGCTCGCCCAGGTAATCCCATTCGCGGTGAACGCGGTGGCCAGGTTCGCCGAGCCTTGACCAGGGACCGTCTTGAGCTGGGTGTAGGAAACCATCCCGGACAGCACCACCGAGACCGCCACGTAGAGGACGGTCACGATCGCCAGCGAAGCCAGGATCCCCCGCGGGACGTCGCGCTGCGCGTTCTTGGTCTCCTCGGCCATGGTGGCCACGATGTCGAAGCCGATGAACGCGAAGAACACGATCGATGCCCCCGCCAAGACGCCGTACCAGCCGTAATGGCTGCTGTGCGCGCCGGTCAGCAGCGACAACACCGACTGGTTGATGCCTTGGGCGTCGCGCGAGGCTTCCGGCTTCGGAATGAACGGCGAGTAGTTGGCGGACTTGATGTAGCAGGCGCCGACCACCACGACCAACAGCACCACCGACACCTTGATCGCGGTGATCACCTGGGAGAACCTCGACGACAACTTGGTGCCCAGCGCGATCAGAGTCGACACCGCCGCGACGATCAACAGCGCACCCCAGTCGAGCTGGACCGCTCCGAGTTTGACTGTGCCGCCGGCGAATCCGAACACCGTGCCCAAGTAGCTGGACCAGCCTTTGGACACCACTGCGGCGCCGACCGCCAACTCCAGCAGCAGATTCCAGCCGATGATCCAGGCGATGAATTCACCGAAGGTGGCATAGGAGAAGGTGTATGCGCTGCCCGCCACCGGCAGCGTCGAAGCGAACTCCGCGTAGCACAGCGCCGCCAGCGCGCAGGTCGCGGCGGCGATCACGAACGAGATCCAGATCGCCGGGCCGGTGATGTCGCCGGTTGTCGACGCGGTGACGGTGAAGATGCCCGCTCCGATCACCACCGCGACACCGAACACCGCCAGGTCCAGCCAGGTCAGTTCCTTGCGTAGCCGGGTGTCCGGCTCGTCGGTGTCGGCGATCGACTGTTCGACCGACTTGGTACGCCATCGACCGGCCATCCACCCGCCCCTTCCCCAAACCTCGGTGACCCGCTAAGACCGGACAGTACTGGGTACCCTGCCCGGATGCGCGGGACCGGAGCAAACACGGGGGAGCACGCGGTCGTCATCGGGGCGAGCATCGCCGGATTGAGTGCTGCGCGGGTGCTTTCGGACTTTTTCGGCCGGGTGACGGTTTTCGAGCGCGACGAGTTGCCGAGCGCACCGGCAAACCGCGCGACGGTGCCCCAGGACCAGCATCTGCACATGCTGATGGCCCGCGGGGCGATCGAGTTCGACAACCTTTTTCCGGGCCTGCTGAAAGACATGACGGCCGCGGGCGTGCCCATGCTGGAAAACCGGCCCGACTGCATCCACCTCGGCGCCGCGGGGCACGTCCTGGGGACCGGGCATACCCTGCGCGAGGAATTCACCGCATACGTGCCCAGCCGGCCGCATCTGGAATGGCAGCTGCGCAAACGGGTGTGCGACATCGACAACGTGGAGATCGTGCGTCGCTCCGTGCAGGAGCCGAGGTTCGACGCTGCGCGACAACGGGTGACCGGTGTGCTGTTGGGTTCGGGTGACGATTCTGGTCGACGATTCTGTTGAAGCCGACCTCGTCGTCGACGCGGCGGGCCGCGGCACCCGGCTGCCGGTGTGGTTGACGCAGTGGGGATATCAGCGCCCGGCCGAACAAACTGTGGACATCGGCATCAACTACGCCACCCAGCAGTTCCGCATCCCCGACGGCCTGATCGCCGAGAAGGTGGTGGTCGCCGGCGCCTCCCATGACCAGTCACTGGGGTTGGGCATGCTGTGCTACGAGGACGGCACCTGGGTGCTGACGACCTTCGGGGTGGCCAATGCCAAACCGCCGGCGACGTTCCCCGAGATGCTGAAGCTGGCCCACGAGCTGCTGCCGACCCACTTCACCGACGCGCTGGCCCGGGCCGAGCCCGTGGGCGACCCGGCCTTCCACGCGTTTCCGGTCAGCAAGTGGCGCCGCTACGACAAGCTGGACCGCTTTCCCGCCGGGATCGTCCCCCTCGGTGATGCGGTGGCCAGTTTCAACCCCACCTTCGGGCAGGGCATGACGATGACGTCACTGCAGGCGGGCCATCTGCGGCGCGCGTTGCAGTCCCCCGACGGCCCGGACGGCAATGTGGCCCGCCTGCTCAACCGGGCCACCGCCAAGACCACCTATCCGGTGTGGATCATGAACGCCATCGGCGACACCACCTTCCACCACGCGGGCGTTGAGTCCATTCCCTGGTGGTGGCGGCCGTCCGGTGCGCTGTTCGACCAATTCCTCGGGGCCGCCGAAACCGAACCCGTTCTCGCCGAATGGTTTCTGCGGCGGTTTTCGCTGCTCGACAGCCTGTACATGGTGCCGCCGCCGCGGATCATCGGCCGCACCATCGCGCACAATCTGCGGTTGTGGACGCGCGAGCGTCGGGCCGCCAAAGACCGGCGGCGAACGCTCACAACCCTACGGTCGCCCTGAACAACTTGGCGGGCTCGGCCGCAACCAGCCGAATCGGGCCGTCGTCAGCCGCAACCCAGGCAGCCATACCGCGGTCCAGGGTCAGCGACTTGGACTTGGCGTGCACCGTTGTCGCGCCCTCGATGGACAACAAGATCTGCGGGCCCTCGTGGTGCGGCGGCGCATCGACCTCGTGACCGAGATGATCGCCGTCGAGTGTCAGCAGCGCGGCAGCGAACTCGTCGGTCGGGGTCCCGTAGATCAGCTCCAGCCCCTCGCGCCGGGTGGGTGCCCGCAGCCGCTCCTCGGTGGTCGGGGTGAAGTCCAGCACCCGCAGCAGCTCGGGCACGTCGACGTGCTTGGGAGTGAGGCCTCCGCGTAACACGTTGTCGGAGTTGGCCATTACCTCCACACCGACACCGCGCAGATAGGCGTGCAAATTGCCGGCCGTCAGGAAGATGGTCTCGCCAGGGGCCAGGCTGATGCGGTTGAGCAACAACGCCGCCAGCACGCCGGCGTCGCCGGGATAGCGTTCGCCGAGTTCCAGCACCGTCTTGGCCTCGGCCTGGAATTCGGTGGCGCCGGAGCTGACGTACTGGATGGCGCCTTCGAGCACCGCGGGCACCAGCACGTCGATGTCGGGCTGGGGCGCGGTGATCCAGGTGGTAAACAGCGCGCGCAGGCCGTCGGCGTCGGACTGGTCGTTGAGCAGATCGATGAACGGGTCGAGGTCGGAGACCGCGAATGCGCGCAGCAACTCGACGGTCCGGGACGCTTGACGAAAGCCGGCCAGCGCCTCGAACGGCTGCAACGCCACCAACAACTCCGGCTTGTGCGACGTGTCGCGGTAGTTGCGGACCGGCGACGACACCGGAATGCCCAGTCGTTCCTCCCGCAGGTAGCCTTCGACCGCCTGCTCGGCGCTGGGGTGGGCCTGCAGCGACAGCGGCTCGTCGGCGGCCAGCACCTTGACCAGGAACGGCAGCATGTCGCCGAACCGGGCCCGCGAGGCGGAGCCCAGCTGTCCTTCGGGGTCAGCGGCCAGCGCCGTCAGCAACGAGGTTTCGCCCTGCTCCGTCTCCAGAAAGGCCGGGTCGCCCGGGTGCGCGCCGAACCACAGTTCGGCCTCGGGGTGAGCGGCCGGCACCGGCCGCCCCGTGAATTCGGCCAGTGCGGTACGCGATCCCCACGCGTATGTCCGCAACGCTCCCCGTAGTAGCTCCACTGTCTTATCTATCCCCGCACCAGTCGCAAGTAAACCGCGGCCATCTCCAGCCGGACGGCCAAAATCGCCAGTTGCTGCTCGGGACGACCTGCCCCCGTCGTCGCCGGTGAAGCCGCAGTTCCGGCCGGGCCGCCGGGCGCATCGGGCACGTCCTCGGCCGCGATCAGGTCGACGTCATGCAGCCCGGCGACCCGCGCGGCCACCACCGTCCGCTCGGCGGCCAACGTCAACGCCAACACCCGCAGCCGCTCGGGCAGCGGCCCGTCGATGTCTTCGTCGTGAAACAGAGCATCCACCGACGACGCGGTATCGCCTTGACCCGAGGTCGCGCGCAGTGCCACGACCGCATCGGCCAGCGCGGTAGCCGCTACCACCTGATGCGAGATCCTCAGCAACGCCGAACTCCCGTGCCGGGCGAGCGCGATCGTGGCGGCGCAGTCGCCGGCCAGCGCCACCCGACGACCGGAAACCCGGGCGGCAAGGGTCTTGGCCGGGTTGGTGAACAGCTCCCGGGCGGCGCTGTTGCGCAGCGCCTCGGCGTCCAGTTCGTCCGCGAGCAACGCAAGGTCGATGCGCAGGTGCGAGTCCACGGTCTGCAACGCGGCCAGGCCCGCGGCCAGGTAGCGGCACAGCCCGAACTCATCGCGGACCGCCAGCCGCGGCGCCAGCACCGCGACGCGCCCCGCCGTGCTGTCGCGCAGCGGACCTTCGTACGGCGCCACCACGACAACCCGCGCGCCCCGGCGCACCCCGGTCGCGGCGGTCTCGACCAGGGCGGGATCGCCGGGGTCGTCGCCCGCGACGATCAGCAAGTCGAGCGGCCCGACCCACGGCGGTGCCCCGCCGGCGACCACGATCGGCTCGTCGGCCACCCCGGCCAACGTCGCCGCCAGCATGGCCCCGGCGGTCTCGGCGGTACCGCGGCCGGCCACCCAGATCACCGAGCGTGGGCGGTCGTCAATGCGCAGGGAATCCAGTGCGCCTTCCTCGGCCGCGGCGGCCACGGAACGCACCGAGGCGCCGGCCATCGATGCGGCCCGCAGCAAACCCTCCCGGTCCGCGGCGACCAAGCCCTCGGCGTCTTCGAGATCGATCGCCCGGGTGGTGTTCACGGCGCGGCTTCTCCGGCTGCTGTCTGGGCGCCGATTTGCGCGCGGACCTGTGCAACCACCGCGTCGACGTCCTCGGTGGTGCGCCCCTCCACGTTGAGCCGCAGCAACGGCTCGGTGTTGGAGCTGCGCAGGTTGAACCAGCTGTCGTCGCCCAGATCCACCGTCACCCCGTCCAGGTGATCGATGGAATGAATCCGGGTCTCAAAAGACTTCAGCACGGCATCGACACAGTACGCGGCGTCGGCGACTTTGAAGTTGATTTCCCCCGAAGATTCGTAGCGCTGGTAGTCGGTGGTCAGCTCCGAGAGTGGCCGTTGCTGCTCGCCGAGCGCGGCCAGCACATGCAGCGCGGCCAGCATCCCGGAGTCGGCGCCCCAAAAGTCACGGAAGTAGTAGTGCGCCGAATGCTCGCCGCCGAAAATCGCGCCGGTCTCGGCCATCAGCGCCTTGATATAGGAGTGCCCCACCCGCGAGCGCAGCGGTGTGCCGCCGCGTTCGGAGACCAGCTCGGGCACCGCGCGCGACGTGATCACGTTGTGGATGACGGTCGCGCCGATCTCGCGGCCGAGCTCGCGGGCGGCCACCAGACCGGTCACGGTCGACGGCGAAACCGGCCGACCGCGTTCGTCGACCACGAAGCATCGGTCGGCGTCCCCGTCGAAGGCCAGCCCGATATCGGCGCCGGTGTCGAGCACATAGGCCTGCAGGTCCACTAGGTTCGCCGGGTCGAGCGGGTTTGCCTCGTGGTTGGGAAAGGATCCATCGAGCTCGAAGTACAACGGCAGCAAGGTGATCGAGTCGATCGCGCCGAGCACGGCCGGCGCCGTGTGACCGGCCATGCCGTTGCCGGCGTCCACGGCCACCCGCAACCGGCGCAACCCGGAGGTGTCGACCAGCGAACGCAGGAACTCGCCGTAGTCGCGCAGCACATCGCGATCGGTCATCGTCCCGGGCCGGCCGTCATACGTCGGGACTCCGGCGATCAGATCATCGCGGATGGCGGCCAGCCCGGTGTCCGCACCGACCGGCAAGGCGGCGGCCCTGCACAACTTGATGCCGTTGTAGGCGGCCGGGTTGTGGCTTGCGGTGAACATCGCACCCGGGCAATCCAGTAGTCCTGAGGCGAAATAAAGCTGATCGGTGGACGACAGGCCGATGCGCACCACATCCAGGCCCTGATTCGTCACTCCGGTCGCAAACGCGGCCGAGAGCTTCGGCGAACTGTCGCGCATGTCGTGGCCGATCACCACCTGCCGCGCACTCTGGGCGCGCATCAACCGCGCGAATGCGGCGCCGATCTCGGCAGTCAGCGACTCGTCGATCTCTTCGCCGACCAGCCCCCGAACGTCGTAAGCCTTGATGACACGGTTGACAGCCGCTGCGGGCCGACCCATGCGAGGCCTCCTGACGACATGAATTTCTTCGGTACTTCGCCGTCAGCCTATCGGCCCGAGGAGGCTGCGGTTTGCGCTAGTCCGGCTCCACCACCACTAGCCCCGATGGTGGCGACCCGCTTCGCCCGGCTGCGCCGCGCTCGCGATCACCACTAGCCCCGATGGCGGCGACCCGCTTCGCCCGGCTGCGCCGCGCTCGCGATCACCACTAGCCCCGATGGTGGCGACCCGCTTCGCCCGGCTGCGCCGCGCTCGCGATCACCACTAGTCAGCAGGATCGGGCAAAACCCGCAAATGCCCACGCCGCCGCCCGGAACGCTGCTCGGGCGGCGCGAGTAGACCGCCGCTCGGCGCGGTGGCGTGTGCTCCCGCATGGTGGACGTGGCCGTTGGAAACGGGGGCGTAGGGGGCAAGAGGGTGCGTAAAGCCGTGCCCGCTGGGCCCGGGTGCGCCTGCATGCGAGACCCGATCGGCGCCCTCGCGCACCGCGTCGGCCAGGGCGACCAGCTCGTCGTCCTCGTCGGGGTGGGTGGGCAGCGGCCCGGCGTGGCGCACGAGTTCCCATCCGCGCGGTGCGGTGATTCGGCCGGCATGGCCGACACACAGATCCCACGAGTGGGGTTCGCGCGCTGTGGCAAGGGGACCTACCACTGCCGTGGAGTCCGAGTAGACGAACGTCAAGGTCGCTACGGCATAGTGCGGACACCCGGGCCGGCAGCAGCGACGGGGAACGTTCACGAACGAAAGGCTATCGTGGACAAACCCTGCGCAAGCGCCGGACACGCGCAGCGGTTCGAGGCACGATGTTCAACCGTTACCATCGGCGCGTGGGCGATTCGCGCAGCTCCCCCGGCGACGGAAGATCGGCCGGCCGGTCGGCTTCCCACCGAGCCGCGCGACGGGGCCGCGATATGCGCGGTCCGCTGCTGCCGCCGACAGTGCCGGGCTGGCGCAGCCGGGCCGAGCGCTTCGACATGGCGGTGCTGGAGGCCTACGAACCCATCGAGCGGCGCTGGCGCGAGCGGGTGGCCGAACTCGACGTCGCGGTCGACGAAATTCCCCGCATCGCCGCGAAGGACCCCGATTCGGTGCAGTGGCCCCCCGAGGTCGTCGCGGACGGGCCGATCGCGCTTGCCCGCTTGATTCCCGCCGGCGTCGACGTCCGCGGCAATGCCACGCGGGCGCGAGTTGTCTTGTTCCGCAAGCCAATCGAGAGACGGGCGAAAGACACCATCGAACTCGGCGAGCTGCTGCACGAGATCCTGGTGGCTCAGGTGGCGATCTATCTGGACGTCGAGCCCTCGGTCATCGACCCGACGATCGACGACGACTGACCCAGCCAGGATCAGATGATGCCGCGTTTGAGGCGGCGGCGCTCGCGCTCGGAGAGACCGCCCCAGATGCCGAACCGCTCGTCATGCGCCAGGGCGTACTCGAGGCACTCGCTCCGCACCTCGCACCCCAGGCAGATCTTCTTGGCCTCGCGGGTGGAACCACCCTTCTCGGGGAAGAAGGCCTCGGGGTCCGTTTGCGCGCACAGCGCACGGTCCTGCCATTGATCGGCGGCCGGCAATTCTTCGTCTTCGAAGGCCAGCGGCGCGGGCTCGAATGCGACCGGCGCCTCGGTCACCAAACTCAAATACGGTCGGGCAGTTAAGGCTTGAGCCGCCGAGGCCGCCCCGATAGTGGTGTGCGGTGGGCCGCCCATTACGCCGCGAAGGTGTTCATAGGACATGCGTGTCCGCCTCCTCACCTATGATTGGAAGTGAATGTGGTTCCCGCTGTTCTGATGTACAGATTCGAACAAGTGATCGAATCTCGGTCTGCGACACCGGAACCGGCCGGCCAACCGGGAAATGACACTGATGTGATTAGACACGGGTTAACCTGCCTGGTCAAGCACTACGGGGCATTTCCATACCATCTCGTGATCAAATTTCGGCGTTTCCGTTGTTTTGCCCCTTCCGGCGTGTCGGAGTGCAACTGCTCACCAACCCGCCACGGGTACTGTCGTCCGATGTGAAGGTCACCGTTCTGGTCGGCGGAGTCGGCGGCGCGCGCTTCCTGTTGGGGGTGCAGCAGCTGCTGGGTCTGGGTCAGTTTGCGGCGCAACAGTCCACCAATCACCAGTTGACCGCCGTCGTCAACATCGGCGACGACGCCTGGATCCACGGGCTGCGGGTCTGCCCGGATCTGGACACCTGCATGTACACGCTGGGCGGCGGCGTCGACCCGCAACGGGGCTGGGGCCACCGCGACGAAACCTGGCACGCCATGGGGGAACTCGCGCGCTACGGCGTGCAGCCCGACTGGTTCGAACTCGGCGACCGCGATCTGGCCACGCATCTGGTGCGCACCCAGATGCTGCACGCCGGCTACCCGCTGTCGCAAATCACCACGGCGCTGTGCGACCGCTGGCAACCCGGCGCACGGTTGCTGCCCGCCAGTGACGACCGGTGCGAGACGCACGCGGTGATCACCGATCCGGCCGACGACAGCCGGCGGGCGATCCATTTCCAGGAGTGGTGGGTGCGCTACCGCGCCCAGTTGGAAACCCACAGCTTCGCATTTGTGGGAGCCGAAAAGGCGAGCGCCACAACGGAAGCGGTGGAGGCTATCGCCGATGCGGACATCATCATGCTGGCACCGTCGAATCCCGTGGTGAGCGTCGGCGCGGTACTGGCCGTGCCCGGCATTCGCGCTGCGCTGCGCGCGGCCACCGGCCCGGTCGTGGGCTACTCGCCGATCATCGGCGGAAAGCCGTTGCGCGGCATGGCCGATAAATGCCTTTCGGTGATCGGGGTGGAGTCCACCGCCGAGGCGGTGGGCCGCCACTACGGGTCGCGACGCGGCACCGGGATACTCGACTGCTGGCTGGTGAACGAGGGGGACTTGGAAGACTTTAAAGCCGACATCGAGGGGGTGGCGGTGCGGTCGATACCGCTGTTGATGAGCGACCCGAAGGCGACCGCCAAGATGGTCGGCGCCGGGATGGAGCTTGCGGGCGTGGCGGCGTGACCGGTCCGGCGGGTGAGCACGGCACCGCCGCGGCGATCGAAATCCTGCCCGTGGCGGGGCTTCCCGAATTCCGGCCGGGCGACGACCTGAGTGCTGCCGTCGCCGCCGCGGCGCCATGGTTGCGCGACGGCGACGTCGTGGTGGTCACCAGCAAGGTGGTGTCCAAATGCGAGGGCCGGCTGGTGCCGGCCCCCGAAGACGCCGAGGCTCGCGACGAGCTGCGCCGCAAGCTGGTCGACGACGAGGCGGTCCGCGTGCTGGCCCGCAAGGGCCGGACCTTGATCACCGAGAACCGGCTCGGGCTGATTCAGGCCGCCGCGGGTGTGGACGGGTCCAACGTCGGCCGGGCCGAACTCGCGCTGCTGCCAGTCGATCCCGACGCCAGTGCCGCTGCCCTGCGGGCCGGACTGCGCGACCGGCTGGGCGTCACCGTCGCCGTGGTCATCACCGACACGATGGGCCGCGCCTGGCGCAACGGCCAGACCGACGCCGCGGTGGGCTCCGCGGGGCTGGCCGTGCTGCACGGCTACGCGGGCGCCGTCGACCAACACGGCAACGAGTTGGTGGTCACCGAGATCGCGGTGGCCGACGAGGTGGCCGCGGCGGCCGATCTGGTGAAGGGCAAATTGACCGCGATGCCGGTGGCCGTCGTGCGCGGGCTGTCCGTCACCGACGACGGTTCGACGGCGCGACAACTGCTGCGACCCGGCGAGGAAGACCTGTTCTGGCTCGGCACCGCCGAAGCCCTCGACGCGGGCCGCCGGCAGGCCCAGCTGTCGCGCAGGTCGGTGCGCCGCTTCGCCGATCAGCCGGTGCCGCCGGACCTGATCGAGGCCGCCGTGGCAGAGGCGCTCACGGCGCCGGCCCCTCATCACACCCGGCCGGTGCGCTTCGTCTGGCTGCAGACCCCGGCCACCCGGACCCGACTGCTGGACCGCATGAAAGACAAGTGGCGCCACGACCTCGGCGGCGACGGCAGACCCGCCGACTCGGTAGAGCGGCGCGTGGCGCGCGGCCAGATCCTCTACGACGCACCGGAAGTCGTCATCCCGTTCCTGGTCCCCGACGGCGCACACGCCTACCCCGACGCCGCCCGCACCGACGCCGAGCACACCATGTTCACGGTCGCGGTCGGGGCGGCCGTGCAGGCGCTGCTGGTCGCATTGGCCGTGCGCGGGGTGGGCAGCTGCTGGATCGGCTCCACGATCTTCGCCGCCGACCTGGTCCGCGCCGAGCTGGAGCTGCCCGCCGACTGGGAGCCGTTGGGCGCGATCGCGATCGGCTACGCCGCTGAAGCGGCTGGTGCCGTTGGATTGCGTGACCCGGTCGCGGTCACCGACCTGTTGATCCGCAAATGACGACGTTCGCGGGCAAGACGGCCGCGTCGCCCGACAAGGTCCGCGGCGGCTACTACACGCCCGCCGCGGTGGCCCGGTTCCTGGCCCGCTGGGCCCGCGCGGCCGGGCCGAAAATCCTGGAGCCGTCCTGCGGCGACGGCGCGATCCTGCGTGAGCTGGCCGCGCTCAGCAAGACGGCCCGCGGTGTCGAGCTGGTCGCGCCCGAGGCGGCCAAGGCGCGCGCCTACGCGCCCGTCGACACCGAGAACCTGTTCACGTGGTTGCGCGACAGCGAGGCGGGCGGCTGGGACGCGGTGGCGGGTAACCCGCCCTACATCCGGTTCGGCAACTGGGCAGCCGAGCAACGCGAGCCGGCCCTGGAGTTGATGCGGCGCAGCGGCCTTCGGCCCACCCGGTTGACCAACGCCTGGGTCCCCTTCGTCGTCGCGAGCACCATCCTGACGCGCGACGGCGGACGGGTGGGCCTGGTGCTGCCCGCCGAGTTGCTTCAGGTCACCTACGCGGCCCAGTTGCGCGAGTTTCTGCTCAGCCGGTTCGCCGAGATCACCCTGGTGACGTTCGAGCGGTTGGTGTTCGACGGCATCCTGCAGGAGGTCGTGTTGTTCTGCGGTGTCGTGGGCTCAAATGGCACCGGCCCGGCGCGGATACGCGCGGTGCACCTCGACGGCGCCGACGCCCTGGCCGGCGCCGAGCTCGACGTCCAACACATTCCTTTAAGGCCCGCGCTGCTGCACGAATCCGAGAAGTGGACAAAGTATTTCCTGCAGCCGGATCAGATCCAGCTGCTGCGAACACTCAAGCGCTCCGACACCATGACCTCACTCGGCCAGGTGGGCGACGTGGATGTCGGCATCGTGACCGGACGCAACAGCTTCTTCACCTTCACCGACGCCCAAGCCCAAGCGCTGCGACTGACCCCGCACTGCGTCCCGCTCGTCTCGCGCAGCACGCAGTTGTCCGGCCTGGTCTACGACAGTGACTGCCGCGCAACCGATATCGCCGCGCAGCACCGGACCTGGCTGCTCGACGCGCCACGCAACGCGATCGATCCGGCCCTTCTCGCGCACATCCATGCGGGTGAGGCGGCCGGCGTCCACACCGGCTACAAGTGCTCGATCCGCACGCCCTGGTGGAGCACACCGTCGTTGTGGTTTCCCGATCTGTTCATGCTGCGCCAAATCCACCGGGCCCCGCGCCTGACCGTCAACGCCGCGGCGGCAACGAGCACCGACACCGTCCATCGGGTCCGGGTCAAGCCCGACATCGACCCGGGCGCGCTCGCCGCGGTGTTCCACAACAGCGCGACATTCGCCTTCGCCGAGATCATGGGCCGCAGCTATGGCGGCGGCATCCTCGAGCTGGAGCCGGGCGAAGCCGAGCAATTACCCATTCCCCCACCGGCGTATGCGGACACCGACCTGGCCGCCGACGTCGATCTGCTATTGAAGGCCAACGAGATTGACAAGGCTCTCGACGTGGTGGACCGCCAGGTGCTGGTCGACGGGCTCGGCTGGTCGCCGGACGTGGTGGCGCAGTGCCGCTCGGCGTGGGTCGCGCTGCGCGAACGCCGGACGAAGCGGGGATCCCGGTGAGAGTTCCGTGAGCGTTCGAGAGTCGGCGATCGCGGTCCTCACCGAGTGGCGAGCGCCCGATGCGGCCCAGGATTCGTTGCGGCATGCGGTGCTGGCCTTCGTGCAGGGTCGCGACGACGCCTGCCTCCGCGAGTGCGTACCGGGCCACGTCACGGCTTCGACGCTGGTGCTCGACGACAGCGGCACTCGGGTGCTGCTCACCCTGCACCCGCGGCTGGGTCGCTGGGTACAGCTGGGCGGGCACTGCGAGGACGACGACGACATCGTGGCCGCGGCCCTGCGCGAGGCCGTCGAGGAGTCCGGTGTCGCCGACCTGCGTATCGCACCCGAGTTAGTTGCGATCCATGTTCACCCGGTGACGTGCTCGCTGGGCGTGCCGACCCGCCATCTCGACATGCAGTTCGTTGCGCACGCGCCGCCCGGCGCGCAGATCGTGGTCAGCGACGAGTCGGACGATTTGCGGTGGTGGCCGGCTGACGCGTTGCCGCCCGGCACCGATCACGCACTGGCGTACCTGGTCGCTCAAGCTACACGTCGGACGAGTAGCGGATCCCGCCGTCGGGAATAGCAACACCCGGCCACACCCGAGCGCCGCGCAGTAGCTCGCAGCGCGCACCGATGTCGGCGCCGTCGCCGATCACACCGTCGCGGATCAGCGCCCGCGGGCCGATGCGCACACCGAAGCCGATGATCGAGCGCTCGACGACGCTGCCGGCTTCGACCTTGACGCCGTCGAAAATCACCGCGCCGTCGAGCCGTACGCCCGGGCCGATCTCGGCGCCCCGTCCGACGGCCGTGCCGCCGATCAGCACCGCGCCGGGAGACACGGCCGCGCCGTCGTGCACCCAGTGCTCGCCGCGGTGGCCCTGCAGCGCCGGCGACGGGGCGATCCCGCGCACCAGATCGGCCGATCCGCGAACGAAGTCTTCGGGCGTGCCCATGTCGCGCCAGTACGTGGCATCGACGTAGCCGCACACCTTGACAGCGGGGTCGGACAGCAGCGCGGGGAACACCTCGCGTTCCACCGAAACCTGGCGATTCCGTGGAATCCGGTCGAGGATGTCGCGCTTGAAGACATAGCAGCCCGCGTTGATCTGGTCGGTCGGCGGATCCTGCGTCTTCTCGAGAAAAGCGACGACGCGGCCCTTTTCATCGGTGGGCACACAGCCGAACGCCCGCGGGTCACCAACGCGTACCAGGTGCAGTGTCACGTCGGCGTGGTTGGTCTGCTGGAACTCCAGCAGCTTGCCCAGGTCCACGCCGGAGAGCACATCTCCGTTGAACACCATCACGGTGTCGTGCCGCAGCTGGCCGGTGACATTGGCTATGCCGCCGCCGGTGCCCAGCGGACTGGCCTCGGTCACGTAGTCGATCTGCAGGCCCAGCTTGGACCCGTCGCCGAACTCCGCCTCGAACACCGCGGCCTCATAGGACGTGCTCAGCACCACGTGCTCGATGCCCGCACCGGCGATCCGGGACAGCAGATGGGTGAGAAACGGCAGCCCGGCGGTGGGCAGCATGGGCTTGGGCGCCGAGAGCGTCAGCGGCCGCAGCCGGGTGCCCTTGCCGCCGACCAGCACCACCGCATCGACGTCAGAGGTTGCCATTGCCACCATTTCAGAGCCGCCCTTCCGGCGTGAGCGATCTGCGGCGCGAGCTGCGCACCATCAAACGAGACCGCAGGGCCAACGATCCCCGCAGCGTCCAGCGCAACGGGGCCCGCCGCCAGCCCGGATGCCGATCGGCGAGGAACAGGTAGGTGCTTTTGTGATGGGCGGCCAGGTGGCTTGCCGGATCGTCTCCGGTGGAATGGCCCTTGTGGTGCAGAACTTCCGACGACGGCACATAGACGCTGAGCCAGCCGGCGTTGCCGAGCCGGTCACCGAGGTCGACGTCCTCCATATACATGAAGTAGCGCTCGTCGAATCCGCCGATCTGGCTGAAAGCCGACCGGCGTACCAGCAGGCACGACCCCGACAACCAGCCGACCGGGCGTTCGCTGGGCTCCAGCCGCTCCTGGCGGTAGGCCGCCGTCCACGGGTTGCGCCGCCAGAACGGTCCCAGCACCGCATGCATGCCGCCGCGGATCAGGCTCGGCAGGTGACGCGCCGACGGATACACCGACCCGTCGGGGTCCCGGATCAGCGGCCCCAAAGCGCCCGCGCGGGGCCAGCGGGCGGCGGCGTCAAGCAGGGCGTCGATACTGCCGGGTCCCCACTGCACGTCCGGGTTGGCCACCATTACCCAGTCATCGTCGGCGCCCTCTTCCGCGGTCAGCGCCGCGACCGCGCGATTCACCGCGGTCCCGTACCCGAGGTTGGCGCCGGTCTCGAACAGCCGAACGTTGGGGTAGCGCTCGACCGCGGCCTGTGGCGTTCCGTCGGTGGAGCCGTTGTCGGCCAACACCACGCTCACGGGACGCTCGGTGGCGTGCGACAACGAGGCCAGGAAGCGCTCGAGATGCGGGCCCGGAGAGAAGGTCACCGCCACGACCGGCAGCACGTCAGTCACGCGTAGAGGGTACCGGTCGATCGGCCGCGGCCAGTGCCGCGACAAGCGCACTGCGCCAGGGCCTTAGCGGCGTCAGGCCGAGCTCGGCGGACTCCCGGCTACCCAGCGCCGAGTAGCCCGGCCGGGCCGCCGGCCGCGGGAATTGTGCAGTGCTGACCGGACGCACCCGCTGCGGGTCGGCGCCGGATTCTTCGAACACCGCCCGGGCCTGCTCAAATCGGGAGATCGCACCCTCGTTGGCGGCGTGCAGGATGGGCCCGGACACACCCCCGCCGGCCACCTGCAGCAGGGCGCCGGCCAGGTCGGCGACGTAGGTGGGCGAACCGGACTGGTCGTCGACCACGTCCACGGGGCCGTCGCCGGCGGCCAGCCGGCGCATGACCGCCACGAAGTCCTTGCCGGTCCCGCCGGTGTAGACCCAGGCGGTCCGTACCACGACGGCCTGCGGCAGCGCGTCCAGCACGGCCACTTCACCGGCGAGCTTGGTGCGGCCGTATACGCCCAGCGGCGCGGTTTGGTCGCTGGGCTCGTAGGGCCGCGGGCCCTCCGCACCGAAGTCTCCGCTGAACACATAGTCGGTGGAGACGTGGATCAGCTGGGCGCCGGCGCGCGCGCAGGCACGCGCGATGTGTTGCGGGCCGGTGGCGTTGACCGCGTGGGCGGTCGTCTCGTCGCTTTCGGCCGCGTCGACGTCGGTGTAGGCAGCGCAATTGATCACGACATCGCCTCTTTGCACGATCCGCTCGGCGGCTTTGGGGTCGGTGATGTCCCACTGCGCCGAGGTCAGGGCCAGCACGTCCTGGTCCCCACGAGCGGCCTGAACCGCCAACACGCCGCCCAGCTGTCCATCTGCACCAGCGATCACAATCCTGCCCGACATGTGTCGAGTCTGGCATGCGCCCTGCGCGGCCCGGGCACGCCGGGGTCGGCTACCCGGCAAGCGGGTGTGTCGCAAGTAACCTAGTGTGATGCTTGTGCAACGTGTGGTTCGTGCGCTTGCCACGACGTTGGCTGTTGCGATCGTCGTCGGCACCGGGGTGGCGTGGAGCAGCGTCCGGTCATTCGAGGACGGCATCTTCCACATGTTCGCGCCCTCGCTGGGCAAGGGCGGCGACGACGGCGCGATCGACATCTTGCTGGTCGGCCTCGACAGCCGCACCGACGCGCACGGCAACGCGTTGTCGGCCGAGGAGCTGGCCACCCTGCGGGCCGGCGACGAGGAGGCCACCAACACCGACACCATCATCCTGATCCGGATACCGAACAACGGGAGGTCGGCCACCGCGATCTCGATTCCGCGTGACTCGTACGTGCAGGCCCCGGGCCTGGGCAAGACCAAGATCAACGGCGTCTACGGACAAACCAGGGAAGCGAAGCGGACCAGCCTGGTGCGAGCCGGATCGTCGTCCGCCGAAGCCGAGGCGTCCGGCACCGAGGCCGGTCGTGAGGCGCTGATCAAGACGGTCGCCGACCTGACTGGCGTCACCGTCGACCACTACGCCGAGATCGGGCTGCTCGGCTTCGCGTTGATCACCGACGCGCTCGGCGGCGTCGAGGTCTGCCTCAAAGAGCCTGTGTTCGAACCCCTTTCGGGTGCCGACTTTCCGGCCGGCCGGCAAAAGCTCAACGGTCCGCAGGCGCTCAGCTTCGTCCGCCAGCGCCACGAGCTGCCGCGTGGCGACCTGGACCGGGTGGTGCGCCAGCAGGCGGTGATGGCCTCGTTGGCCCACCGGGTCATCTCGGGCCGGACACTGTCGAGTCCTTCCACGCTGAGCCGGTTGGAGCAGGCCGTACAGCGCTCGATGGTGATCTCCGCCGGGTGGGACGTGATGGATTTCCTGCAGCAGCTGCAAAAGCTCGCCGGCGGAAAGGTCGCCTTCGCCACCATTCCGGTGCTCGATGGGGCCGGCTGGAGCGACGACGGCATGCAAAGTGTGGTCCGGGTGGACCCGCACCAGGTGCAGGACTGGGTCGCCGGCCTGCTCAACGACCAGTCTCAGGGCAAGACGGAGGAGTTGGCCTACACACCGGCCAAGACCAGCGCCGACGTGGTCAACGACACCGACATCAACGGACTGGCCGCGGCCGTGTCAGACGTACTGCGCTCCAAGGGATTTAGCACGGGAACCGTCGGCAACAACGACGGCGGCCACGTCAAGAGCAGCCAGGTGCGGGCCGCGAAGTCCGACGACCTGGGCGCGCAGCAAATATCAAAGGAACTCGGTGGATTGCCGGTCGTCGCCGATGCGTCGATACCGCAGGGATCGGTCCGGGTGGTGCTGGCCGACGACTACACCGGTCCGGGCTCCGGGCTTTCGGGCGGCGGCCTGACCAGTCAAGTGACGCCCGCGCGTGCGTCCAACGGCGGATCCTCCGACGGGAGCGCGCCCCCACCCTCGCCGGTCCTTACCGCCGGCTCCGACAAGCCCGAGTGCATCAACTGACCGCGCCGACCACGCTCAGCGGGGCGATTTTGGACCCGATGCTGCGCGCCGACCCGGTCGGCCCGCGCATCACCTACTACGACGACGCCTCCGGCGAGCGCATCGAATTGTCCGCGGTAACCCTGGCCAACTGGGCCGCCAAGACCGGCAACCTGTTGCGCGACGAGCTCGGCGCCGGCCCGGCCAGCCGGATCGCGATCCTGCTCCCGGCTCATTGGCAGACGGCGGCGGCGTTGTTCGGGGTGTGGTGGATCGGCGCCGAGGCGGTCCTGGACGACCCTGCAGCCGACATCGCGCTGTGCACCGCCGAACGGCTGGAAGAGGCCGACACGGTTGTGTCCGGCGGCGAGGTGGCGGTGCTGTCGCTGGACCCGTTCGGCCGGCCGGTACCCGACCTGCCGATCGGCGTCACCGACTATGCGACCGCGGTGCGGGTGCACGGCGATCAGATCGTTCCCGAACGTGTTCCCGGGCCGGCGCTGGCCGGGCGATCGGTGGACGAAATCCTGGCCGCATGCGAAACGTCGGCGGCGACAAGGGGTTTGACATCAAAAGACCGAGTGCTGTCCAGCGCCTCGTGGACCGGGCCCAGCGAATTGGTGGACGGGCTGCTGGCGATCATGGCCGTCGGCGCGTCGCTGGTGCAGGTGGCCAACCCCGATCCGGCCACCTTGCAGCGCCGGATCGAGACCGAGAAGGTCACCCGGGTCCTCTAAAAGGGTGGAGGGTCGTCGTCGGGTGGGGCGGGTCCGGCGTGCTCAGCCTGGCGGGCCATGCGGGCTTGGTGGTTGGCTTGGCGTTCGGTGGCCACGCGGTAGGCGCGGTCTTGGGTGCGGGTGCGGCGGCGTTTGGGCATCATGGCAGTCCGCTGGGCACGGTCATCCGGTGGTGGGTCGGCTTCGGGTGCCGGCATGCCGCCGACGGCGTGGCACAGGCTGGGGAAGAGCAGGGCGCTGGCGGGGGTGGTGACATAGGTGTGCCCGGCCGGGGAGGTCAGGATCAGGGTGCCGTCGGATAGTTGCTTCTCCCGCCAGCCCCAGAAAGTCTTTAGAAGGTGATGAGTCGGGCAATAACACTTCAGGTTGCCCGCGTGGGTGGGCCCGCCTTGGGCATGCGGAATCGTGTGGTCGAGCTGGCAGTTGACCGCGGGGACGTCGCAGCCGGGCCACCGGCAGGTCAGGTCGCGGGCGCGCACGAAATCGGCCAGCGCCTTCGAGGGGGTGTAGCCCGGCTCGGGTGCGGCGTCGCCCGGGTGGACCAGCGGGACCAGTTTGGCCGACCTCGCGAGTTCGGCGACCAGCTCGGGGGTGATCAGCCCGTCGGCATTGATCTCGGAGCCCGGCGCTGTTCCGGTCCCGTTGAGGGTGGCTTGTTCGGCGATGACGTGGATGGTCACCGGCGAGGGCGCGGGCCGCTTGCCCGCTGCGCAGTCAGCGCGCCCGCAGCGACAGCCCAGCCGGTCGGCGCCGGCGGCCAGCGCTCCCAGGGCATCGGCGCGGCGCTCGTCTTTGGTGCGGGGGTCGTGGGCACACACCGTGGCCGCCAAGGCATTCAAGCGTTTGTCCAGGGCGTGGGCGTCGACGGTGAACAGGCTGCCGATAATCTGGGACAGGCCCTCTTGCTCGGCGCCGATCCAGATCTCGCGGTCAGCCTGCTGCTCGGTGCGTCGCCGCACCGCATCCGCGTCGGCGCGGGCCACGATCTTGTCGACCTGGGCGCCCAGCCGGCCCTGGCTCATCGAGGGCCAACGCGCCACATTGACCGCCAGTTGCGCATCCGCGGCGGCCATGATGTCGGGGTCGGTGATCAGATCACTGCGGTACACGATCGTCTGAAATGCCCGATAGTCGATATCGCCCGCCTTGAACACCTCACCGACCTGCGGGAGCCGCTCACGCATCGCCCGGGCATAGCGCAACCGGGAAGCCGCGCGGCCCTGGCTGATCCGCAACGCCGCCCCCACCTCCGCGGCCACCGCAGCCTCGGTGTCGATCGCCCAGTCGTCGGTCTCCGAGCACGACGAGTACCGCAAGGTGAACAACTGCCCGATCACTTCGAGCTGCTCAGCGGCTGCCCGGTTCTCCGCGCGAGCAGCCCCGCGCAGGCGCTCCACCAACGCCGCAGACTCCGGCGCGGCCCGCGAGGCATGCGTTCGATCGAACATGTGTTCGGCCACGCTCGAACGCGCGATCGCCTACCCGCGCTCCTGCCGACCAACGTCTGATGCGCGCATCATAGTCCAAACGTACGACTGGGCACGTCCGACAGGGATTCGCGGTCGCCCCGATCCATATTGATATCGCTATATTGCGATGTTAACGTCGGGGACAACGCAGACAGACCAGCACGGAAGGTTAGGGCAATGGCGGTGTACGGGCTGTTGGCTAAAGCTGCAGGGACGGTGGTCACGGGATTGGTCGGAGTGACCGCCTACGAGCTGGCGCGCAAGGCCCTGGATAAGGCGCCGCTGCACGAGACCGCCGTATCCGCGGCCGAACTGGGGCTGCGCGGAACCCGCAAGGCCGAGGAGGCCGCCGAATCGGCAAGGCTCAAGATCGGCGACGTGATGGCCGAAGCCCGCGAGCGTATCGGCGAGGAGGCACCCACGCCGGCCGTCGGCTCGGATCATTCCCAAGTGCGCGAGCACGACCACTGACCACCTGACGTGACCCTCGCCCTCACCAAAGAGCCCGCCCTACAGGTGGTTTCGGACGCGGCCGGGCGCATGCGGGTTCAGGTCGCCTGGGTCCGCTGCAACTCCCGGCGCGCCGTCGCGGTCGAAGAGGCAGTCGCCAAGTGCAACGGCGTGCGGGTGGTGCACGCCTACCCGCGCACCGGATCCGTCGTCGTGTGGTACGCGCCGAAGCGTTGCGACCGCGCCGCGGTGCTGGCGGCGATCGATGACGCCGCACACGTCGCCGCGGATCTGATCCCCGCCCGCGCGCCGCATTCCTCCGAGATCCGCAACACCGACGTCCTTCGCATGGTCATCGGCGGCGCCGCGCTGGCCCTGCTCGGTGTGCGCCGCTACGTGTTCGCGCGGCCGCCGCTCCTCGGCCCCAGCGGCCGGGTGGTGGCCAGCGGCGTGACGATCTTCACCGGGTATCCGTTCCTGCGCGGCGCGCTGCGCTCGCTTCGCTCCGGCCGGGCCGGCACCGACGCGCTGGTCTCGGCGGCGACCGTGGCCAGCCTGATCCTGCGCGAGAACGTGGTCGCGCTGACCGTGCTGTGGTTGCTCAACATCGGTGAGTACCTACAGGATCTGACCCTGCGGCGCACCCGGCGGGCCATCTCGGAGCTGCTGCGCGGCAGCCAGGACACGGCCTGGGTCCGTCTGGCGGAGGGGCCCGACGGCGGCACCGAAGTGCAGGTGCCGATCGACACCTTGCAGATCGGCGACGAGGTGGTGGTGCACGATCACGTCGCGATCCCGGTCGACGGCGAGGTGGTCGACGGCGAGGCGATCGTCAACCAATCCGCGATCACCGGCGAAAACCTGCCGGTCAGCGTCGTGCGTCGCCGCGCAGGTGCACGCCGGATCGGTCGTGGTGCGCGGACGCCTGGTGGTGCGCGCCGAGCGCCGTCGGCAATCAAACCGCCATCGGGCGCATCATCACCAGAGTCGAAGAGGCGCAGCATGATCGGGCGCCGATCCAGACGGTCGGCGAGAACTTCTCTCGCCGCTTCGTTCCGACCTCGTTCATCGTGTCGGCCATCACCCTGGCGATCACCGGCGACGTCCGCCGCGCGATGACCATGCTGCTGATCGCGTGCCCGTGCGCGGTGGGACTGGCCACCCCGACTGCGATCAGCGCCGCCATCGGCAACGGCGCCCGCCGCGGCATCCTGATCAAGGGCGGATCGCACCTCGAGCAGGCGGGCCGGGTCGACGCGATCGTGTTCGACAAGACCGGGACGTTGACAGTCGGGCGACCGGTGGTCACCAATATCGTTGCCATGCATAAGGATTGGCAGCCCGAGCAGGTGCTGGCCTATGCGGCCAGCTCGGAGATCCACTCCCGGCACCCGCTGGCCGAAGCGGTGATCCGCTCGACCGAGGAACGCCACATCAGCATCCCGCCGCACGAGGAGTGCGAGGTGCTGGTGGGCCTGGGCATGCGCACCTGGGCCGACGGGCGGACCCTGCTGCTGGGCAGCCCGTCGCTGCTGCGCGCCGAAAAGGTGAAGGTGCCGAAGAAGGCGTCGGAGTGGGTCGCCAAGCTGCGCAGCCAGGCCGAGACCCCGCTGCTGCTCGCGGTGGACGGCACGCTGGTGGGGCTGATCAGCCTGCGCGACGAAGTGCGGCCCGAGGCCGCCGCGGTACTGACGAAGTTGCGGGCCAACGGAATTCGCCGGATCGTCATGCTCACCGGGGATCATCCGGACATCGCCGAGGTCGTTGCCGGCGAGCTGGGGATCGACGAGTGGCGCGCCGAGGTGATGCCGGAAGACAAGCTCGAGGTGGTGCGGAATCTGCAGGAAGAGGGCTACGTCGTCGGCATGGTCGGCGACGGCATCAACGACGCTCCGGCGCTGGCGGCCGCCGACATCGGAATTGCCATGGGGCTGGCCGGAACCGACGTCGCGGTCGAAACCGCCGACGTGGCACTGGCCAACGACGATCTGCATCGCCTGCTCGACGTGCGCGATCTGGGCGCGCGGGCGGTCGACGTGATCCGGGAGAACTACGGCATGTCCATCGCCGTCAACGCGGCCGGGTTGCTGATCGGGGCGGGCGGCGCGCTGTCCCCCGTGCTGGCCGCGATCCTGCACAACGCATCGTCGGTTGCGGTGGTGGCCAACAGCTCTCGGCTGATCCGCTACCGCCTGGACTGAGACTTCAACATCTCCTCAGCAGCCGCAATCGTGGCCCTGCCAGGCGCGGATGCCCTGCCAGACCGCGATACCGGCGATCGCGAGGCCGATCGCGGGGTCAACCCACCAGCCGCCCGTCCAGAAAGCAGTGATCGCGAGGCCGACCAGCACACCGGCGGCCTGGGCCGCGCACAGATAGTTCTGCGTTCCCTCGCCCTCGGTGGCCTGCGAACCCAGTCGCGTGCCCAATTGATGATTGGCCCGGCCCAGCGCCGGCATCAGCACCAGGGCCAGCGCCGTCAGGCCGATGCCGATCACCGACGTTTCGGCGTGGTGCCCACCCATCAGGTCGCGAATGGACTCGGCGGCGATATACGGCGCGGTCAGCCAGAACGACACCGCCACACCGCGTTGGGCGCGGCGCTCCGCCGTCTGGGACATGGTGCGGGCACCGCTGAAGCGCCACACCACCATCGCGCTGGCCAGCGCCTCGGCCCCGCCGCCGAGCGCCCACCCGGTCAAGGCGACCGATCCGACCGCCAGGCCCTGCCACAGCCCGATGACGCCCTCGATGAGCACCACGGCCAGGCTGATCCAGGCCAGCCACCGTGCCCACCGGGCGTTCTGCTGCCACCCGGCGTCCCACCCGACCGGCACCGGCCAAGCGGGTACGGATCCGTGGCAGCGGACATCGCCTACGACACCGCGGCCGACGGGATGGGTCATGGTCATCCGGTGATGGTAGGTGTGCGATGGTCTCCGAATCGGCTCGAAACCGCCACTGTCGGGTGTCAGTCGTGTTACGCCACCCGGCGCGGCTCGTTACTCTGTCTAATCAGTAGCGCACAGCGGGAGAAGGGACCACCAGGGTGGGGCGCAGCGAGAACGACACCTGGGATCTGGCGACCAGCGTGGGAGCGACCGCCACCATGGTGGCCTCGGGACGAGCCAGGGCCACCAGGGCCACACTGATCGATGATCCGTTCGCCGAGCCGCTGGTGCGCGCCGTGGGCGTCGACTTCTTCACCCGATGGGCCGCCGGGGACCTCGACTCCGCCGATGTCGACGACCCCGGTGCGGCGTGGGGCATGCAACGCATGACCGACCTGCTGGCGGCGCGCACCCGCTATATCGACGCGTTCTTCTCCGAGGCGGCCACGGCGGGCATCCGCCAGGTGGTCATCTTGGCCGCCGGGCTCGACGCACGGGGATACCGACTGCCCTGGGTGCCGGGCACGACGGTGTTCGAGATCGACCAGCCGCAAGTCATCGAGTTCAAGACCACCACGATCGGTGCGCTCGGCGCACAGCCCACGGCCGACATCCGGGCCGTCGCGATCGACCTGCGCCACGATTGGCCGTCGGCGCTGCGACAGGCGGGGTTCGACTCCGGGCAACCCGCCGCATGGGCCGCCGAGGGCCTGCTCGGGTTCCTGCCCGCCGACGCCCAGGATCGGTTGCTGGACAGCATCACCGCGCTCAGTGCGGAAGGCAGCCGGCTGGTGGCCGAAGTGTTCCTGAATTCCGCGGCCAACCTCCAGGCGTTGAACGGCGCCACCCTGCGCTGGCGTGAGCGGGGTCTCGACGTCGAGCTGGAAAACCTCGGCTTCCCCGGCGACCGCAACGACGTCGCGACCTACCTGGGCGAGCGTGGCTGGCGCGTGGATCCCATACCGCTGAATCAGTTGTTGGCCGACAACGGGCTTCCGCTGCAATCCAGTGATCCCGAAGCGCCCTTCGCCAGGAACTACTACTGCACCGCGGTGTTGCAGGAACGAAAGGCCGGCTGATGCCAAACAGCAACCCCCCCAAGCCACTTGACGGTTTCCGGGTACTCGACTTCACCCAGAACATAGCCGGACCGATGGCCGGGCAGGTGCTGGCCGACCTCGGCGCCGAGGTGATCAAGATCGAGGCGCCCGCCGGCGAGGCGGCCCGGCACATCACCGCCGTCCTGCCCGGACGCCCGCCGCTGGCCACGCTGTTTTTCCCCCACAATCGCGGCAAGAAGTCGGTGGTAGCGGACCTCACCAGTGCGGAAACCAAGGAGCAGATACTGCGGCTGGTTGATACCGCGGACGTTGTGCTGGAAGGGTTTCGCCCCGGCGTGATGGAACGCATGGGCCTGGGCCCCGACGAAATGCGTTCCCGCAACCCCAAACTCATCTACGCGCGCCTGTCGGCCTACGGCGGCAACGGCCCGCACGGCAGCCGACCGGGCGTCGACCTTATGGTCGCGGCCGAGTCGGGCATGACCACCGGGATGCCCACACCCAGCGGCAAGCCGCAGATCATTCCATTCCAACTCGTCGACGCCGCCAGCGGTCACGTGCTGGCCCAGGCGGTGCTGGCCGCACTGCTCAACCGTGAGCGCCACGGGGTGGGCGACGTCGTGCGCGTCGCGATGTATGACGTCGCGGTCAGCCTGCAGGCCAGTCAATTAACCATCCACCTGAACAAGCCGAGCGAAGCTCCCAAACCGGAATCCGCACCAAAGACTCAACGACGCAAGGGAGTTGGATTTGCCACCCAGCCGTCGGATGCGTTTAAGGCCGCCGACGGCTACCTGGTCATCAGCGCCTATGTGCCCAAGCACTGGGCCAAGCTGTGCCAGATCATCGGCCGGCCGGACCTCATCGACGACGAGCGGTTCGCCGACCAGCGCTCACGGGCGATCAATTACCCCGAGTTGACCGAGGAACTGGAGTCGGCGCTGGCCGCCAAGACCGCCGCCGAATGGGTTGAGGCGCTGCAGGATGGCGGTCTGATGGCCTGCCTCGCCTACACCTGGAAGCAGGTCGTCGGCACCGAGCTGTTCGCCGAAAACGACCTCGCACTGACAGTCGGCAGCGGCGACCCCGAGATTGGGGCCATCACCGTGGTCCGCTTGCCCGCCCGCTACTCGAGCTTTGACGCCGCGGCCACCGATCCCCCGCCGGCCGCCGGCCAACACAACGACGAGTTTCTCAACGCACCGCAACCCGCGTCGTGATACTCAGGGCGTGAGCTTGACCGCCCTGTCGTTACCGCGGTCGGCGACGTACACATTGCCGATGTTGTCCATCGTCACGCCCAAGGGGGTGTTGAGCCCCGTCAACGGCAGCAGGGTCGGGGTGTTGGACCCGGACACCAATTTCATCACCTGGTTGGCGTCGTGTTGCGTGACGTAGACCGTGCCGGCGTTGTCCACCGCGATACCCCAGGGCACGCTGACACCGGTGAACGGCAGCACGGTCTGGCTGGCCGCCCCGGCCGCCAACTCCAGCACCCTGTTGTTGTCGGTGTCGGTGACGAAGACGTTGCCGGCGGGATCGACCGCCACACCATCGGGGTTCTTCAGCCCGGTGAACGGCAGCACCGTCTGGGCATTCGACCCGGGCGCCAACTTCAACACCCTGCTGTTGCCGCGGTCGGCGACATACACGTCACCCTGGCCGTCCACCGCCACCCCTTCGGGGTAGTTGAGACCGCTGAACGGCAGCACGGTCTGGTTGTTCGACCCGGCCGCCAACTTGATCACCCTGTTGTTGAAATCGGCGACGTACACCGCGCCGGCGTTGTCCACCGCCAACCCCTGCGGTTGGTACAGGCCGCTGAACGGCAGCACCGTCGGGGTGCTCGACCCGGCCGGCAACTCCACCACCCTCCCGTACATGCCTTCACTCGTGACGAACACATCGCCGGCCTTATCCAGTGCCACCCCGCCGGGCGAGAGACGGAAGTCGATGCCGTTGAACGGCAGCACGGATTGCCCGGAGACCGGCTTCGAGGACGCCGACGACGGACGCGTTCCCAGGTAGCCGGTGACGCCGATGGCCGAGACGAGCGCCAGTGCGGCAGCGCCGGCGATGACCCAGCGCTTACGTTTGCGGCCGGGCTTCCGGGCGCCGTGCGTGAAGTCCTGCATCACCGGGGGCCAGCTGGCGCCGCTCCCTCGCTCGGGCACGGGGACAGGCAGGGACCGCACCGCGGGCCCGACTACTGTCTCGTCGCTGGGCCCGAGGTTGGGAACGGCCCCGTAATAGGCCCGCGACGCCGCACGCAGCGCGTCAGGGCCGCCGCCGACCAGGCTCCCGTTGTCGGCTTGCCGCAGAATCGTGGTTTCCAGGCGCTGCTCGGGTCCGGTCAGCGCGTCGTGGGCGGCGGCGGCCAGCTCGCCGGCGGTGCGAAAACGCTCGTCGGGGTTTTTGGCCATGCCCATGGCGATCACCTGATCCAGGGCGACCGGAATCATCCCGGGGCGCAGCTGCTGACTGGGCCGCGGGACAGGGTCGAGCAGATGCGCGGCGACCAGGCGTTCGACACTGTCGGATTGGTACGGCGGCGCCCCGGTCAAGCACTCGCCCAACACACAGGCCAGCGCGTAGATATCGGCGCGGTAGGTGATTTCGTCTCCGGTGAACCGCTCTGGGGCCATGTAGTTGTAGGTGCCCACCGCGGTCCCGCTCTGGGTCAACCCCGGGTCGGTGGCGGCGCGGGCGATACCGAAATCCACCAGATACGCGAAGTCGTTGCCGCCGATCAGGATGTTTTCCGGCTTGACATCGCGGTGCGTCACGCCGTTGGAGTGCGCGGCGTCCAGCGCGGCCGCGATCTGGCGCACGATGGCCACCGTTCGCGCGGGGTTCAGTGGACCGTAGTGCTTCAACAGGCTGCGCAGCGAGGCGCCGTCGATCAGGCGCATCTCCACGAAGAACTGCCCGTCGATCTCGCCGTAGTCATGGATCGGCACGATGTGCGGCTCGGTGAGCCGCCCCGCCGTGTCGGCCTCGCGTTGCATCCGCGCGCGAAAAACCGAGTTGTTCGAGAACTGCGGCGAGATCAGCTTCAGCGCCACCACCCGGTGCTTGCGGGTGTCCTCGGCCTGATAGACCTCGCCCATTCCGCCCCGACCCAGCAACTGCACCAGCTGATAGGGCCCGAAACGCGTTCCTGCCCGCGAAGCCAGCTCACAATCGTTCACTTTCCGACGCTCCCTTCACCCGAGGCTCTTTGACCGCGCGTACTCATGAGATCGCGTTCACGGCTGCCGCGACCCTGGCCTGGAACGAGCTCGGCAGCGGAATGGAGCCGTACTGGTCCAAACCGACTTGGCCGGCGCCAATTGCCGCCTGCATGAATGCCTTTACCGCCGCCCCGGTCGCGGAATCCGGGTACTTCGAGCACACGATCTCGTAGGTCGCCTCCACGAGCGGGTACGCGCCGGGCTGCGTCGGCTTGTAGAACGACGACGTGTCCACCACCAGGTCGTTGCCCTGCCCCGTGATCCTCGCTCCGGCAATCGTTTTGGCCACCGAGTCGGTGGTGATCGCCACCGCGTCGGGGCCCGCAGACGTGATGATCTGCGCCATGCTCAATTGCCTGCCTACCCCGAACGACCACTCGTTGTAGGTGATCGACCCTTCCGTGTTTTGCACGGCCGCCGACGTGCCGTTGTCGCCGCTGGCGCCGTCACCGACTCCCCCGCCGAAGGTCTGGCCGACGCCCTTGCCCCACGCGCCGTTGGATGCGGCATCGAGGTATTGCTCGAAATTCGAGGTGTCCGCGGATTGGTCGCTGCGGAAGAAGACGTGAATCGGCTCGGACGGCAGGTTGGTGCCGGGGTTGAGCGCCTTGATCGACGGGTCATCCCAGCGGGTGATGCTGCCGTTGAAAATCTTTGCGAGCGTTGGCCCGTCGAGTTTCAGCGAGTTCTCCCCGTTGATGTTGTAGGTGACCGCGATCGGTCCGAACACCGCCGGAAGATCCCACGCCGGCGAACCACACCGCTGTGCCGCGTGGTCGACCTGACCCTTCGACGGGCTCAACGGATCGCCGGAACCCGCCAAATCGGTGACGTTACTGAGGAAATCAGTCACCCCGGCGCCGGAGCCGTTGGCGTTGTAGTCCAGCGTGTAGCCCGCGCAGGCATGCACGTAGGCGTAGACGAACTGCTCCATCGCGTTCTCTTGCGCGGTCGCGCCGCTGGCCTTGAGTTGCTTCTTGCCGCCACATTGCACCGGCGAAGGCGCGGGGCTGGCTGCCGACGACGAGGCGTGGGTAGTGCTGCCGCATCCCGAAAGCACAACTGCGCTGGCAGCTAAGAGACTCAGCAGTGCGCCAGATCGGTTGAGTCGCATAGGAACTCCTCCATTATTCGGGGCGACGGCCACGATCGCTCCGCCACCGGGGAGCCCCCCGAAACACATGAACATCAAAACCCCCGAACATGGGTGGACGATGAGCGGCGCCTTTGATTGAGCAGAGGATTCGCGGCGCCGTTCAATAAGATAAGCACCCGATTAGCGGCGCCTTTGAAGATAAGCAGAGCATGGTTTCGCGGGGTTCTCAACGCCGTTCGGCGACGTAACTTTGTGTCGTGTTGATTAGCCCCGAGAAACTCGACGCTCCCGCCGGTGGCCTCCATGCCGATGATGCCGATGCCGCTCCTCCGGCCATGGCGGCGGTAAACCTCACCCTCGGTTTCGGCGCCAAAACCGTTCTGGATCAAGTGAATTTGAACTTCCCCGCGCGTGCGGTCACCTCCCTGCTGGGGCCGACCGGCTCCGGCAAGAGCACCTTCCTGCGGACCCTGAATCGGATGAACGACAAGGTCTCCGGGTACCGCCACAGCGGGGACGTACTGCTGAACGGGCAGAGCATCTTCACCAACCACGACCTGATGGAGTTTCGCCGCAGAGTCGGCATGCTGTTCCAGCGGCCTAATCCATTCCCGATGTCAATCATCGACAATGTTGTTGCCGGCGTGCGTGCCCACAAAATGGTGCCGCGCAAGGAATTCAAAACCGTCGCCGAGGCACGGCTCACCGAGGTCGGCCTCTGGGATGCGGTCAAGGATCGTCTCGGCGATTCGCCGTTCCGGCTCTCCGGCGGTCAGCAGCAGTTGCTGTGCCTGGCCCGCGCGCTCGCGGTGAACCCCGAGGTGCTGCTGCTCGACGAGCCCACCTCCTCGCTGGACCCGAACACCACCGAAAAGATCGAACAGCTCATTCGCTCACTGGCCGATCGGCTCACCGTGGTGATGGTGACCCACGATCTGGCCCAGGCCGCCCGCATCGGTGACCGGACGGCCCTGTTCTTCGACGGCAGGCTCGTCGAGGAAGGGCCCACCGAGCAGTTGTTCTTGGCGCCGAAGCACGCCGAAACCGTTCGGTACATCTCCGGGTTGTTCGGCGATCGTGGACTTCTTGGAGTTCCACAAGCCTAAGTGGGGGCAAACGGGGATCGAAATAACAGTGAGAAAGGTTGTGCCTAATGAGAATTCGTTTGCGTACCCTGATGGCCGCTGTGCCGGTGGCGCTGGTCGCGGCGGCATGCGGCGCACACTCGACAACCGGTTCGGGTGCACCCGCCGATGGCTCTGCCGGCCCCGCCGCCACCCCCGCGACGTCGAACGTGGCGTTGTCGGAGACCGGTGCCACCGAGCTTTATCCCCTGATGAATCAATGGGTTCCGGCTTACCACGCGAAATATCCGAATGTCAGCATCAGCACCGGGGCCACGGGATCGGGTGCGGGGATCTCCCAGGCCGCTGCCGGGACGGTCAACATCGGGGCCTCCGGCGCCTACCTGTCCGACGGTGACATGTCGGCACACCAGGGTCTGATGAACATCGCGCTGGCCGTTTCCGCCGAACAGGTCAACTACAACCTGCCCGGCGCCAATCAGCACCTGAACCTGAACGGCAAGGTGCTGGCGGCCATGTATCAGGGCACCATCAAAACCTGGAACGACCCACAGATCGCCGCCCTGAACCCCGGGGTCAACCTGCCGGCCACGCCGGTAGTTCCGCTACACCGCTCCGACGGATCCGGCGACACCTTCGTGTTCACCCAATACCTCTCCAAGCAAGACCCCGGCGGCTGGGGCAAGTCGCCGGGCTTCGGCACCACCGTCGCGTTCCCCGCGGTGCCGGGCGCGCTGGGTGAGAACGGCGCCGGCGGCATGGTGAGCGGCTGCGCGGCGACCCCCGGCTGCGTCGCCTACATCGGCGTCAGCTACCTGGACCAGGCCAACCAGAAGGGGCTGGGCGAGGCTCAAATGGCGAATGCCTCAGGGAATTACCTGCTGCCCGACGCCCAGAGCATCGGCGCCGAGGCCGCCAGCTTCGCCTCGCAGACCCCGGCGAACCAGGTCGTCTCGCTGATCAACGGGCCGGCCGCGGACGGCTACCCGATGGTCAACTACGAGTACGCCGTCGTCTATAGCGGCCAGAAGGATCCCGCCACGGCGCAGACGATGCAGGCTTTCCTGAACTGGGCGGTGACCGACGGAAACGCCCCCTCGTTCTTGGATCAGGAGCACATGCAACCGCTGCCGGCCGGGGTCGCGAAGTTGTCCGACGCCCAGATCGCCAAGATCACCGGCTAAGTAGTACCCGGTGAGCATCGCTGCGTCGCCTGGGCTCCGCAAGCCCACGCCTGCGCGCCACACCCAGCAGCAACGCCAGGAGGGCCGCACCGTCCGGTGGGCGGGCCGCTTCAGTGCGGTGGTGCCGCTGCTCGCGCTGGTGTTCGTGCTGGCGACGCTGGTCATCGAGGCGCTGCCGGCGATCAGCGTGAACGGGTGGCATTTTTTCACCGGCATCGACTGGAATCCGGGCAACACCTACGGCAGCGTCGAGACCAGCCACGGTGTCGCGCATCCTGCCGGCGCGGTCTACGGCGCGTTGCCACTGATCGTCGGGACCCTGGCGAGCTCCGCGATCGCCCTGATCGTGGCGGTGCCGGTGTCGATCGGGGCGGCGCTGGCGATCGTGGACCGGTTGCCCAAGCGTCTGGCGTCGGCCATCGGCATGGTGCTCGAGGTGCTGGCCGGCATCCCCAGCGTCGTCGTCGGACTGTGGGGGGCGATGACGTTCGGTCCGTTCATCGCGCACCACGTCGCGCCGGTGATCGCCCGCAATGCTCCAAATGTGCCGGTGCTCGACTACTTCCGCGGCAACACCGGCAACGGGGAGGGCATGCTGGTCTCCGGTCTGGTGCTGGCGGTGATGATCATTCCGATCATCGCCAGCACCACCCGGGACCTGCTCCGGCAGGTGCCGATGCTGCCCCGCGAGGGCGCGACCGCGCTGGGCATGTCCGATTGGGAGTCCGTGCGCCGGGTCACCCTGCCGTGGGTGTCCAGCGGCATCGTCGGCGCTGTGGTTCTGGGGCTGGGGCGTGCGCTGGGGGAGACGATGGCCGTCGCCATGGTGTCGGGGGCGGAGTTGGGTGCGCTGCCGTCCAACATCTACTCGACCATGACCACCATCGCCGCCACCGTGGTGTCGCAGCTGGATTCGGCGCTGACCGACTCGACCAACTTCGCGATCAGGACGCTCGCCGAGGTTTCGCTGGTGCTGATGCTGATCACCTTGCTGACGAGCATGGCGGCCCGGGCATTGGTGCGCCGGTCGTCGAGCACCGCGCTGCCGGTGGGCCGTGGTGTTTGACATGCGGGTGTCTGAGATGCGGTCGGTCGTGACTCGGCGCGGGATCGTCAACTCGGTGTTCTGGGCGGGCTGCCTGTGTTGCCTGGCGGTGGTGATCGGCCCGACGTTGTGGATGCTGATCGGGGTCGTCGGCCGCGCGTGGCCGGTGTTCCACTTCAGCGTGCTGCTGCGGGACAGCCAGGGCAGTCTTGGCCCGGGAGGCGGTGGGCTGCGCAACGCCATCGTCGGCACCGCGGTCCTCGGTCTCGGGGTCGCGCTGGTGGCCGGTACCGTCAGCGTGCTGGCCGCGATCTATCTGTCCGAATTCGCCACCGGCAGAACACGTTCGATTCTGCGGGGCGCCTACGAGGTGCTGGCCGGTGTGCCGTCCATCGTGCTCGGCTACGTCGGCTACATCGCACTCGTGGTGGACTTCGACTGGGGTTTTTCTTTGGCGGCCGGGGTGGCGGTGCTGTCGGTGATGAGCATTCCGTACATCACCAAGGCCACCGAGTCCGCGCTGTCTCAGGTGCCGACGTCGTACCGGGAAGGGGCGGAGGCACTTGGGCTGCCGTTCGGTTGGACCCTGCGCAAGATCGTGCTGAAGCCGGCGGTGCCCGGGATCGTCACCGGCATGCTGGTGGCGCTCGCGCTGGCGATCAGCGAGACGGCGCCGATGCTGTACACGGCGGGCTGGTCGGATGCGCCGCCGACGGGACAGCTCACCCACTCGCCGGTCGCCTACCTGACCTATCCGATCTGGACGTTTTACAACCTGCCGTCGTCGTCGGCGCAGGATTTGTCCTATGACGCGGCCTTCCTGCTGATCGTGTTCCTGCTGCTGCTGAACGTTTTCGGGCGGCTGATCAGCTGGTTCGCGCGGCGGCATTCGGAGTCGGGATAGAAATGAATTTCCGATGAGCCGCAGACCGCGTTCAGGCAATGTGCAGTAATCGCCGTAGCTTGCATTCAGAATGAGTCGATGCAAGCCGGGTCAATCCTGCGCAATCTGCGCTACGACCTGCCCGCATCCCTCGTTGTGTTTCTGGTTGCGCTGCCGCTGTCGCTAGGAATCGCCATCGCCTCCGGGGCCCCGCTGATGGCCGGTTTGATCGCCGCGGTGGTGGGCGGCATCGTCGCCGGCTCCGTCGGCGGCTCGCTGCTTCAGGTCAGCGGGCCGGCCGCGGGCCTGACCGTGGTGGTCGCTGGACTGATCGACGACTTCGGTTGGCAGATGACGTGTGTGATCACCGTTTGCGCGGGCGCGCTACAGATCCTGTTCGGGGTGGTTCGGGTGGCGCGCGCCGCGCTGGGCGTTGCTCCGGTGGTGGTGCACGCGATGCTGGCGGGCATCGGGGTCACCATCGTGTTGCAGCAGATTCACGTTCTGATGGGCGGGAAGTCGCGCAGCTCGGCGTGGGAGAACATCAAGGCGTTGCCGAGTGGGATCCTGCATCACGAACTAGGCGAAGTTTTCGTCGGCGGGATCGTCATCGCCATTTTGTTGTTATGGCCGAAGCTGCCCGCCAAGGCGCGTCTCGTCCCGAGCGCGCTGGTGGCCATCGTGGTGGCGACCGTCGTCGCGGAGGCTGCGCACCTGGAAGGTGTCGACCGAATCGAGCTCTCGGCCAACTTCTTCAAGGCCATCAGCCTGCCGCACCTTCCGGCGACGAGCCCCGCCGGGGAGCCGTTTGCCGGCGAGATCGGCGAGATCGCCTTGGGAGTCCTCACCGTCGCCCTCATCGCCAGCGTCGAGTCGCTGTTGTCGGCGGTCGGAATCGACAAGCTGCACAACGGGCCTCGCACGAACTTCGACAGGGAGATGATCGGGCAGGGCAGCGCGAACGTGGTGTCGGGATTGCTCGGCGGGTTGCCGGTCACCGGCGTCATCGTGCGCAGCTCCACCAACGTGGCGGCCGGCGCGCGCTCTCGGATGTCGACAATTCTGCACGGCGTGTGGATCCTGCTGTTCGCGTCGATGTTCACCGAACTGGTGGAGCTCATTCCCAAGTCGGCGCTGGCCGGCCTGCTGATCGTGATCGGAATCCAGCTCGTCAAGCTGGCCCACATCAAACTTGCCTGGCGCACAGGCAATTTCGCGGTCTACGTCATCACCATCGTGTGTGTGGTATTCCTCAACCTGCTCGACGGCGTGGCGATTGGGCTTGTCGTCGCGATCGTCATGCTGTTGACCCGGCTGGTGCGCGCGCCGATCGTGGCCAGACCGTACGGCGACGAGTCTAAGCATTGGCGGGTCGACATCGACGGCACGCTCAGCTTCCTGCTATTACCCCGGCTGACCAAGGTGCTGTCCGAGTTGCCGCCGGGTTCGGACGTGCGATTGACGCTCAACGCGGACTACATCGACGAGGCGGTGTCCGAGGCCATTTCCGATTGGAGACACGCCCACGAGTCGACCGGCGCAACGGTGATCATCGTCGAGACGACGCCTGCGATGATGCAGCACGCGCATACCAGTCGACCCAAGCGCCACTACACGCCTCGCTCGATCGACCAGGTGCCGTGGCCGAACAGCACTGAAGATGGCGCCAAACCGAAGACGGTGTTCCTCACGTGTGCCGACGCGCGGATCATGCCCGACCTCATCACCGCCAGCGGGTCCGGTGACCTCTACACCGTGCGCAACGTCGGCAACCTGGTACCGAGCGATCCCGCCGATCGCTCGGTCGACGCCGCGCTCGAGTTCGCGGTTGACCAGCTAGAGGTGAGTTCGGTTGTCGTGTGCGGACATTCGTCATGCGGCGCGATGACGCAACTGCTGCAGGACACGCGGGACGCTGGGGATCGACCGGCCACGGCGATGAGCGGGTGGCTCGACTATGCCCGCGACAGTCTCGTCGCGTACCGCGATCGCCATCCGGCACGGGCGAGCGCGCAGGCAGGCGGCTTCGGCGAAGTCGATCAGCTGAGCGTCGTCAATGTGGCCGTGCAGGTGGAAAGGCTTGCCCGCCATCCGATCTTGGCCCCCGCCATGGCTTCTGGTGCCTTGCAGGTCGTCGGCATGTTCTTCGACATGTCGACGTCGCACGTGTACGAGGTGAATCAGCACGGCATCGTGCGCCCCACCGAGCCCGCTGGTGCGCTGTAGCAAGTCAGCTTTGCGGAAGACGGACCACCTGCAAAAAGAACTCGTCGATCTGGCGGACCGCGTTGATGAATTGGTCGAGGTCGACCGGCTTGGTGACGTAGGCGTTGGCGTGCAGCTTGTAACTGCGCAAAATGTCCTCCTCCGCCGAAGAGGTGGTGAGCACGACTACCGGGATACGACTGAGATCGGGATCGGACTTGATCTTCTCGAGCAATTGCCGGCCATCGTATTTCGGCAGGTTCAGATCGAGCAGGATGAGGTCGGGGCGCTTCGCGTCCTCGTATGCACCGCGCTGGTAGAGGTAGTTCAATCCCTCTTCTCCGTCGTGCGCGACATGCAGCCGGTTCCGTAGCTTGTTGCGCTCGAACGCTTCCCGGGTGATGAGCTCGTCGCCCGGATCGTCCTCGACGAGCAGGATGTCGATTGCTCGACTGGCTGGTGTCATTCGTGTGCTCCTTCCAGGGCGGCCAAGCGTGATCCATCGGCGTCGATCGATTCGGCGGGTTCGGCGGATTCCGCGCGTTCTGTTAAGGGCAGCGTGAACTCGAACCGGGTTCCCCGGTCGTAGGTCGTATCGATCCGGATTGTGCCGCCGTGATGCTCGACAATTTTCTTGCAGAGCGCAAGACCCAGACCGGTTCCAGAGTACTGGTCGCGACCATGTAGACGCTGGAAGATCACGAAAACCTTGTCGACGAACTCCTCGTCGATGCCGATGCCGTTGTCCGTCACCGTCAGTAACCAGTCGCCGTGGCGATCACCGGCGCCCCGTTGACATTCGATGACAATGCGGGGTGGGTGTTCTGCGCTCTGGAACTTGACCGCATTGCCGATCAGGTTCTGCCACAACATCGTCAGCAGGGTGGGGTCCCCGACGATCCGCGGAAGACGCTGCGCCGGGCGCACGATCTCGGCGTGCGATTCCTCGATCGCGGCGGCGAGGTTGGCCAGCGCGTCGTCCAAAGCGCTGTCCAGGTCGACGTCGGCCTGCATTGCGCCCACCCGGCCGACCCGGGAGAAGCTGAGCAAATCGTTGATGAGCGACCTGCATACGTTTGGCGCCGTCCACCGCGAAACCGATGTATTCGACACCGCGCTCGTCGAGTTTGTCGCCGTATCGCTTTTCGAGCAGCTGACAGAACGAGGCGATCTTTCGCAGGGGTTCCTGCAGATCGTGCGACGCGACGTAGGCGAACTGCTCGAGTTCGGCGTTGGAGCGCCGCAATTCGACCGCCTGCTCGGCCAACTGCGCCCGGGCCGACCGTGCCGCTTCGAGCTCTTCCACGATCCGCTGCCGCATGTCTTCCACGTCCATCGCGATGCGCCGAATGTCCGTCGGGCGCCGCGGGGGCCTAATGGCTTCGCCGAAGTGGCCCTGGGTGATCCGCCGGCACGCCGCGGCCAGGGATTGCAACGGCAGGGTGACCGCGTACCGGGTCAGCAGTCCCAGCAGTGTCGCGGTAGCAAGAACACCACGACCATGGCGATCAGCACCCGGTCGCGCCAGGCTTCGACGCGATGGAGCTCGTCGGCGGCGTGCGTCCGGGCCGCGGCCAAGTTCGCGTTCTCGACGTTGAAAAGGTCGCGTATGTGGTCGAATTCGGCCTTGCCGCGTTCGGCGGTGGCGCTGCTGACGAGGTTGGGAGTGTTGGGGGCCACGCTGGCGATAAGCGGCGCGGCATAGTTCGCCCGCCAGGAGGCAGCCGCCTTTTCGATCGCGTCCAGATCCGCGATCAGGTGCGGGTGGGAGCCGGTTCGCTGCCGGACCTCATGGGCCGCCGCCAGTTCGTCGTGCTGCCCGTCGTAGTACGGGGCGAGGAACTGCCGGTCGGCGGAGATCAGGTAACCGCGCAGGCCCGTTTCCTGGTCGCGCAGCGCCGCCTGCAACTCGGCCGCCGCAACGCGCGCCGGCTGGATGTTGTCGGTCATCTCGCGCGTCATCTCGTCGGTGCGAGCCAGCAGCCCTGCACCGGCCACCGCGCCCGCCAGCACCAGCAGGCCCATGGACAACAGCACCAGGAATTGCCAACCCCGCACCGTGAGCTGAGGTCGACGCAGCCGGGTGAGCACGGAAGTCACCCGGTGGTCCGCTCCACGCGTACCACCGCGATGTCATCGGTGAGTCCGCCGTGCGCCCGAGCGCGTTCTTCGGCCCCGTCGATGAGCGCGTCGACGAACTCCGGACCGGGCAATCGTGCGTGCGCACGGGCCAGCGCAAGCAAACCGTCCTCGCCGAGACGCTCGCGGCCCCGACCCGAATACCCCTCGAAGAGCCCGTCGGTCAGCAGCAGCAGCCCGTGACCCGGAGGAACCTCGATCTTGTGCCGCGGCCAGGCGTGGGCGTGCAGACCCAGGGCGGGACCGAAAGGGGGTTCGATCCACTCCACCGTGTCGGGCCCGTGCAGCAACATCCCGGGATGACCGGCGCGGACCGCGGTGATCGGCGCGCCGTCGGGAGGGATCTCCAGGCTCAGCACCGTGGCGAAGACCCCTTTTTCGGTGCGTTCGGCGTGCAGTACCTGCTCCAGTTGCGGCATCCGGTCCGCGACGTCCATGCCGGCGAACGTGAGCGTGCGCCAGGCGATCCGTAACGCCGCGCCGAGGGCCGCCTCGTCTGGCCCGTGGCCGGCGACGTCGCCGATCAGGACATGGGTCACCCGGTCCGGGGTTTGCACGACGTCGTAGAAGTCTCCGCACAACAAGGCGTTCTCGCGGCTGGGCCGGTAGCGGGTGACGATGTCGACACCCGGCTCGTCCAGCAGCCGCGGCGAAGGCAGCAGGCCGCGTTCGAGCAGCGCGTTCTCCCGGGCCCTCAGTTCGCTTGCGTACAGGTCCGCGGCGATGAGCTCGGCGCGCTTGCGCTCGATCGCGTAAAGGAGTGCACGACGCAGCATCTCGGGTTCCACGCGCCCTTTGACCAGGTAGTCCTGCGCGCCGGCGGCGACCGCGGAAACCCCGAAGTACTCGTCGTTCAGCCCGGTCAACACGACGATCGGGACGGTCGCATCATGTTTGGCGATGCGATCCAGCGCGTCGATTCCGTTGGCGTCGGGCAGGTTCAGGTCGAGCAGGACGCAGTCGGGACGTGCGGATGCCAACGCGCGCTCCGCGTGCGCCATCGACCGGGCCCACACCACATCGATATCGGCGACCGCCTCCGCGATCAGCTCTTCCACCAGCACCGCGTCGCCCCGGTCGTCCTCGACCAGCAGCAGCGACATCGACTGCCAACTATCTGGCGCGGGCACGGAACACCACGTCCTTCACGTCACACTCCTGGCCGCGGTGCACCCCTTCAACCATGCCTGCCTTTGCTCCCCAGACGTAAAGGGCGATCCTATTCGGTTCCTATCCGGTAACGCCCGGGTTTGCCCAAAGAATCAGCGCAGCAGTGCCCGTGACATCACCACACGCTGAATCTGGTTGGTGCCCTCGTAGATTTGGGTGATCTTGGCGTCGCGCATCATCCGTTCGACGGGGAAGTCGATGGTGTAGCCGGCGCCGCCGAACAGTTGCACGGCGTCGGTGGTGACCTCCATCGCCACGTCGGAGGCGAAGCATTTCGACGCCGCCGAGATGAAGCCCAGATCCGGCTCACCGCGTTCGGCGCGGGCGGCCGCGGTGTAGACCATCAGCCGCGCCGCCTCCACTTTCATCGCCATGTCGGCCAGCATGAATTGAACGGCCTGGAAGGTGCTGATCGACTCACCGAACTGCTTGCGGTCCTTGGTGTAGGCGATGGCGGCGTCCAGCGCGCCCTGGGCGATGCCCACGGCTTGGGCGCCGATCGTGGGACGGGTGTGGTCCAGCGTGGCCAGCGCGGTCTTGAAGCCGGTACCGGGCTCGCCGATGATCCGGTCGCCCGGGATGCGGCAGTTCTCGAAGTACAGCTCGGTGGTCGGTGAGCCCTTGATCCCGAGCTTCTTTTCTTTCGGACCGACGGTGAACCCCTCGTCGTCCTTGTGCACGACGAACGCCGAGATGCCGTTGGCGCCCTTGTCCGGATCGGTCACGGCCATCACCGTGTACCAGGTCGACTTGCCGCCGTTGGTGATCCAGGACTTGGCACCGTTGAGAATCCAGTCATCCCCGTCGGCCTTGGCCCGGGTTCGCATCGACGCCGCGTCACTGCCGGCTTCACGTTCGCTCAACGCATAGGACGCCATCGCCCCCTCGGAGGCCAGTGTCGGCAACACCTGCTTCTTCAGCTCCTCCGAGCCCCGCAGGATCAGGCCCATGGTGCCGAGCTTGTTGACCGCTGGGATCAACGAGGCAGAGGCGTCGACGCGCGCCACCTCTTCGATCACGATGCACGCGGCTACCGAGTCCGCGCCCTGACCGCCGTACTCCTCGGGCACGTGGACAGCGTTGAAGCCCGACGCATTCAGCG
The DNA here is from genome assembly GCA_963708995.1 of uncultured Actinomycetota bacterium. Classification (GTDB taxonomy): domain Bacteria; phylum Actinomycetota; class Actinomycetes; order Mycobacteriales; family Mycobacteriaceae; genus Mycobacterium. The sequence goes on from CAVPUR010000007.1 coordinate 107,089, forward strand.
CGGCCAACGCCTCTTCGGGGAACCGCGGCCTTTTCGTCGACGTCGGCGGCATGCGGAGCGATCTCCTTTTCCGCCAGTGCGCGGATCGCCGCCCGAAATTCCTGGTGCTCCTCCGGCAATTGGAACAGATCGAACGACGGGTTTCCGGCCCAGCCAGCCATGTTGGTCTCCTTTGCTACTCGCCGGTAACTTTACCGTGCAGCTCCTGCAGCGCCGCATCCTTGGCCCGCACGGCCTCGGCCAGCTGGTCCTGGAACGCGACGATGCGCGCCCGCAGCTGCGCGTCGGACGAGCCGAGGATGCGCACGGCCAACAGGCCGGCGTTGCGGGCGCCGCCGATCGACACCGTGGCCACCGGCACTCCCGCGGGCATCTGCACGATCGACAGCAGCGAGTCCAGGCCGTCGAGCCTCGCCAGCGGCACCGGCACCCCGATGACCGGCAGCGGTGTGGCAGCGGCGACCATGCCGGGCAGATGGGCCGCGCCGCCGGCACCGGCGATGATCACCTCGATGCCGCGATCGGCCGCGCCGCGCGCGTAGTCGAACATCACCGCGGGGGTGCGATGCGCCGAAACCACCCGAACCTCGGTGGGGACGTCGAACTCGGCCAGCGCCTGGGCGGCGTCCTGCATCACCGACCAGTCGCTATCGCTGCCCATGATCACCCCGACTCGGGGCTGTTTAGCGGCTGTCATTTACGCCGCTCCTCCGTGCTATTTCCGATCGCACTGCCCTGTCCATCGTCGCCGGCGTGCGGATCCCATCCGTCCGTCCACTGCCCGTGTGACAACCAGTGTGCCGCCCGCTCGGCGCGTTCACACAGCGTCGCCAGATCCGCCGTGTCCGAGCCGACAAAGTTGATGTGGCCGACCTTGCGACCGGGTCGTTCCTCCTTGCCGTACAGGTGAACCCGCGCGTCGGGCATCCGGGCGAACAGGTGGTGCAACCTCTCGTCGAGGGTGATCGCCGGCTGCTGCGGGGCGCCCAGCACGTTGGCCATCACGGTCACCGGGGCGATGGCATCGGTGTCGCCGAGCGGATAGTCCAGCACCGCGCGCAGGTGCTGCTCGAACTGGCTGGTCCGTGCCCCGTCCATGGTCCAGTGGCCGGAGTTATGCGGACGCATCGCCAGCTCGTTGACCAGCAACGCGCCGTCGGTGGTCTCGAACAACTCGACCGCAAGCACACCGACGACGCCGAGTTCGGCCGCCAAGCGCAGCGCCAGCCCCTGCGCCTCGGCGGCCAGGCCCTCGGGCAGATCCGGCGCGGGCGCGAGCACCAGCACGCAGATCCCGTCGGCCTGCACGGTCTCCACCACCGGCCACGCCGCACCCTGGCCGAACGGCGAGCGGGCCACCAGCGCCGACAATTCCCGACGCAGCGGTACTCGCTCCTCGACCAGCGCCGACACGCCGTCGGCCAGATAGGCGCCGGCGATCTCGCGGGCGTGCGCCACGTCGCGGGCCATCCGGACACCGCGGCCGTCGTACCCCCCGCGGACCGTCTTGACCACCAGTTGAGCCCCGACACGCTGCGCGAACGCAGCTAACCCAGCTAGGTCGTCCGGCTTCTCTATAGCTGCGTACCGCGGCACCGGGGCGCCCAGCGCCGCCAACCGCCGCCGCATCACCAGCTTGTCCTGGGCGTGCACCAGGGCTTGCGGCGGCGGTTGCACATTGATGCCCTCGGCGACCAGCTTGTCCAGCAATTCGGTCGGGACGTGCTCATGGTCGAAGGTCAGCGCATCGGCGCCGGCCGCGACGCGACGCAGGTCTTCGAGATCGGTGTGCGAGCCGATCACCACATCGGGGCTGACCTGCGCCGCGGGCTCGTCGGGCGCGGTGGCCAGCACCCGCAAGCTCTGCCCCAGGGCGATCGCGGCTTGATGAGTCATCCGGGCCAGCTGACCGCCCCCGACCATCGCAACGACGGGCGCGCCTCGGGGGCTGGCCGGCGGAGTGGGTGTACTCGGCACGGCCATCATGGTGTCATGGCTTCCGATGGCGCGTTGAGGGCATATTGACCGGCAATGAAGCGAAATTGTTATTTAGCATTTTGCGTCGATTTTGCGTCCATCCGTAGACTGGCGTGCTGTGTCCTTCGCCGACGCCACCATCGCGCGCCTGCCCCAGTTCGTCCAGCCTTTTGCGCTGCGCCATCATGAGCTGATCAAATTCGCCATTGTCGGCGGCACCACATTCATTATCGACTCGGTGATCTTCTACACGCTGAAGCTGACGATTCTCGAGCCCAAGCCGGTAACCGCCAAGGTCATCGCGGGCATCGTTGCGGTCATCGCGTCCTACGTGCTGAACCGGGAGTGGAGCTTCCGCGACCGTGGTGGCCGCGAGCGCCATCACGAGGCGCTGCTGTTTTTTGCGTTCAGCGGCGTGGGAGTGCTGCTGAGCATGGCACCGCTGTGGGTCTCCAGCTACGTCTTCCAGCTGCGGGTTCCGGCGGTGTCGCTGACCGTGGAGAACATCGCCGACTTCATCTCGGCCTACATCATCGGCAACCTGCTGCAGATGGCGTTCCGGTTCTGGGCGTTCCGGCGCTGGGTGTTCCCCGACCAGTTCGCGCGCAACCCCGAGAAGGCGCTGGAGTCGCTCACCGCCGGCGGTATCGCCGAGGTCTTGGAGGACGAGATCGAGGGCGGCTTGAATATCGGCCCCAATATTGAGAACGTCACCCTGTTGCGCGCCTGGCGCAACCGCAGGGCCAACCGTTTCGCTCAGCTGGGCGGTGACTTGCCGGACCCGTCGGACTCGTCGGACCCGGTGTCGAAAACCTCGTGATACAGCAGCGCGTGCACGTTGCGCAGCTGCGGAATGTCGTGGAATTCCAGCGGATCTTGTGACGCGGATTCGATGATCAGCGTCCCGGTGCGAAACATCCGCTCGGCCAGCCGGTCCCGGAATTCCACGCTGTTGATCCGCGCCAACGGGATGTCGATCCCGCTGCGGGTCGCCACGCCGTGCCGAAACATCACCCGCCGGTTGGTGACGACGAAATTGGTGGTCAGCCAGCTCAGGAACGGCCACAGCGTGAGCCAGCCGACGATCACCAGCCAGATCGCCCAGATGACCCCGTAGACCACGTTCTTGGCCGGCTGGCCCCATTGTGTCGAGTTGACGTACCCCGACCCGAACGCCGCCAGCCCAGTCGCCAGGATGAGCACCACGACGGGCCAGATCAGCCGCTTCCAGTGCGGATGGTGATGCAGGACAACCTGCTCACCCTTGGCCAGAACATTCTCCGGATAGCCCACTGTCCAGACGTTAGCCGCAGGGCCACCGGAAGTCGGCGTACCCCTAACGTAGATGCACGACGTCCCCGGCCGAGATGACTGTCTCGGTTACGGCGTCGTCGTCGGTGCGCACGCGCAGCCGGCCCTGGTCGTCGATGCCTGTCGCGGTGCCGACGACCTCCTCGCCGCCGGGCAGCTGCGCGCGCACGCGGGACCCGATGGTCAGGCTGCGCGCCCGGTAGTCGGCGGTCAGCTGGGGGTCCGCGCCGCGGGCCGTGCGCCAGGCGCCGATCCGCCTGCCGAGCTCGCGCAACAGGCCGCCAACGAGCGACTGCCGGTCGGGGGCCGCCACGCCCAGCTGGAGCAGTGAGGTCGCCCCGGCGACCGCTTCGGGGGCCTGTGTGACGTTGAGTCCGAGACCGATCACTATTGCCGGTCGCACGACCTCGGCCAGGATGCCCGCCAGCTTGCCGCCATCGACCAGGACGTCGTTGGGCCACTTGAGTCCCGGTTTGGCCCCTTTGATCAGCGGGGACACGGCGTCGACGACCGCCACCCCGGTGGCCAGCGATAACCATCCCCACGTGTGGGTCGGGATGTCGACTGGATCTACCAGGCTCACGCCGACCGACATCGTGATCTGCGCGCGTGGGGTGGCCGACCAGGCCCGGCCGTGACGCCCACGACCGGCGGTCTGATGTTCGGCGATCAGCACCGCCCCGCCGACGTCGATCCCCGATGCTGCCCGCGCCAGCAGGTCGGCATTGGTGGAACCGGTCTGCGCGACGACGTCTAGTCGCCGCCAGCCCGCGTCGATCGCCTCGGCGCGCAGTGCGGCCTCATCAAGCGGCGGTACATCGCGGTCCATCACCGGTCGCCCTCCAGCATGTCCATTACCGCCAGGTGGCTGAACAGCATGCTCGTCCCGATCGGGTTGCCACCACCGGGATATACCGTACCGCTGGGCGCGGCCATCGTGTTGCCGGCCGCGTACAGGCCGGGAATGGGTTGGCCGGACACGTCTAGCACCCGCGCCGCGGTGTCGGTGCGCAGTCCGCCCTTGGTTCCCAGGTCGGAGATGCCGAACGCGGCCGCGTGAAACGGCGGCTGGTCGATGGGCACCAACGGCGAGGCGCCACCGGAGAACGCGCGGTCGAACGCCTCGTCGCCACGCCCGAAGTCCTCGTCGACGCCGGCGGCGGCAAAGTCGTTGAACCGTGCGACGGTTGCCGTCAGCGGCCCGGCCGGCACGCCAATCTTGTCGGCCAATTCCTCGAGGGTGTCAGCGGTGTGCCACAGCCCGGCCGCGACGTATTTCTCGGTGTCGACGATGGTGACGTTGGCGGCCTTGACCGGCGGCACCTCGCCCTCCTTGTCGTCGTAGATCATCCAGTACGGCAACGTGATTGACCCTTCGCGCAGCTGGGCGATGATCTCCCGGCCCGCCCGGTCGTAGGCCCGGGACTCGTTGACGAACCGGTCGCCGTTTTGGTTGACGAAGATGCCGCCGGTGAACCACAGCGCGAACGCGGAGCGACCATCCGGATGAGTCATACCCGGCGACCACCACGCCTGATCCATCAAGTCGATGTCCGCGCCCGCCGCGATGCCGGCTTGCAGCGCCAGGCCGCGGCTCCCGCACGATCCCATCGTGTCCCGCGCCTCGCCGGGCACACCGTATTCGCGGCGCAGCTCCTCGTTGCTTTCGAAGCCGCCGGCGGCCAGCAGCACACCCAGGCGGGTGCGGATCGCGCGGCGTTCCCCCGCGCTCTCGACGATCGCGCCGAGCACCCGTTTTTCGGGGCCGTCGGACAGCACCAACTCGACGAGGGCGGTGTCGCGTTGTAGCGCCGCCGCCGGATATTGCCCGATGGCCTTGAGGAACCGCGCGATCAACGCACGGCCACCGATGTAGTAGTCGGGCGGGGTTTCGACGCCGAGCCGGTCGGTGTCGAGCGGACCGCGGATCGCGTCACACAATTCCGGTGCGGCGGCCACCTTCAGCGGCTTGGCCGCGATGTGCCGCTGGCCGTCGAGGCGCGCCTTCGGCGCCTTGCCGTAGTAGTCGGGCCAGGGCAACGGCACGAATTTGAGGTCCGGATCCTGCTCCAGGTACTCGATCAGGGGCGCGCCGCCCCGGACGAACGTCTCCTGCAGTTCGCGGGGCGTGCGGTCACCGACGACGGCGTGGTAGTAGGTCAGCGCGTCCTCGATGGTGTCGTCGGTGCCGGCCCGGACCAACACCGGGTTGCACGGAAACCAGACCCCGCCGCCGCCGGAGTAGGCGGTGGTGCCGCCGAATTTGTCGGTCGCCTCGACCAGCAGCACGTCGAGGCCTTCGCGAGCCGCGGTGTAGGCGCCGGCGACACCCCCGCCGCCGGACCCCGCGACCAACACGTCGTGTGCCTCAGCCCATTCGAAAAAGTCGACCACCGCTACTCCTCCACAGCCGTCAACACGCTCTGAATTGCCGGAGCCACAAGCGTGATCAGTGTCTCGCTTTCCGCGTTTGCGAGGATGGGAACTCCGACGATTCGTCGTCCGACGACGATACCGACCAGCATCGACGACGCCAGCCCGGCGCGCAACGCCGCATCCTCGTCGTCCACCGAACGTGAGCGAATGCCGTCGAGCAGCCGGGCCTGGATGAACTCCCGCCCGGCCAGATCGTCGACATCGAAATCGACCTGTTCCCCATCGGTCTGGTGTTCTACCCCGGCGAACAGCTCAGGCTGGTGATCAGCGCGCGTAACGCACTAGGGGCGATCATGCCCGGCACCCGCGACTACATCCCGCACAACAGCGGAAAGCACATCATCCACACCGGCGGGCAGCACGCGTCGTATCTGCAGTTGCCTATCACGAAGCCCGACAAGTCCATCAAGACCGTGTGAGACCAGCCGCGTGGGCTTGCTGCGGGTCCGACCATTGCCGCCGCTAAGCTCGAACCCCATGACAAGCGTTACCGACCACACCGCAGAGCCCGCCGCCGAGCACACCATCGACATCCACACCACCGCGGGCAAGCTGGCCGAGTTGCACAAGCGCCGGGAAGAGTCACTGCATCCAGTCGGTGAGGACGCCGTCGACAAGGTCCACGCCAAGGGCAAGCTGACGGCACGCGAGCGCGTCTACGCCCTGCTGGACGACGACTCGTTCGTCGAGATGGACGCGCTGGCCAAGCACCGCAGCACCAACTTCGGCCTGGAAACAAACCGCCCGCTGGGTGACGGCGTGGTCACCGGCTACGGCACCATCGACGGCCGCGATGTGTGCATCTTCAGCCAGGACGCCACGGTCTTCGGCGGCAGCCTCGGCGAGGTGTACGGCGAGAAGATCGTCAAGATCCAGGAACTGGCCATCAAGACCGGCCGTCCGCTCATCGGCATCAACGATGGCGCCGGCGCGCGCATCCAGGAGGGCGTCGTCTCGCTCGGCCTGTACAGCCGGATCTTCCGCAACAACATCCTGGCATCGGGCGTCGTCCCGCAGATCTCGCTGATCATGGGCGCCGCGGCGGGCGGACACGTGTACTCCCCCGCCCTGACCGACTTCGTGATCATGGTCGACCAGACCAGCCAGATGTTCATCACCGGACCCGACGTCATCAAGACCGTCACCGGCGAGGACGTCACCATGGAGGAGCTCGGCGGCGCCCACACCCACATGGCCAAGTCGGGCACGTTGCACTACGTCGCCTCCGGCGAGCAGGACGCCTTCGACTGGGTCCGCGACCTGCTGGGCTACTTGCCGCCGAACAATTTCACCGACGCACCCCGCTATGCCGAACCGCATCCCGAAGGCTCCATCGAGGACAACCTCACCGCAGAGGACCTCGAGCTGGACACGCTGATCCCGGACTCGCCCAACCAGCCCTACGACATGCACGAGGTGATCACCCGCATCCTCGACGACGACGAATTCCTGGAGATCCAGGCGGGTTACGCGCAGAACATCGTCGTCGGGTTCGGGCGCATCGACGGCCGGCCGGTCGGGATCGTGGCCAACCAGCCGACCCAGTTCGCCGGCTGCCTGGACATCAACGCCTCGGAGAAGGCGGCCCGGTTTGTGCGGACGTGTGACTGCTTCAACATCCCGATCGTCATGCTGGTGGATGTCCCGGGCTTCCTGCCGGGCACGGGGCAGGAATACAACGGCATCATCCGCCGCGGCGCCAAGCTGCTGTTCGCCTACGGCGAGGCCACCGTCCCCAAGATCACCGTCATCACCCGCAAGGCCTACGGCGGCGCCTACTGCGTCATGGGCTCCAAGGACATGGGTTGCGACGTCAACATCGCCTGGCCCACCGCGCAGATCGCGGTGATGGGCGCCTCCGGTGCGGTCGGCTTCGTCTACCGGCAGCAGCTCAAGGAGGCGGGCAAGGACGGCCGGGATGTTGATGAGCTTCGCTTACAGCTGCAGCAGGAGTACGAGGACACCCTCGTCAACCCCTACGTGGCCGCCGAGCGCGGCTATGTCGACGCGGTGATCCCGCCGTCGCACACCCGCGGCTACATCGGTACGGCGCTCCGCCTGTTGGAACGCAAGATCTCCCACCTGCCGCCCAAGAAGCACGGAAACATCCCCCTATGAAAGACACGCAGCACCCGCACGAGCCGCATATCCAGGTACTCAAGGGGCACCCCACCGACGCGGAACTGGCCGCGCTGATCGCCGTGCTGGGCAGCGCTGGCAGCGCGCCGCCACCCGAGCAGCCGGAGAGCACCCGCTGGGGGCTTCCGGTCGACAAGTTGCGTTACGCGATCAGCAACTATCAGCGAGTCACCCTGCAGGAACGCCTACACATGCGGCGATGACCCGCATGGTGCTGGGGTCGGCCTCGCCCGGTCGCCTCAAAGTGCTGCGCCAGGCCGGTATCGACCCACTGGTCGTGGTCTCCGGCGTCGACGAGGATCTGATCGCTGGCCGACTAGGGCGGGACGCCTCGCCGGGCGAGATGGTATCCGCGCTCGCCCGGGCCAAGGCCGAGCAGGTGGTCGGCCAATTGGATAGCCTGGGTAGCACTGTCGCGACGGATTGCGTTGTGATCGGCTGTGATTCGATGCTGCACATCGACGCCCGGCTCTGCGGCAAGCCGAGTTCGGAGGCCGACGCGCGCCGGCAATGGCGGTCGATGGCCGGCCGCGCCGGGCAGCTCTACACCGGCCATTGCCTCATCCGGCTGCTGGACCATGAGATCGTCCACACCGGCACCGAAACATCAATCACCACAGTGCATTTCGGGACGCCTTCACCCGATGACCTGGATGCCTACCTGGCCTCGGGGGAATCGTTACGCGTCGCCGGCGGATTCACCCTGGACGGCCTGGGCGGGTGGTTCATCGACGGTGTCGACGGCGACCCGTCGGCCGTGGTGGGGATCAGCCTGCCGCTGACGCGGTCGCTGCTGCACCGCGCGGGCCTGTCCATCGCCGCGCTGTGGACGGCCAATCCCTCCGGGTGAGTAGGCTTTCTGGTGTGGCGCTTCCCCCAGACCCAAGCCCGACGCTGTCGGCCTACGCTCACCCCGAACGGCTCGTCACCGCCGAGTGGCTGTCCTCCAACATGGGCACGCCCGGTCTGGCGATCGTCGAATCCGACGAGGATGTCTTGCTCTACGACGTCGGCCACATTCCCGGCGCTGTGAAGGTCGACTGGCACACCGATCTCAACGACCCGAGGGTCCGCGACTACATCAACGGAGAGCAATTCGCCGACTTGATGGACCGCAAGGGCATCGCCCGCGACGACACCGTGGTGATCTACGGCGACAAGAGCAACTGGTGGGCGGCCTACGCGCTGTGGGTCTTCACGTTGTTCGGCCACCCCGACGTCCGACTGCTAAACGGCGGGCGCGACCTCTGGCTGGCCGAACGCCGCGACACCACCCTGGCCGTCCCGACCAAGACATCGACCGGCTATCCCGCCGTGCAGCGCAACGACGAGCCGATCCGCGCGTTCAAAGACGACGTGCTGGCCATCCTGGGCACCCAGCCGCTGATCGACGTGCGCTCACCGGAGGAGTACACCGGCAAGCGCACCCACATGCCCGACTACCCGGAGGAGGGTGCGTTGCGCGCCGGCCACATCCCCACCGCCAGGTCGATCCCGTGGGGCAAGGCCGCCGACGAGAGCGGCCGATTCCGCAGCCGCGACGAATTGGCAGAGCTCTATGGGTTCCTCAGCCCGGACGACAAGACCGTCGTGTACTGCCGCATCGGCGAGCGGTCCAGCCACACCTGGTTCGTGCTCACCCACCTGCTGGGCAAGCCCGGGGTGCGCAACTACGACGGGTCGTGGACCGAGTGGGGCAACGCCGTGCGGGTGCCGATCGTGGCAGGCGAGGCGCCGGGACCAGCGACTGGATCAGTACCGGTCTGATGACTCTTCCCGCGCCGCTGGCCGAGGTGGTCTCCGACTTCGCCGAAGTTCAGGGCCAGGACAAGCTGAACCTGCTGCTGGAATTCGCGAACGAATTGCCGCCGCTGCCCACCGACCTGGAAGAAGCGGCGATGGAGCCGGTGCCCGAATGCCAGTCCCCGCTGTTTCTGCATGTCGACGCCAGTGACTCGACCCGGGTGCGCCTGCATTTCAGCGCGCCCCCCGAAGCCCCGACCACCCGCGGATTCGCCTCGATCCTGGCCGCCGGCCTCGACGAACAGCCCGCGGCCGACATCCTGGCCGTGCCCGAGGATTTCTACACCGACCTGGGTCTGGCCGCTCTGATCAGCCCTCTTCGGCTGCGCGGCATGTCGGCCATGCTGGCCCGGATCAAACGCCGGCTGCGCGAGGCGGCCTGATCACCAACGGATTCGAGACCGGGTATCAGCGCTCACGGCGCGCCGCTTAAACTTCCCGGGACAAGACTTGTAAGAAAATCTCTTAGAGACGAAAAAGACGTCCAGTCCTACAGGAGGCGCAGTGGCCAGTCACGCCAGCTCGAGGATCGCCAAGGTGCTCGTCGCCAACCGCGGCGAGATCGCTGTCCGGGTGATCCGGGCGGCCCGCGATGCGGGCCTGCCCAGCGTGGCGGTGTACGCCGAGCCCGACGCCGAGGCGCCGCACGTGCGCCTGGCCGACGAAGCGTTCGCCCTGGGTGGCCAGACCTCGGCAGAGTCCTACCTGGACTTCGGCAAGCTGCTGGACGCGGCGGCGAAATCGGGCGCCAACGCCATCCACCCCGGCTACGGATTCCTTTCGGAGAATGCGGATTTCGCTCAGACGGTCCTCGACGCCGGCCTGATCTGGATCGGGCCCAGCCCGCAGTCGATCCGCGACCTCGGTGACAAGGTCACCGCCCGCCACATCGCCGCCCGCGCGCAGGCTCCGCTGGTGCCCGGCACCCCCGACCCGGTCAAGGACGCCGACGAGGTCGTGGCCTTCGCTAAGGAGTACGGCGTGCCGGTCGCGATCAAGGCCGCCTTCGGCGGCGGCGGCCGCGGCATGAAGGTGGCCCGCAGCATCGAAGAGATCCCCGAGCTATTCGAGTCGGCCACCCGTGAGGCCGTGGCGGCGTTCGGGCGCGGGGAGTGCTTTGTCGAGCGCTACCTGGACAAGCCGCGCCACGTCGAGGCGCAGGTGATCGCCGACCAGCACGGCAACGTCGTCGTGGCCGGAACCCGCGACTGCTCGCTGCAGCGCCGCTTCCAGAAGCTGGTCGAGGAGGCTCCCGCGCCATTCCTGACCGACGCGCAGCGCAAAGAGATCCACGAGTCGGCGAAGCGGATCTGCAAGGAAGCGCACTACCACGGCGCCGGCACCGTCGAATACCTGGTCGGCCAGGACGGCCTGATCTCGTTCCTGGAGGTCAACACCCGCCTGCAGGTCGAGCACCCGGTCACCGAGGAGACCGCCGGCATCGACCTGGTGTTGCAGCAGTTCAAGATCGCCAACGGCGAGAAGCTGGACATTACTGAGGATCCGACGCCCCGAGGTCACGCCATCGAATTCCGGATCAACGGCGAGGACGCCGGCCGCGGCTTCCTGCCCGCCCCGGGCCCGGTGACCAAATTCGAGCCGCCGAGCGGCCCCGGTGTGCGGCTGGACTCCGGTGTCGAGACCGGCTCGGTGATCGGCGGTCAGTTCGACTCGATGCTGGCCAAGCTGATCGTGTACGGCGCCACACGAGAGGAGGCGCTGGCGCGCTCCCGCCGCGCCCTGGACGAGTTCCAGGTGGAAGGCCTGGCGACGGTTATCCCGTTCCACCGCGCGGTGGTGTCCGACCCGGCGTTCATCGGCGACGATGACGGCTTCACGGTGCACACCCGCTGGATCGAGACCGAATGGGACAACAAGATCGAACCCTTCACCGGCGGCGAACCCCTCGACGAAGAGGAGACTCAGCCGCGGCAGAAGGTGGTCGTCGAGGTCGACGGGCGCCGGCTCGAGGTCTCGCTGCCCGGCGATCTGGCCCTGTCCAACGGCGCCGGCGGCGACGCGGCCGGTGTGATCCGCAAGAAGCCCAAGCCCCGCAAGCGGGGTGCGCACGCCGGCGCCGCGGCCTCCGGTGACGCGGTGACCGCCCCCATGCAGGGCACCGTGGTCAAGGTCGCCGTCGAAGAGGGCCAGCAGGTCGCCGTCGGCGATCTGGTGGTGGTTCTCGAGGCGATGAAGATGGAGAACCCGGTCACCGCGCACAAAGAGGGCACCATCACCGGGCTCGCGGTCGAAGCCGGTGCCGCCATCACCCAGGGCACGGTGCTCGCCGAGATCAAATGGCCTGACAATCAGGCCTTTAGACCAGCGACTCGGTGAATCGGCTGGCTCACGTTGTAGGTCCGGCTGCCCACGAGTAGTGTTCGGAACAGGTTGAGTTCACAGCCGCCCGGAAAAACGTCAGCAGTGCGCCGGGGAGGCGAATTCCCTGCCCCCGATTTCTCGCTGTGGCTGGCGTGATCCACAGCAAGAACCCCACCTACTGAGGGGAGTCAGCGATGACTGTGACCCAATCTTGGCAACGAAGCGGCAGCGCCGAACTCAGCGTTCGCCCGGGCCCGTCGGCCACCGTGATCACCGCGCACGGCGAGCTCGACGCCGCGAACGCCAATCAAATCACCGTGTTCGTCGAGCGCGCTCTCCGCGATTCGAATCATGTGATCGTGGACCTGCGCGGCCTGAATTTCTTTGGTACTGCGGGCTTTTCGGCGCTGCATCGGATCAATGTCGTGTGTTCGGCCGCGGGCGTGCCCTGGGTCCTGGTAGCGGGCCGCGCGACAGATCGGGTGCTGCGGATCTGCGATCCCGACGACACACTTCCGACCACTGATTCGCTACCGGAATTCGTCTCGGAGGAGCCCATTTTCGGTGAGCCGCGGCCCTTACTCCAGCTGGTCCCGCAGCCGCGTTAGTGATTTAGCCAAAAGACGGGACACGTGCATTTGTGAGATGCCGACCCGTTCGGCAATTTGCGTTTGCGTCATGCTCTCGAAAAACCTGAGCACCAACACCATCCGCTCGCGCTCCGGCAACGCCTCGAGCAACGGGCGCAGTGCCTCCCGATTTTCGATCCGGTCCAGGCTGGTGTCGACGTCGCCCAGCGTGTCGGCGATCGCGCGGGCGTCGTCGTCATCGCTGCCGCCGGCACTGTCGATGGACAGGGTGTTGTAGGAGCTGCCCGCGACCAGGCCCTCGACCACCTCGCCGCGGTCCATGCCGAGTTCTGCGGCGAGTTCGGTGGCGGTGGGCGCCCGGCCGAGTCGTTGCGACAGGTCGGCGGTGGCCGCCCCCAGCCGCAGGTGTAATTCCTTCAGGCGCCGGGGGACCTTGACCGACCAGCTGTTGTCGCGGAAGTGACGCCGGACCTCGCCCATGATCGTGGGTACGGCGAACGAGACGAAATCCGATCCGGTCTCGACGTCGAAGCGCACCACCGCGTTGACCAACCCGACCCGCGCCACCTGAACCAGGTCGTCGCGCGGTTCGCCCCGGCCCTCGAACCGCCGGGCGATGTGGTCGGCCAGCGGCAGGCACCGCTCCACGATCTTGTCGCGGTGGCGCTGGAATTCCGTCGAGTCCGCGGTGAAGGTGGCCAGCTCACGGAACATGTCCGGGACATCGGCGTATTCGTTGGGTCGGGAAGCTGAATCGCCGGCTTCTCGCGCAGTCACCTGCTGGAGGCCGCCCGTCGCGCCGTCAGTGTGATGCCGAAGACGCTGCCGGACTCATCGGGGTCGCGCCCGTCGTGGAAGGTCTGCACGTCGTCGGCGAGCGAAGTCAGGACGTGCCAGCTGAAGCTGCCCGGCGCCACCACATCGTGGGTGTCGCAGGCCGCGGAAGCCTCCACCACCAATGCGTCGTCGCGGGGATCGACGATGACGACGAGCGTTGCGTCCGGAGTGGCCGAGCGGATCAGCCGGGTGCACACTTCGTCCACCGCGAGCCTCAGGTCCGCTACGGCATCGAAATCCAGGTCCTCGAAGGTGCCGATCGCACCGACCAGCGTGCGCAGCATCGCCAGATTCTCCAGGCGGGCAGCAACATGTAACTCCACGGCACGCTGGCCTTGTTGGCGCTTGTTGGCGCGCGATTCGGCATCGATCATGCGGTCTCCCGGCAACATTTCACTGACACTATGCTCCTCTTGGAGGTCCTCGTGAAACCCGCCCTGGACGCTGCGTTCGAGCCGGTCAGTCATGATCGCCGCCGGATACGACCGCCGGGATCACGCTGATCATATTGATCGTGGTGGCTATGGGCATCTAAAGGCTTTCGGTGCTTTTATCGTCTGTCCCATGATGGGGTAACAACGTAACGCACAACCGCCGGCACTCCATCATGGTCTAGACCTGATACCCGCTCGGCGTGGCGAATAACCCAGCGGCAGGCAATGCATGCACGGCGAAGTTCTTAACAGCCGAACCGCGCAGACCTACACTTATCGGCATGAGGCAAATTCTGCCGCGGGCAGTTGTGCTTCTGGGATCGTGGGCGATCGGACTGCTGGTGGCGGCCTGGGTGGTCCCGCACGTTTCGGTGTCACTGTCGGGGTTCATCGTCGCGGTGGTGTTGTTCTCGGTGGCGCAGGCGATCCTGTCCCTGTTGATCGTGAGGTTGCCGCACGGATATGCGTCGTTGCTCCTCGGAGGCACCGGCCTGGTGCTGACGTTCGTCGCGTTGAGCCTCGCCACGGTACTGACTCACGGCCTCACCATCCGCGGCGTCGCGTCCTGGATCGCCGCGACGATCGTGGTGTGGCTCGTGACGACGGTCGGCGCGATCTCGCTGCCGGACACGCTCGGTCGCAGCACCGCCCGCTCCGCCTGATCCGCTTTCAGCGCAAAATTTATACGTTTCGCCAGGTCCGCCGAGTGAGTAGCATTTCTGTTATCTCATCCGAATAGCGCAGGGAGAAGTGATGGGCGACAGGCATCACGACCCGACGGACCATTTCCGGACCACGCAACCGCACGCTGGTATCACGATGAAGGACAACCTCTTTTGGCCCGGGTTCATCCTGCTGGCCGTCGCGTTGTCCGGGGTGATCGGCGCCTTGGCAGCCGCCGCCTACCGACACTACGAATGGCTCGCCACGGCGGTGCTCGTCGCTGTGCTCGGAACGATCGCCGGGGCGCTGTGGTTTGTGGTGGAATGCCGTCGGGTGACCCGCATCGACGAGCAGTGGAACCTCGCCGGCGACAACGGAGACGCCGAAAGCGGTGCCGCGACAGCACATTTCCGGCTGAGGTCGGGCTAGGGGGCCATCACCAGGCCGGCGATCGGCGGCACGCTCATGGACAGTGTCACCAACATCAGCGTCAGCAAAAACCAGCCGGCGCCGTGCCATCCCCACCAGGTGCCCTCGTCGCGCCACACGCGGTAGGTCCGCAGAAACGACCACAACCCGGCGACGAACAAGATCAGCGGTCCCCCGAGCGCCAGCAGCGTCCGTTCCGGCGGGCCACAAGCCACCGTGTCGACGCTCATTCCGCCGCAGGTGCTGACCCACGCCGCAGCGATGATGACGAAACCGACGCCGGCGACTGCGGCGATGACCGCGAACCGGATGGCGGCGCGGACCTCGTCGTCCTCCTGCCCAAGGCGATCACCGCCCGCCCGATGATGCACCCTCTGCATGGTGTCCCTCGTATCCCGCGCTCGGCCTTTAGTGCTTCTGTTGGTGCCTCTGTTGTTTAGTCGCTAGCTGAATCGCTTTGCTTAGCGTGTTGATTACTTTTGGAAAGGCCGCCTGGTCGGAATACCCACCCTGAGCACGGTAAAACGCTTGTCGGCTAAGTCAAGGCGGCCAGCGCGCCACGCACCCCGGCTACCGCCTCGTCGATGTCGTCGCGTGACACGGTCAGGGCCGGACGGAACCGCACACCGTCCGTGCCAGAGGGCAACAGGATCACGCCCCGCCGCCACAACAGGCGGATCAACTCGTCGCGGTCCGCCGCGGTCGGCAGGCTGAACGCGCACATCAATCCGCGGCCGCGGGCGTCGAGTACCAGGGCCGGGAAGTCGTCGGCGAGCTCGTCGAGGCGGGCGCGCAGATAGCGGCCGCGCGCGGCCGCACGCTCGAACAGCTTGTCGGCCTCGATCACTTCGAGGATGCGGCGTGCGCGCACCATGTCGGCGAGGTTGCCGCCCCACGTCGAGTTGATCCGAGAGCCGACGGTGAACACGTTGTCGGTGATCTCGTCGACCCGACGGCCCGCCATGACTCCGCACACCTGTGTCTTCTTGCCGAACGCCACGACATCGGGCCGCACGCCCAATTGCTGGTAGGCCCAAGCGGTTCCGGTCAAGCCGCAGCCGGTCTGCACCTCGTCGAAGATCAGCAGCGCGTCGTACTCGTCGCAGAGCTCACGCATCGCCGCGAAGAATCCGGGGCGGAAGTGGCGGTCGCCGCCTTCGCCCTGGATGGGTTCGGCCACAAAGCATGCGATGTCGTGCGGGTGCGCTTCGAAAGCCGCCCGGGCCTGGCGCAGCGATTCGGCTTCCAGCGCGTCCATGGCCGCGTCGTCCAGCCCGGGCCGCAGGAACGGCGCGTCGATGCGCGGCCAATCGAACTTGGGGAAACGGGCCACGGTAACCGGCTTGGTGTTTGTCAGCGACAGGGCATAGCCGCTGCGGCCATGGAATGCGCCGCGCAGGTGCAGCACCCGGGTGCCGAGCGCGGGATCGATGCCGTGCCTTTCGTTGTGCCGGCTCTTCCAGTCGAACGCCACCTTGAGCGCGTTCTCCACCGCCAGTGCGCCACCGTCGACGAAGAACAGATGCGGCAGCGCGGGGTCGCCGAGGACGCGCGCGAAGGTCTCGACGAAGCGGGCCATCGCCACGGTGTAGACGTCGGAGTTGCTGGGCTTGTTCAGCGCCGCCTGCACCAGTTCGGCGCGGAAGTCGTCGTCGTCGGCCAACGCCGGGTGATTCATGCCCAACGCCGAGGAGGCGAAGAACGTGAACATGTCGAGGTAGCGCCGGCCGTCTCGGGCATCGACCAGATAGGACCCCGCCGAGCGGTCCAGGTCGAGCACTAGGTCGAAACCGTCGGCCAGGATGCTGCGCCCCAGCACCTCATGCACCTGGTCGGGTTCGGTGAGCGCGCCGGATAGGCCGCAGAGAAGCGTGTTGAGGACGGCCGTCATGCCGCCCATCATAGCGATATTTTTACGGAATCCTGACGCATATGATGTAAATTTTATGGCACATACTGGCGATCACTGTAAAAAGTATTCAATATGATGGTGCTTCGGGTCTTCACGTTGGCGGTCGTCCGGATGCGTTGCAGCAGGTCTTCGAGGGCACGGGGGGACTGGACGCGCACCAGCAGGATGTAGCTTTCCTCGCCGGCCACCGAATGACAGGACTCGATCTCCGCGATGTGTTCCAGGCGGGCCGGCGCATCATCGGGTTGAGACGGATCAAGAGGAGTGATGGCCACGAACGCCGACAACAGGTGCCCGAGCGCCTCCGGGT
This sequence comes from uncultured Actinomycetota bacterium, assembly GCA_963708995.1. GTDB lineage: Bacteria > Actinomycetota > Actinomycetes > Mycobacteriales > Mycobacteriaceae > Mycobacterium. The sequence goes on from CAVPUR010000007.1 coordinate 124,252, forward strand.
CGATCCGCGCGGAATACCCCGACACCACGCCGCGCGTCTCCAGCCTGCGCACCCGCGACTGCACCGCCGAGACGGACAGGCGGGCGCTGGCGGCCAACTCGGACAGTGTGGCGCGCCCGTTGGCGACCAGCTCGCGCACCAGGACCCGATCGACGTCGTCGAGCGTCTCACCCATGGCCGGAGACTATCGCAGCAGAGCTTGTTTAAAAGGCTCGTCATGACCCACCCGCAGAAGCTGGTGACCTGGCAGCTGCGGGCGCTGTTCGCCGCCGGGCTGTCGGCCATGTACGCCGCCGAGGTACCCGCCTACGGCACGCTGGTGCAGGTCAGCGAAGAGGTAAACCGGGCCTACGCGACACGCCACCCGGACGCCGAGCGCCTCGGCTCGCTGCAGCGGGTCACCGCCGAGCGGCACGGCGCGATCCGGGTCGGCAGCCCGGCCGAGCTGGCCGCGGTCGCCGACCTGTTCGCCGCGTTCGGCATGCTGCCGGTGGGCTACTATGACCTCCGCTCCGCCGCGTCGCCAATTCCGGTGGTGTCCACCGCTTTTCGTCCCATCGACACCGACGAGCTGGCGCGCAATCCGTTCCGGGTGTTCACGTCGATGCTGGCCACCCGCGACCCGCGCTACTTCGACGCGGGGCTGCGGACCCGCGTGGAGGCGTTCCTTGCGCGCCGGCAGCTGTTCGACCCCGCCCTGCTCGCGAAGGCGCGGACGATCGCTGCCGACGGCTACTGCGACGCCGACGCGGCGGGCGATTTCGTCGCCGCGGCGGTGGCAGCCTTCGCGCTCTCCCGCGAACCGATCGACAAGGCCTGGTACGACGAGTTATCGGGGGTGTCGGCGGTGGCCGCCGACATCGCCGGGGTCGGCTCCACGCACATCAATCACCTGACGCCGCGCGTCCTGGACATCGACGACCTGTACGGGCGCATGACCCGGCGCGGCATCACCATGATCGATGCCATCCAGGGCCCACCCCGCACCGACGGGCCCGCCGTGCTGTTGCGCCAGACCTCGTTTCGCGCTCTGGACGAGCCGCGGCTGTTTCGCTGCCGGGACGGCACCGTCGGCCCCGGCAGCCTTCGGGTGCGGTTCGGCGAGGTCGAGGCGCGCGGCGTCGCGCTGACCCCGCTGGGCCGCCAGCGCTACGACTTGGCCATGGCTCGCCTTGGCGGAGCAGAGGACCCGGCGCAGGTCTGGAGCGACTACTTCCCGCCGACCGATGCGCAGATGGCCGCGCAAGGGCTGGCCTACTACCGCGGCGGCGATCCGACGGCGCCCATCGTCTACGAAGACTTCCTGCCGGCGTCGGCGGCGGGCATTTTCCGGTCCAACCTGGACGGCGACACGAAGGCCGCCGACCTCGCAGACGATTCTGGCTATGACGGCTATGACATGGGGTGGCTCGCCGGGGCCATCGGCCGCGACATTCACGATCCCTACGCGCTGTACGAAGCACTCTCCCAGGAGGCACTCACATGACCATGACCACGACCGTCGAGTTGCGCGCGGCCGCACGTGACGCCCTGGCCGCCATCAAGGGAGAAAGCGCGTGCAAGGCCAGCCTCGACGAGCCGGGTGGGCACGGCCTGCCGGCCAGCACCCCGATCACCGGCGAGACGCTGTTCACCGTCGCGGAAACCACCTCCGAGCAGGCCGAGCGCATGATCGCCGCGGCCGTCGAAGCGTTCTCGGCGTGGCGGAACACACCGGCGCCCGTGCGCGGCGCGCTGGTGGCCCGGCTGGGCGAGTTGCTCACCGAACACAAGAACGACCTGGCCACGCTGGTGACGGTCGAGGTCGGCAAGATCACCGCCGAGGCGCTGGGCGAAGTGCAGGAGATGATCGACGTCTGCGGTTTCGCGGTCGGTCTGTCCCGCCAGCTCTACGGACGCACCATCGCTTCCGAGCGTGCCGGGCACCGGCTGGTCGAGACGTGGCATCCGCTCGGTGTGGCGGGCGTGATCACCGCGTTCAATTTTCCGGTTGCGGTGTGGGCATGGAACGCCGCGATAGCGCTGGTGTGCGGGGACACCGTGGTGTGGAAACCCTCGGAGCTGACCCCGTTGACGGCCCTGGCCTGCCAGGCGCTGATCGCCCGGGCCGCCGCCGACGTCGGGGCGCCGCCCGCGGTGAGCGGCCTGCTCCTGGGCGGCCGCGACCTGGGCGAACGGCTGGTCGACGACCCCCGGATCGCGCTGTTGTCTGCGACCGGCTCGGTGCGGATGGGGCAGCAGGTCGGTCCGCGCGTCGCCGCGCGTTTCGGGCGGGCGCTGTTGGAATTGGGCGGCAACAACGCGGCCATCGTGACGCCGTCGGCCGATCTGGACCTGGCCGTGCGCGGCATCGTGTTCGCCGCCGCGGGCACCGCGGGCCAGCGCTGCACCAGCCTGCGCCGGCTGATCGTGCACCGCTCGGTGGCCGACATAGTGGTGAAGCGGGTGGTGACCGCTTTTAGGCAGCTGCCGATCGGCGACCCGTCGGCGGCGGGCACGCTGGTCGGCCCGCTCATCCACGAGACCGCCTACCGCGACATGGTGGGTGCGCTGGAACAGGCACTCGTCGACGGCGGCGAGGTCACCGGCGGAGAGCGCCACGATTACGGCCTGCCGAGCGCCTACTACGTGGCGCCGGCCGTGGTCCGGATGCTGTCGCAAACCGCCATCGTGGCCACCGAGACGTTCGCGCCGATCCTCTACGTGCTGACCTACGACGACCTGGACGAGGCGATAGCACTCAACAACGCCGTGCCACAGGGACTTTCGTCGGCGATTTTCACCACCGACCTGCGGGAGGCCGAGCGCTTTCTGGACGGCTCCGACTGCGGTATCGCAAACGTCAATATCGGCACGTCAGGCGCCGAGATCGGCGGCGCGTTCGGCGGCGAGAAGCAGACCGGGGGCGGTCGGGAGTCCGGGTCGGACGCCTGGAAGGCCTACATGCGCCGCGCCACCAACACCGTCAATTACTCCAGCGAGTTGCCGTTGGCCCAGGGCGTGAAGTTCGGGGAGTTCGGCTAGGGCAAATCTGAGCGGGTCGCTTATTGGCTGTGAGTACTATCTGACAGATGACAGCCAGGAGGCGGCTATCCCCCGAGGACCGCCGAGCTGAGCTGCTCGCTCTGGGGGCAGAGGTTTTCGGGAAGCGGCCTTACGACGAGGTCCGCATCGACGAGATCGCTGAGCGGGCTGGGATTTCGCGTGCACTGATGTATCACTACTTCCCTGATAAGCGGGCGTTTTTCGCCGCGGTTGTCAAGGATGAGGCCGATCGGCTGTACGAGTCGACCAATGGCCCGCCCCCTTCCGGCATCACGTTTTTCGAAGAGATCCGGATGGGTGTGCTGGCCTACTTCGCCTGGCACGAGCAGAATCCTGAGGCCGCCTGGGCGGCGTATGTCGGCCTCGGCCGGTCCGACCCGGTTCTGCTCGGCATCGACGACGAAGCCAAGAACCGCCAGATGGACCAGATCATGGGCCGTATCGGCGAGTTCGTGAGTGCGAACCCAGGTAAGACCCTGGACCCGGGTGTCGAACGCGACCTGCGGGTGATCATTCAAGGCTGGATCACGTTCGTCTTCGAGATATGTCGTCAGCGGATCATGGACCCCACGACCAACGCCGAACGGCTCGCCGACAGCTGTGCGCACGCCCTGCTGGACTCGATCGCCCGGGTGCCGGACATTCCCGACGAACTGGCCGACGCGGCCCTGAGGACCGCACGTCACGCAGCGAAATAATGGCCGTTCGGACGCTTTGTCGGTATCTGTTGGCACCATGGCTAGGTGAGCACTACCGCCGCTGAGCCCCTCGACCCACTGGGCCGATTCAGTGCGACCACCCGCGAATGGTTCACCAACACCTTCGCCGCACCGACCACCGCGCAGGCGGACGCCTGGGCGGCCATCGCCGATGGCAACAACACGCTCGTCGTCGCGCCGACCGGCTCCGGCAAGACGCTGGCGGCGTTCCTGTGGGCCCTGGATAGTCTCGCCGCCTCCGCCGATCGACCGGCGCAGACCCGAGTGCTGTACGTGTCACCGCTCAAGGCGCTGGCCGTCGACGTCGAGCGCAACCTGCGCACCCCGCTGGCGGGGCTGACCCGGATCGCCGAGCGGCGCGGCCAGCGACCACCCGACATCAGCGTCGGCGTCCGCTCGGGAGACACCCCGCCCGCGCGCCGCCGCCAGCTCATCACCCGGCCGCCCGACGTGCTGATCACCACCCCCGAGTCGCTGTTTCTAATGCTGACCTCGGCCGCCCGCGAAACCCTGGCCGGCGTGCAGACCGTCATTGTCGACGAGATTCACGCCATCGCCGGCGGCAAGCGCGGCGCGCACCTGGCGCTTTCGCTGGAACGCCTCGACGAGTTGCGGGCAGGGCGGCCCGCGCAGCGCATCGGGTTGTCGGCGACCGTGCGCCCCCCCGAGGAGCTGGCGCGGTTTTTGTCCGGCGGAGCGCCGACAACTCAGACAACCGTCGTGGCTCCCCCGTCGACCAAGACCGTCGAGCTCACCGTGCAGGTGCCGGTGCCCGACATGGCCAACCTGGCGAACAACACCATCTGGCCCGACGTCGAGGCGCGGCTGGTCGACCTGATCGAATCGCACAGTTCGACCATCGTGTTCGCGAATTCGCGGCGGCTGGCGGAACGGCTCACCGCGCGGCTCAACGAGATTCACGCCGAACGCAGCGGTGTCGAGCTTGCGGTGGACACCAACCGGCAGGTGGCCGGCGGTGCGCCGGCCCACATCATGGGCTCCGGGCAGACCTTCGGCGCGCCCCCCGTGCTGGCCCGCGCCCATCACGGTTCGGTCAGCAAGGAGCAGCGCGCCGTGGTCGAAGAGGCCCTCAAGCGCGGGCAGCTCAAGGCGGTGGTGGCGACGTCGAGCCTGGAACTGGGCATCGACATGGGCGCGGTCGACCTGGTGATCCAGGTGGCGGCGCCGCCGTCGGTGGCCAGCGGCCTGCAACGCATCGGGCGGGCCGGACATCAGGTCGGCGAGGTCTCGCGGGGGGTGCTGTTCCCCAAGCACCGCACCGACCTGATCGGCTGCGCGGTGAGCGTGCAGCGGATGCTCGCGGGCCAGATCGAGACGATGCGGGTGCCCGCCAACCCGCTGGACATCTTGGCGCAGCACACCGTGGCCGCTGCGGCGCTGCAGCCGCTGGACGCCGACCGGTGGTTCGACACGGTGCGGCGGGCCGCCCCGTTCGCGACGCTGCCGCGCAGCGTCTACGAGGCCACCCTGGACCTGCTGTCCGGCAAGTACCCGTCCACCGAGTTCGCCGAGCTGCGACCGCGACTGGTCTACGACCGCGATACCGGCACCCTGACGGCGCGGCCCGGTGCGCAGCGGCTGGCCGTCACTTCCGGCGGCGCCATCCCCGATCGCGGCCTGTTCACCGTCTACCTGGCTTCCGAATCCGAAAAGCCTTCGCGGGTAGGCGAACTCGACGAGGAAATGGTGTACGAGTCGCGCCCCGGTGACGTGATCTCGCTGGGGGCCACCAGCTGGCGGATCACCGAGATCACCCACGACCGGGTGCTGGTGATCCCCGCGCCGGGCCAGCCGGCCCGGCTGCCGTTCTGGCGCGGCGACGACGTGGGCCGCCCGGCCGAACTCGGCGCCGCGCTCGGCGCGTTCACCGGCGAGCTGGCCGCCCTGGACCGCGAAGCGTTCGGTAAGCGTTGTGCCGCTTTGGGTTTCGACGATTACGCGACCGACAACCTGTGGGTGTTGCTGGACGACCAGCGCACCGCCACCGCGGTGGTCCCCACCGACACCACCCTGCTGGTCGAGCGGTTCCGCGACGAGCTGGGCGATTGGCGGGTGATACTGCATTCGCCGTACGGGCTGCGGGTACACGGGCCGCTCGCGCTGGCCGTGGGCCGGCGGCTGCGCGAACGCTACGGCATCGACGAGAAGCCGACCGCCTCCGACGACGGCATTGTGGTGCGCTTGCCCGACACTGAGTCTTACAGCGAAGACGGTGCCCCACCGGGCGCAGAACTTTTCGTGTTCGACGCCGACGAGATCGACCCGATCGTCACCGCCGAGGTGGGCGGTTCGGCGTTGTTCGCGTCGCGGTTCCGCGAATGCGCGGCCCGGGCCCTGTTGCTGCCCCGCCGGCACCCCGGCCGCCGCTCGCCGCTGTGGCATCAGCGCCAGCGCGCGGCCCAGCTGCTGGATGTGGCGCGCAAATACCCCGACTTCCCGATCGTGCTGGAGACGGTCCGAGAATGCCTGCAAGACGTCTATGACGTGCCCGCGGTCATCGAGCTGATGGCCGGCATCGCCCAGCGCCGGGTGCGGGTGTTGGAGGCCGAAACCACGCAGCCGTCACCGTTCGCGGCGTCGCTGTTGTTCGGCTACGTCGGCGCGTTCATGTACGAGGGCGACAGCCCGCTTGCCGAGCGCCGCGCCGCGGCGCTCTCGCTGGACAGCACGCTGCTCGCCCAGCTGCTCGGCCGCGTCGAGCTGCGTGAGCTGCTCGATCCCGCCATCATCGCCGCGACCGGCCGCCAGCTGCAGCACCTGTCCGATGACCGGCTGGCCCGCGACGCCGAGGCGGTCGCCGACCTGCTGCGACTGCTGGGACCGCTCACCGAAGACGAGGTTGCCGCCCGGGCCGGCGCTTCCGACGTGAGCGGCTGGCTGGAGGGCCTGCGCGCCGCCAGGCGCGCTCTCACGGTGTCGTTCGCCGGCCGCAGTTGGTGGGTGGCCATCGAAGACATCGGCCGGCTGCGCGACGGGGTCGGGGCCGCGGTGCCGCTCGGTGTGCCGGCCACCTTCGCCGAGGAGGTGGCCGACCCGCTGGGCGAGCTGCTGGGCCGCTACGCGCGCACCCACACCCCGTTCACCACCGCCGAGGTCGCGGCCCGGTTCGGCCTGGGACTGCGGGTGACGGCCGACGTGCTCGGCCGGTTGGCCGACCCAGCAAGTTCTGCCGGCCGGCTGGTGCGCGGCGACTTCGTCGCCGCCGGTGAGCTATCCAGCCGGCAGCGGCGGCGAGCAGTGGTGTGACGCCGAGGTGCTGCGCATCCTGCGGCGGCGCTCGCTGGCGGCGTTGCGCGCCCAGGTCGAGCCGGTCAGCACCGCCGCCTACGCGCGGTTCCTGCCGGCCTGGCATCGAGTGGGCCGCTCCGGTTCGCGGGGTCCCTCGGGCCTGGACGGGCTGATGTCCGTCGTCGATCAGCTCGCCGGTGTGCGGATGCCGGCCTCGGCGATCGAGCCGCTGGTGCTGGCGCCGCGCGTGGCCGACTACTCCCCCGCGATGCTCGACGAGCTGCTCGCGACGGGTGAGGTCACCTGGTCGGGCGCCGCGTCGATCTCGGGCAGCGACGGCTGGATCGCGTTGCACGTCGCCGATTCGGCGGCCTTGACGCTGGCGCTGCCGATGAACAAGCCCGCCGAGATCGACCTGACCGACACCCACCGGGCGGTACTGGACACCCTGTCGGGAGGCGGCGCGTACTTCTTCCGCCAGCTCGCACAGGACGGGCACACCGAATCGGACCTCAAAGCCGCGCTGTGGGAACTGATCTGGGCCGGCCGGGTCACCGGCGATACGTTCGCTCCGGTGCGCGCCCTGCTCGGCGGCACCGGTAGCCGCAGGCGTTCCGCTCCGGCACACCGGGCACACCGCCCGCCGCGGCTGAGCCGATACAGCGTCGCCAACCCGCAGCACCGCAGCACCGACCCGACGGTGGCCGGGCGGTGGTCGGCCCTGCCCGTTCCCGAGCCGGATTCCACGCTGCGGGCCCACTATCAAGCCGAGCTGCTGTTGAACCGCCACGGTGTGCTGACCAAGGGCGCGGTGGCGGCCGAGGGTGTGCCTGGCGGTTTCGCCACCCTCTACAAGGTGCTGAGCACGTTCGAGGAAGCCGGCAGGTGCCAGCGCGGCTATTTCGTCGAGTCGCTGGGCGGCGCCCAGTTCGCCGTCGCGTCCACCGTCGACCGGCTGCGCAGCTACCTCGACGGTGTCGACCCGGAACGGCCGGAATACCGGGCGGTCGTGCTGGCCGCCGCCGACCCGGCCAATCCCTACGGCGCCGCGCTGCCCTGGCCCGAGCCGGCAACCGAGGGTGCGGCCCGGCCGGGCCGCAAGGCCGGGGCGCTGGTCGTGCTGGTGGACGGCGGACTGGCCTGGTTCCTGGAGCGCGGCGGACGGTCCCTGCTGACATTCACCAGCGATCCGGCGGCCGACCACGCGGCGGCCGTGGCGCTGGCCGACCTGGTCGCCGCGCGGCGCGTCGCATCGATCCTGGTCGAGCGCGTCGACGGAGTGCCCGCGCTACAGCCGCAGGGCGGGCCGGGTCCCGTGGCAGACGCGCTGGCAGCGCTATCAGAGGCGGGCTTCGTCCGTACGCCGCGCGGGTTGCGCCTGCGGTGAACCATGCCCGAGGGTGACACCGTCTGGCACACGGCGGCCACGCTGCGAGAGCACCTGGCCGGCCGCACCCTGACCCGCTGCGACATCCGGGTGCCGCGGTTCGCGACCGTCGACCTCACCGGGCACGTGGTGGACGAGGTGCTCAGCCGGGGCAAGCACCTGTTCATCAGGGTCGGGGCGGCCAGCATCCACTCGCATCTGAAGATGGACGGCAGCTGGCGGATCGGAAACCGCCCGGTAAAGGTCGACCACCGGGCGCGAATCATCCTGGAAGCCGACGACGTGCGCGCGGTCGGCGTCGATCTGGGCGTCCTTGACGTCCTCGAACGCGCCCACGACGGCGACGTGGTCGCACACCTGGGACCCGATCTGCTGGGCGGGGACTGGGACCCGCAGGTCGCCGCGGCCAACCTGACCGCGCGCCCGGACCGCCCGTTGGCCGAGGCCCTGCTGGACCAGCGGGTGCTGGCCGGGGTCGGCAACGTCTATTGCAACGAATTGTGTTTTGTCAGCGGACATCTGCCCACCGCGCCGGTCAGCGCGGTCACCGATCCGGTGCGCCTGCTCACTCGGGCCCAGAACATGCTGTGGATCAACCGCTTCCGCTGGAACCGTTGCACCACCGGCGACACCCGGGCCGGCCGGCAGTTGTGGGTCTACGGGCGGGCGAAGCAGCCTTGCCGTCGCTGCGGCACCCCCATCGAATTCGACGACACGGCCGGGCGGGTGGCGTACTGGTGTCCGGCCTGCCAACGCTGAACGCCCACGGCATGTCCCGCGAGTTATCGATCGCGCGCGCGGCTTGGGTGGCGCATAGGGTTTCACCAGACTGGGTGACGCATGTAATGATCCCTTGTCAGCGGCTCTAGAAAGGACGACCACCGAAGTGCATTCGCCCAGCCATGTGCGATCACTCCGCACCGGTCTTGTCCCGTTGGTCGCACTGCTCAGCCTCGTGGGAGTGTCGGCCCCGACCGCGCATGCCGACGCAGTCGATGACACGTTCCTGTCAGCGCTCAAGGCTAAGGGCATCAACTTCGCGTCCCCGCAAGCCGCGATCATCGCCGGTCATGAGGTCTGCGACGAACTTGATCTCGGCAGGCAGTCGTCCGACGTCGCAAATGACGTGACGAAAAACAGCAACCTGGACGGCTACCATGCCGGGTTTTTCGTCGGGGTCAGCATTGCGGCGTTCTGCCCGAGACACGCCCAGTAAATCGTTCAGCTCATCCCGCTGATGGCGGCCGGGGCATCACCGTCCCCTTGAGTTCCGCGCCGATTGAAATGTCTTCGTACTTATCCTGCTTCCGTTTGCGCCAGCCGCTGCCCGCCGAGATCGGCGGCGGCATCAACGGCGGCATGGGGAACCCGGAGTCTGCCGCAGTGAGCGGCGTTGCCGCCGACGCAAGTTGGACCGGCACTTGCGATGCGGGCAACAGGCCCACCACCGCGGGCGGCGCGGTCAGCTTGCCCACCGACACTCCGACACCGATCGCCGCCGTGGGTTCTGCTGAGAGTCCAGCGGCGCCGAACGCACCCGCCCCTCCACCGGCAATCCTCCCAGGGCCGACTGACCCTCCGATAGCCCCGTACCGATGTCGCCACCCACAGCCTGCAGTGCCTGGGCCGACGTGTTCTGCGCCGCATAGCTGAGCAGGTTGATGGGAAAACCGGACGATATGAACTGGTTGGCATACTGGTTCCCCAGACCAAACTAGCCGGTCGTCGGGTCCGTAAGGCCAAGGTTAATCGGATCGCCAGCGGCAGCAGCTTGGATCGCCGACAATATCGAAGCCGGAGTGATGGTCGCACCAGGAGTCGCAGAAGTGGTAGCGGCCGACGTCACACTGGCCTGAGCGGCCGTCCCCGCCGGGTTGGTAATCGCAAGCGGCGAGGAGAACTTCGGCAGCGTGGTGGCTTGCGCCGAGGCCGCCTCGTATCGACTCATCGCCCCCGAGTTGTTCGCCCACATGTCCAGGTATTCGTCTTCGGTTTCGGCGATAGCCGGCAGGTTGATCCCGAACCGATTGGTGGCCAACAATTGCGTCAGCCGTGTCCTGTTGGCACTGACCGAGGCGACCGGAACCACCGACGAACGAGCGGAGTTGAAGGCCGCGATGGCGTCCTGCACCGCGACGGCCATTTGCTGGCATTGCTGTGCGGTGGTGCGCAACCAGTTGAGGTAGGGCTCGACAGCCTCGGTCATCGCCGCGGCGGAGGGACCGTGCCAGGCGCCGGTCAATGACGACAATGTCGCCGAATTGATGCCGGCCGATTCCTCCAGACTCGTGCCGAGCCGCTGCCAAGCATTGGACGCCTCGATAAGGGATTCCGCGCCAGGTCCTGAGTGGATCAGCGCAGAGGTGACCTCGGGCGGCAATGCTGTGAACTCCATGACACCTCACATTGACTACCGTGGGAAAACATTTGGAACATTGCGTTGGCTAGCCCGAGAAAACCCCTGAAACATTGGACATCTATTTGCAACCAGACTAATCCCGTGCGGACTAGTCCCGGGCATGTGTCAGGAAAAACTGCGCAATCACTTCCGACGCGTCGAATGCGCGCGTGGTCGGCCCAATGATGGCCCGGGGCAAATATTGGTTGCCGCCGGGCCAGGTGTGCCCGCCGTCGTCGATCCGGTAGAAGACCACTTCGCTGGACGCCGCGCAGGCCGAGGAATCGAAGCGGCGGACGAAGGTTCCGTCTCCGACGTCGGGCAGCTCCTGTTTCGACGGCTCCCCCTGACACCCGTCGACCAAGCGCCACTTGTCCACCATGCTCGAAGCCGAGACCGCGTGGCTGACCCCACCGCGGCCGTGCACACGCCCGCCGTTGAACGGCACCAGCCGATCCGCGGTTCCGTGCGCCGCCAGAACGGACACCGGCCGCGACGGATTGCAGGCCACACCGACGCCGAGGGTGCCCGCGACCGGCGCGATCGCGGCAAAAACATCAGCACGATCACAACCCAATTTGTTGGCCATGAACCCGCCGTTGGACATGCCGGTGACGAAGACGTGGCCCGAAGCGACCCCGAACTCCTTGAGCAGCTTGCTCGTCAACGCCACCAGGAAGCCGACGTCGTCCACGTGATGGCGGTCCGCCGGCGACGACCCCCGCCCGTCGGCCCAGCTCTTGTCATAGCCGTCGGGATAGACCACCAGCAGGTTGTTGACGTCGGCAACGGCGTCGAAGTCGGAGAGACCTTCCTGCCCAACGCCGGTGGCGCCGCCACCGTGCAGATTGAGCACCAGACCAGCGGCGGAACCGGGCGGCACATGCACCCGGTAGGTCCGGTTGAGGCCGCCGAACTGCAATGTCCCGGGCTCATCGCGGGCGCTGGCGGCCGAGACCGGGCGCCCGACGCAGCCGACCAGACATACCGCGAGGACGCTGATCGATAGCAGTCGCGCCCACGGCATGTCGTCAAATTACCGATCGCCGCCTGTTCAACCCGCGGCGCCCTCGCGGCCCCGCCGCCCGCAGCTGCCGTCTGGCTCCGTGACCTAACCGACGGGTGAACAGAGGATGTACAAGTACCCGCCGTTGTCGAACCTTGGTTGCACCAATCGCGATGCCCGGCGGAAAATATCAGAGCGTAGAAAAGCCGAACCTTCAATGCTGGCTGGTGGCCCAACATGGCGCCAGCGAGTCATCTCACTTCAGGGAGCACCCGAATGGTTACCCGTCTTCTTGTGGCTGTGGCGGTCGCGTTGATCGGCCCGCTGGGGGCAGTCCAGACCGCTCATGCCGACACCAACGACAACAAGTTCATCGCGTTGCTGCAGTCCGAGGGCATCACCGACCACGTATCGCCCAGCCACGCGATCGAGGCCGCTCACTCCGTTTGCTCAAAACTTGACGGAGGGGAGACGCCTACCGCGGTGGCGAATGACGTGCTGAACAGCAGCGAGATGCCCGCCTACCACTGCGGCTACTTCGTCGGCGCGGCCATCAAGGTGTACTGCCCGCAGTTCAGCCCCGAGGAGTCTCACGCCAACGGCTAGTGCCGTTGGTTTCTCAATCGTCTCGTCGCTCAGCCCTCTCTAAGCCCTCTCTAAGCCCTCCGGTTCGGCCAAAAGAACACCAGCGCCTCGCCGGCCTGCGATGATCGCTATAAGCGGTTCATTGCTGTGCGGAAGCAACGGCGCTTCTACTCAACGGGAGGTTCAGTAAATGACGCCCACCCGTACCTTGGCCGCCGGGCTAATACCGGTGATCGCGATGCTTGGCACCCTGGGAGCCGCGGCGCCGATCGCTCATGCCGATGCTGCTGCCGACAACACGTTCACCGCAGCATTGAGCTCGAAGGGCATCAACTTCGCCTCACCGCAATCCGCGATCGTCGCCGGCCATGAGGTATGCGACGAACTCGATCTCGGCAGGACGCAGGTGCAGGTCGCGACCGACGTGACCAAAAACAGCAACCTGGACGGCTATCACGCCGGGTACTTCGTCGGTCTAGCCGTACGCACGTACTGCCCGCAGCACGGCTCCTAGACTCAGACTTGTATACGTCTCGTTAAATTCTGATCGCATCGGGTCTACAGGCAGGCATCCGCAGGCCCGCAGCACCTAGCATCCAGGCAGCGACAATATTGGAGAGCTGACCTGTTGATCACGAAAGTTTTGGTAAGCGGCGCTATCGCGCTCGCGGCCGCGGTGGGGGCAGCGGCACCAGCCGGCGCAGACCCTACCTTGTTCGGCGTTCTCAGCTGTGGCTGCCAAGAGCCGGCTCCGAGCGACAGCGCAATTTTTTCCGACCACGTAAAGCAGGGAATCCAGCAGGGTCTGACCGACCCGCGGGTGCCGCACTAATCCGAGCCTGGACCCAAACTCCGGGTCATCGCCCGTTCAACGCTCCACAGCGTGTTCATCTACGTTGGTGGCACATTACGTTCGCGTGCGCCGTACGCGGGGCGCAACGCCGTTGATGTGGTGGAAGCGTGCGGCACGTCGCCGGATGCGGTGGGCGCGTCCGCGGGTGCGGTGTGGCTCTCCGGCGAGGTGTATCGGCTCGGCGTAGAACATCACCTTCGCGAGTTCGACGAGGACCAGGTAGCTGACGACGAAACCGCCCAGCACGGCAAAGAACTGCCACGGCAGCGGTATGAACCCGAGCGCGTGAGCCAGCGGCGAAATCGTGAGCACGACGCCGATGGCGACCACGGTGAGGCTCGTGATTGTCAGCAACGTGCTCGCTCGACTGCGGAAGAACGGCACCTTGCGCGTGCGGATGGCGAAAATGATCAGCGTCTGGGTGGCAAGCGATTCCACGAACCAGCCGGTGCGGAACTCGATGGCGCTGGCATGCAGCACGCCCAACATCAACCCGAAGGTCAAGAAGTCGAACAGCGAACTGATCGGGCCGAAAATCAGCATGAACCGGCGGATGAAGGCGACATTCCAGTGCGCCGGTGCCTGCAACTGCTCCTCGTCGACCCGGTCGGTCGGAATCGCCAGCTGCGAACTGTCGTAAAGCAGATTGTTCAGCAAGATCTGGCTGGGCAGCATCGGCAGAAACGGCAACAGGGCCGAGGCGGCGGCGGCGCTGAACATGTTGCCGAAGTTGCTCGACGTACCCATGAGCACGTACTTGATGGTGTTGGCGAAAATACGGCGACCCTCGGCGACACCGGTGGCCAGCACGCTCAGGTCTTTCTCCAGCAGCACCACGTCGGCCGCATCCTTGGCGACATCGGTCGCACTGTCGACCGAGATTCCCACATCGGCGGAGTGCAGGGCCAGCGCGTCGTTGACGCCGTCGCCCAGGAAGCCGACCGATCGCCCGTGGCGCCGCAGCGAGACGATCAGCCGCGCCTTCTGCTCGGGGGAGATACGGGCAAAGATGGTGTGGTTTTGTGCGGCGTCAGCGAACTCGTCGTCGTCGAGTGGCTCGAGCTGTGCGCCGGTCATGGTGCCCTTGGACGACAAACCAAGGTCGGCACAGACCTTTTCGGCGACCCGCGGATTGTCACCGGTGGCGATCTTCAGCTCAATGCCAAGGTTGGCCAGTTCGGACAAGGACTGGCGTGCGGCGGGTTTGGGTTCGTCGGCGAAAACCAAAAACCCGGCCAATAGCAGCTCGGATTCGTCCTCAGGGGTGACCGTGGTCAGTGCGGCGGCGGGTTTGGCGGCCACGGCCACCACCCGGCGCCCGGCGGCGAACAATTCCGCAAGCGTCTCTTGTGCCACTGCCGCCGTCGTCTGGCATTGGGCCAGCACTTGTTCGGGCGCACCTTTGACGACCAGAACCCGTTTCCCGTCGTCGTCGACCAGAACCGAAGTCGCGCGGCGCTCGTGGTCGAACGGCACCGTCGCCACTCGGCGCACGTCGCCGCCCACCAATTGCGCTGGCTGCGGGGACTCCCAGAGCGCAGCGTCGAGCGCATTAGCGCTGACGCCACCGGATTTCGGGTCCACATCGGTGGCCAGCAGCCCCAGGCGCCGGACCGAGTCGCTGTGCGCACCGGCAGGATCAATCGTGTCGACCAGGCGGATCCGGCCTTCCGTCAAGGTGCCGGTCTTGTCGGTGATCAAGATGTCGATGTCTCCGAGATCTTCGATGCACACCAACCGCTTGACAAGCACTTTCGCCTTGGCCAGCTGCCGCGACCCGGTCGCGAGGCTGGCGCTGACGACGGCGGGCAGCAGTTGGGGCGTGATGCCGACCGCGATCGCCAGCGAGAACAGCACGGAATCGATGATCGGCTTCCGCAACAGCAGGTTGCTGATCAAAATGACCACCATCAGCGCGATGGCGACCTGCAGCAGCAGGTAGGAGAATCGGCGCAGCCCGACTTGGAAGCCGGTTTCGGGTGACCGCTCGTCCAAACCCGCGGCGATGCGCCCGAATTCGGCGTTTTTGCCGGTGGCGTACACCACTCCCGTGCCCTCGCCGGCACTGACGATGGTGCCCATGAAAGCCAGGTCGGTTGATTCAGCCAATTCGGCTCCGGAGGGCACCGGTTGCGGAGTTTTCTCTGAGTCAGTCGATTCCCCGGTCAGAATGCTTTCGTTGCATTCCAGACCGCTGACATCGATCAGCCGGACATCGGCCGGCACGGCCTCGCCCAGCGACAGCCGAATCACATCGCCCGGAACGAGCTCGGTGATACCGAGCGTGACGAATTCCCCGTCGCGGCGCACCAGGGCGTTGTGGTGCACCCCTGCATGCAACTCGGCGGCGGCGCGCTCGGCGCGGTACTCGTTGATGAAGCCCAAACCGATGCTGGCCGCCAGGATCACGCCGATGATGACCGCCTGGATACTGTCGCCCAGAAAGTATGAGACGACGGCGGTGCCGGCCAACAAGATGAGCACCGCGCTGCGTAGTTGACGACCCAACACCGCTAGGGCGTTGACATGATGGGTCCGCACGGCGTTCGGGCCGTAGCGCGCCAGCCGGGCGGACGCTTCAGTGCTGGACAATCCGGCGGCCGAGCTGTCCAACCATCCCAGGACCTCGTCAACGGGGGCTGCGGCAACCAGCTTCGTGGTCAGGGCCGCAGAGTCCGGTGCAGCCACCCTCGGTGCTGACGACATCGCAGGGCTCTCCTTGATTCGACGGAGTTGTCAACAATGTCATGTGCTCCCGTCCGTTCGCGCCGGGAAATCCAGATGTTTCACTACGTTCAACTTGCTGGTTACATATCGCTCGGGATCAGTAGGTAGATATCTCATCCTCGGCCGGTAGGTCGCCGGTGACCATGAAGATGACGCGACGGCCGACTTCCACGGCGTGATCCGCGAAGCGCTCGTAAAAGCGGCCCAGCAACGCCGTTTCCACACCGACGGAGATGCTGTGCTTCCATTCCCGATCTATCAGCACACTGAACAAATGCCTGTGTAGATCATCCATGGCGTCGTCTTGTTGGTGAAGTTGAGCAGCTTTGTGCGGGTCGCGGGTGACCAGCACCTGTTTTGCGCCGTCGGCCAACGCGATTGCCACCTCGCCCATTTCGGCAAAGCACTCGCGAACTTCCTCGGGAAGCACGTGCTTCGGATATTCACGCCGGACGATCTTGGCTACGTGTACAGCCAACGCGCCCATCCGTTCCGTGTCGGCGATGAGCTGTACAACGCTGAAGATTTCCCGCAACTCGCCGGCTACCGGTTGCTGTAACGCCAGCAGCGCGAACGCATCTTTTTCCACTTGGGCCCGCATCGCCACGATTCGCTCATGGTCGCGGATCACCTCTTCAGCGGCAACAGTGTCGGCCTCTAACAGAGCCTGAGTTGCGCGCTTCATTGCCACCCCGGCCACGCCGCACATCTCTCCGAGTTGCGTGGTCAAATCGGTTAGCTGCTTGTGATAGGCGCTTCGCATGGGTTAAGCCTCTCAGACTTTTGGCAAGTGACGAAAGCCCCAGAAGGGACATCTGAACGGCCCCTCCGCTTGATGCCGCAGCCGGTTAGTCTGCAGCGGTGAAGTCATCGGCTTCAACCATCGCTCGAAGGTGTGCATGACGTCCAAGCCGCCCGTCCCGGCGATCCGCGAACCTGTGACCGCGCAGACAGTGGCCGCCGCTTCGGTGGAACAGGTTTTGCGACGGCTGGACACCTCAGCCGACGGGCTGTCCGATGCCCAGGCCCGCGAACGCTTGGCACAGTACGGCCCGAACGCAATCCACACCCATCGCGTCAGCGCGTGGGCGGTGCTTGTCCGCCAGCTGAACAACGCTGTGCTGATCTTGCTGGCCATCACCGCCGTGCTGTCGTATTTCCTCGGCGACCATAACCAAGCGTTGATCATCGGCGTGATCCTGGCCGTCAGCATCGGACTGGGGTTTTTCAACGAGTACCGCGCCGAGCAGGCCGCGGCCGCTATGCATTCCCGTATCCGCCATAACGCGACTGTGCGACGCGACGGGAGGTTCGTCGATGTCGATGTCCGTAACCTGGTGCGCGGTGATGTGATCCGACTCTCGCTCGGGCAGGCCGTGCCCGCGGATGTGCGATTGATCCAGACCGCGGCATTGGAGTGCGATGAAAGCATCCTGTCCGGGGAATCCACCGGCTCAGAGAAATCACCAACACCGGTCGCGGCAGATGCCGCGTTGATCGATATGACCGATCTGGCGTTCATGGGCACGATCGTGAGCGCGGGCGAGGGCCTGGCCGTCGTCTATGCCACCGGCAATGATGCCGAGTTCGGCCGGATTGCGGCCGGTTTGAGTGAGGGCCAACCTGAAACAGAGTTTCAGGCCGGTCTGCGCCGGTTTTCCTATCTGCTGCTGCGAGTCGCGATCGCACTGACCGTGATGATTTTGGTCACCAACTTGATGTTGCACCGGCCGCTGATCAATTCGGCGCTGTTTGCGCTGGCTATCGCGGTCAGCATCACACCACAGCTGCTTCCCGCGGTGGTCAGCACGAGCCTGGCGACCGGTTCCCGACAGCTGGCCAAGGCCAAGGTGCTGGTCAAACGTCTGGTATGCATCGAAGACCTCGGCGACATCGACATCCTGATCACCGACAAAACCGGAACGCTGACCGAGGGCCGCATCAGCTTGCTCGACACCGTCAACCCTGCCGGAGCGCACACCGACTCGGTGCTGCGGTTGGCACTGCTGGCCTCTGACATCGATCTAGCCGCAGGCGGCAGCGGTGACCAGCGCGCTGGACGCCGCACTCTGGGCACATCCAGGTGCACACGCAGCTCGCCCGCGATGACGTTGTGCGGTTGGCCTACTTACCTTTTGACCACACCCGGCGCGCGACCTCGGCATTGGTCGATGACCACGGGTAAACGGCTTCTCGTGGTCAAGGGCGCACCCGAGCAAGTGCTGAGTCGCTGCCCGAGCACACCAGAAGCACACTCAGCAGACCCTGACCGCGTTGTTCGCGGCCGGGCGCCGGGTTGTTGCCGTGGCAGTCAAACCGGCACCACAGCTGACCACCATCACTGCAGACGACGAATCCGAACTGATGCTGGTCGGGTTCTGCGTCTTTGCCGACGAACCAAAGGCCGCCGCCCGACAATCCCTTGCTCAGCTCGCAGAGCTGGGCATCGAGGTGAAAATCGCCACCGGCGACAACCCGCGGGTAGCCGAAAAGGTCTGCGCGGAATTGGGTTTGATCTCCAAGGGAACGATCACCGGCGCGCAGATGGAGCGTTTCGCCGACGAGGAATTCGCGCACGCCGCGCAGAACCACAGCATCTTTGCCCGCATTTCGCCCGAGCAGAAAGCACGGCTCATCACCGCGGCGCGGCGCACCGGACGATCAGTGGGGTTCCTCGGCGACGGGGTCAACGACGCGCTGGCCCTGCACGCCGCCGACGTCGGCATCTCCGTCGACACCGCCACCGATGTGGCCAAGGACGCAGCCGACGTGGTGCTGCTGGAAAAAGACCTGGGCGTGCTGGCCACCGGGGTGGCCACGGGCAGGCAGATTTTCGCCAACACCATCAAGTACGTGCTCATGGGCACATCGAGCAACTTCGGCAATACTTTCAGCGCCGCGGCCGCCTCGGCATTTTTGCCGTTCCTGCCGATGCTGCCCAGCCAGATCTTGCTGGGCAACTTGCTCTACGACGCCTCCCAGCTGGCGATCCCCACCGACCGCGTCGATGCGGAGCAAGTCGATGCGCCGTCACACTGGAACGTCGCGTTCATCCGCAGGTTCATGCTCACGTTCGGCCCGATCAACTCGCTGTTCGACTTCATGACCTTTGGATTCATGCTCGGCATACTGCACGCCGGGGAGGTAGCGTTTCACACCGGATGGTTCCTGGAAAACCTTCTCACACAAACGTTTATCGTTTTCGCGATCCGCACCCGTAGAGTGCCGTTCCTGCGCAGTAGGCCGGGCACGCTGCTGACGGTGACGCTGATATCGGTGGACGTAATCGGCTTTGTGCTCACCGTTACCCCGCTGGGCCGCAAACTGGGTTTCGTCCCGCTGCCGTGGCAGTTTTACGCCGCGCTGGCCGTGTTCATCGTCGCGTACCTGGTCCTTGTCGAAGCGACCAAAAAAGTTTTCTACAGCGAGCCGATGCGCGTGTTCGGCCAGCCGTATCGCACCCGCGGCCACAGACACCTGGTTCAGCGACGTGCCGCACGCTTTGTCCATTCCGGCTTGAATCCACGCCTGCGCACGTCGAAGGGCGTGCGATAGCCGGTGGCCGGCCGTTTCATCAGCTGTAAGAGGTTAGGCAGAGAGCTGGTACTAGTAACGTGAGCGCAGTGATCACGCGACGTGGTCTGCCGAGTTTCGGCCTGCTGGCAGCGCCGTTGAGCGCCGCCGCGGCAAGCGCCCGGATGGCGATCACTGCGAGCGCTGTCGTGGCGGGCACCGCCGCAAGCACGGCCCTGTTGGGCGGCAGCGTCGCGGCGAGCGTGGGCAGGTCATTAGCCCGTGCCGCGCCGGACTTTTCGGCGTTGACCCGCGCGGCGGCAGGCGTGGCGATAGAGGCGATAGGCGGCCCACCGGCACGGCGTAACAGCACCAATGGTCCGAGGCGCTGGATCGAGGTGCGGGGCCTCGGCGGTAAGCACGCGGCAGCGATCGCCGCCGACGTACTGGCGGCTGTGCGCGCAACGCCGGGCGTGCGCACGGCTTTCCTGAACCGCACCCTTGCGCGGCTAGTGGTCACCGTGGACACCGATGCCACCGACGGGCCCTCGGCGGCAGAGCTCTGCCGGATCGTCGCCGACGCCGAGCAGCGCGACCGAACGCGCGCCGCGCGAGGACACCCGGCCAGCCTGCCGGGCGACGACGCGCTGCTGATGGGCCGGATGCTGGCAGCCGCGGCCGCCACTGTGGGCCTTGGCGTTTCACTGACCGGCAGCCTGCTGCGGCTGCCCAGACTGCCCGACTTGGTGGCCGTGCCACCAACGCTGGCGGATCACCTCCCGCGACTGCGCCGAGAGCTGGAGCATCGCCTCGGGCCGGAAGGCACCGATGTTTTGTTCGGTTTCGTCAACGCCGCGACGGCCGCGTTGACGCTGTCGCCGACGGCGGCGGCCGCCGAAGCCGCTACCCGCACGATGCTGGCGGCCGAGGCGTGGAACGGTCGGCTGGCGTGGTCTCGGCATGAATCCGCGCTGGGCAGCCAGCCAGTACCGGACGACGCGGCCTCGACGCCCAGAAGCAGCCTGCGCCCGCCCGACGGGCCCGCGGAACGCTATGCCAACCGCATCGGCCTGGCGGGCATCGGCGCCGCCGCCGTGGTCGGTCTGCTGTCACGCAATCTCGACACGGCCGGCGCCGCCGCACTGGCTGCCGTCCCGAAGCCGTTGCGCACCGTCCGTGAGGCATTCGGGTGCGCGATGAATCGCGGCTTGAGCACTCAGCACGACGCACTGGTGCTGCGCCCATTCGTCCTGCGGACACTCGACCGGGTCGACGCGATCATGATCGACCCGCGGGCGCTGTACACGGACGATTTGATGGTGAGTCGCGTTCTGGGCGTGCAGAATTCGCGACGCGCCCATGCCTGGCAAGCGGTTCGGGCCGCCCTCGACAATGACGGCTACAATGACGGCCTGAAGCCGGGATGGCACAAGCTGGCCGATATCCCCGGAGCAGGCAGGTCCGGTAAGGCACTGATCAGCCCGGTTCGCGATCCGTTCGCCGCGGCGGTGCTTACCGAAGCGCGGCGGTCACACCCGCGGGTCTTTTCCCTCGATGACGACAGTTTGCGTTCTCTGGCACAAGGATTCGACCAGCTGTATCCGTTAGACACGTCGATCGACAACGCGGTGGCGGCGGCTGTCGCGGAACTGAAGGCCGGCGGCGCGACCGTGGCGTTGTTGACCACGTCGGAGATGCGGGCCGCGCACCGGTCCGACGTCACGATCGGCGTGCTCCGGAAGCAGCATCCTCCACCGTGGGACGCCGACGTGTTCGTGTCGGACCTGACCGGCGCCTGGCGTGTGCTGCACGCGCTGCCTGCCGCGCGCGCCGCCACCGACAATGCCGTCCGGCTGTCGGCCTCGGCTTCGGTGCTCGGCGCATTGATGTTGATTCCCGGTGTGCCCGGACGCAGTTCGGCATCGGTCAACGCCGGCATGGCCGCCAGCCTGTGGTTCGGATTCCGCGCGGGCGCAAAGATTTTCCGGGACCCGCTGCCGGAGCCCGAAACCGGCCACGACTGGCACGGCCTGCCGGTCGCGGAGGTGCAGAGGCTGCTGCCCCGCCCTGCCAGCGAACACCCCGAGGAATCATCCGCATGGTGGCAAAGGCTGCCGCCGGTTCGCGTGCTGCACGCCGCGACCGCGGCGTCGTGGGGACTCGTCCGCGATTTCGCGGACGAGATGCGCACGAACCTGTCCGACCCGATTACTCCGCTGCTGGCCACCGGCGCGTTGGCCAGCGCGCTGCTCGGCTCGCCGCTGGATGCGTTCCTGGTGGGTAATGTGCTGTTGGTCAACGCGGCGTTGTCGGCCGAGCAACAGCTGCACGCCGAACGCATCCTGAATCGCTTGCTGGCTGTGCAGGAGCCACCCGCCCGCCGCCGCGTGGGTCCGCTGGATGGGCAGCGCAACGAGAAGGTGCCCGCCAAGCGGCTGCGTCCGGGCGACATCATCGAAGTCCATTCCGACGAGGTGATCCCCGCTGACGCCCGGCTGCTGCACGCATCAAACGTCGAAGTCGACGAATCCACGCTGACCGGCGAGTCGCTGCCGGTGTCCAAACAGACCGAACCCACACCGGGCGCCCCGCTGGCCGAACGGACATGCATGCTTTATGCCGGCACCACCATGGTTGCCGGCACGGCGGTGGCCGTGGTGACCACGGTCGGTTCACGCTCCGAGATGCGCAGGGCGCTGGCGATGGCACCGAGAAAGTCTCGGGAGATCGGCCTGCAGCGACAGTTGAGGCATATCACCCGGCGGGCATTGCCGTTCAGCATGGCCAGCGGGGGGCTGGTCGGGTTGATCAGCGTGTCGCGGGGAACCTCATTGCGCGCGGCGGTGTCGAGCGCGGTCACGCTGATTGTCGCTGCCATTCCGGAGGGGTTGCCGCTCGTGGCGACACTGGCCCAGCTGGCCGCCGCGCGCCGGCTCACCGGCGAATCGGTGCTGATCCGCAACCCCCACTCGGTCGAGGCACTGGCCCGGCTGAATGTGGTGTGCTTCGACAAGACCGGCACGCTGAGCGAAAACCGGCTAAAGGTCAAAGCGGTGCGCCCGACGGCGGGCTTCACCACCGGACACGTGCTGGATGCGGCGCTGAGCACCAGCTATGCCAGGCACACGCACCGCGTCGATCACGCGACCGATGATGCGATCCACCGCGCCACTGACGATCTTTCGCTTCGAGATGACGGTTCGCAGCCGCAAGCGCGGCTGACGCGCGACGCCTTCCTGCCGTTCCAATCCGGCCGTCCGTTCGCGGCGGCGCTCGTCGGCACCCGGCTGACGATCAAGGGGTCACCCGAGGTGCTCTCGTCGGCGCTGCTGCACGATGACGAACCGTTGACGCAGCAGATCGACGAGATGGCGGCCAACGGTCTGCGGGTACTCGCGGTCGCCGAGCGCCGGCTCAGCCCAGAGCAAGCTGCGGCCGCCGCGGCTGATCCCGTTCTTCTGGAAACCCTGTGCACGTCTGAGCTCACCCCGGTCGGTCTGCTCGGATTGGCCGATACTGTCCGGCCGATGGCCCGGGCCGTGCTGCAGGGGCTTGCCGACCGCGATATTGGGGTCCGATTGATCACCGGTGATCATCCCGCGACGGCGACGGTGATCGCCCAGGAGCTGGGCATCGACGTGACGGCCGACCAGGTGATCACCGGCAGCGACTGGGAAGCGCTGTCCGCCGATCAGCGGGCCGCGGCGGTCGCTTCGCGAGTTGTCTTCGCGCGGATGACGCCGGAACACAAGATCGACGTGGTGCAAACCCTCGAGCGGGCGGGTCTGGTCGCCGCGATGGTCGGCGACGGGGTCAACGACGCCGCCGCGATCCGGGCGGCCAGCGTCGGCGTCGGGGTGGCAGCGCGCGGCAGCGATGCGGCCCGCACCGCGGCCGATGTGGTGCTGCTCGATGAGCGGATCGAGGCGCTGCTGGACGCCCTCGACGAGGGCCAGCAGCTGTGGCGGCGAGTGCAGTCGGCGGTGTCGATGCTGCTCGGCGGCAACCTGGGCGAGGTGTGTTTTGCGGTGATCACCACCGTCCTGACCGGGCATTCGGTGCTCAACACTCGCCAAATGCTGTTGGTCAACATGCTGACCGATGCGCTGCCGGCCGCCGCACTGGCCGTCAGCCCGCAGACAAGCACCGAAGAGGTCGAGCGGGACGAGGCAGCGATGTGGCGCGCGATCGGGATTCGCGGTGCCGCGACGACGATGGGCGCCACGCTGGGGTGGTCAATGGCCAGCGTGA
This sequence comes from uncultured Actinomycetota bacterium, assembly GCA_963708995.1. GTDB lineage: Bacteria > Actinomycetota > Actinomycetes > Mycobacteriales > Mycobacteriaceae > Mycobacterium. The sequence continues at coordinate 147,985 of CAVPUR010000007.1, forward strand.
CGGGCACCCCACGCCGCGCGGGGACGGTCGCGCTGATCGCGTTGGTCAGCACGCAACTCGCCCAGACACTGGTCGACTCGCGCGCCCCGCTAGTGGTGTTGACGTCGATCGGCTCCCTCGGTGCGCTCGCGGTGGTGGTGACCACCCCCGGGCTCAGCCACGTGTTCGGCTGCACCCCCGTGGACCCGCTCGGCTGGGGTCAGGCCCTGCTGGCCGCTGCGGTGGCGAGTTCGCTGTCGGCGGTCGCTCCCGATCTGCTGGCCCGTGCATCTGAGACCGTGAAGCGACGGATCGCGAGCGGTCGGCCGGCTGGCTGACCCCCGCAGTGAAAATCCTTGTGGCTACTTGTTGTTCATGTTCGGTAAACACCATGGCTACCCGATCGGCGCTTCTCGGTACTCAAGTCGCGGGTTGGTCATCGGGCCCGTACCGTTGGCTGAGAGGTTTTCCGGCGAATTGCAGGACAATCCGCAGACTTAGCGGGCAGGTGGTCGAAGTGGAATACGGAAATCGGTTGCAGCTCAAGCCTTATCGGTCTGTTTCGGAGCACATCGACGGAGCCTGGTGGCCGCGGTCGCAGCACTTGGTCGACGAGCTGCCGGACTTGGTGGCGTCGGTGACCGACCGGCTGGGGCGGGTCGTTATGGTGGGCTACCGCCGCAATGGCTGGGACGAGACGCCGCCACTGGCCGAGATCGCTGGCCACACGGTCGAATTGCTGGGCTTCGCCAGTGACGAGCCGGCGAGTGTCATCCTGATCGGGGAAGGACGGCGGTCACCTCACCCTGCACGTCATCCGGCCGGACGCCAGCGAAGAGGTTGCCCGAAAGGCACTGGATGAGCCACGCGGAAGCGCTAACGCCGTGGACGCCCTGCCCAACGCGCCAGCCGTCGCGCGATCCGTGGCCGAGGTCGCGGACAAGCTGGCCCGCCACGAGGGAAACGACGACGAGCAGCGAACCGCCCAGATCAGGCGCTGGTGTGAGGAGGCCGCTCAACAATTCGTCGCCGCACCGGTTCAGGCCTTCGTTCCAATCCTCGTCGAACACATCGTTCGCAACCGCATGATTGAATCCCGCAGCAACCCCGTCGCCGCGGGTCATTGATTCAGACGAGGGGCGCAAGCCGCCATAAGGGTGGTGATCGCTTCGATGTCGGCCGGACCGGGCAGGCCCCAACCGGGCCGGTAGTCGAACAACTCGCCGACGTTCACGCTCTTGAGGTCGACATCGAGAAGCTCGACGGCGTCCAGCGGCACCAGGGCGGGGTGCGGGTAGCCGCAGGCGCGGGCCAGGCAGAGCAATTCGAAGCGCAAGGTGGCCAGATAGTTCGCGCAGCGCACCGACTTCAACGCCGGATCGAGGCCATGCTGCAGCCACGCCGACTGGGTGGCGACCCCGGAGGGGCAGCGGCCGGTGTGGCAGCGCTGAGCCTGGATACAGCCGATGGAGAACATGGCGGTTCGGGCGACGTTCACCATGTCGCAGCCCATGGCCAGCGCCAGCAGAGCGTTCTCGGGAATGCCGAGCTTCCCCGAGCCGATGAACACCACGTCGTGGTGCAGATCCTGGTCGGCGAAGGCCCGGTAGACGCGGGGGAAGGCCCACTTGAAAGGCAGGGCGACGTGGTCGCTGAAGACGAGCGGAGCCGCGCCGGTGCCGCCCTCGCCGCCGTCGATGGTCACGAAGTCGACGCCCCGGCCGGTGCGCGCCATGCGCGTCGCCAGCTCGAGCCAAAACCGCTCTTCCCCGACCGCGGACTTGATGCCCACCGGTAGACCCGTCTCGGCGGCGATGGTCTCCACCAGGTCGAGCAGCCCGTCGACGTCGCGAAATGCGGAGTGCCCGGCGGGGCTCTTGCAGTCGACTCCGACCGGGATACCGCGGATCGCGGCGATTTCCGGGGTCACCTTGGCGCCGGGCAGCATGCCGCCCAGGCCCGGTTTGGCGCCCTGGCTCAGCTTGATCTCGATGGCCCGGATCTCTCGCGTGGCCGCCACCCGGTCGATCAGGCGGGGCAGGCTGAAGGTGCCGTCGTCGTTGCGGCAGCCGAAGTAGCCGGTGCCGATCTGCCAGACCAGGTCGCCGCCGTTGAGGTGATAGGGGGAGATCCCGCCCTCGCCCGTGGTCTGCAGGGCGCCGGCCATGGCGGCGCCCTTGTTGAGCGCGGTGATGGCCGCGCCGCCTAGCGACCCGAAGCTCATCCCCGAGATGTTGACCAACGACGAGGGCCGGAAAGCCTTCTCCCGGCCCTGCGCGGCGCCCAGCACCTTTGCCGCCGGCAAGGGCACGGCCGGGTCGGGGTGGTTGGGCTCGCCGTCCGGGGCCGGCGCCGGAAACGCCGCATGCTTGATGATCGGGTAGTTGTGGACCCGTTCCAGATCGTTGTCGGTGCCGAACCCGAAGTACCGGTTGGTCAGCTTCGAGGAGGTGTACACCCAGCGCCGCTGGTCGCGACTGAAGGGCCGCTCCGCGTCGTTGTCGGTGACGATGTATTGGCGCAGCTCCGGGCCGACCGCTTCGAGCAGGAACCGCAGGTGGCCGACGATCGGATAGTTGCGCAGGATGGTGTGTCGGCGCTGCAGGAGATCCCAACCCGTCAACCCGGCCAGGGTGCCGCCGATCACGGCGGCCACCGACCGCCGCTTCATACGGAATCGAAATCCAGGTCAGGGTCGCCGCTTAAAACGCCCAGCAGGTCGCGAGCCGAGACGATGCCCACCAGCGCTCCCTCGTGTTCCACCAGGACATGGCGGATGTAGCGGTCCATCATCCGGGCCACCACTTGGTTGACCGTGGCCTCGGCGCCGCACCACACCAACTTGGTGCTGGCTATGTCGATTGCCGGGACGGTCGCTGGATCTTGTCCGGCGGCCACCACGCGAACGATGTCGCGCTCGCTCAGCAGCGCGGCGGGCCGCTCTTCGTGACCAACCACGATGGCCCCGACGTCGTGGGCGACCATGGCCTTGGCGACGTCGGCAACAGTGGCGTCTGCGGGGACGCGTGCCACCGGGTCGCCGGTGATGGTGGAGATCGGGGTCAAGCCGGGCGAAGTTATATCAGTCACGTCACCATGTTCACCAGAACTTATCCGCCCTTCTAGTGACCTGAGTCCTCAATTCTGTGTCAATAGGTCCTAAGGGTCCTAGGACCTTGTTTTGGGGGTAGTGCGGCTCTGTGGTGGGACACCGCAGGCGTGGTCGACTTGCAAAAGCCGAGTGCGAAGGGAATGACATGGGCGGTTCGGAACCTGCGGCACGCGGATTCCTCGCCTGGTTGCACCGGTTGGTCGAGCCGGTCCTGGTCGCGGTGACGGTCGGGGCGCTAGCGGCCGGCGGGATCGCGTGGCTGGCCGGTTGGCACCGGGTGGCCGATGGCTGCTGGATCGCCGGCACAGTCGTGGCGGTGGCTCCCGCCGTGGTGTGGGTGCTGGCCGCTCTGCGCCGGGGCCGGGTCGGGGTCGACCTGATTGCGGTGTTGTCGCTGATCGGCACGCTGCTGGTGGGCGAGTACCTCGCCGGTGCGTTGATCGCTGTGATGCTAGCCGGCGGGCGGGCGCTCGAGGCCACGGCCGAACGCCGCGCGTCCCATGATTTGAGGGCGCTGCTCGAGCATGCACCGCGGTTCGCACGCCGCCGCGTCGGATCGGCGGTGAGCGTGATCGCGCTGGATGAGGTGGTGGTCGACGATCTGCTGGTCGTCGGCCCAGGCGAGGTGGTGCCCGTTGACGGGCGCATCGCCGGTGCGGCGGCGGTGCTGGACGAATCGGTTCTGACCGGCGAACCGCTGCAGGTGGAACGCGGCGTCGGCGAACCGGTGCGCAGCGGGGTGGTCAACGCGGGCAGCGCATTCGAAATGCATGCCACCGCCACCGCCACCGACAGCACATACGCCCACATCGTGCAACTGGCCGCGCAGGCCGGGGCGCAGAACGCACCTGTGGTGCGGCTGGCCGACCGGTACGCGGCGTGGTTTTTGCCGTTGACGCTATTGGTGGCGGGCGGGGCGTGGCTGGCCAGCGGGTCGCCGGTGCGGGCGGTGGCGGTGCTGGTGGTGGCGACTCCTTGCCCGCTGTTGCTTGCCGCGCCCGTCGCCATCGTGTCCGGGCTGTCGCGGGCCTCGCGTCACGGTGTGGTGATCCGCAGCGGAGGCGCGCTGGAAAACCTCGGCCACGCAACAACTTTGGTGATGGACAAGACCGGCACACTGACCATGGGACGCCCCGTCGTCATTGATGTCGCGGCGGCGCCCGGAAGCGACGCGATCGAGATCCTGCGGCTGACGGCCTCGGTGGATCAGCTTTCCCCGCATGTGCTGGCCGAGGCGATCGTCACCGAGGCGCTACGCCGCGGCCTGCGGCTGTCACTGCCCACCCAGGTGGTCGAAGAGGCCGGACGTGGCGTTACCGCGACCATCGACGATCAGCGCATCCACGTCGGCAAGCTGGCCACCGACACCGCGTCGGCGGAATGGGCCCGCGCCGCGGTGAACCGGGCCCTGCTGGACAACGCCGCGATCGCATGGGTCTGCATCGACGGCCGACCGGCGGGTGCGGTGTTGCTGCGGGATCCACTGCGCCGCCATGCACCGCGTACCGTGCGCCGGTTGCGCACGGCCGGACTGAATCGATTGGTGATGCTCACCGGAGACCGCGCAGCGCCCGCCCGCGAGGTCGCCGCCGTGTTGGGGCTGGACGAGGTGTACGCAGAACAGAGCCCGGCCGACAAGGTCGCCGCCGTGCGCGCCGAACGAAACCGCGCGGTGACCGTGATGGTGGGCGACGGGGTCAACGACGCGCCCGCATTGGCTGCGGCCAGCGTGGGTGTGGCGATGGGCGCGCGCGGCGCCACCGCTTCCTCGGAAGCCGCCGACATCGTATTGACCACCGATCGGCTGGAGCGGCTCGCCGACGCGATGGACATCGCCCGCTGGTCGCGGCGCATCGCGGTGCAAAGCGCCGTCGTCGGCATGGGCCTGTCGCTGGTCGCGATGGCCATTGCCGCTATTGGATGGCTGCCGCCGGCCGCCGGTGCGCTGCTGCAGGAAGGCATCGATGTTGCCGTGATCGTCAACGCGCTGCGCGCCCTGCGCGGCAATCCGTCCGTCCAGGTGGATCTGCCCGCACGAACCGAAGAGATGCTGCGGCACTTCGACGCCGAACACGATGAACTGCGCGACACCATCGGACTGCTGCGGGACGCGGCCGACCACCTGGCCGCCGCACCGGATCAGTCTGCGCTACAGGCGATCATCCGCGCGCACAGCGTGCTCACCGACCGGATCCTGCCCCACGAACGCGCCGAAGAGACCCAGCTGTACCCCGCGCTGGCCCACCCGCTCGGCACCGGCGAAGCCACCGCCACCATGAGCCGAACCCACGCTGAAATTCAGCGGCTATCCGACCGGATCGGCGCGCATGTGGAGATGGCCCAAAACCGCGGCGCGATAGCCCCTGGCCAAGTTGACGACCTGCTCGCCTGCCTATACGGGTTGTACGCGCTGCTGCGGCTGCACTTCGTGCAGGAGGAAGAAAACTACTTCACCCTCACCGAGGACGAAGCCGAGCCCCGCTCCCCCTGACGGCCGGCTAACCTACGCAGGCTGGCGAACTCCCGGCGCTTACCGGTGAGCGGATCGTCGAACTCGATGCGCTGCGCCAGCAACTGCAGCGGCGTGCTGAAGTCGTCAGCCGCGACGTCAATGACATTGGGGTACAACGGATCGCCCGTGATCGGCACGCCCAGCGACGCCATGTGCACCCGCAGCTGGTGGGTGCGGCCGGTGCGCGGCGTCAGCCGGTAGGGGCCCTCCGGGACGTCCAGCTCCACCAGCGTCTCGGCGTTGGGCAGACCGGGCTCGCACACCGCCTGTAGGTGGCCGCGTCGCTTGATGATGCGGCTGCGCACCACCCGCGGCAGCACCAGGTCCGGATCCATCGCCGCCCGCGCCAGGTAGGTCTTGCGCACCACACCGCGGGCGAACAACGTCTGATAGGCGCCACGTAGTTCGCGGCGGGCGGTGAACAGCAGCACCCCGGCGGTCAGCCGGTCCAGCCGATGGGCCGGGCTCAGCTCCGGCAATGCCAGTTCCCGGCGAAGCCGCACCAGCGCGGTCTGCGCGACGTGCCGCCCCCGGGGCATGGTGGCCAGGAAATGCGGCTTGTCGACCACCACGATGTCCGCATCGCGGTACAGCACCGGGATGTCGCAAGGCACGGGCACCTCGTCGGGCAGGTCGCGGTACAGGTAGACACTGGCCCCGGCGGGCAGCACGGTGGCCGCATCGACCACCGCGCCGTCGGCGTCGACGACCTCTCCGGCCAGGACTTTGGCGCGAGCCGCCGCGCCGAACCGGTTGGTCAGCTCGGCCAGCACTCGGCCCCGCCATGCAGCCGCACCCGGGCCGGCCCCAATCCGTCGCGCACCGGCAGCGGGGCGGGTCTCACCACAGACTCAATTGAGGGGCACCGGCTCGAGGATCTCGGCGCGCGCCTCCGGTGCGCTGGCCCGCAACTCGTCTGCCGACACGTCGTCGGGCTGGGCCTGCGACAGTATCTCGGCCTCGTACCCGCGCGGTGTAGTTGCCGACCTCGCGATCGATGTCCGCGGCGGTCCACCCCAGCACGGGCGCGACCACCTCGGCCACCTCCCGGGCGCAATCGACGCCGCGGTGCGAGTACTCGATGGAGATCCGCATCCGGCGCGCCAGGATGTCCTCGAGATGCAGGGCCCCCTCGGCGGTGGCGGCATAGAGGGCTTCCACTTTCAAGTAGCCCGGCGCCTCCTTGATCGCGCCCAGCAGTTCGGGACGGCCGGCCGCCAAGGCCAGCACGTCGTCCATCAGCTTGCCGTAGCGGTCCAGCAGGTGCCGCACCCGGTACGGATGCAGGCCCACCCGTTCTGCGACGTGTTCGGCCTGGTTGATCAGCGCGAAGTAACCGTCGGCACCCAGCAGGCTCACCTTCTCGGTGATCGACGGCGCCACCCGGGCCGGAATGAACTCGGCCGCGGCGTCGATGGCGTCGGCCGCCATGACCCGGTAGGTGGTGTACTTGCCGCCGGCGATAGCGACCAGCCCAGCCGCCGGTACCGCCACGGCGTGCTCTCGGGACAGCTTGGAGGTGTCGTCGCTCTCCCCGGCGAGCAGCGGGCGCAGCCCCGCGTACACCCCGTCGATGTCGGCATGGGTCAACGGAGTGGCCAGCACGGTGTTGACGGTGCCCAGGATGTAGTCGATATCGGCCTTGGTGGCCGCGGGGTGCGCCAGGTCGAGGTTCCAGTCGGTGTCGGTGGTGCCGATGATCCAGTGGTTGCCCCACGGGATGACGAACATCACCGACTTCGCGGTGCGCAGGATGATCGCGACGTCGCTGACGATCCGGTCCCGCGGCACCACGACGTGCACACCCTTGGACGCGCGCACCTGGAACCGCCCGCGCTGCTTGGACAGCGCCTGGATCTCGTCGGTCCAGACCCCGGTCGCGTTGACCACGACGTGGCCGCGCACCTCGGTGATCGCGCCGTCCTCGGAGTCGCGGACGCGCACGCCGACCACCCGGTCACCCTCGCGCAGCAGCGCGACCACCTGACTGGAGCACCGCACGACCGCGCCGTAGTGTGCCGCGGTGCGGGCGACCGTCATGGTGTGCCGGGCGTCGTCGACGACGGTGTCGTAGTAGCGGATGCCGCCGATCAGCGAGCTGCGCTTCAGGCCCGGGCTCAGCCGCAGGGCACCGGCGCGGGTCAAATGCTTTTGCGGCGGAACGGATTTCGCGCCGCCGAGACTGTCGTAGAGAAAAATTCCCGCGGCGATATACGGTCGCTCCCAGCCGCGCTTGGTCAGCGGAAACAAGAACGGCAACGGCTTGACCAGATGTGGCGCCAGCCGGGTCAGCGACAACTCCCGCTCGTGCAGCGCCTCGCGCACCAGCCCGAATTCCAGCTGTTCGAGGTAGCGCAACCCGCCGTGGAACATCTTCGACGACCGGCTCGACGTGCCGGAGGCGAAGTCCCGCGCCTCGACCAGCGCCACCTTGAGTCCGCGGGTGGCCGCGTCCAGCGCGCACCCGGAACCCACCACGCCGCCGCCGATGACCACCACGTCGAATTGCTCAGAGCCGAGCCGCTCCCAGGCCACCGCGCGTTGCGCGGGTCCCAGGGAAGAAGCCGGCGACGAATCGGTCACGAGGAAAGACTCCTATCGGTTACTCGTCGGTAGCGTTGCTCAACCCAGGCTAGTGGCTTTCAGTCCAGATCGTCGTGTGCCATCAGCCGGCGGGCGGCCTCGGTGATCGAGCCGGACAACGACGGGTAAACGGCCAGCGTCTCGGCCAGCGCGTTGACGGTGATGCGGTTCTGCACCGCCACGGCGATCGGCAGGATCAGCTCGGAGGCGATCGGCGCCACCACCACGCCGCCGATCACCACGCCGGTGGACTTCCGGCAGAAGATCTTGACGAAACCCTGCCGCAGCCCCGACATCTTGGCCCGGGCGTTGGTCCGCAACGGCAGCATGATGGTCCGGGCCTGCACCGAACCGTCGTCGATCATCGATTGCGGCACCCCGACGGCGGCGATCTCGGGCCTGGTGAACACCGTCGCGGCGACCGTGCGCAACCGAATCGGGCTGAGGCCCTCGCCCAGCGCGTGATACATCGCGATCCGGCCCTGCATCGCCGCGACCGAGGCCAACAGCAGCAGGCCGGTGCAGTCGCCGGCGGCATAGATCCCGGGCACCGAGGTGCGCGATACCCGGTCCACCTTCAGGTAGTCGCCCTGGCCCAGCTCGATGCCGACCCGTTCCAGGCCCAGGCCGGTGGTGTTGGGAACCGACCCGATGGTGATCAGGGCATGGCTGCCCGCAACGGTGCGGCCGTCGGTCATGGTCACCAGCACGCCGGTGTCGGTGCGGGTGACCGATTCGGCGCGGGCGTTCTTGAACAGCTGCACGCCGCGTTCGGCGAACGACTCTTCCAGCACCAGCGCCGCGTCCAGATCCTCGTACGGCAGCACGCGGTCCCGGCTGGCCGCCACCGACACCTGCACGCCGAGTTCGGTGTACGCGTGCACGAACTCGGCACCGGTCACCCCGGAGCCCACCACGATCAGGTGCTCGGGCAGCGCCTCCAGGTCGTAGAGCTGGCGCCAGGTCAGGATGCGTTCGCCGTCGGGCTGAGCCGTCGGCATGATCCGCGGGCTGGCGCCGGTGGCGATCAACACCACGTCGGCGTCGTACTCGCTGATGGTGCCGTCGGCGGCGGTCGCCTTGATGCGGTGCCGCGCCAGCCCGGGGGTGGGGTCGACCAACTCACCGCGCGCCGCGACCAGATTCACATCCACGCTGCGCAGTTGGGCGGCGATGTCGGCGGACTGCTCGGCGGCCAGCCGCCTGACCCGGGCATGGATTTGCGGCAGCGAGATCTTGGCGTCGTCGATGTCGATGTCGAAGCCCATCCGCGGCGCCCGGCGCAGCTCGGTGCGCAGCCAGGTGGCGGCGATGAACGTCTTGGACGGCACGCAGTCGTCCAGGACGGCCGCTCCACCGATGCCGTCGGACTCGATCACGGTGACGTCAGTGGTTTCTGGGTGCGAGGTGGCGGCTACCAGCGCGGCTTCGTAACCGGCCGGTCCTCCACCGATGATCACGATGCGGGTCACCACAGCCCATAACCTAGCCGCGGAACGCCGAACATGCAGGCGCGCCGCATGCCCGGGCGCCGTTTAAGCTTTTCCCGTGCCGCTCTACGCCGCGTACGGATCGAACATGCATCCCGAGCAGATGCAGCAGCGCGCACCCCACTCACCGATGGCGGGAACCGGCTGGTTGCCGGGGTGGCGGCTGACGTTCGGCGGCGAGGACTTCGGGTGGGAAGGGGCACTGGCCACCGTCGTCGAGGATCCGGGATCGCGGGTGTTCGTCGTGCTCTATGACATGACGCCAGCCGATGAGATGAACCTCGACCGCTGGGAGGGCTCCGAGTTCGGCGTCCACAAGAAGATCCGCTGCCGGGTGCAGCGGTTGTCATCGGACACCACCATCGATCCCGTGCTGGCGTGGCTGTACGTGCTGGACGCCTGGGAAGGTGGATTGCCGTCGGCGCGTTATCTCGGGGTCATGGCCGACGCGGCCGAGATCGCCGGCGCGCCAAGCGATTACGTGCACGACATCCGCACGCGCCCCGCCCGCAACATCGGCCCAGGGACGAGCACTTAGGGCTTCAGCGCAAAATCAAAAACCGCCGACTGCTCGATGACGTTGACCAGCACGCGCACACCGATTCCCAGGGCGCGCTCGTCGAGGTCGAAGGTCGGCTGGTGCAGGTCCAACTGCGGGCCCTCGCCGGACCACACGCCCAAGCGGGCCATCGCGCCGGGAATCTCCTCGAGGTACCAGGAGAAATCCTCGCCGCCCCCGGACTGGCGGGTGTCGGCGAGCGTATCGGGGCCGACGGCTTCGATCGCGTGGGTGAGGATGCGTGTCGAGACGTCCTCGTTGACCACCGGCGGCACGCCGCGCCGATATTGCAGGGTGTGTTCGATCGCCAGCGGCGACAGCAGGCCCGCGACGACCTCGCGGATCATGCCTTCCAGATCGACCCAGGTGTGCCGGCTGGCGGTGCGCACGGTGCCGGCCAGCACACCGGTTTGCGGGATGGCGTTGGGCGCCACACCCGCATTGACCGCGCCCCACACCAACACGGTGTTGTTGCGTGGGTCGATGCGGCGCGACAGCACCCCGGGCAGCCCGGTGATCACCGTGCCCAGCCCGTAGACCAGGTCGGCGGTCAGATGTGGACGCGACGTGTGCCCGCCCGGCGAATACAGCGTGATCTCGATCTGGTCGGCCGCCGAGGTGATGGGGCCCTGCCGCACCGCGACCTTGCCGACCTCGAGCCGCGGATCGCAGTGCAGGGCGAAGATCCGCGACACCCCGGTGATCGCACCGGCCGCGATGGCGTCGATCGCGCCGCCCGGCATCAGCTCCTCGGCGGCCTGGAAGATGAGCCGCACCCCGACGGGCAGCTCGGGCACCGACGCCAGGGCCAGCGCCGTTCCCAGCAGGACCGCGGTGTGCGCATCGTGACCGCAGGCGTGCGCGACGTTGGGCATCGTCGATTCGTACGGAGCGCCGGTGCGCTCGGCCATCGGCAGTGCGTCCATGTCGGCGCGCAGCGCGATCCTGGGCTCGTGCTCGGGACCGAAATCACAGATCAGACCGGTTCCGCCGGGCAGCACCTTCGGGTTGAGCCCGGCGTCGGCCAGCCGCTCGGCGACGAACTGCGTGGTGGCGTACTCCTGACGGCCCAGCTCCGGGTAGCGGTGGATGTGGCGCCGCCAGCCGACCAGGTCGTCGTAGTGTGCGGCAACCCAGGATTCGGCGGTGTCGGTCAGGCTCATCCGGCGGCCCCGCTAGCCGATGGTCGCGACCCGCTGCGCCCGGCTTCGCCGCGCTTGCGATCGCTGCTCGCCCTGAGCTGCTGTGCCGCCAGCACCCGGCCGCGCTCGGCCGGGTCCTGCGCGAGGTGCACGATCGTGCGCGCCAACATGATCGCGCCGTCGACGACCGCGCGGTCGGCGCTGGGACCCGCGGCAGCGGCGGCGAAGGCGCGCTGGTGAACCGTGGCGCCGCCGGCGTCGACACCGATCACCGGATGAATCCCGGGCAGCACCTGGGTCACGTTGCCCATGTCGGTGCTGCCCATCGGCAGCGCGGCCTCGACCTCGGGCGTCACCGGGTCGCGACCGAGTCGGCGCATCTCGTCGCGGCAGATGTCAGCGAGCCAGTGGTCGGGCTTGAGTTCGTCGTAGGCGGGCGCCGGGTTGTCGATTTCGTATTCGCAGCCCGCGGCCAGCGCGCCCGCGGCAAAGCATGCGAACATCCTGCCCTCCAGCTCGCGCAGCGAGTCCGATTCGACCGCCCGCATCGCGTATTGCAACGTCGCGTGCCCGGGGATGACGTTGACCGCCTGCCCGCCGTCGGTGACGATGCCGTGCATCATCTGCCCCGGCGCCAGTTGCTGCCGCAGCAGCCCGATGGCCACCTGCGCGACGGTCACGGCGTCGGCGGCGTTGAGTCCCAGATACGGCGCGACGGCGGCATGCGACTCCTTGCCGAGGTAGTGCACGATCGCTTCGGACAGCGCCAGCGAGCGGGCCGCGGCGATGTCGGTCGGGCCGGGATGCACCATCACCGCCACGGCGACGTCATCGAACGTACCGGCCTGCAGCATCAGCGCCTTGCCGCCGCCGGCTTCCTCGGCCGGAGTTCCCAGCAATGCCACCCTCAGTCCGAGGTCGTCGGCCACCTCGGACAGCGCCAGCGCGGTGCCCACGGCCGACGCGGCGATGATGTTGTGGCCGCACGCGTGTCCGATCTCGGGCAGCGCGTCATATTCGGCGCATATCCCGACGACCAGGGGTCCGCTGCCAAAGTCGGCGCGGAAGGCGGTGTCCAGGCCAGCGGCGCGCGCGGTGATCTCGAAACCCCGTTCGGCCACCAGCGCCTGCGCCTTGGCGCAGCTGCGGTGCTCGTCGAACGCCAGCTCCGGCTCGGCGTGGATCGCGTGGGACAGCTCGACCAGGTCGCTGCCACGACGCCGCACCGCATCCTCGACGAGGTCCAGTGGATGGGCTACAGGCATGTTCGCAGTATCTCACCGCGGAGCGTCGGCGGGATTCAGTAAGGTCACGCCAGTCCCGCGATGAATCCCGCCGCCTGGCCGGGGTAGGGCGGTGCGTCGTAGTCGTGGTGCGCATCGCGGTCGCGACCGCCCACGACGCAGATCGGATCACCGGGGCTGCACAGGTCGATGGCACGGCCGGCGAACAGCCCCGTCGACGACAGGGGCGTATTAAAGCGGTTGCCGGGATTGCCGAACACCGCAACCGCCGCGACCTTGCCGGCCAGACCGGGATCCAGCGGCGGAGCCGACCCGAAGTTGCCGATGGTGTTGCCCAGCGGCGGCACCCCCGCCAGCATCGAGACCGCGGCGGCGCCCTGCGAGAAGCCACCGAGCACCAGCCGTGTGGCCGGGCACTGGTCGGCCATCTGCGCGATGTGATCGCGTGCGTCGTTGGCCGCGTCGCCGGTGGTCAGAAAGTTATAGCTGGCCGGATAGTTCACCGGATACGCCTCGACGGTGCGCGAGCCGAGGGCGGGCTGCAGCGCGGCGAACAGCGCATCCCCCGCCGCCCCCAGGCCGGGCGGCTCGGCGGTACCGCGGGCGAAGACGAGTTGGACGTCGGGACACCCGTCGGCTCGTGCCCCTGGCGCCGGACCGCACATGATCGTGGCCATCGACACGGCAACAGCGACAGCGAGACAACAACCGGCCACCTAGCAAAACCCATGCGGCAGATCTTGACACATGCGGGGCTAAGCTCGCCCACTGTGGCCGAAACGCTGCCCGACCCCGGCGAACTCGCGCGGCGGGCAGCGCACGCCATCGCTGAGCGCACCGGCATCGGTGCGCACGACGCCGCGATCGTCCTCGGGTCGGGCTGGTCCCCGGCGGTCGCGGCGTTCGGCGCTCCGACCGCCGTGCTGCCCCAGGCCGACCTGCCGGGGTTCCGGCCGCCAACCGCGGTCGGGCACACCGGCGAGCTGTTATCGGTGCGCGTCGGCGAGCATCGCGTCCTGGTGTTGGTCGGTCGCGTGCACGCCTACGAGGGACATGACCTCACGCATGTCGTACATCCGGTGCGGGCGGCCTGCGCAGCGGGGGCGCGCGTCATCGTGCTCACCAACGCGGCCGGCGGGCTGCGCCCGGACATGGCCGTCGGCCAGGCCGTGCTGATCAGCGACCACCTGAACCTGACGGCGCGTTCGCCGCTGATCGGCGCGCAGTTCGTCGACATGACCGACGCCTATGCGCCGCGGCTTCGGAAGCTCGCCCGCGACCTCGACCCGGAGCTCTCCGAAGGCGTCTACGCGGGGCTGCCCGGGCCGCATTACGAGACGCCGGCGGAAATCCGGATGTTGCGGATGCTGGGCGCCGACCTGGTGGGCATGTCTACGGTGCACGAGACCATCGCGGCCCGGGCGGCCGGCGCCGAGGTGCTGGGTGTGTCGCTGGTGACGAACCTGGCCGCGGGCATCACCGGTGAACCGCTGAGCCACACCGATGTGCTGGCCGTCGGGGCCGCGTCGGCGACGCGGATCGGCTCTCTGCTGGCCGCGATCATCGAGCGCATGCCCCGGCTTTGACCTGGAGAATCAGGTGACGCCCGAGGAGTGGATCGCGCACGATCCCGACCCGCATACGGCCGCCGAGCTCGCCGCATGTGACCCGGAGGAACTCGCGGCGCGATTCGCCCGACCGCTCGCGTTCGGCACTGCGGGATTGCGCGGAGCGGTGCGCGGCGGACCGGACGCGATGAACCTCGCGGTGGTGCTGCGTGCGACCTGGGCGGTGGCGCAGGTGATCGGAGATCGAGCGGGCGCGCTGGTGGTCGTCGGGCGCGACGCTCGGCACGGCTCGGCGGTCTTTGCCACCGCGACGGCTGAAGTCCTTGCTGCCGAGGGGTTTTCGGTGCTTTTGCTGCCCGGCCCAGTGCCCACGCCGGTGGTGGCCTTCGCGGTACGCCATACCGGCGCCGCCGCCGGGATACAGATCACGGCCTCGCACAATCCGCCGGCCGACAACGGATACAAGGTGTATTTTGACGGCGGCGTCCAGATCGTCTCCCCCACCGACCTCGCGATCGAAACCGCAATGGCCGCTGCGCCTTTCGCTGACCAGATCGCCCGCAAACCCGTCGAACCCGCCGATCGTGGCCTGATCGAACGCTACATCGAGCGTGCGGCCGGGGTGCGGCGCTCCGCGGGTTCGGTGCGCTCGGTGCGCATAGCCCTGACACCGCTGCACGGCGTGGGAGGCACGGTGGCCGTCGAGACGCTGCGCCGAGCCGGCTTCGATCAGGTGCACACCGTCGGGGCCCAGTTCGCGCCGGACCCCGACTTCCCCACCGTCGCGTTCCCGAACCCCGAGGAGCCGGGAACCACCGACGCGCTGCTCAGGCTGGCCGCAGACGTCGAGGCCGACGTCGCGATCGCGCTGGATCCCGACGCCGACCGATGCGCGGTCGGCATCCCCTTGGGGATATCTGGGGTGGCGGGGTGGCGGATGCTGTCGGGTGACGAAACCGGTTGGCTACTAGGCGATTACATCTTGTCGCAGCGCGTTCCCGAGAACGCCCCCGAAACAAGGATTGTGGCCAGCACGGTGGTGTCCTCGCGGATGCTGGCGGCGATCGCCACACGCTACGGCGCGGCGCACGTCGAGACCCTGACCGGCTTCAAATGGCTGGCGCGCGCCGACGAGAACCTGCCCGGCACGCTGGTGTACGCCTACGAGGAAGCGATCGGGCATTGCGTGGACCCCGCCGCGGTGCGCGACAAGGACGGCATCAGCGCGGCGGTACTGGTGTGCGATCTGGTGGCCGCACTCAAGGCGCAGGGCCGTTCGGTGCCCGAGGCGCTGGACGAGCTCGCCCGCCGACACGGCGTGCACGAGGTCGCGGCGGTGTCGCGCCGGGTCGCCGACGCCGACGAGGCCGCCGAGTTGATGCGGCGACTGCGGGCCGCCCCGCCGCATCGGCTGGCCGGGCTCACCGTGACCCTTACCGATATCACCGACGCGCTGCTCTTCACCGGCGGCGACGACGACACGTCGGTCAGGGTGGTGGTGCGGCCGTCGGGGACCGAGCCGAAGCTGAAGTGCTACATGGAGGTTCGCCGCGCGGTGACCGCTGACCTGGGCCCCGCCCGGGAACGGGCCGAAGCGCTGCGCGACGAGTTGGTGTCCGAGGTACGGCAATGGTAATCCGGGGTTGAGCTAGCGAGGACCGAACTGCCGGTCGCCCGCGTCGCCGAGACCCGGGACTATGTAGGAGATCTCGTTGAGGCCGTCATCGACGGCCGCGGTGAAGAGCCGCACCTGCGGCGCCACTTTCTCGACTGCCGCAAGGCCTTCCGGCGCCGCCACCACACAGAGCACGGTGATGTCGGTCGCGCCGCGGCGCAGCAACAGCCCGATGGTGTGCGTGATCGACCCGCCGGTGGCCACCATGGGGTCCAGAACCATTACCGGCAGATCGCTCAGATCATCGGGCAGCGATTCCAGATACGGCATCGGCTGCGCGGTCTCCTCGTCGCGGACCACGCCGACGAATCCGACCCGTGACTCCGGTATCGCGGCATGCGCCTCGTAGACCATGCCCAGTCCGGCGCGCAGCACAGGAACCAGCAGGGGCGGTTTGGCCAGCCGCGACCCCGTCGTCTGCGCCAGCGGAGTGCGGATCGGGACGACCTCACTGGGGGCGTCCCGGGTGGCCTCGTACACCAGCATCGACGTCAGTTCCCGCAGCGCCGCCCGGAAAGTCGCGTTGTCGGTGCGTTCGTCGCGCAGCGCGGTCAGCCGCGCGGCGGCCAACGGATGGTCTATGACAGTCACACCGCCGCCCACATCCACGGGTTCTGACCCTATATAACAATCAGAAGTAGCCGCGCTGACACGCTTGCGTCCGTCCCGCGAGTTGCCGAAATCCGTTCGTATACTCCCCCGGTGCGAGGCCTGCGACTGTTGGGAGCGGCGCTGCTGGCGGTGCTGGCGGTGGTCTGCCCGGTCACCCCTGGGGTGGTGCTGGCGGCGGGGGTGCTGCCGACGCCGTCGCACGTGGTGATCGTGATCGAGGAGAACCGCTCGCAGGCCAACATCATCGGCAACAAGTCGGCGCCGTTCATCAACGCGCTGGCCGCCGGCGGTGCGCTGATGGCGCAGTCGTTCGCCGAGACCCATCCCAGTGAGCCGAACTACCTGGCGCTGTTCGCCGGCGACACATTCGGCGTGACGAAGGACGCCTGCCCGGTGAACGCCGGCGCCGCGCCCAACCTGGCTTCTGAATTGCTTGCTGCCGGTTACACATTCGGTGGCTATGCCGAAGACCTGCCGGCCGTCGGATCGCCCGTCTGCAGCGCAGGCAAGTACGCCCGCAAGCACGTGCCATGGACGAACTTCAGCAATGTGCCGCCGGCGAACTCGGTGCCGTTCTCGGCCTTTCCGACGGCTGGAAACCCAGAGAATTACGCGAACCTGCCGACGGTGTCATTCGTCATCCCCAACAACGACAACAACATGCACGACGGCTCGATCGCCGCGGGCGACGCGTGGCTGAACCGCCAGCTCACCGCATATGCCAACTGGGCCAGCGCCAACAACAGCCTGCTGATCGTGACCTGGGACGAGGACGACGGGAGCCCCCGCAACCAGATCCCCACGGTCATTTACGGCGCGCACGTGCAGCCCGGCACCTACAGCGAGCAGATCAGTCATTACAACGTGCTGTCCACGCTGGAGCAGATGTACGGGCTACCCAAGACGGGCAATGCTGCGATCGCCCCCGCGATCGCCAGCATTTGGAGCGGCTAACCGCTACCGGGCCGGGCAGCTTCGCCCGTCGTCGCTATTCTGTGCCGCATGGCCGACCTCGTACCCATCCGCCTGAGCCTGTCCGCTGGTGACCACTACACCGTGTGGGCGCCTCGCTGGCGCGATGCCGGCGACGAGTGGGAAGCGTTTCTGGGTAGGGACGAGGACCTGTACGGCTTTGAGACCGTCGCTGACCTGGTCGCATTCGTCCGCAGCGATTCCGACAACGATCTCGTCGACCACCCGGCATGGGACGACCTGACCTCGGCCCACGCGCACACGTTGGAACCAGCGGAAGACAAGCAGTTCGACCTCGTCGCCGTCGAGGAACTGGTGGCCGAAAAGCCGACCGAGGAGTCGGTGAACACGCTGGCGGCCGCGCTGGCGATCGTGTCGTCCATCGGATCGGTATGCGAACTGGCGGCGGTGTCGAAGTTCTTCAACGGCAATCCCGACCTGGGCACGGTGTCCGGCGGCATCGACCACTTCGCCGGCAAGGCCGGCCACAAACGCTGGAAGTCGATCGCCACGATCATCGGGCGAAGCTGGGACGACGTGCTCAGCGCGATCGAGGAGATCATCAGCACGCCCGACGTCGACGCTGATGCTTCGAGCAAGGCCGCCGACGAACTGGCCGAGGAGCGCGAAGAGTCCTCCGAAGAAACCTCAGCAGAGACCGACGGACGACCCCGGCGAAGACGAAGAAGCCGCCGACGAGCCCGAGGATGAGGCGACCGACGAAGACGACGAAGAGCGAAGACGAAGACACCGACGAAGACGCCGAGGAGGAAGCCGAAGACACCGACGAGCGACGACGAAGACGAGGCCCTCGCCGAGGGCGACACCGTCGTGCTGGGCGGCGAAGAGGACTTCTGGCTGCAGGTGGGTATCGACCCGATCCGGATCATGACCGACTCCGGTACCTTCTACACGCTGCGCTGCTACCTGGACGACAGCCCGATCTTCCTGGGCCGCAACGGCCGGATCAGCGTGTTCAGCTCCGAACGGGCGCTGGCGCGCTACCTCGCCGACGAACACGACCACGACTTGTCCGATCTGAGCACCTACGACGACATCCGTACCGCCGCCACCGACGGCTCGCTGGCCGTCGACATCACCGACGACAACATTTACGTGCTGAGCGGGTTGGGCGACGATTTCGCCGACGGGCCGGACGCCGTGGATCGAGACCAGCTCGAGCTGGCCGTCGAGCTGCTCCGCGATATCGGCGACTACTCCGAGGAGAGCACCGTCGACAAGGCCCTCGAAACCGGCCGGCCGCTGGGCAAGCTGGTGGCGTCCGTGCTGGAGCCCGACTCCGTCAGCAAGCCCTCGGCGCCGTATTCCGCGGCGGTGCGGGAGTGGGAGCAGCTAGAACGATTCGTGGAGTCGCGCCTGCGGCGGGAATAGCGCCCGACCGGCCGCGTTTGACGGACCACCGAGACTCCTCTTTACTGGCGGCAGCGTCCGCCGGCCCGCAGAGGGGCTGCCAAACGGGAAGGTGAGCCGAGTGTCGCTTCCCGGAATCGGCCCCTTACCGCTGTATGGGTTCCAACGCCCGGCCATGTTGCTGTTCGTTGTGGTGCCGCTGGCGCTGCTTGCCGTCTACGTCGTCGTCCAGGCTCGGCGCCGACGACGCCTGCACCGGTTCACCGAGGCCCAGGTGCCGCAGTCGCTGTGGCGGCACCTTCCGATCGCCGTGTCGCTGCTCGCCCTGATCCTGCTGACCGTGGCGCTGGCCACCCCCACCCATGACATGCGCATACCGCGCAACCGCGCCGTCATCATGCTGGTGATCGACATGTCGAATTCCATGCGGGCCACCGATGTCGAGCCCACCCGGCTCAAGGCCGCCGAGGCGGCGGCCGGCCAGTTCGCCAAGCAGCTGACGCCGGGCATCAATCTCGGCCTGGTCGGTTTCGCGGGCACGCCCTACCTGCTGGTTCCCCCGACCCCGCAGCACCAGGCGACCCTTGAGGCGTTGAAGAATCTCCAGTTCGGCGACGGCACCGCGACCGGTGAGGCCATCTTCACCGCCCTGCATGCGATCGAAGCCACGGCCGTGGCCGGTGGGGACACCCCGCCGCCGGCCCGCATCGTCCTGCTGTCCGACGGCGGGGAGAACCGGCCAACCGATCCCAACGATCCGCATGACGGTGCCTTCACCGCGGCGCGCCTGGCCAAGGATCACGGAGTGCCCATCTCGACGATCGCCTTCGGAACACAGAACGGCGACATCGTCATGGACGGACAACGCGTCGCCGTCCCCGTTTCGGCGGACCAGATGAAGACCATCGCCAAGCTGTCCGGCGGGAAGTCCTACTCCGCCACCAACATCGACGAACTCAACAAGAGCTACAACGCCATCGAGAACGAGATCGGGTATCGCATAGTGCCGGGCCCCGGAAGTGCGGGGTGGCTGCGCCTCGGCGTCATCACGGCGATAATCGCCGCGGCGTTGGGGCTGTTGATCAATCGACGGCTGCCAACCTAACCGACCGGTGATCGGCGCTCAGAGCGGGCAGCCTGCGGTTGAGGACCAGACCGGCCAACACGGCGCCGGCCAGGACGACCGCTCCGAGCAGCATCCAGGCGGCGCTGGCGTCGCCCCGCACGGTTTCATAGCCGATCTGCTTCTGCAGGGTCGCATAGACGTCCTTCAAAGATTCCAGGCTGTCGGCGTGGAACGACTGACCGTCGGTGATCTCGCAGATCTTCTGCAGGGTTTGATCGTCGACCGGAACCGGAATGGTGGCGCCGTTGTAAACGACGGTGCCGTAGGGCGTCCCGAAGGAGATCGTCGAGATCTGCACGCCCTCGGATTTGGCGGCCCGGGCCGCGGTGA
This sequence comes from uncultured Actinomycetota bacterium, assembly GCA_963708995.1. GTDB lineage: Bacteria > Actinomycetota > Actinomycetes > Mycobacteriales > Mycobacteriaceae > Mycobacterium. Next base: position 168,260 of record CAVPUR010000007.1, read on the forward strand.
AAGCCCCCTGCGGCGCGTTGGGGTCCAGGGGCACGTTCTCGGCGCCGTCGGATTCCAGCACGATGCGCGCGGGTGGCGGACCTTCGCCGCCCCCCAGCACCGCGCCGACCGTGGCGATGGCCTGCATCGCGGTGAAGATGCCCTCCCCCGTCGCGGTTTTCGGCAGGGGCTGCAGGCCGTCGATCGCTGACTTCACGGCGCCCCGGTTGGTCGTCGGTGGCACCAGCAGCGTGGCGTTGGCGGCAAATTCCACCAATCCGAGGTTGATGGCCGGCGTCAGCTCGTCGGCGAATTGCTTCCCGGCCTCCTGCGCGGCGGCCAGCCGGCTGGGCGGCACGTCATTGGAGGCCATCGACTCCGAGACGTCGATGACCAGCATCACGACGGCGCGGTTGAGCGGAATCCGGATGTCGGACGTCGGCCCGGCCATTGCCGTGGTCAGCAGCACCAACGACGTGACCAGCAGGATCGTCGGCACGTGCCGCCACCGGCCGGAGCGGGCCGGCGCGACGCGCTGCAGCACCTCCATGTTGGCGAACCGCAGCACCCGCCGACGGCGGGCGAACTGCAGCGCGACGTAGATTCCCGTGACCAGCAGCACGGCCAACAGGAACAAGAAGAACCAGGCGTTCTGGAAGCCCGTAAGCGACACGGGACCCAGTAGAGGCAACTTCACCTCACCAACCTATGGCCGGGCGGCCCGCCGTCAAGTTGGGGTGGTGTTTACCTATTGCCAGCCGGGTGGCAGATCGCCGGCGTGATTGGGGCACGCTGTACGGGTGGCGGCCGCCAGGACGTGCGCCGCATCCACTGCCGGCATCTCGGTGGAGAGCACGGCGAACGCGTACTGCATAGACCCCTCCCCGTAGCCCAGTTGGATCGCGGTGGCCTGATCGTCCATCAGCGCGCACGCCTACTGCTCATGGTTATTGTTGGCTTGGGCGATGCCGGAGCCACACCAGGCCCGCCCAGGCCGACCGCCGCCATGGCGTTAAAGCGCGAAAAGTGTGACCGGCGCGTGTGCAATTTCCTGGGATACATGTTGTGCTCTACTCAGATAGGCCCGGGATAAACCCAGCTAATGCCCCCATGCGCGCCTGAACTCGCTGTTTTCATTAAGCGTTAGCGACTATGTTCTGGAATCCGCATGGGCGACTGCGTATTCGGCGAGGCCGGCAAGCGCCTGCGGCAGCGGTTCCCGGTGCAGGACGCCAAGGCGTTGGGTGGCGCGGGTGAGGGCGACGTAGAGTTCGGCCGCGCCGCGCGGGCCGTTGGCGAGGATGCGTTGCGGATCCACGACCAGGACGGCGTCGAACTCCAGGCCCTTCGTCTCTGCCGGTACCACGGCGCCCGGCACACCCGCTGGCCCGATCACGACGCTGGTGCCTTCACGGCCGGCTTCGTTCCGGACGAATTCTTCGATGGCAGAGGGCAGTTCGTCTTCATCGACCCGCCTGGACCATGGCTGGACACCGCACGCGCGGACCGACTCCGGTGGCTGGACCGCGGGCGCGAACTCGGCGAGCAGCGCGGCGGCGACGTTCATGATCTCCGCGGGGGTGCGGTAGTTCACCGACAGCGGCCGGTAGATCCAGCGGCCAGGCACGTAGCGCTCCAGCATCGCGCCCCACGATGTCGCGCCGGCCTCCGACCGGCGTTGGGCGAGATCGCCGACGACGGTGAAGGATCGGCCCGGGCAGCGCCGCATCAACACCCGCCAGTCCATTTCGGAGAGTTCTTGGGCTTCGTCGACCACGACGTGCCGGTAGGTCCAGTCCCGGTCCGCAGCGGCGCGTTCGGCGAGTTCACGGGTGTCGCGCTGCAGGAAGCGCTCGGCCAGGTCCTCGGCGTAGATCATGTGCTGGGCGCGCAACTGCTCCTCGTCGTCCATCGAGTCCTCGCTCGCAATTTCGAGGAGGTTCAGCACGCCCGCGGCGTACTCGGCCTCGTGATTCCGTTCCCGCTCGGCGGTTTGGTCGGCCTGCTTGTCGCGGCCCAGCAGGTCGACAAGTTCGTCGAGCAGCGGCACATCCGATACCGTCCAGGCCTCGCCGTCGGCGCGGCACAGCGCCTGGTGGGCGCCTGCCGCGTGCAGCCGTTCGGGGGACGCGTAAAGCGGTGCCAACAGCGTTTCGGGTGTGAGTATGGGCCAGAGCCGGTCGAGCGCGGCGATGAACTGGTCGTTTTCGGCGATCTCGTCGAGCAGGTCCGTCCGCAGTTTCTCCCAGGCTGCCCGATCATCCCGGGTCAGCCAGCCCCGGCCGAGCCGGGCGATCGCCCGTTCGGTGAGCACCCACGTGACGATGTCGCTGAAGACCGCGCGGGCCTGGTTGTGCGGCAGGCCGCTGGCGCGCGCTTCCTCCCTGGCCCACTCCGCCGTCTCGGCGTCGATCCGCATCGTGACGTCGGCCAGTTCGATCAATAGCGGTCGTTCGGGCAGCCGCTGCCGATCGGCGACTGCCGCCGCGAGCACGTCCAGGATCTTCAGCGAGCCCTTGAGCCGCGCGGGGAGCGGGGCGTCCTCGGCGGTGACGTGCAGGCCGGGCACCAGATCGCCGGCCGTCATGAACACCACGCTGGACTCGCCCAACGACGGTAGGACGCGGTCGACGTGTTTGAGGAACGCGGAGTTGGGTCCGATCACCAGCACACCATGGCGTTCGATCCGCTCCCGCTGGGTGTACAGCAAGTACGCGACGCGGTGTAGCGCCACCACCGTCTTACCGGTGCCCGGGCCGCCCTCGATCACCAGCACTCCGGGATGGTCGAGCCGGATGATCTCGTCCTGTTCGGCTTGGATCGTCGCGACGATGTCGCGCATCCCCTCACCGCGCGGTGCGTTGACCGCCGCGAGTAGGGCCGAATCTTCGGAGACTCCCGGCTCTGCGGCACCGGGGCGGCCGAACGTCTCGTCGGTGAATTCGACCACGCGTCGATCGCGGGTGTGGAACTGGCGCCGCCGGCGCATGTTCTCCGGGCTGGCGGCGGTAGCGACGTAGAAGGCGCGCGCCGCCGGCGCCCGCCAATCAAGCAACAACGGTTCATACTCGTTCTCCGCGTCGAACAGTCCGATGCGGCCGATGTAGAAACGTTCGCCCGAAATGGCATCCAACCGCCCGAAGCACAGGCCGTAGTCCGCCACGTCCAGCCGCTTCACCTCTTTGGCCACCGCACGCACCTCGGCGTCCCGATCCGCCAGCGTCTCGCCGTCTTGCCCTAACGCCGCGCGGTACCTGACTTTGGCTCGCGCGCGCTCGGCGTCGAGCCGCGCGTAAAGCCCATTCACGTAGCTCTGTTCCAACTCCAATTCGTCTTCGTACCCTCGAGACGACACGTTTGCCTCACTTTCCGTGCTTCGCCGCCACCGCGTCGCGCCAGTTCTGATGTCGGCCAGCGATTTTGCGCCATGACCCGGGTCTTGCCGCAAGCCCCTCGGTGGCTCTAGGTCGAAAGCGGAAGCAGTAGAGACGCTCCTTTGCGCTCTCGTCCGCTATAACCCTGCCAGAAGGCGCGAGGCGCCGGTGCTGCTTGACCACTTGTTTGATCCGGCGAAGCAGCAGTTCGACACCGTGCTGGCGCACTGGAGGCCTTCGGGGTGCGCTATGTCAGCACGGCGGCTACAAGCCGGTCCGGTCCCGCATAACACCCTCCGTGAGGCGCCCAGCAACTCGCCAATGTGAGCGTACGGCCACAGACCGGTGCGATTGTGTTGTTCACTAATCGGCATGTTGCGCGGCAGTGCTACGACTGGGGTGCCCACGCTGTCGCTCGATCTCTACAGCAGAGCAGCGCTGGCCAAGCCCGTGGAGACCTACCGTCGTATCCGCGAGGCGGGAGCCGTCGTCTGGCTGCCGAAGAACCGACTCTGGGTCATGGGCCGCTATCGCGATGTCCGCCAGGCACTTGGCGATGACCTGACCTATGTCAGCGGCAACGGTGTCGCCGCCAATCCAATTACCAATGCGCTGACGGCCGGTACGACCCTCGCCAGCGACGGAGAAGCTCATGTCAAACGGCGCAACCAACTGTGGCAATCCCTTTCGTCCAAGGCGCTCTGCGCCGTTGGCCCCCTGCTGCAGGCCGAGGCGTCCGCACTCATCGACACGCTGTGCCACCGCGACGAGTTCGACGGGGTGTCCGAATTCGCCGCGCACCTTCCGATCCGGGTCGTCGCCGATCTGGTCGGTGTCGATATCGACCACAAACGAATGCGGAAATACGGCCGTGCCGGGTTCGACGTGTTGGGCCCGACCAACCTGCGAACCTTGATGGCAACACCGACCGGGTTGAGTTTTTGGTACTACGCGCGGTCCATCCGCGCAGGCAACGTCAAGCCCGGCGGGTGGGCGGAATCGCTCCTTGCGGCGGGGCGGGATGGCGCACTGAGCCCAGCGGAAGCCAAGGCCATGGTGCTCGACTTCATTGGTCCGAGCCTGGACACCACGATCCTGGCAGCCGCCCAGCTGCTGTGGAGCCTCGGCACCAATCCCGACACATGGGATGAACTTCGCGGTAATCCCACTCTCGTGCCGGCGGCTGCGGTCGAGGCGATCCGCCTCGGCTCGCCGGTGCGCGGTTTCACGCGAATGGTCAAGCAGGACACCGAGATCGACGGTGCCATCCTGCGCAGGGGCCAGCGTGTGGTGTTGCTGTACGCGTCGGCCAACATGGACGAAACCCAGTTCGACCAACCCGAGGTCTTCTCGTTACACCGCAAGGGAGCCCACCTCGGATGGGGTTTTGGCGGCCATAGTTGCGTCGGCATGCACCTGTCGAAGATCGAGATGCACGCGCTGCTGCACGCGATGATCCCCGAGGTCGCGCGCATCGGCGTCGCCAGCCCAGTCCCGCTGTTCAACAACACGCTGCAGGGTTTCGAATCGCTGTGTGCGACGTTTCGTCGGTAGCTCCGCGGGCCAAGAATCTCGGTGACCACTCCTGAACGCCTGAAGTTTTCCAAAAATGCCCGGCGATTTCACCGGACTACGTCTACTGTTTTCGGCGGGCCGGAGAATAGCTGGCCGGGAAGTTGACCACATCGTTCCTCGCTAAAGGGGCCATGGGTATGGCAAGTGGTGTTGGCATCATCTGGACGGCCGGCAGACGTCGTTTCAAGGCTGTCGAGGCGCCGCGAAAGGTTGCGCGAGTTAGTGCCGCCGTCCTGGCGGCCGCAGCTTTGGCTGCCGTACCCGACGCGAACGCCGATCCGCCACCGGGATGCTTCCACGGGCCTGGACCGCAGCCGACTCCGGGCTGCGGTCTGCGTGCGTTCGTGACAGACATCAATGCGGCCGGCCTCATGGACGCCAGGGGCAACACGGTGGCGGCGGATCAGGGCTTGGATATGTGTGGCCTGATGGACGGAGGCCTCAGTCCACAGGAGATGGCGAACCAGTTCTTGGGGGACAATCCGGCGCTGGGCCCAGACCGGGCGACGCAGGTCGTCACGATCGCCATCAACGACCTCTGCCCTTGGCACCGCTGAAAACGCCCTTCTAGGGACTAGCCGATCAGCACGGCGTACCTCGGCTTGATCACCTCGTCGATGATCGCCAGCCGCTCGTCGAACGGAATGAACGCCGACTTCATCGCATTGATGGTGAACCGCTCGAGGTCGCTCCAGCCGTAGCCGAACGCCTCGACCAGTCGGTGCATCTCGCGACTCATAAACGTGTCGCTCATCAGCCGGTTGTCGGTGTTGACCGTCACCCGGAATCGCGCCCGGGCCAGCAGATCGAACGGATGCTCGGCGATGCTTTTGACCGCGCCGGTCTGCACGTTGGAGCTGGGACACAGCTCCAGCGGAATTCGCTTGTCCCGCAGGATCGATGCCTGCCTGCCCAACCGGATACCGCCGCCCTTCACGACGTCGATGTCGTCGACGATCCGCACCCCATGGCCGAGTCGGTCGGCGCCGCAGAACGCGATGGCTTCGTGGATGGACGGTAGCCCGAAAGCCTCGCCGGCATGAATTGTGAAGCGCGCGTTGTGGTCTCGCATGTATTCGAAAGCATCCAGGTGCCGCGTCGGCGGGTTGCCGGCCTCGGCGCCGGCGATGTCGAAGCCGACAACGCCCTTGTCCCGGAAGCGGATCGCCAGCTCGGCGATCTCCCGCGACACCGCGGCGTGGCGCATCGCGGTCACCAGCAGGCGCACCGTGATCGGCCGACCCGCGGCTGCGCAGGCCTGCTCGCCGGCGGCGAAACCCAACAGCACGGCATCGACGATCTCGTCGAAGGACATCCCGCGGTTGATGTGCAGCTCGGGGGCAAACCGCACCTCGGCGTACGCCACCGAGTCGGCGGCCAGGTCCTCCACGCATTCGTAGGCGACGCGATACAGCGACTCGGGCGTCTGCATCACCGCCACGGTGTGCGAGAACGGCTCCAGGTAACGCTCCAGCGAGCCGCTGTGCGACTGGGTGCGAAACCAGGTCGCCAGCTCGTCGGCCTCCGTCGCGGGCAGCCCGTCGTAACCGAGCTGGCCCGCAATCTCCAGCACCGTCGCCGGCCGCAGCCCGCCGTCGAGGTGATCGTGCAGCAGCGCCTTGGGCGCCTGCCTGATCTGCTCTAGGTCCAGCGACCCCGATGTCATTGGGTGATCCGATCGATGATGAGCGGCCTAGCCCGCGGCGGGGCATCGCCGACGCTCCACGCGCCGTCCAGTTCGGCCATCGCCGCGCCGAAGCGTTCCGGGGTGTCGGTGTACAGCGTGAACACCGGCTCACCGGTCGAGACCGGCTCCCCAGCGCGGCGGTGGATCCTGACGCCCGCGCCCGACTGCACCTGATCGCCCGGGCGGGACCGGCCCGCGCCGAGCCGCCACGCTGCCAGGCCCACGCCCATCGCGTCGATATCGGCCATCGTCCCGTTACGGTAGGCGATCACGTTCTCCGAACACGCACCGACTGGCAACGGCACCGACAGGTCGCCGCCCTGCGCGCTGACCAGTCGGCGAAATCGGTCCATCGCGGAACCGTCGCGCAGCGTCTGAGCGGGATCGCGGCCGTCGACGCCGGCCAGCTCGAGCATCCCTTCGGCCAGCCGCAATGTCAGTTCCACCACGTCCGGCGGCCCGCCACCGGCCAGCACTTCGATCGCCTCGGCGACCTCGAGGGCGTTGCCGACGGTCGCGCCCAGCGGGCTGTCCATGTCCGTGAGGAACGCGTGGGTGGGCACCCCGTGCGCGGCGCCCAGCTCGACCATGGTGTGGGCAAGTTCACGACTGGCCGCCTCGGACTCCAGCAGGGCCCCGGCGCCGACCTTGACGTCGAGCACCAACGCGCCGATGCCCTCCGCCAACTTCTTGCTCATCACCGAGCTGGCGATCAGCGGCAGCGACTCGACCGTCGCGGTGATGTCGCGCAGCGCGTACAGCTTCTTGTCGGCGGGCGCCAGCTGTCCCGCGGCGAAGATGGCCGCACCGATGTCGCACAGTTGCTCGCGCACGCGCTGCTTGGACAGCTCGACGGTGAAGCCCGCGATGGATTCCAGCTTGTCCAGCGTGCCGCCGGTATGGCCCAGACCGCGGCCGGACGCCTTGGGCACCACCGCGCCGCAGGCAGCGACGATGGGTATCAACGCCAGTGTGGTCTTGTCGCCCACCCCGCCGGTGGAGTGTTTGTCGACGGTAGGCGACCGCAGATCACTGATATCACTGAAATCCATCCGCTCGCCCGACGTCAGCATCGCGGTGGTCCACCTGGCGATCTCACCGCGGTCCATGCCGCGCCAAAAGATCGCCATCAACAGCGCCGCCATCTGTTCGTCGGCCACCCGGCCGGCGGTATAGGCGTCGATCACCCAGTCGATAGCGGCGTCGGACAGCCGGCCGCCGTCGCGCTTGGTCCTGATCACGGTCGGCGCGTCGAACCCGAAGTCGGTCAAGACGGTTTCCGAGCCAAGTCATCGGGGCCGAAGGCATCGGGCAACAGGTCGTCGAGCCGGCGCGGCCCGGCCGGATGGTCGATCAGCAGCTCGGGCCCGCCGTGCTCCAGCAGCACCTGACGGCACCGCCCACAGGGCATCAGCGGGGAGCCGTCCGGACCGACGCATGCCAGCGCCACCAGCCGGCCGCCGCCGGTCGCATACAGCGCGCACACCACGCCGCACTCGGCACAGAGACCAAGGCCATATGAGACGTTCTCCACATTGCATCCGGTGACCACCCGGCCGTCGTCGACGAAAGCGGCGGCCCCCACATGGAACCGTGAATACGGGGCGTAGGACCCGGAGCGGGCCTCAATCGCCTTGTCCCGCAACACATCCCAATCGATATCAGACGACATGTCGGCTACCCCAGACACGCTTCAGCAGGCACTCCGCAACCTTAACCCGGTGACAACACACCAGCCGAGGAACTTCGCTGGTTGGTACCGCGTGCAATCTTGTCAAGTTAAGCTCGATCAGCCCGGCTTTAGCGTCTTGAAATGTCCGAGAAGGCGGTGAGGATAACGGCGACAACCGTGGATCCGGCTTCTCCTACACCAGCACCGGCACCATCCCGCAAGCGACGACCACCTCGCACGCTGTATCGCGGAGACCCCGGTATGTGGTCGTGGGTGCTGCACCGCATCAGCGGCGCGACGATCTTCTTCTTCCTGTTCGTCCACGTCCTGGACAACGCGATGCTGCGGGTGAGCCCGCAGACCTACGACGCGGTGGTGGGCGACTACAAGACCCCGATCGTCGGCCTGATGGAGTACGGCCTGATCGCCGCGGTGCTCTTCCACGCGCTGAACGGGACCCGGATCATCCTGATCGACTTCTGGTCGCAGGGCCCGCGCCACCAGCGGCTGATGTTCTTGATCGTCGGCATCGTCTTCCTGCTGCTCATGGTCCCGGCCGGCGTGGTGACCGGCATCCACATCTGGGAGCACCTCCGATGAGCAGCCCCGACCTGCAACTCGGGCCTCAATACCGGGAAAGCCAGACGGCACCGGTCCGCCAGCGCAGCCACGACCGCCCCGCCAGCCTGGACAACCCCCGCTCGCCGCGCCGGCGCGCCGGCATCCCCAACTTCGAGAAATTCGCGTGGCTGTTCATGCGGTTCTCCGGGGTCGCGCTGGTGGTCCTGGCCATCGGGCACCTGTTCATCATGCTGATGTGGGACAACGGCGTGTACCGCATCGATTTCAACTACGTGGCGCAGCGCTGGGCGTCGCCGTTCTGGCAGTTCTGGGATCTGGCGCTGCTGTGGCTGGCGCAGCTGCACGGCGGCAACGGGCTGCGCACCATCATCGACGACTACAGCCGCAAGGACAGCACCCGCTTTTGGCTCAACAGCCTGCTGCTGTTGTCGATGGGGTTCACGTTGGTGCTGGGCACCTACGTGCTGCTGACATTCGACCCCAATATCGGAGGCTGACCGGTGATCCAGCAACACCGATACGACGTGGTCATCGTCGGCGCGGGCGGCGCCGGGATGCGGGCCGCGGTGGAGGCGGGTCCGCGCGTTCGCACCGCGGTGCTGACCAAGCTCTACCCCACCCGCAGCCACACCGGTGCGGCCCAGGGCGGCATGTGCGCGGCGCTGGCCAACGTCGAAGACGACAACTGGGAATGGCACACCTTCGACACCGTCAAGGGCGGCGACTACCTGTGCGACCAGGACGCCGTGGAGATCATGTGCAAGGAAGCCATCGACGCGGTGCTCGACCTGGAGAAGATGGGGATGCCGTTCAACCGCACCCCCGAGGGCCGCATCGACCAGCGCCGCTTCGGCGGGCACACCCGCGACCACGGCAAGGCCCCGGTGCGCCGGGCCTGCTATGTGGCCGACCGCACCGGCCACATGATCCTGCAGACGCTCTACCAGAACTGCGTCAAGCACGACGTGGAGTTCTTCAACGAGTTCTACGCGCTGGACCTGGTGCTCACCCAGACCCCGACGGGCCCGGTGGCCACCGGCGTGGTCGCCTACGAGCTGGCCACCGGCGAGATCCACGTCTTCCACGCCAAGGCGGTCGTGATCGCGACCGGCGGCTCGGGCCGGATGTACAAGACGACGTCCAACGCGCACACGCTGACCGGCGACGGCATCGGCATTGTGTTCCGCAAGGGACTTCCGTTGGAGGACATGGAGTTTCACCAGTTCCATCCGACCGGCCTGGCCGGCCTGGGCATCCTGATCTCGGAGGCCGTGCGCGGCGAGGGCGGCCGGCTGCTGAACGGGGAGGGCGAGCGGTTCATGGAGCGCTACGCCCCGACGATCGTCGACCTGGCGCCGCGCGACATCGTCGCCCGCTCAATGGTGCTGGAGGTTCTGGAGGGCCGCGGCGCCGGCCCGCACAAGGACTACGTCTACATCGATGTGCGCCACCTCGGCGAGGACGTGCTGGAGGCAAAGCTGCCCGACATCACCGAGTTCGCCCGCACCTACCTGGGCGTGGATCCGGTCAAGGAGCTGGTCCCGGTCTACCCGACCTGTCACTACGTGATGGGCGGCATCCCCACCACCGTCACCGGACAGGTGTTGCGGGACAACACGTCCACGGTCCCGGGCCTGTACGCCGCCGGCGAGTGTGCCTGCGTGTCGGTGCACGGCGCCAACCGGCTGGGCACCAACTCGCTGCTGGACATCAACGTCTTCGGGCGGCGGGCCGGCATCGCCGCGGCTTCGTATGCGCGCGGCCACGACTTCGTCGACATGCCGCCCGACCCGGAGGCGATGGTCGTCGGCTGGGTCGCCGACATCCTCTCGGAGCACGGCAACGAACGCGTCGCCGACATCCGTGGCGTCCTGCAGCAGTCGATGGACAACAACGCCGCGGTGTTCCGCACCGAGGAGACGCTGAAGCAGGCCCTCACCGACATCCATGCGCTCAAGGAGCGGTACTCCCGAATCAAATTGCACGACAAGGGAAAACGCTACAACAGCGACTTGCTGGAGGCGATCGAGCTGGGCTTCTTGCTGGAGCTGGCCGAAGTCACGGTGGTCGGCGCGTTGAATCGCAAGGAATCCCGCGGCGGGCATGCGCGCGAGGACTATCCGAACCGCGACGACGTCAACTACATGCGGCACACCATGGCCTACAAGCAGGGCACCGACCTGCTGAGCGACATCGCGCTGGACTTCAAGCCCGTCGTGCAGACCCGCTACGAACCCAAGGAACGGAAGTACTGATGAGTGTTGAGTCTGCAGGCGATGCTGTCGAGCCGCAGGTCGAGACTTTAGAACCGCCCCTGCCGCCGATTCCCGACGGCGCGGTGATGGTGACCGTCAAGATCGCCCGGTTCAATCCGGACCAGCCCGATGCGTACGCGGAAACCGGTGGGTGGCAAAGCTTTCGGGTGCCGTGTCTGCCCAGCGACCGGTTGCTCAATCTGCTGATCTACATCAAGGGCTACCTCGACGGCACGTTGACGTTCCGGCGCTCCTGCGCGCACGGGGTGTGCGGGTCGGACGCCATGCGGATCAACGGCGTCAACCGGCTGGCCTGCAAGGTGCTGATGCGCGACCTGCTGCCGGCGAAAAGCCCGGCAAGTCCCTGACCATCGCGGTCGAACCGATCCGCGGGCTGCCGGTGGAGAAGGACCTGGTGGTCGACATGGAGCCGTTCTTCGACGCCTACCGCGCGATCAAGCCGTACCTGATCACCAGCGGCAATCCGCCGACCCGCGAACGGATTCAGAGCCCGACCGACCGCGCCCGCTACGACGACACCACCAAGTGCATCCTGTGCGCGTGCTGCACCACCAGCTGCCCGGTGTTCTGGCACGAGGGCCAGTACTACGGCCCCGCGGCGATCGTCAACGCGCACCGCTTCATCTTCGACAGCCGCGACGAGGCCGCCGCCGAGCGCCTCGACATCCTCAACGAGGTCGACGGGGTGTGGCGCTGCCGGACCACGTTCAACTGCACCGAATCCTGTCCCCGCGGCATCGAAGTGACCAAGGCGATTCAGGAGGTCAAGCGCGCGCTGCTGTTCTCGCGCTAGGCGTCCGTCACAGCCGCGAGCGTCACGCCATTGCGTCGAGCGTGTCAACGCCGAGCGTCACGCCAGTGTGACGCAGGCCGCCGTCACACTTCGGCGACGCATCTCGTCTGACGGGTATGACACAGAAAACCCGTATCGAGCCCTTACCGCCGAAGCGCGCCGGCCTGCTGACGCGCGCCATGTACCGGGTCGCCAAGCGGCGCTACGGCGAAGTCCCTGAACCGTTCGCCGTCGTCGCCCATCACCGGCGTCTTCTGATCGCCAGCGCCGTGCACGAAACCATGATCCAGCGGGCGTCGCGAACGCTGCCGGCCAGCGTGCGTGAGCTGGCGGTGCTCTGGACCGCGCGCAAGATCGGCTGCTCGTGGTGCGTCGACTTCGGGTCGATGCTGCAGCGTCTGGACGGCCTCGACGTGGAACGCCTCAAGGAGATCGACAGCTACGCCACCTCAACGGCATTCACCGACGACGAGCGCGCGGCCATCGGCTATGCCGACGCGATGACCACCGACCCGCACACCGTCACCGACGAGCAGATGGCCGATCTGCGGGCCCGCTTCGGCGACGCCGGAGTGATCGAGCTGAGCTATCAGATCGGCCTGGAGAACATGCGGGCACGGGTGAACTCCGCGCTGGGTATCACCGAGCAGGGCTTCAATTCCGGTGACGCATGCCGCGTTCCGTGGCTGACGAGCCCGGGTAGTCCGCAGCGGAGACCCGGTAAACTTGTCCGGGTTGGCGATATCCCATATGGCGCAGACCTTTCCGTCCCGCACCGTCATGGCGGTGATTCGCGGCGACATCGCCCAATAGCCCGTCGCTGGCCGGGCCGCCCGCCGTGTAGACGCCCAGTTCGCCGTTGATCAATGCCAGCTGATTCGCGGTGAAAAACGCCGGGCCGTAGCGTTGTGCCAGGCCGAACAGGAAACGCGCCACCTTGTCCGCCCCGTGGATGACGTTAATTGCCGTGGGCGCCTTGCCATTTGCGTCGCCGGTCAAGGTCACGTCGGGATGCAATAGCGCCACCACGGCGTCCAGGTCACCGTCGGCCATCGCGGCCATCAGCTTGCCGACCACCTCGTTGTGCGACGGATCGGGTTCCGGTGCCGGCGCCGCTGCGACGGCTTTGCGGGCCCGCGACGCCAGCTGACGGGCCGCGGCCTCGTTGGTACCCAGCACGTCGGCCACTTCGGCGAACGGCAGCGAGAACCCGTCGTGCAGTACGAACGCGACGCGCTGATCGGGCGACAGCCGTTCCAGCACCACCATCGCGGCGAACCGGGCATCCTCGCGGGCCACCACGGCAGACAGCGGATCAGCGTCTTGGGAACTCGGAAGCCGGTCACCACCGGTTCGGGCAGCCAGTTGCCGGTGTAGGTCTCGCGGCGGTGCGCCGCCGACCGCAACCGGTCCAGGCCGAGGCGGCTGACGACGGTGGTCAGCCAGGCCCGCAGGTCTGCGATCGTCGAGCGCTCCTGCGCATCCCAGCGCAGCCAGGCTTCCTGAACGATGTCCTCGGCGTCGGCCACGGTCCCGGTCACCCGGTAGGCGACCGCCATGAGATGCGGCCGCAGAGCCTCAAATTCGGTGACCTGTGTGGAGGTCATACGGCGAGCCTAGCGTTACGCTCGCGGAGACAATGACGAGAAATCTGTGGTTGCATTTCGCCCGGCAGGGCCCGGGTTTCACCGCGCCCGTCATCGTTCGCGGCGAGGGCGTCACCATCTACGACGACCGCGGCAAGAGCTACCTGGACGGGCTGTCGGGGCTGTTCACGGTGCAGGTCGGTCACGGCCGCACCGAACTCGCCGCGGCCGCCGCCCGGCAGGCCGAGACGCTGGCGTTCTTCCCGCTCTGGGGTTACGCCACCCCGACCGCGATCGAGCTGTCCGAGCGCCTCGCCCGCTACGCCCCCGGCGACCTGAACCGGGTGTTCTTCACCACCGGCGGCACCGAGGCCGTCGAAACCGCGTGGAAGGTGGCCAAGCAGTACTTCAAGCTCATCGGCAAACCCGGTAAGCACAAGGTGATTTCGCGCGCGGTCGCCTACCACGGCACCACCCAGGGCGCGCTGGCGATCACCGGCCTGCCGAAGTACAAGGCGCCGTTCGAACCGGTGACACCCGGCGGCTTCCGGGTGCCCAACACGAACTTCTACCGCGCGCCCGAACCGTTCAGAGCCGGTCTGGATACCGACCTCAAGGCCTTCGGGCAGTGGGCCGCCGACCGCATCGCCGAGGCGATCGAGTTCGAGGGCCCCGACACCGTCGCCGCGGTGTTCCTGGAACCGGTGCAGAACGCCGGCGGCTCCATTCCGCCGCCGCCCGGGTATTTCGAGCGGGTTCGCGAGATCTGCGACGAGTACGACGTGCTACTGGTGTCCGACGAAGTGATCTGCGCGTTCGGCCGCATCGGGTCGATGTTCGCCTGCTGTATCGGGGACTTCGGCTACGTGCCCGACATGATCACCTGCGCGAAGGGACTGACGTCGGGGTATTCGCCGTTGGGCGCGATGATCGCCAGCGACCGGTTGTTCGAGCCGTTCTACGACAGCGACACGATGTTCCCGCACGGCTACACCTTCGGCGGTCACCCGGTGTCGACGGCAGTCGCGCTGGCCAACCTGGACATCTTCGAGCGCGAAGGCCTCAACGACCGCGTCCGACAGCATTCGCCCGCGCTGCGCGCCACCCTGGAAAAGCTCTATGACCTGCCCATCGTCGGCGATGTCCGCGGCGAGGGGTATTTCTTCGGCATCGAACTGGTCAAGGACAAGGCGACCAGGCAGACCTTCACCGACGAGGAACGCCGCGCGCTGCTGGGCCGGGTGTCCTCGGGCCTCTTCGAGGCCGGGTTGTACTGCCGCACCGACGATCGCGGTGATTCCGTCATTCAGCTGGCCCCGCCGCTGATCAGCGGCCAGGCCGAGTTCGACACCATCGAATCCATCGTGCGCGGCGTGCTGGTCGAGACCCAAGCGCGGCTCTAGGGTCCTTGGCATGGTTCGCAAACCCCGTATCGACCCGGTCCGGTGGCAGCCGCCCCCGGTCGACCCGTTGCCGGACATGCCGACGCCGAGTATTACCACCGTCCCGCTCCCCGGGAACGGGCCCGAGGATGTCGTCGTCGGCGCGGCCGGCCAATTGTGGACGGGCCTGGAGGACGGGCGCATCGTGCGAATTCCAACCGACGGCGGCGAGCCCACGGTCATCGCCGACACCGGCGGGCGACCGCTCGGTCTGCACGTCGCTCGCGACGGCCGGGTACTGATCTGCGACAGCCATCGTGGATTGCTCGCCCTCGACTCCACCAGCGGCGCACTGGACGTTCTTGTCGAATCGGTCGCCGGCAGACGCCTCAAATTCTGCTCGAACGTCACCGAAACAGCCGACGGCACAATCTATTTCACCGAATCAACGAGCGACTTTCATTTCGAGCACTTCACCGCCCCGATCGTGGAGGCACGCGCGCGCGGCGCCTTGTTCCGGCTCGACACGGACGGCACCGTCACCACGCTGGTCGACGGACTGTACTTCGCCAACGGGGTAACGCCGACGGCCGACGGGTCGGCGTTGGTATTCGCCGAGACCCAGGCGCGCCGGCTGTCCAAGTACTGGCTGACCGGGCCGCAGGCCGGATCGGTGACACGGTTGGCGGTGAACCTGCCCGGCATGCCCGACAACCTGTCCACTGGCGCCGACGGTCGAATCTGGACCGCGATGGTCAGCGAGGTGAACGCCGCACTGGAATGGATGCTGCCGCGGGCTCCGATCATCCGGAAGCTGGCCTGGCGACTGCCGGAAAGGCTGCAGCCGCAGATCAATCCGGAGGTCTGGGCGGTCGCGTTCGATCCCGACAGCGGTGCGCCCGTCGCTGGCCTGCGCACCAAGCACCCCGACTTCGGCGCCGTCACCGGTGTGGTCGAGGCGGCCGGCAAGCTGTGGATGGGCACGATCAGCTTTCCGGTTGTCGCTCATGTGGACCTGGCGGCCACTCGGATATAAGCCGCTGTACCGCGGCTTAAGCCCAGAAGCGCCACTTGCCGGCGCGCCGGCCCGGCTCGGCCGCGGCGAGACGCCGTTTGACCGCGTCGCTTGCCACCAGCAGGTCGCCGTTGTGCCCCGGACCCGGGTTGCGCAGGAACCGCGCCACGACCTCGCACAGCCGGTCGAGTGCCGCGCGCAGATCCGGATCGGACGCCGCGTCGCGATGCTGCGTCAGCTCGGCCAGCACCCCGTCGAGTCCCGGACGCCGAACCTGGGTTGCCTTTTCCACCTGCTTGAGCAGGCCCTTGACCGATCGCACCCCTACAGGGTGCCCGACCTGCGAGCGCGTCGCCTCCGCTGGGGCGCCCACGCGACCCCAGCGGCACCCGATCCCGTAACACCCGTCCCATGAGTCACAGCGCGGCTCCGAGCAATCAGGTCCCGGATCGCCTAATCTGCACAGACGATGAGCTTCATACGTTCAGCATCATGCCTGGTCGCTGTGGCTTTCCTGGCCGCTGGGCCCGGTCTGCCCGCTGCGCTGGCCGAGCCCAGCCCCGGGCCCAATGCCGGGCCGCCGAGTTGCCCGTACAAGGTGTCCACGCCGAAGGCCGTGGACTCCTCGGAGGTCCCGACAGCCGGCGACCCGCCGCTGCCGCTGCCGGTGCCGCCGAAGCCGGTCGGCGGCGAGGCGCTGAGCAGCTGCGACATCATCACCGCACCCAACACGCCACCGCCGCCCGGCGACGTCTCCGCCGAGGCATGGCTGGTGGCGGATCTGGACAGCGGCGCGGTCATCGCCGCCCGTGACCCGCACGGCCGTCACCGCCCCGCCAGCGTCATCAAGGTGCTGGTCGCGACGGCCTCCCTCAACGCGCTGCCCCTCAACAAGTCCGTCGTCGGGACCGCCGATGACGCGGCCGCCGAGGGCACCAAGGTGGGCGTCGACGACGGCGGCACATACACCGTCAATCAGCTGCTGCACGGGTTGCTGATGCACTCCGGCAACGACGCCGCGCACGCGTTGGCCATGCAACTCGGCGGTGTGGAGCAGGCGCTGGAGAAGATCAACGTGCTGGCCGCCAAGCTCGGCGGCCGGGACACCCGGGCGGCGACGCCGTCGGGACTGGACGGGCCCGGCATGAGCACCTCGGCCTACGACCTCGGCCTGTTCTACCGGTACGCGTGGCAGAACCCCACCTTCGCCGACATCGTCGCGACCCGCACCTTCGACTTCCCCGGACACGGCGACCACCCCGGCTACCAGCTGGAAAACGACAACAAGCTGCTCTACAACTATCCGGGCGCACTGGGCGGCAAGACCGGGTACACCGACGACGCCGGCCAGACCTTCGTCGGCGCCGCCAACCACAACGGGCGGCGGCTGATGGCGGTGCTGCTGCATGGCACCCGGCAGCCGATCGCGCCCTGGGAACAGGCGGCACACCTGCTGGACTACGGCTTCGGCACCCCCCAGGGCACCCAGGTCGGCACGCTGATCGAACCCGATCCCTCGTTGGTCACCAAACCGAACGATTCGACGGCCCGGCAAACCAACATGGCCGACGCCGCGGGGCTGATGTCCTCGGCCGAGGCGCTGCCGGTGCGGGTGGGCGTGGCGGTGGTCGGCACCATCGTCGTGTTCGCATTGATCATGGCCGCGCGCTCGATGAACCGCCGGCCACAAAACTGAAAGACGTTGCTTATCATTGACCGCTTTGCGCTGGCTGTGACACGGTATCGACGTGACCGAAGCCCTGTACGAGGATGCCGGCCTGGTGCTCGATGAGGACGGAATCACCATCCGGCGCTACTATTTTTTGCTTTCCGTGCCAAAACGCGTCGCCTACAACAAGATTCGGGGCATCAGGGCTAAGCCGATGAGCTGGGCGTCGGGCAAGGGTCGCTTCTTGGGGGCGGTGAATCCCCGTTACCGGCTCCCGCGGGACGTGCGCCGCGCAAGCAAACAGACCCTGTTGATACTCGAGCTGGGCCGCTGGGTGAAGCCGTGCATCACCCCCGAGGACCCCGCACGCGTCATCGCCCTGCTGCGCGACCGGGTACGGCCCAACTGACCGGGGCGGAACGGCGCGGGCTGCTGGTCGGGCTCACCGCGGCCAGCGTCGGCGTCATCTACGGCTACGACCTATCCAGCATCGCCGGGGCGCTGCTGTTCATCACCGACCAATTCCACCTGACAATTCCGCAACAAGAACTGCTGGCGACGATGGCGGTGCTTGGCCAGATCGGTGGGGCATTCGTCGGCGGCATGCTCGCCGATGCGATCGGGCGAAAGAGGTCGACGGTGCTGATTGCCGTCGGCTATGCGGTGTTCGCACTGCTGGACGCGTTCTCGGTCTCGATGCCGATGCTGCTGACAGCCCGGCTATTGATCGGTGTGACCATCGGCGTGTCGGTGGTCGTCGTCCCGGTGTACGTTGCGGAATTGGCACCGGCCGCGATGCGCGGATCATTGGCGACTGCCTATCAACTAGCAATAGTCGGCGGCATCATCCTCGGCTACCTGGCCGGTTACCTGCTTGCCGACACGCACAGCTGGCGATGGATCTTCGGGCTGGCCGCCATACTCGCGGCGCTCCTGTTGCCGTTGTTGATTCGCATGCCGGAGACCGCCCGCTGGTACGTGCTCAAGGGCCGGGTCGCCGACGCCCGCCGGGCCCTGCTGCAAGTGCAGCCCGAGGCCCGCGTCGAACAGGAGCTGGCCGAGATCGCCAGCGCCCTCAGCGAAGCCAGGGTCCCTGTCAAAAGCACTGTGTCCGAGATGCTGCGGCGGCCCTATCTGCGGGCCACCATTTTCGTGATCACGCTCGGCGTTCTCTCTCAGATCTCGGGCATCAACGCGATCATCTACTACAGCCCCCGGCTGTTCGAAACCATGGGCTTCAAAGGCAACTTCGCGCTGCTGGGGCTGCCGGCAATAGTGCAGATAGCCGCGTTGGCGGCGGTGTGCGCCGCGATGGTTCTCGTCGACCGACTGGGCCGGCGCCCAGTCCTGTTGTCCGGCATCGCCATGATGATCACCGCTGACGCCTTGCTGATCGCTGTCTTCGCCCATGGATTCGCCCTGATATTCGGGGTGGTGGGCGTGTTGGTGTTCATCGTCGGCTTCAACTTCGGCTTTGGCTCGCTGGTGTGGGTATACGCCGGCGAAGCTTTCCCCACTCGCCTGCGGTCGATGGGATCGAGCACGATGCTGACCTTCACCCTGACCGCCAACGCGATCATCGCCGCCGGCTTCCTGACGATGCTGCATTCACTCAGCGGCGCAGGATCTTTTGCGGTATTCGGGTTTCTCGCGATCGTTGCATTCGCCGTTGTCTACCGGTATGCCCCGGAGACCAAGGGCCGCCAGCTCGAGGAGATTCGGCACTTCTGGGAAAACGGTGGCCGATGGCCCAGCGAGATCGATACCGCCGCCGAAACCGGCCGATGATCAGCGCGGGCACCCTCGTCGTCGACGGGCGGGTCTGCCGTCCGGGATGGCTGCAGACATCGGGCCGGCAGATCCTGGACTGCGGGGCGGGCACCCCGCCGCGGACCGCCGATGTCGATTTACCCGATTCCGTTGTGGTGCCAGGGTTTATCGACATGCACGTGCACGGCGGCGGCGGTGCCTCCTACACGTCGGCCGACGGTCCGGAAATCGCCCGGGCCGCGGAATTTCACCGGAGCCACGGCACAACCAGCACGCTGGCCAGTCTGGTCACCGCCGCGCACGCGGAACTGCTTGCCGGCGTGCGGGCAGTGGCCGAGGCGACCCGGCGGGGCATCGTCGCGGGCATGCATCTGGAGGGTCCGTGGCTGAGCCCCGCGCGCTGCGGAGCGCACGACCACACGCTCATGCGTGATCCGGACCCCGCCGAGATCGACGCCGTGCTCGCCGACGGCGGCGACGCGATCCGGATGGTCACGCTGGCGCCCGAGCGGTCGGGCAGCGAATGGGCGATCCGGCGCTTTCTCGACGCGGGAGTCGTTGTCGCCGTGGGCCATACCGATGCAACCTACGAGCAGGTGAGCCACGCCGTCGAACTGGGCGCGACCGTCGGCACCCACCTGTTCAATGCCATGCCACCACTGCATCATCGCGAGCCCGGGCCCGCGCTGGCGTTGCTGCAAGACCCGCGGGTGACCGTCGAACTGATCGCCGACGGCGTGCATGTGCACCCCGCTGTGGTGCGCGCGGTGATCGAGGCCGCGGGCCCCGACCGGGTTGCCTTAGTCACCGACGCAATCGCCGCGGCCGGCTGTGGCGATGGAGCTTTTCGGCTCGGGACGGTGCCGATCGACGTTGCGTCCGGGGTGGCTCGGGTGCACGGAACGTCGACGATCGCGGGCAGCACCGCGACCATGGATCAACTCTTCCGGACAGTGGCCGAACCAGGCTCGGATGCGGCGCTCGCCGCCGCGGTTCAGATGACCTCGGCGACCCCCGCCCGAGCGCTCGGGCTCGACGGCGTGGGCCACCTGCGACCCGGCTGTGACGCCAATCTCGTTGTGCTGGATCGTGATCTTCGGGTGACCGCCGTCATGGTCGCACGGGCGAGATTCACGTAATCCCTTGTGTCACTTTGGCTCCAGCTAGTCACAACGTTGGCGGTTCTGTGTCGGTGGGTCTTCGTAAAATTTGAGGCATGGGTTGCAGCAGTCGCGAGGAGATCGTCGAGGTCCTCGACGCGTTCGACGCCGTGCTGGATCGCTTGTGTGAGTTGACGTTTTGATGTCTTGACCACCCCAGAACTGTTGCGGCATGTTGCGAACACCTGGAACGCGCCGCACGTCGGCTGCGCGCACCGCAGCACGCGTTGATCAACCAACTCGACGCACAGGCCGGCGAGGAAGAGTTGGGCGGCACACTGCGCTTCGGCGCTGGCCGACCGGCTGCGGATCACCAAGGCCGAAGCCAGCCGGCGCATCGCCGAGGCCGAAGATCTCGGGCCACGCCGCGCGTTGACCGGCGAACCGCTCGCGCCGCTGCTCACTCATACCGCCGCCGCCCAACGCGACGGCCTGATCGGCGACGGGCACGTCAAGGAGATCCGCAACTTCTTCGCCCACCTGCCCGCCGAGGTCGACCTGGGGACCCGCGAAGCCGTCGAACTCGTGCTGGCCAGCAAGGCAGCCGAGTATCGCCCCGACCAGCTCGCCCAACAAGCCCAGCAACTCATGGACTGGCTCAACCCCGACGGCGAATTCAGCGACGAAGAACGCGCCCGCAGGCGCGGCATCACGTTGGGCAAGCAGGAGTTCGACGGGATGTCCCGGCTCAGCGGTCTGGTGAGCCCAGACCTGCGGGCCGCCATCGAGGCGATGCTGGCCAAACTAGCTGCCCCCGGGGCGTGCAACCCGGAAGACGAGACACCAGTCGTGGACGAGGCACCCGACGAGGATGCGGTGCGACGCGATCACCGATCCGCAGCCCAACGTAACCATGACGGATTTTTGGCCGGGTTGCGCGCCCTGATCGCTTCCGGCGAGCTGGGCCAGCACAACGGGCTACCAGTGTCGATCATCGTGACCACGACACTGAAGGACCTGGAGGCCGCCACTGGCAAGGCCCTGACCGGTGGGGGCACCCTGGTGCCGATGTCCGACGTCATTCGCTGGGCCAGCCACGCCCACCACTACCTGGCCATCTTCGATCGCGGCAAACCCCTGGCGCTGTATCACACCAAACGCCTGGCCTCCCCCGCGCAGCGAATCATGCTCTGCGGCAAGGATCGTGGATGCACCATGCCCGGCTGCGACGCACCGGCCTACCACAGCCAAGTGCACCACGTCCAAGGCTGGACCAACACCCACCGCACCGACATCGACGACCTCACCCTAGCCTGCGGACGCGACAACCGCCTCGTCGAAAAAGGCTGGACCACCCGCAAAAACGCCAAAGGCGACACCGAATGGTTACCGCCGCCGCACTTGGATTACGGGCAACCCCGCATCAACACCTACCATCACCCCGAAAAGCTCTTGGCGCCCGACGACGACGACGAACCCGAATGACCGTGCCGACCTTACCGACGCCAGTGGGTCAATCGCGAAAAGGTCAATGCCCCAACGGCTCCCACGGCCATCGCGGTCAGCGCTTGGCGCAGGCTCAAGCCCTCGTCCACCACGCGCGGGGAGATGACCGCGGGCGCGGGGGGCTCGACGGGCACGCCGCGCGGATCCTGCGATGCTGTTGCCGCCCAGGCGGCAGAGAACAGGACGAGATACGAGGTGATGTAGGCGAACACCATCAAGCCCAAGACCGGGCCGAACGCGGCACCCGCCGGGCTGCCCAGCACCTTCTGCAGATAGATCGATCCGACCTGCTTGAACAGTTCGAAGCCGATCGCCGCGATCAACCCGGCCCGCATCGATTCGACCAGGCTGACCTTCTTTCGGGGCAGCCGGGCGATCATCCATGTGAACAGCAACCATGACACCAGCAGTGACACCAATATCGAAACAATCTGAAAGATCACGCCGAACACCGAATAGTCCGGTATCCCAAGCAATCTCAGCGCCGCGGCCATCGGCGCAGCGTGGCCCAACGCGCTCAGGGCGAGGGTCGCCAGTAGCACCAGGAACGTCCCCAGCATCGCCAACAGATCGGACAGCTTGTTGTGCACGAAGCCCTGCGAGTCGGGACGCTGCTCCCACCACATCTCGGTCAACGCTGCCCGCAGATGAGACATCCAGCCCAAACCCGCCCAGGCCGCGGCCGCCAAGCCGATGACACCGACGGATGCGCGCGCCCGGATCGCCGAATCCATCAACTCGATCAGCTGTTGTCCCAATTGGCTGGGCACCGCTGCCCGGATGTGGTTGTCGATCTCGCTCAGCAGCTCGTGCCGGCGCGACAACGCGAATCCGACCACCGCGAAACCGACCATCAGCAAAGGGAATAGCGCCAAGATCGTGTAGTAGGTCAGGCCGGCCGCGAAAAACCCGCCGTTGCGGTCGTCGAAGCGCTGGTAGGCGCGCATGACGTGGTCGAACCACCCGAACCGGGCCCGCAGCCGATCGAGAATCCCCGCTTTGCCCGGCTCGCCCATCGTCAGACCTATTCCCGTCGCGGAAGGAACCCTAACCGATCGTAGACCCGCTGAACGGTTTTGCTGGCCACGTCGTGGGCGCGCTGCGCTCCGGCCGCGAGCACCGCCTCCAATTCGGTTAGGTCGGTCATCAATTCGTCGACCCGGGCCTTGATCGGGCTGACGAACTCGACGACGGCCTCGGCGGTGTCCTTTTTCAGGTCGCCGTATCCGCGTCCGGCGTAACCGTCGACCAGCGTGCCGATGCTCCACTCCGGTGACCGCCGACTGGATGGTCAGCAGGTTCGACACGCCCGCTTTGGCGTCCGGCGTCATAGCGGATCTCCCGTTCGCTGTCGGTCACGGCCGAGCGAATCTTCTTGGCGGACAACGCCGGATCGTCGAGCAGGTTGATCAACCCGGCATCGGACGCCGCCGATTTGCTCATCTTCGACGTCGGGTCGGCCAGGTCGTAGATCTTGGCGGTGACCTTGGGGATGAGCACGTCGGGAACCACGAACGTGTCCGGGAAGCGGCTGTTGAAGCGCTGCGCGACGTCGCGCGCCAGCTCCAGGTGCTGGCGCTGGTCCTCGCCTACGGGCACCAGATCGCTGTCGTAGGCCAGCACGTCGGCGGCCTGCAATACCGGGTAGGTGAACAGGCCAACGGTGGTCGACGTCGCTGCCCTGGCGTGTCGACTTGTCTTTGAACTGGGTCATTCGCGACGCCTGCCCGAAGCCGGTGAAGCAACCCAACACCCACGCCAACTGGGTGTGGGCGGGCACGTGGCTTTGCACGAAGACGGTGCTGCGGCCGGGGTCGATTCCCAGCGCCAGGTACTGCGCGGCGGTAACCAGGGTGCGGCGTCGCAGCGCCTCGGGATCCTGCGCGACGGTGATGGCGTGCAGGTCGACCACGCAGAAGAACGCATCATGGTCGTCCTGCAGCGCGACCCACTGGGTGATGGCACCCAACGCGTTACCGAGGTGAAGCGAATCAGAGGTGGGCTGCACGCCGGAGAAAATCCGGCGGGATCCGATAGCGGTGCTCATGGTGCCCCGATCTTGTCATGCAATGAGCCGCCGCCGTTCGACACATAGCTTGCGGTACCGGCGGTACCGGATAGTAATGTCGAGGGTATGACGAGTCGCCCGCCGATCCACCTTGGCTCGGGAGAGCCGGTCCTGCTGTTGCATCCCTTTCTGCTGTCCAACGCGGTCTGGGAGGAGGTGGCCAGGCAGTTAGCCGACACCGGTCGCTACGAGGTGTTCGCCCCGGCGATGGCCGGCCACAACGGTGGGCCGTCGGCGGGCACCTGGTTCCTGTCCTCCGCGGTGCTGGCCGATCACGTCGAACGCCAGATGGACGAACTGGGCTGGGACACCGCGCACATCGTCGGCAACTCGCTGGGCGGTTGGGTCGCCTTCGAACTGGAGCGTCGTGGGCGGGCGCGCAGCGTCACCGGCATCGCCCCGGCGGGCGGTTGGCACCGATGGAGCCCGGCTAAATTCGAGGTGATCGCCAAGTTCATCATGGGCATTCCCTTGCTGATGCTCGCGTGGTTGTTCGGGCCGCGCGTGCTGCGTCTGCCGTTCAGCCGCCGGTTAGCCACCTATGCGATCAGCGCGTCGCCGGACGGGGTCAGCGAGCGCGAACTGAAAATCATCATCGATGACGTCGCGCACTGCCCCGCCTACTTGCAGCTGCTGGTCAAGGCGCTGCTGCTGCACGGCCTGCGAGAGCTCGCAGCAAAACGCCGTCCCGGCGCATCTAGTGATCTGCGAAAAGGATCGGATCATCCCCGCGCCCAGGTTCACCCGGCATTTCACCGAGCACCTGCCCGCCAACCACAAGCTCACGGTGCTCAACGGCGTCGGACACGTGCCGATGTTCGAGGCGCCGGGGCGGGTCACCGAGGTGATCACCGAGTTCCTCGAAGAGGTCAACCCGGCGCCTCGGGCCGTCAATCCGCCCGCGAGCTAACCGTTAGTCTCACGAGCGTGCGCACAAGCACGCCATCAGGGGCGTGTCACCGGACAAACACGCACTCTCGCGCGGGGGTTAGTTAGCTCTGGTTAGCCAGGGCCTTATCCAGGTTCTCGGCGATGGAGTGGAGGAATTCCTCGCTTTGCTGCCACTCCTGCTCGGGACCGATGAGCAACGCGAGGTCCTTGGTCATCTTCCCGCTCTCGACCGTGCCGATGACGACCTCCTCCAGCTTCTGGGCGAATTCGATCACCTCCGGGGTGTTGTCCAGCTTGCCGCGGTGCTGCAGTCCGCGCGTCCAGGCGAAGATCGAGGCGATCGGGTTCGTGGAGGTCGGTTTGCCGGCCTGATACTGCCGGAAATGGCGGGTGACGGTGCCGTGCGCGGCTTCGGCCTCGACGGTTTTGCCGTCGGCCGTCATCAGCACCGACGTCATTAGTCCCAGCGAGCCGTAGCCCTGCGCGACGGCGTCGGACTGGACGTCGCCGTCGTAGTTCTTGCAGGCCCACACGTAGCCGCCCTCCCACTTGAGGCAGGCGGCAACCATGTCGTCGATCAGCCGGTGCTCGTAGGTCAGCCCTTCGGCTTCGAACTGCTCCTTGAATTCCTCGTCGTAAATCCGCTGGAACTCGTCTTTGAACATGCCGTCGTAGGCCTTGAGGATGGTGTTCTTGGTCGACAGATACACCGGCCATTTCGCGTTCAGGCCGTACGCGAACGACGCGCGCGCGAAATCGCGGATGGAGTCCTTGAAGTTATACATCCCCATCACGACGCCGCCGTCCTCGGGGATGGACACCATCTCGTGCACGATCGGCGCGCTGCCGTCGGCGGGGGTGAAAGTTATTGCGACAGTGCCTGGCTGGTCGACCTTGAAGTTGGTCGCCCGGTACTGGTCACCAAAAGCGTGACGGCCGATGACGATCGGCTTGGTCCAGCCCGGAACCAGCCGCGGGACATTGGATATCACGATCGGCTCGCGGAAAATGGTGCCACCCAAGATGTTTCGGATAGTCCCGTTGGGTGACAGCCACATCTTCTTCAGGTTGAATTCCTGGACCCGGGCCTCGTCGGGCGTGATCGTCGCGCACTTGACACCCACGCCGTGCTTCTTGATCGCATACGCCGCATCGATTGTCACCTGGTCGTCGGTGCGGTCACGATGCTCGATCGCCCAGGTCGTAGTACTGCAGGTGGATGTCGAGATGCGGGAGGATCAGCATCTCCTTGATGAGCCTCCAGATGACGCGGGTCATCTCGTCACCGTCGAGTTCTACTACCGGGCCCTTAACTTTGATCTTGGGTTCGTTGGACATCGAGTCCGAGTCCTTCAGCCGTTTGGGTGAGCGGGTGCTCGCCAAGCCACACTACTAGCAGGCCTAATAGCCCTGCACCGGCGCTGTTGACATCGAGTCCGTGGTATGCGATACGCTTGGAATTGGTCATGAGCGCCAGCGTCAAGCCCCGGCTTGCTGGCCGGCAACCCTCCAACCGCGGTGGGGTGCCCCGGGTGATGACCCGGTTGAGTAGCCACCCCCGGCTACGCGGCAAGCGCGGGTCCTCCGTGATGGACCCCTGAGTAGACAGGGAAATTGATGCGCACCCATCGCACCCATCCTGCGGTCTGTGAGCAACTTCACACCCGAGCGATGACTTCGAGTAGAAAGCACCGTTCATGACGTCCGAAGACAGCACCGAGACCGATCCGACCGCGCATTGGTCGTTTGAGACGAAGCAGATTCACGCCGGTCAGAGCGCCGATTCGGCCACCCACGCCCGCGCCCTGCCGATCTACCAGACCACGTCTTACACCTTCGACGACACCGCACATGCGGCCGCGCTGTTCGGGCTCGAGGTTCCGGGCAACATCTACACCCGGATCGGCAACCCAACCACCGATGTCGTCGAGCAACGCGTCGCCGCGCTCGAGGGCGGCGTGGCTGCGTTGTTCCTCTCCTCCGGGCAGGCCGCGGAAACGTACGCCATCCTGAACCTCGCCGGCGCGGGTGATCACGTGGTATCCAGCCCGCGGCTCTACGGCGGCACCTATAACCTGTTCCACTATTCGCTGCCCAAGCTCGGTATCGAGGTCAGCTTCGTCGACGATCCCGACGATCTGGATTCATGGCAGTCGGCGGTGCGGCCGAACACAAAGGCGTTCTTCGGCGAGACCATCTCCAACCCGCAGATCGACATCCTGGACACCCCCGGGGTTTCCGGGGTCGCCCACGCCAACGGTGTCCCGCTGATCGTCGACAACACGATCGCCACGCCGTACCTGATCCAGCCCTTCACGCAGGGCGCCGACATCGTCGTGCACTCGGCCACCAAATACCTGGGCGGGCACGGCGCGGCGATCGCCGGGGTGATCGTCGACGGCGGCACCTTCGACTGGACGCAGGGCCGCTTCCCCGGTTTCACCACACCCGACCCCAGCTACCACGGCATCGTGTTCGCCGAACTGGGGCCGCCGGCGTTCGCGCTCAAGGCGCGCGTGCAGTTGTTGCGCGACTTGGGTTCTGCGGCTTCGCCGTTCAACGCGTTCCTGGTCGCCCAAGGCCTGGAGACGCTGAGCCTGCGCGTGGAGCGGCACGTGTCCAACGCGCAACAGGTTGCCGAGTATTTGGCCGGCCACCGAGACGACAACCAAGACGTGGTGTCCGTGAACTACGCGGGACTGCCCAGTTCGCCATGGCACGAGCGGGCAAAGCAGCTGGCGCCCAAGGGAACCGGAGCCGTTCTGGCGTTCGAGCTGGCCGGTGGCGTTGAGGCGGGCAAGGCGTTCGTGAACGCACTGAAGCTGCACAGCCACGTCGCCAACATCGGCGACGTGCGCTCGCTGGTGATCCACCCCGCATCGACCACCCATGCTCAGCTGAGCCCCGAGGAGCAGCTGGCCACCGGGGTCAGCCCGGGGCTGGTGCGGCTGGCCGTCGGCCTCGAGGGCATCGACGACATCCTGGCCGACCTGGAGCTCGGCTTCGCCGCGGCCCGCAAATACAGCGGCGAGTCGCGGACCGTGGCGGCTTTCTGAGGGGGTTCTGACATGACGATCTCCGACGTGCCGACGCAGACGCTGCCCGCCGAGGGCGAGGTCGGCTTGGTCCACATCGGTTCGCTGACCACCGAAAACGGTGTGGTGATCGACGATGTCTGCATCGCCATCCAGCGCTGGGGCAAGCTGTCGCCGGCGCGGGACAACGTGGTGGTGGTGCTGCACGCACTGACCGGTGATTCGCACATCACCGGCCCGGCCGGACCCGGGCATCCCACGGCCGGCTGGTGGGACGGGGTGGCCGGCCCGGGTGCGCCGATCGACACCGACCGCTGGTGCGCGGTGGCCACCAACGTGCTGGGCGGCTGCCGCGGCTCCACTGGCCCCAGCTCGCGTGCCCGTGACGGAAAGCCTTGGGGCTCTAGGTTTCCGCTGATATCGGTGCGCGACCAGGTGGAGGCGGACGTCGCCGCGTTGGCCGCGCTGGGCATTACCGAGGTCGCCGCCGTCGTCGGCGGATCCATGGGCGGCGCCCGGGCTTTGGAGTGGATCGTCAGCTACCCGGACCGGGTCCGCTCGGCGCTGCTGCTGGCGGTCGGTGCGCGCGCGACCGCCGACCAGATCGGCACCCAGGCCACCCAAATCGCGGCCATCAAGGCCGACCCGAACTGGCAGGGCGGTGACTATCACGACACCGGCCGCCGACCGGACGCCGGGCTGAAGATCGCCCGCCGCTTCGCCCACCTGACCTACCGCGGCGAGGTGGAGCTCGATACCCGCTTCGCCAACGACAGCCAGGGCGACGAGGACCCGGCGACCGGCGGCCGCTACGCGGTGCAGAGCTACCTGGAGCACCAGGGCGACAAACTGTTGACGCGATTCGACGCCGGCAGCTATGTGGCCCTGACCGAGACGCTGAGCAGCCACGACGTGGGCCGTGGCCGCGGCGGGGTCGCCGCGGCCCTGCGCAGCTGCCCGGTTCCGGCGGTGGTCGGCGGCATCACCTCCGACCGGCTCTACCCGCTGCGCTTGCAGGAGGAGCTGGCCGAGCTGCTGCCGGGATGCACCGGACTACATGTGGTCGACTCCATCTGCGGACACGACGGCTTCCTGGTGGAATCCGAAGCGGTCGGCGAATTGATCCGTCAGACACTCGAATTGGCCGATGGGGAAGGCACGTGCCTTAGGTGTCCAAGGTGACCCGCTCCAGGCACGACCGCTCCCTGTCCTTTGGCTCAGCGGCGGCTGCCTACGAGCGGGGCCGCCCGTCATATCCACCCGAGGCAATCGACTGGCTGCTGCCGCCCGGTGCACGCAAGGTCCTGGACCTGGGCGCGGGCACCGGCAAGCTGACGACCAGGCTCGTCGAACGCGGCCTGGACGTGGTGGCCGTCGATCCGATTCCCGACATGCTGGAGGTGCTGCGCGCCTCGCTGCCGGAGACTCCTGCGCTGGAGGGCACCGCGGAAGAGATTCCGTTGGAGGACAACAGCGTTGACGCTGTGCTGGTCGCCCAGGCCTGGCACTGGGTCGACCCGCAGCGCGCCGTTCCCGAGGTAGCCCGGGTGCTGCGGCCCGGCGGGCGGTTGGGTCTGGTGTGGAACACCCGCGACGAACGGCTCGGCTGGGTGCGCGAGCTCGGCGAGATCATCGGTAGCGATGGCGACGGTCGCCGCTTCAACGTGACGCTGCCCGAACCCTTCACCGAGGTGGTGCGCCACCAAGTCGAGTGGACGAATTACCTTACCCCGCAAGCCTTGATCGACTTGGTGTCTTCGCGTACCTATTGCATCACCTCTCCGACCGAGGTCCGCACCAGAACCCTCGGCCAGGTGCGCGGGTTACTCGCCACTCATCCGGCGCTGGCGAATTCGGCCGGGTTGGCGCTGCCCTACGTCACCGTGTGCATCCGGGCGACGCTGGCGGAATAGACGCCAACTGGGGGTCTCGCGGCCCGCGGGCGGACTAATTACCTTATGCTGCAAGCATTCATCGACTTTACCGCCGCCGTGCTGCCCGGAGCCGGAGACGGGGCAACCAATACGGAACGCCCCGCGCATAGTCGTCGAACGCTGGACCATAGATCCGCCGGTACCGAGCCTCCTTGAACAGCGGCGCGCCCACGCAATACGCCGTCAACACGACGGCGATGACCAGCTGGTCCGGAGTCCAGGTGGGCACCGTCCAAAGCGTTAAGGCGAACGAGACGTAGATCGGGTGGCGGGTCAGCCGGAACAGGCCCGTCTGCGGCATCGCCGGGTAGCGGGGTTGCCGCCCACGTAGCACGGCGAGCCAGCCGAGGCTGCCGGTCTGCAGCGCCAGTCCAGCGTCCATCATTGACTTGCCGAGCAGCAGCCAGGACGTCGCGTACAGCACGACCAGTACCGCTAGCACCGCCCCATGTGCCTGCCACCAGACCGTGCCACTCCGCGACCACAGCGCGAAGAGCGCCAGGACTTGCAGTGCGGCGATGGTGGCGAAAGTGGTGGTCGTCAACATGGTCCCGGTGCCGCGTGGGGCCAAACGCGCCAACAGCCTTCGACCCTGGCTGGTCAGCAACACTGAATGCGCGAGGGGAAACTGGGCGAGCAACACGGCGTTGGCGATCCAGCTGTATGGAGCCCGCAGGATGCCAAACGACCGGCTCATGCCGAAGAACATCGCGACCATCATTGCCCCGACTCCGAGGCCGAAGCAGGCAAGGCAGATGACGCCATAGCACAGGGCGATGACGGTATGGCCGGGACTGCGTTGGCCGGTTTGGGTCGCCGGCGAGCCTGTCATATCACCTCCGCGTCGTGCCCCCGCGCGGCACATTGTGGCATCACGGCGCCGCCGCCACAGAAAAATCGGAGAAGATACGGGTTCCGGCCGCAACGGTCACATCCGAGTAACCTCCACGCCCCACCCCGCCGAAGCCGACGCCTAGGTCAGAGCGGACGGGTGTTCGTCAGAAGTCCAGCCCCGAGAACATCACCTTGTTCGGGTCGTATTTCTGCCGGACAGACGTCAGCCGCGACAGGTTCGCGCCGAAGTAGCGCGCCGCATCAGTATTGGCCTCGAGGTAGTTGAGGTAGCCGCCGACCGAAAACGGTTGCACGACTTGGTGTGCGGCGCTCACCCATTGAGTAGCGGTCGAGGTCCGCCCGGATGTCTCGACGTACCACTGCGCGACGGCGGATTGCTTAGCCGGATTCTTATCCACCGCCGGTGTGAAAATCCGGCGCAGCAGCATGTGTCACGTCACAGTGCGGCTTCGATCTTCCGAGATCGGCCCCGCCTAATAACCGACACGCCGGCCGCACGACACGCACGAAACGCATAGTGCGCAAACCTTTACCCCACCGTGTTGTAAATGTGACAGTTGTAGACCAGGGTTCCTAAAGTGATCAGAGTGCCGACAGTGCACTCCGCGACGGATGGGGAGCCTGTCATGAAAGCACTCGCAACAACGCAGCGGTGGATCTGGCTTTTCCGTTATCAACCCCTGACCATTCGCCTGCTGGCCGCGGCGGCCGCGCTGCTTACGGCGGCCGCGGCGTTCGCGCCACCGGCCGAGGCGAACCAGGTCGACGACGAGTTCGTCGCCGCACTGAGCAAAGCCGGCGTCCACTACGGTGACCCGGGCAACGCCGTCGCACTGGGTCAGTCCGTCTGCCCGATGCTCGCCAAGCCAGGCGGGACGCTCGCCGCGGCGGTGTCAAAGGTCGAGGGCGGCGGCATTTCCGGGGGGATGGCCGGCATGTTCGCCCAGATCGCGATCCAGATGTACTGCCCGCAGGTGATGGGCGACCTGGCCAGCGGCAACTTGTCCGGGCTGCCGAAGATTCCCGGGGCGCCGGGGATCTAGCCCGTGCCCAACGGGTCGATGGTCCAGGCGATGTAGACCATCGCCGCCGCGACCGTCGCGGTGGTCGAGAAGTCGATGCCTCGGCCGCGCACCACCAAAAGGCCGGCCCGCTCGTCGGACAACACCAACCGCAGCGCCGCGGCCACGCCGACGCCGACACCGATCAGCAGGGAACCGCGACGCCAGAAGTTGGCGCCCACGAGCACCAACGCCGTCGCGAAGATCAACCCGACCAGCAGGATGGGCCATTGGGCCTGGACCGCGGCCCGCGAGCTCATCGCTGCTCGGCCAGCTCGACGACATTGGTCAGCAGGAATGCCCGGGTCAGCGGGCCGACGCCACCGGGATTCGGTGACACATGCCCGGCCACGTCCCACACATCCGGGTGCACGTCACCGACCAGCCCCTCCTCGGTGCGGCTCACGCCGACGTCGACGACCGCGGCACCGGGACGAACCATGTCGGCGGTCAGCAGGTGCGGTACCCCGACCCCGGCCACGATGATGTCCGCCTGCCTGGTCAGCGCGGCCAGGTCGCGAGTTCCGGTGTGGCACAACGTCACCGTGGCGTTCTCCGAGCGCCGGGTCAGCAACAGCCCCAACGGGCGACCCACCGTCACACCGCGGCCGATGACCACCACGTGCGCACCGGCGATCTCGACGCCGTAGCGGCGCAGCAGGTGCACGATGCCACGCGGGGTACAGGGCAGCGGCGCCGGATCATTGAGCACCAGCCGGCCCAGGTTCGTCGGGTGCAACCCGTCGGCATCCTTGGCGGGGTCGACGCGCTGCAGCGCCGCGTTCTCGTCGAGATGCTTAGGCAGCGGCAACTGCACGATGTAGCCGGTGCACTCGGGGTTGGCGTTGAGCTCGTCGATGGTCTCGTTGAGCTTGGCCGCGGAGATGTCGGCGGGCAGGTCGCGGCGAATGCGACGTGATGCCCACCTTGGCGCAGTCGGCGTGCTTGCCGCGGACGTAGGCCTGCGAGCCGGGGTCGTCGCCGACCAGGATGGTGCCCAGCCCGGGCGTGCGGCCCGATGCGGTCAATGCGGCCACCCGTTGCTTCAGGTCGACGAAGATCTCGTCGCGGGTGGCCTTGCCGTCCAGTGTGATTGCGCCCACGCCTGACAGTCTTCCATGCCCACCGCGGTGCCTAATGACGACGATCCGCTGCGCCCGGCTCCGCCGCGCTTGCGATCGCCGTTAGGCTCCTGACATGTCTGCAGGCCCCGACGTGTTCAGCCCGGCCAAACTCGGCCCGATCACCCTGCGCAACCGCATCATCAAGTCGGCGACGTTCGAAGCGCGCACGCCCGGCGCGCTGGTGAGCGACGACCTGATCGAGTATCACCGGCTGCCGGCCGCCGGCGGAGTCGGCATGACGACCGTCGCCTATTGCGCGGTCTCCCAGGGCGGCCGCACCGAAGGCAACGGGATCTGGATGCGTCCGGAGGCCGTGCCCGGGTTCCGCCGGCTCACCGACGCGATCCACGCCGAGGGCGCGGCGGTGAGCGCGCAGATCGGCCACGCCGGCCCGGTGGCCAACGCCAAGTCCAACAAGGCCACCGCGCTGGCGCCGGTGCGGTTCTTCAATCCGATTGGCATGCGGTTCGCCAAGAAGGCCACCCGTGAGCGACATCGACGACGTGATCGCCGCGCACGCCAACGCCGCCCGGCTGGCCATCGAAGCCGGCTTTGACGCCGTCGAAATCCATTTGGGCCACAACTATTTGGCGAGCGCATTCCTGAGCCCGCTGATCAACCGCCGCGACGACGATTTCGGCGGATCGCTGGAGAACCGGGCCAAGGTCGCCCGCGGGATGGTGATGGCCGTCCGCCGCGCCGTCGATAAAGAGGGAACGCCGATCGCGGTGACCGCCAAGCTCAACATGGCCGACGGGGTGCGCGGCGGAATCAGCACCGAAGAGTCGCTGACGACGGCCAAATGGCTGGAGGAAGACGGTGGCCTGGACGCGATCGAGCTCACCGCCGGCAGCTCGCTGGTCAACCCCATGTACCTGTTCCGCGGCGACGCACCCGCTGAAGGAATTCGCCGGCGCGTTCAAGCCGCCGCTGCGCTGGGGCATGCGGATGACGGGCAAGAAGTTCCTGCGCGAGTACCCCTACCGCGAGGCGTATCTGTTGCGCGACGCCAAGCTGTTCCGGGCCGAACTCAAGCTGCCGCTGATCCTGCTCGGCGGCATCACCAACCGGGAAACCATGGACCTGGCCATGGCGGAGGGGTTCGAGTTCGTCGCGATGGCCCGCGCGCTGCTGGCAGAGCCCGACTTGATCAATCGGATCAAGGCCGACGGCGCCCAGGTGCGCTCGGCGTGCACGCACTGCAACCAGTGCATGCCCACTATCTACAGCCGCACCAGATGTGTGGTGACCGGCGCGCCGGACACAGCTGGCTGATAACACCCCAAGTTAAAGTGGGTGCAATGACTCCGCCAGCCCCACCGGCGCTGACCGTTCGGTATGACGGGTCGGAACGGACTTTCGCGGCGGGCCACGACGTGGTGGTCGGGCGCGACCTCCGGGCCGACATGCGCATCACCCACCCGCTGATTTCGCGCGCCCACCTGCTGCTGCGGTTCGATCAGGGCAGGTGGCTGGCGATCGACAACGGCTCGCTGAACGGGACCTTCGTCAACGGCCGGCGCGTGCCGGTGGTCGACATCCAAGACGGGGCGAGCGTCAACATCGGCAATCCCGATGGGCCGTCGCTGCGCTTCGAGGTCGGGCGGCACCGTGGGATGGCTGGGCGCCCGCCCCAAACCGCGTCGATGCCCATCGGCCCGGCCTCCGGGACCGCGTGGCCCGGGTCTCAGGCGTCCGGTCAGCCCGGGCCCCCGATCGCCGCTCCCCCGCCGCCGCCCGGGCGCCCCACCACATGGGCCGGGCCACCACCGCCGCTACGGTATTCCGGCCCGCCCGGGCAGCCGCCGTATCCGCAGGGCGGGGCCCAACCGCGGCCCGCTGCGCCGCCGCCGGCCAATTTCCAGCCGCACCCGCAGATGTCCGGGGTGGGGCACATGGGCTCTGCTCGAGCACCGCAGACGCAGATGGCGCCCAGCGCCGCCAAGTCGGCCGAGACGTCGGTGTCGAACCTGGCGACCAAGATGTTCCAGGCGTTGCTGCCGTCCCGGTCCGGGGCGATGCACAAGCCGGCCGGCTCAGCGACGATCGGCCGCTCCACCGACAACGACATCGTCATCCAGGACGTGCTGGCGTCGCGCCATCACGCGTTCCTGACCCAGACCCCGCTGGGCACCGAGATCCGCGACGCCCACAGCGTCAACGGGACCTTCGTCAACGGGGTCAGGGTCGGGTCCGCGGTGCTGAGCGAGGGCGACGTGGTCACCATCGGCAACGTCGACCTGGTGTTCACCCACGGCGACCTGGTCCGCCGCACCGAAGCGGCCACCCGCACCGGCGGCCTGGAGGTCAACTCGGTCTGCTTCACGGTCGACCGCGGAAAGCAACTGCTGGACCACATCTCGCTGACCGCGCGTCCGGGCACGCTGACCGCCATCATCGGCGGATCCGGCGCCGGCAAGACCACGCTGTCGCGGCTGATCGCCGGATACACCAGCCCCAGTTCCGGGTCGGTGACATTCGAGGGCCACAACATCCACACCGAATACGCGTCCATGCGCAGCCGGATCGGGATGGTCCCGCAGGACGACGTCGTGCATCGCCAGCTGACGGTCAACCAGGCGCTGGGCTACGCCGCCGAACTGCGGCTGCCGCCCGACACCAGCCAGGCCGATCGAGAGCAGGTCGTCGCCCAGGTGCTCGAGGAACTCGAGCTGACCAAACACGCCGACACCCGCGTCGACAAGCTCTCCGGCGGCCAGCGTAAACGCGCCTCGGTGGCCTTGGAGCTGCTCACCGGGCCGTCGCTGCTGATCCTGGACGAGCCGACCACCGGGCTGGACCCGGCGTTGGACCGTCAGGTGATGATGATGCTGCGCCAGCTGGCCGACGCCGGTCGTGTGGTGCTGATCGTGACGCACTCGGTGTCCTATCTCGACGTCTGCGATCAGCTGCTGCTGGTGGCGCCCGGCGGCAAGACGGCGTTTCTGGGTCCGCCCAGCCAGATCGGTGCGGCGATGGGAACCACCAACTGGGCCGACATCTTCGCCCAGGTGGGGGCCGACCCCGACGAGGCCAATCGGCGCTTCCTGGCCGAAAACAAGCCGCCGGTTTCCGCGCCGTCCGAATCCAGGCCAGGAGATCTGGGCGAGCCGGTGCACACCGACGTGTTCCGCCAGTTCTCGACCGTCGCGCGGCGTCAGATTCGGCTGGTGATCTCCGACCGCGGCTACACGGTGTTCCTGGCGCTGTTGCCGTTCCTCATCGGCGTGCTGACGCTGACCGTCCGCGGCACGAGTGGATACGGCATGAGCGATCCGCTGGGCAACAATCCCGCCCAACCGGACCAGATTCTGGTCATGCTCAACGTCGGCGCGGTGTTCATGGGTACCGCGTTGACCATCCGCGACCTGATCGGCGAGCGCCCCATCTTCCGCCGAGAACAGGCCGTCGGCCTGTCGACCGCGGCCTATATGGGCGCCAAGATCGTGGTGTTCTCCGTCTTTGCGATCGTCCAGGCAGCGATCGCGACGGCCATCTCGGTAATCGGCTGGGGCAAGCCGCTGTCGGGCCCGGTGCTGCTGGGAGACGTCCGATTCGAGCTGTTCGTCACCGTTGCCGCGACCTGCGTGGGTGCAGCGCTGCTCGGCATGGCGCTGTCGGCGCTCGCCCAATCGCAAGACCAGATCATGCCGATGCTGGTGGTGTCGATCATGTCCCAGCTGGTGTTCTCCGGCGGCATGATCTGGGTGACCAACCGCATGTTCCTCGACCAGTTGTCGTGGGCCACGCCCGCCCGCTGGGGCTTCGCGGCGTCGGCCTCGACGATCGATGCCCACCGGCTGATCCCGGGCCCGACCGACCCCAAAGACCAGCACTGGGACCACAAGGCGAGCGCCTGGCTGTTCGACATGGCGATGCTCGCGGTGTTGTGCGTGGCCTACAGCGCGATCGTGTGGTGGAGAATCCGCCTCAAGCGCCGGCACTGATCCTGATGAATCGACCCGCTCAACCCGTGCTGACGGTTCGGGCTCCCCAATCCGAAGGCAGCTTCGCCCCCGGCCGCGACGTGGTTGTCGGCAGCGACGTGCGCGCCGACCTGCGCGTGGCCCACCCGCTGATCGCACGCGCCCACCTGCTGCTGCGCTTCGACCAGGGCCGGTGGATGGCGATCGACAACAACTCGCTCAACGGGATGTTCGTCGGCGGCCAGCGGCTGCCGATGGTCGACATCCACGACGGCCAGACCATCAACATCGGCAAGCCCGAGGGCCCGCAGGTGACTTTCGAAGTGGGACATCACCCGGGGACGGTCGGTCAGCTGCCGCCGACACAGACGGCGCCGATGAACGCGCGGCCCGCTCCGCCACGACCGCAGCCCGCCCCACCCCGCCCAACTCCGCCACCCGCCGAGTCCACGACACGCATTCATCGGGGCTTTCATCAAGACGGGGTGCCGGATGTGGAGCGCACCAGCGCCGTTCCCGTCATCGGCCACTCTGTGTCGGCGTTTCAGACCCGGAAGCTGAACGTGGGCGGACCCCGGGCGCGGCTGGCGACACCCGCGGGCGCCGCCCGGATCGGCCGGGCGACCGACAACGACATCGTCATCGCCGACGTGCTGGCCTCGCGCCACCACGCGTATCTGGCGCCTTGCACCTCCGGGCCGCAGGGCAGCGAGATCCGCGATGCGAACAGCATCAACGGCACGTTCGTCAACGGGATCCGGGTGGGATCGGCCGTGCTGGCCGAGGGCGACGTGGTCACGATCGGCAACGTCGACCTGGTGTTCAGCGGCGGCGAACTGGTTCGCCGCGCCGAGGCGGCGACCCGCACCGGCGGCCTGGAGGTGCGCGACGTCGGGTTCAGCGTCGGCGGCGTCAGCGGCAAGGCGCTGCTGCAGAACATCACGATGACCGCCAGGCCCGGCACGGTGACCGCCATCATCGGTGGGTCCGGCACCGGCAAGACCACGCTGTCGCGGCTGATCGCCGGATACGCCACCCCGAGCTCCGGCTCGGTCACCTTCGAAGGCCACGACATCCACACCGAGTACGCGTCGCTGCGCACCAGGATCGGGATGGTCCCCCAGGACGACGTCGTGCACCGCCAGCTGACCGTCAACCAGGCGCTCGGCTATGCCGCCGAACTGCGGCTGCCGCCCGACACCAGCAAAGCCGATCGAGACCAAATCGTCGCTCAGGTACTCGACGAGCTGGGTCTGACCCAACACGCCGACACCCGCGTCGACCAGCTCTCCGGCGGCCAGCGCAAGCGCGCCTCGGTCGCGCTCGAACTGCTCACCGGACCGTCGCTGCTGATCCTCGACGAGCCGACCTCGGGCCTCGACCCGGCGCTGGACCTGCAGGTCATGACGATGCTGCGACAACTGGCCGACGCCGGTCGCGTGGTGCTGGTGGTGACGCACTCGCTGACCTACCTCGACATCTGCGATCAGGTGCTGCTGATGGCGCCCGGCGGCAAGACAGCGTTTCTGGGCCCACCCGGCCACATCGGTGAGGTCATGGGAACCACCAACTGGGCCCACATCTTCGCGAAGGTGGGCGCCGACCCCGACGAGGCCAATCGCCGCTTTCTGGCCCGCAACCGGCCGCCGCCGGCCCCGGCCGAATCCAGCCCGGCCGATCTGGGCACCCCGGCGCACACCAGTAAGAGCCGACAGTTCACCACGATCGCGCGCCGCCAGGTCCGCCTGGTCGTCGCCGACCGCGCCTACTTCGTGTTCCTGGCGGCGTTGCCGTTCATCATGGGCGGCCTGGCGCTGACTGTTCCCGGCAATACCGGGTTCGGCATCGCCACGCCGACCAGCGCGACGCCCGACGAAGCCGCACAGATCTTGACGCTGCTGTCCATTGCCGCGGTGTTCATGGGCACCGCGCTGACGATCCGCGACCTGATCGGCGAGCGCCCCATCTTCCGGCGCGAACAGGCGGTCGGCCTGTCCACCGGGGCCTACCTGAGCGCCAAGATCATGGTGTTCTGCGTGTTCGCCAGCATTCAGGCGGCGATCACGACGGTCATGGTGATCCTGGGCAAGGGCGCGCCGACCGAAAGCGTTGTGCTGCTGGGTAATCCGACCTTCGAGCTGTTCGTCACCGTTGCCGCGACGTGCGTGGCCTCGGCGATCCTCGGGTTGGTGCTGTCATCGATCGCGCGCTCCAACGAGCAGATCATGCCGCTGCTGGTGGTGTCGCTGATGCTGCAGCTGGTGCTCGCGGGCGGCCTGATCCCGGTGACCGGCCGGATCTTCCTCGACCAGCTGTCCTGGCTGGTGCCCTCACGATGGGGCTACGCCGCGTCGGCGTCCACGGTGAACCTGCGGGCGCTGGTGCCAGGTTCGCTGCTCCCCCAGGACAGCCACTGGCTGCATACCACCAGTGCGTGGCTGTTCGACATGGCGATGCTGTGCGCGCTGACGCTGATCTACTCCGTCATCGTGCGGTGGAACATCAGGCTCAAGCGCTGAGTCACGCTTCCAAGCCTCCGTCCAAGCGAAGCCCGTGGGCAACGCATAGGCCAAGCCTTGCTGCACGTCGACGCGGGCGCCCGCCAGCGAAGCGGTTGTCCACAACGCCGGGTCGACTCCAGCCGCGCGCCGGTGGTCCGCGCGCCGCTGAGGTCGGCGCCGCGCAGCACGGTCTTGCGCAGGTCGGTTTCCACCAGGCTGGTCTCCCTCAGCCGGCAACCACTCAAGTCCACTCCCCGCAGGTCCCCTAACTTCAAAGTCGCCGAGCACGGCCATTCGGCGCTGCGCAAACACCGAGCCCAACATGCTGTACTGTCGAAATATACTGTGCCACAACGATGTTCGTTGGACGGTGCGATTCCGAAAGGCCGACGCGCGGTGCTGCGACTCGGCCAGGTTGACGCCGCTGAAATCGCAATCGGTGAACACGACACGTTCGGTGCGCAATCGGGAAAGGTCGGCGTCGTCGAAGTCACGGAAGTCCCTGCCGGCAAATTCGCAGTCGGTCCAGCTATCCACTGGACGTCAGGCAGTGCATCGCGTATTCGCTCACCGCGATCAGTGCGTCGGTCGCCGACCGGCGGTCCCTGGCATCGACGCTGACCATCGGAATGTGCGCGGGCAGCGTCAGCGCCTGACGCACCTCATCCATCGGATACCTTGGCGCACCGTCGAATTGGTTGACGGCGACCAGAAACGGCAGTTTGCGGTTCTCGAAGAAATCGACCGCCGGAAAGCTGTCCTGCAGCCGACGGCAGTCGACCAGCACGATCGCGCCGATCGCGCCGCGCACCAGGTCGTCCCACATGAACCAGAACCGGCGCTGGCCCGGGGTGCCGAACAGGTAGAGCGCCAGGTCGTCGGCCAGGGTGATCCGGCCGAAGTCCATTGCCACCGTGGTGGTCTGCTTGTGCGGCGTGGCCTCGAGCATGTCGACGCCGACCGAGGCGTCGGTGACCATCGCCTCGGTGCGCAGCGGCATGATCTCCGAAACCGCGCCGACGAACGTGGTCTTGCCCGCGCCGAACCCGCCCGCGATGACGATCTTCGTCGACGCGGTGGGGCCGGAGTCAGAGTGCTTTAAGGCCACGCAGCGTCCTTCCTATGAGCTCGCGGCGCTCATCGAGGGTCGAATGGTCGGTCAACGTCCTACGCACCCGAAGGTAGCCGGACATCACCAGATCGCCGACCAGGACGCGCGCGACACCCAGCGGCAAATCCAGCCGAGCCGAAATCTCGGCGACCGACGGGCTCTTGGTACACAGTTGGATGATTTTGGCTTTCACGTCGTTGGGTGGCCACTTGTGTGCCAGTCCGGCCTGCAGCGTCTGCACCGGCGCCTCCAGGGGAAGGTCGACGCTGGTGTCGGTCCGTCCCGCCGTCAGCGTGTAGGGGCGAACCAGGCTCGCCTCACGCGCGGGTAAGGACCGGTCGTCTTCGTTCATCGCGGCTCACGAGTGCGCCCGGCGGGAGGACTCCACGACGCCGCCTACTTGCTCGACAAGGATGGCCATCTCGTAACCGATCTGACCGATATCGCACGACGAGACGGCCAGCGTCGCCAGATGCGAGCCATCACCCACGTGCATCAGCAGCAGATACCCCTTCTGCATCTCGACCACCGACTGCAGCACCGGGCCACCGTCGAACAGCTGCGCGGCGCCGGTCGAGAGGCTGGCCAGCCCGGAAGCCACCGCGGCCAACTGGTCGGCCCGTTCACGCGACAGCCGCTCACTGGCCGCGATGGGCAGTCCGTCGACGGACACCAGCAACGCATGCGCCACCCCGGCAACCTCGCGGGCGAACTTCGACACCAGCCAGCCCAATGAGTTGTTCGGCGCGTGAGCTCTCATTCCTGCTCGCTCCGGTCGGTTTCATGGGCATGCGACCGTCCGCTGTGCACGCCGCCGAAATGGCTGCCGATGGAAGCGCGGACCGCCTCGGGGTCGCGTACCGCGGCCGCGTGCTGCGGCTGGGGCGCTTCTTCGGGATCCTCATGCTCGTCGGGCCCGGCGGCTCCCCTGCCCGCCCCCGCGCCCGGCACCAGCCGGGCTCCGGGCGTGCGCACCGGCAGGCCGTGGTCGGTGTGCGACTCGACCGGCTTGTCCTCGGCCTCGGCGGCCAGCGACCAGCCGCGGTCCCACACCGACTGCCAATCCAGGTCGGGGCTTTGGACCAGATCGTGCGGGTCGCTCAGCCACTCGGCGAGCATCCCTTGGTAGATCACGTCTTCGTCGTCGGGGGCCGCCAGGGCCGGAGTCGTGGATTCGGCCGGCCGCGACGAGGGCCGAGCGGCGAAGAAACCCGAAGTGTCCGACGGCGCTGGCGGCGCGGGTTCCGGCTGCGGCTCCGGCTGCTCCGGCTCGTGCTGGACCCCGTTCTTCTCCCACCAGGGCGTGGCCAACTCACGGCGCTCCCGTTGCTCGGCGGACTGGGCAGGAACGTCGGTGATGCCACTGGACCCCGGAGTGCGGCGCGGCAACAACGTGACCGGCGGCGCGGACCCATTGTGGTACGCCACGAGGGGTTCAGCGGCCACGGCATCCGGCGGATCGACCGGCTCGGGGGGTTCCATGGGCTCCGGCGGTGGGGTCACCCGTACGCGTGCCTGCGGGACCGCTGCCGGGGTAGCTGCCGCGGGCGGCACGGCGGCCGCTGCAAGGCCCTCGACGAGGATGGACGGCGGGAGGTAGACCTCGGCGGTGGTGCCGGTGCTTTCTTCATCGGGTGTCGGGCCGCGCAGCCCGACCCGCAGTCCGTGCCGAACGGCCAACCGGCCAACCACGAAAAGGCCCATGTGGCGGGCCCTCTCGGGAACCACGTCGGGGGTGACCTCGCCGCCCGACTGCAGTCGCATGTTGGCGATGCGTCGATCGCTGTCGTTCATGCCCAGGCCGGAGTCGGACACCCACAGCAGCACCCCGCCGTCGCCGCCGCGTGCCGCGGAAACCCAGACCGGTGTCGTCGGCGGCGAGTAGCGCAGCGCGTTGTCGATCAATTCGGCCAGCAGATGGATGATGCTGCCGACCGCCGCACCCAGCACCGTGCTTTCGGGCACGCCCGCGATTTGGACGCGGCGATAGTCCTCAACCTCGGACACGGCGGCGCTGATCACCGTCGACAGCTCGACCGGCTCGCGCTGGTCACGCGAGAGCTGCGCGCCGGCCAGCACCAACAGGTTGGCGCTGTTGCGGCGCAGCCGGGCCGCCAAGTGATCCAGCCGGAACAGGCTGTCGAGGCGGTCGGGATCCTCCTCGTTGCGCTCCAGCCGGTCGATGAGCGACAGCTGCTGGTCGACCAGTGAACGGCTGCGCCGCGACATGGTCTCGAACATGTCGTTGACCAGCAACCGCAACCGCGCCTCGTCGCCGGCCAGCAGCAGGGCCTGGGCGTGCAGTTCGTCCACGGCGTGGGCTACCTGGCCGATTTCCTCGGTGGTGTAGACCGCCAGCGGCGCGGCAACCGGCTCGCCGCCGGCCCGGATGCGGGTGATCTCGTCCTCGAGGTCGGTGTGGGCAACCTTCAGTGCGCCGTCGCGCAGCACGCGCAGCGGCCGGACCAGCGCACGCGCCACCACCAGCACGATGCCCAGCGCGATCACGATGGCAGCGAGCATCAGCCCGGTGTCGCGCATCGCGGCTTCGCGCCGAGCGGTGGCCTGGGCCTGCACCGATTTGGTCACCGAGGCGGTGGCGTCATTGATGACCTGTTCGGCGATGCCGTCAGTGGTGTGTACCGATTGCAGCAGGTCGGAGTTGTCAACGAGCGCACTGGCCGGATCCGACATGATCGCCATCCGGGTCACCATCTGCTGCTGCAGCGTCTTGGCTTCGGGCGAGCCGACGCCCAGCACCTCGCTCATTCCGAACAGCGTCGAGGGTTCGGTACCGGCCAGGGTGATCATCGAGGTGCGCAGTTCCGGCTCGGGAAGGTCGGCGCCGCGGGTCACCAAGATCTCCTGCATCGTCATCTGGCCGCGGGCCCCGACCGCCCGGCTCAGACCCTGCG
Source organism: uncultured Actinomycetota bacterium (assembly GCA_963708995.1). GTDB lineage: Bacteria > Actinomycetota > Actinomycetes > Mycobacteriales > Mycobacteriaceae > Mycobacterium. Next base: position 211,647 of record CAVPUR010000007.1, read on the forward strand.
CCTGCGCCCGGATCTGCTCGCTGTCGACGCGCACCGATGCGTTGATCACATCCTCGGCCGTCAGCAGGATCGGCGCGTAGGTGGTCACCCGGTCTCGCAAACTGATGCTGTTGGCCAGCACCTTGTCCAACAGCGCCTGGCCGCCGTTGAGGAGGGTGCTGACCCCCGACCGGACGTCGGGGATCACGTCGGTGTCGGCCAGTCGCGTCTGCAGCTCGTACTTGCGCGCCTCGTAGTTCTTCCTGGCCCCCTCGACGTCGCGTCCGGTGGAGCTGGCCAGCAATGCGACGTCGAGCGCCGACATGTATTTCGTGATCGCCGGTATCACGTCGGCGCGGGCGGCAGCCAGCCGCAGACTGCTGGCGCTGGCCATCGCACCCTCGACGCGCAACCCGCCGAAAATCGTCGCCAGCACCAGCGGGACCAGCACGATCGCCAGGACTTTCGACCCGACGGGCCAGTTGCTCAGCGCCCAGGCCCGCGGGCGTTTCGCCGGCTTGTTGGGCGAAGGCGCCCCGGGCACATTCGGGACACCGGGCGGAAGGGCCGCACCCGGAGCACCCGGGCGGGCAAAGATGGTCACTGGACCCGCCTCGCTGGCCTGGCCGCGCGAACGGCCGCAGCGCTGGGTTTTGGCGCTCGGAAAAACGAGAGACTCATGAAACTTCCTGCTTTATCCGCCCGGACCAGGCGGATGGACGCGAGCGGTGCGACGCTTGGCAACCCTGCGAGTATGACAGCCCGCGGTCCTAGTCACCACTGCCGTTCGAGGGCAGGTAGCTTCAGCAAACAAAGTCATGGGCATCGGCGACGCGCATGCGGCAAACCGCGCCTTGGTCACAATCAGCCGACGCTCCGGCTGCGGTTCCACACCCCGAAAATCACTGCTCATACGACAATTCCGCAGGTATTTGACGTGGTCGAAAACCTTCTCGTCTCGGAGCGCATATGCCGCCGTCTCGGGTGCTTCAGCGGAGGACACCGCCGGGGCTGTGGTTGCAATCGTCGCCGGCAATGTCGTAGAGATCGAGGAGCGGCTCCTCGCTCTCGAGAGGCACACGGGTACCAAGCCGAAGAGAGGCCGACCATTCTGCTAGCCAGGTGGGGCTGAAGCCTTCCCGGCAGTCGCGTCGGGGAGGATGCCGAGTTGTGTTCAACTTGATGTTGGTATCTCCGCGCATCGCCCCCAACACGGGCAACGCCATCAGGACCGCGGCGGCCACCGGCTGCGAACTCCATCTCGTCGAGCCACTGGGCTTCGACTTGTCCGAACCCAAGCTGCGACGGGCCGGGCTCGACTATCACGACCTGGCGTCGGTCACCGTGCACGCGTCGCTTCAGGCCGCGTGGCATGCGCTGTCGCCGGCGCGGGTGATCGCGTTCACCGCGCACGCCACCACGATGTTCGCCGAGGTCGACTACCAGGCCGGCGACGTGCTGATGTTCGGCCCGGAACCCACCGGTCTGGACGCCGCCACCTTGGCCGACGCACACATCACCCAGCAGGTGCGCATTCCCATGCTGGCGGGCCGGCGTTCGCTGAACCTGTCGAACGCCGCGGCGATCGCCGTCTACGAGGCCTGGCGCCAGCACGGCTATCCCGGCGCCGTCTAGCCCGGGCTTGGTTTTCCATCGCGCCTTCGCGGGGCTGGCTACCAGGTGTTCCAGTGCGTCAGGCTTTCGGCGGGCAGCCGCTTGGCCGGCCGGAAGTCGGTGCCTTTGGTGTAGGCGATCGGAAACAGCCCGCCCTGGCTGTACTTGTTGTAGGGAATGCCGAGCACGTCGGCCACCTTCTTCTCACCGTCGCCCAGCAGATGCAGCGTGGTCCAGCAGGAGCCCAGGCCGCGGGAGCGCAGCGCCAGGCAGAAACTCCAGACCGCCGGAAACAGCGACGCCCAGAACGACACTCCGCCCAGCGGCTGCTTGTCTTCCCGACCGAAAATGCAGGGGATCATCAGGACGGGCGCCTCGTGCATGTGCTCGGCGAGATAGGTCGCCGAATCGCGGACCAGGCCCATCCGTTCACCGCGCGTGTCCCCCTGCGGATATTCGGCACCCGGTGCTTTGAGGTAGTCCCGGGCGTGGTCCAGGTAGATATCGCCGATCGCCTTCTTCTTTTCGGCGTCCTCGACGAACACCCATTGCCAGCCCTGCGAATTGGAACCGGTCGGCGCCTGCAACGCCAGTTCGAGGCATTCCATCAGCACGTCGCGGACTACCGGCTTGTCGAAGTCGAGGCGTTTGCGGACCGAGCGGGTGGTGGTGAGGACTTCGTCGACGGACAGGTTGAGGGTCATGTTTGGAGGTTACATTCGGCTTTATGAGCGTCGAACTGACTCAAGAGGTTTCCGACAGGCTGGTCTCGGATCACTATGGCTGGCTGACCACCGTCGCCAAATCGGGGCAACCGGTGCCGCGGCTGATCTGGTTCTACTACTCAGGCGTCTCTGGCGCCGAGCTGACGGTGTACTCGATGCCGCGCGCGGCCAAGGTCGCCCACATCAAGGCGCATCCCCAGGTGAGCCTGAACCTGGATTCCGACGGCAACGGCGGGGGCATCATCGTCGTGGGAGGAGTCGCGGCGGTGGACGCCACCGACGTGGACTGCCGCGACGACGAGCCGTATTGGGCCAAGTACGGCGACGAGGCAGCGAAATTCGGCCTGACCGAGGCGATGAAGTCCTACAGCACGCGGCTGATGATCACGCCGACGAAGGTGTGGACGACTCCGACGGGCTAGGCGTCGAACGTGTTCCCATGGCGAGAATTCGGCGGTTTCTCACCCTGAGAGCACGCTCGGCGCAGCGGATTACCGGAAGTCGCGGGACTTCGAGCCGACCGTCAGGCTGATGCGGCCCATCCGCTCGGCCACGACGGTGATCGCGCCGCTGGCGTTTTGGACCTGACCGCGGATCAGCAGCGCCGGCGCCGTGTGCGCCAGCTTGCGGTGCCGCGCCCACACCCCCGGCGTGCAGAGCACGTTGACCATCCCGGTCTCGTCCTCGAGGTTGAGGAAGGTCACCCCCTGCGCCGTCCCGGGTCGCTGCCGGTGGGTCACCGCGCCGGCGATCAGCACCCGGTCGCCGTCGGGCACCGATCCCAGCGCCTCGGCGGGGACCACCCCCATCGCATCCAGGTCCGCCCGCAGGAACTGGGTCGGATAGCTGTCCGGGGAGATGCCGGTGGCCCACACATCCGCGGCGGCCAGCTCCAGCTTGCTCATCCCCGGCAACGCCGGGATGTGCGACGACGACCCCACCCCGGGTAACCGGTCCGGCCGTTGGGTGGCCGCGGCCCCGGCCGCCCACAGCCCCTCCCGCCGGGACATCCCGAAGCACCCCAGCGCCCCGGCGGTCGCGAGCGCCTCGGTCTGCGGCACGCTCAGCTGTAGCCGGGCGGTCAGGTCCAGCAGAGAGGCGAAGGGGCCGTTGGCGTTTCGGTCCTCAACCAGCCTCTCGGCCAGGTCGTCGCCGATATGGCGGACGGCGCCCAGCCCGAGCCGCAACTCCGTCCCCGCGTTCTCGAGAGTGGCGTGCGCCAGGCTGGCGTTGACGTCCGGGCCGTGCACCGTCACGCCGTGCCTGCGCGCGTCGGCCACCAGCGACTGCGGCGAATAGAAACCCATCGGCTGCGCGCGCAGCAGCGCGGCACAGAACGCCGCCGGGTGGTGCAGCTTGAACCACGACGAGTAGAACACCAGCGACGCGAAGGACAGCGCATGGCTTTCCGGGAAGCCAAAGTTGGCGAAGGCCTCCAGCTTTTCGTAGGTCCGGTCGATCACTTCGTCGGTGGCGCCGTGCAGTTCGCGCATGCCGTCGTAGAACCGGCCGCGCAGCCGCCGCATCCGGTCGGTGGAACGCTTGGATCCCATCGCGCGGCGCAGCTGGTCGGCCTCGGCGGCCGAAAAGCCGGCGCAGTCGACCGCGAGCTGCATCAGCTGCTCCTGAAAAAGCGGCACCCCCAGCGTCTTTCGCAGCGCGGGTTCCATCGAGGGGTGGTCGTAGACGACAGGGTCGATGCCGTTGCGCCGCCGGATGTAGGGATGCACCGACCCGCCCTGGATGGGCCCGGGGCGGATCAGCGCGACCTCCACCACCAGGTCGTAGAACACCCGCGGCTTGAGTCTGGGCAGGGTGGCCATCTGCGCCCGCGACTCCACCTGGAACACGCCGACGGAATCGGCGCGCTGCAGCATCTCGTACACCGCCGGCTCGGAGAGGTCGAGCCGGGCAAGGTCCACCTCGATGCCCTTGTGCTCGGCCAGCAAATCCTTTGCGTAGTGCAGCGCCGAGAGCATGCCCAGCCCGAGCAGGTCGAACTTCACCAAACCGATTGCCGCACAGTCGTCTTTGTCCCATTGCAAAACGCTGCGGTTCTCCATGCGCGCCCACTCCACCGGACACACGTCGGCGATCGGACGGTCGCAGATCACCATCCCGCCGGAATGGATGCCCATGTGTCGCGGCAGATTCCGGATCTGGGTAGCCAGGTCGATCACCTGCGGCGGGATGTCCTCGATCTCGGGCGAGTCGGTCAGCCCGTTCCAGTGGCCGATCTGCTTGCTCCACGCGTCCTGCTGGCCCTGCGAGAAGCCCAGGGCGCGGGCCATGTCGCGCACCGCGATCCGCCCGCGGTAGGTGATGACGTTGGCGACCTGGGCGGCGTAGTCGCGGCCGTATTTGTCGTAGACGTACTGGATGACCTTTTCGCGTTGGTCGGATTCGATGTCCATGTCGATGTCGGGCGGCCCGTCGCGGGCGGGCGACAAGAACCGCTCGAACAACAGCTCATTGGCCACCGGATCGACGGCGGTGACACCCAGGGCATAACAGACCGCGGAATTGGCCGCCGATCCCCTGCCCTGACACAGGATGTTGTTGTCCCGACAGAACCGGGCGATGTCGTGCACCACCAGGAAATAGCCCGGAAAATTCAGTTGTGTAATGACTTTCAGCTCGTGTTCGATCTGCGCGTACGCTCGCGGCGCCCGCTCGGCGGGCCCGTAGCGGTCGCGCGCACCCGTCATCGTCAACTGCCGCAGCCAGGTGTCCTCGGTGTGCCCGTCGGGCACGTCGAACGGCGGCAACTGCGGCGCGATCAGCGCCAGCCCGAACGCGCACTGCTCGCCGAGTGCGGCCGCAGCGCTCACCACCTCGGGCCGTTGCGCGAACAGCCGGGCCATCTCCTCACCGGACCGCAGGTGCGAACCACCCAGCGGAGCCAGCCACCCGGCGGCAGCGTCCAGGGACTGCCGGGCCCGGATCGCGCCCATCGCCATGGCCAGCCGTCCGCGCGACGGATGCGCGAAATGCGCTGCGGTGGTGGCGACGACGTTCACGCCGAACCGCCGCGCCAGCCCGGCCAGCTCGGCATTGCGTTCGTCGTCGAGCGGCTGGCCGTGCTGGGTCAGCTCGATGCTGACCCGGCTTGCGCCGAACCGGTCCACCAGATCGGCCAGCGCCCGCCCCGCCGCATCCGGACCAGCCTCGGAAAGCGCTTGGCGCACATGGCCTTTACGGCATCCAGTCAGGATGTGCCAGTGCCCGCCGGCCGCCTCGGTCAGCGCATCGAAGTCGTAGCGCGGCTTGCCCTTCTCGCCGCCGGCCAGGTGCGCGGCCGCCAGCTGCCGCGACAGGCGCCGGTAGCCTTCCGGGCCGCGGGCCAGCACCAGCAGATGCGGGCCGGGCGGGTCCGGCTGCTCGGTGCGGGCGCCAGACCCCAAAGACAGTTCGGCGCCGAAGACGGTACGCACGTCAAGCTCCGCGGCCGCTTCGGCGAACCGCACCGCGCCGTACAGGCCGTCGTGGTCGGTCAGCGCCAGCGCACGCAGATCCAGCCGGGCGGCCTCCTCGACCAGCTCCTCCGGCGTGCTGGCGCCGTCGAGAAAGCTGTACGCCGAATGCGCATGCAGCTCGGCATACGAAACGGAATGGGCGACGGAGGACCGGGCCACCCGCTCGCCATCGGGCGGCTCATACCTTCCGCGCTTGCGCGACAAGGGAACATCATCGTTTAGGTCGTTGGGCTCCGACGGCGGCGCACCGGCATGGCGCGGCTTGCCGTCGAGCACCCGCTCCATTTCCGCCCAACTCGGCGGCCCATTAAACCAGCCCACGTTCGCAGTCTATCGAAAGTATGTTCGATATGAAACGGGGCCCCGAACGGGCGACGTGAACCTTTTAAAAGCGACCTGAGACAATTTACAAACGGCACCGCGCGGGGGACTATCGCCGCAGTTAAACATATCTTTAACTACAAAACACGTTCTTAACCTGGTAGGTCTACCGTCGCGCGGGCGCCCGACCGATACTGGTACACGTTAAGAAACGACATTCGGGGACGGACCATGGCACAGCTGACGGCACGGGACGCCGGCTTTCTCAAGGCTCAAGATCCAGATCAGCAGGCGAGCCTGGCACTCGCCGCTGTCGCCATCGTCGACGGCGCCGTCCCTGACTACGATTTACTCAAAACGACGCTGGCAGAACGAATTCAGGCAATACCTCGGTGCACCCAAGTGCTGCGGACGCACCCGTTCGAGGATGTCCACGAGTGGATGGACTATCCGGAATTCGACCTCACCCATCATGTGCGACGGGTCGCCCTGCCGCAGCCGGGCGACGACGCCGAGCTGTTCCGCGCCATCACCTATGCCTTGGAGCGTCCGCTGGACCTGGACCGTCCGCTGTGGGAGTGCTGGGTCATCGAGGGCCTGCGACACCACAAGTGGGCGATCTTGATGAAGGTCCACCACCGCATGGCCGACGGCATCTCGGCGGCCCACATCCTCACTCGGCTCTTTGACGACGCCGACAGCGACGCGTTCGCCAATCACGCTGGGGTCAAATCGGTTTCGGAGCCACAGACGCGCCATTGGGCCGACACGTTGCTGCGGGCTTCGGCCGGCACAGTCGCACGGGCGGCGGAAGCCGCCGCCGCGGCGATCTGGCCCGGCGCGCGGATATCGCCGGTGCGTCCCGTCAAAACCATGCGGCGGTACAGCACGGTCCGAGTTCCCATTGCCGCCGTCGACGATGTATGCCGCAAGTTCGGCGTGACCGCCAACGACGTCGCGCTCGCCGCGATCACCGAAGGCTTCCGCACGGTCCTGCTGCACCGGGGCGAAGAACCGCGCGCGGACTCTTTGCGCACCCTGGACAAAATCGGCAACCGCCCCTCGGCCATGCTGCCCTATCTGCCCGTGGAACACAGCGATCCGGTTCAGCGCCTGCGCACGGTCCATACCCGGTTGAAAGCCAAGCAAAGCGAGCAGCCCAAACCGGGCGGCATCGTGGAATCAGCGCTCAACTACATGCCATTCATGTTGTGCGCCAAGGCAGTTCAAACGCTGCTGGCTCGGTTGCCCGACCCTGGCATCGTGACGCTGGCGACCAATGGGTCCGGGCCGCGGCACCGGTTAGGGCTGATGGGCAAGAAGGTGGATAGCCTGCTGCCCATCCCCCCGACCGCGCTGCAGCTGAGCACCGGAGTCGCGGTGCTCAGCTATGGCGATGAGCTGGTTTTCGGCATCACCGCCGGCTACGACGACGCACCCGAGCTCGAACAGCTCGCCGCCGGTATCGACCGGGGGATCGCACATCTGGTGGCGCTCAGCCAAGACTCCGTGCTGCTGTTCACCAAGGACCGCCGCAAAGGCTCGCCGCGCGCACCTGCCCACGGCGCCCGGTATCCACGCCGACCGCGCGAGCGAGACGCTAACCGGTCTCAGCCTCGTTGACGGGCCGCATTGACCACCGTGAGAAGGTTGGTCGTGGGCAAGTTGGAGCCGGTCCTCATCGACCCGCGCCGCCACGATGCGGTGCTGTTCGCCCTCGACGCGGTGATGACCGACACCGCGCTGGATTCCACGGTGACGCTGGTCCGGCAACTGCAGGAGATCGGCGTCGGCACGGCCGTTTTCTCGTCAAACCCCGGCTGCCGCAACGTGCTGACCGCGGCCGGACTCGGCGATCTGTTTGCCGTGTGCGTCGATGGCCCGGTGTCCGCGCGCGCACTGGTCGAGCTGGCCGATCGATTGGCGGTGCGGCCGGGCCGGTGTGTCGTCGTCGCGACGGACGCCGCTGACGTCGCGACCGGGCGCGAGGGCGGCTTCGCGTTGGTGATAGGGGTCGACCGGGCCGGGCGCCGCGATGCGCTGCGCCACAGCGGCGCCGATGCGGTAGTCCCCGACTTGCGCGGGGTCACCGTGCGAACCGGCGACCAGCGGATGGCCCAGCTGCCCGACGCTTTACAGGCCCTCGGCCTGATCGACGGCCTCGCCGCGCGACGGCCGGCGGTGTTCTTCGACTTCGACGGCACGCTGTCAGACATCGTGAATGATCCCGACGCGGCCACGCTCGCCCCGGGCGCGGGCGAGGCACTGCAGAAGCTGGCCGCGCGTTGTCCGGTCGCGGTGCTATCCGGCCGGGACCTCGCCGACGTGACCGAGCGCGTCGGGCTGCCCGGCATTTGGTACGCCGGCAGCCACGGTTTCGAGCTAACCGCACCCGACGGAACGCACCACCAGAACGACACCGCCGCGGCAACCATGCCGGTGCTGGAGAAGGCGGCCGGCGAGCTGCGCGACCAGCTTGGGTCGATTCCCGGTGTTGTCGTGGAGCACAAGCGCTTTGGTGTCGCCGTGCACTACCGCAACGCCGCCCGAGACCGAGTCGGCGAAGTGGCCGCGGCGGTGCGCGCAGCGGGCCAGCGCGACGTGCTTCGGGTGACGACCGGCCGCGAGGTCATCGAGCTGCGACCGGACATCGACTGGGACAAGGGCAAGACACTGCGCTGGGTGATCGATCACCTGCTGCAGGCGGGTTCCGGGCCCATGGTGCCGATCTTTCTCGGCGACGACATCACCGACGAGGACGCGTTCGACGCGGTGCGCCACGACGGCGTTCCGATCGTGGTGCGGCATAACGACGACGGCGACCGCGCCACCGCCGCGCTGTTCGCGCTGGACAGTCCCGCCCGGGCCAGCGAGTTCATCGAGCGACTGGCACGTCAGCTCACCCAAGGACCGGACGGGGCCGCCGGAACCCAACGTTAGGACGGTGTGCGATCAGCAAGCTCGGCTTCTGGAGCGTCGTCCTGCTCGGTATCAATGGGATCATCGGGGCGGGCATCTTCCTGACCCCGGGCGCGGTGATCAAGCTCGCCGGACCCTACGCGCCGCTCGCCTACGTCTTGGCCTGCCTCTTCGCGGGCGTCCTGGCGATCGTCTTCGCCACCGCGGCCAGATACGTCAAAACCAATGGTGCGTCCTATGCCTACACGACGGCCGCATTCGGGGAACGCATCGGCATCTATGTCGGTGTCACGCATGCGATCACCGCCTCGATCGCCTGGGGGGTCCTGGCATCGCTTTTCACCTCAACCCTGTTGGAGGTGATCTTCCCCGACCAGTCCTGGGCCGCGGGCACCGAGCTGTTCAGCATCAAGACGTTGACGTTTGCCCTCTTCATCGCCGTGCTGCTGGCCATCAACCTGTTCGGCAACCGGGCGGTCAAATGGGCCAACGGAATATCAACCGTCGGAAAGATTTTCGCGCTTTCGTTGTTCATCGCCGGTGGGCTGTTGGTCGTCGTCACACGGCACGTGAACAATTACGCAACGTCAACGGCGGCCTCTCACCCGACGGCGAGCACGGCCGCGACCTTGACGCTGGCCACCATTGCCGCGCTGTACGCGTACACCGGTTTCGAATCGATCGCGAACGCCGCCGAGGAAATGGACACCCCGGACCGCACCCTTCCAAAAGCCATACCGTTGGCGGTCTTCAGTGTCGGCGCCATCTACGTGCTCGCTGTGGTGGTCGCCATGTTCCTCGGAGCGGACAAGATCGCGACGTCGCATGACACCGTGCAACTGGCCGCGGCAATCGGAGATGAAACGTTCCGGACCGTCATCGTTCTCGGAGCACTGGTGTCGATGTTCGGCATCAACGTGGCCGCGTCGTTCGGTGCTCCGCGGCTGTGGACCGCGCTGTCTGACCGCGGAGTCCTACCGATCCGGTTGTCGAACAAGAACCAATTCGGCGTGCCGATGCTCGCTTTCGGAATCACCGCGTCGTTGGCGCTGGCCTTCCCGCTGGCGCTGCGCTTCAACAGCGTCAACCTCACCGGCCTCGCGGTGATCGCCCGATTCATCCAATTCATCATCGTGCCAATCGCTCTCATGGCGCTGGCTCTCGATCGATCCCCAGAGCACGCAGCGATCAAACGAAATGCATTGACCGACAAGGTGTTACCGATCGTCGCGGTCGTGGTCTCGGTAGCGCTGGCGGTGTCGTTCGACTATCGAACCATCGTTCTGACGCCGCGCGGCGACGCCAACTACTTCTCGATCGTTCTGATCGTGATCACATTCGTCGTCGTACCGGCGATCGCCTATCTGCACTACTACCGGCACCGAGAACGGATACCGGGCGACTAACCCTCGGCGTATTCCACCTCGCCGTCGTCGAGCACCACCCGTGCAGCGTCATCGGAGGCGCCGTCGGAGCCGGCGACCTCGGTGCGATACACCGCCTTGCCCGGTTCGGTTCGCCAGATCAGCGTGCTCAACGTCTCGCCGGGAAACACCGGCGAGGTGAACCGCGCCGCGATCGAGGTGATGTTGGCTGCGACACCCTTGCCCAGCTCGGCGACCAGCGCCCGGCCCGACACGCCGTAGGTGCACAGCCCGTGCAGGATCGGCTTGGGGAACCCGGCCATCTCCTTGGCGAACCAGGGGTCACTGTGCAACGGGTTGCGGTCACCGGAGAGCCGATAGATCAGCGCTTGATCCTCGCGGGTGGGCAGGTCGATCCGGGCGTCGGGCGCGCGGTCCGGGAACTCCGGTGCGACCGGCCGCTGGCCCGGCACTCCCCCGAACCCGCCGGCCTGGCGGATGACGGCGGTGCTCAGCGTCTCCGCGACGAGCTCACCCGATTTCGGATCGGTGCCGCGGCCGCGCAGCATGACGATGGCGTTCTTGCCCTCGCCCTTGTCCTGGATGTCGGCGACCTCGGTGACCACCGACAGCTTTCCCGAGGCCGGCAGCGGCGCATGCAGCCGGATGGACTGCGAGCCGTGTAACAGCAAGGCCCAGTTGAACTTTCCGATCAGCGCGCCCGCCGCGAACGCCGGACAGCAGATCACCGCATAGGTCGGCAGCACCTGCTGGGCGAGGTCGTGGCTGTTCTCCGTGGTGAAGGACAGGTCATCGGTGCCGGCGCCGACACCGAGCGCGTAGAGCATGGTGTCCCGCTCATTCCATTCGAACAGCATCGGTTCGGTCGTCGCGCCGATGGCAGTCGGGTCGATCGCCATGCGAATCTCCTCTCGATTCCAAAAGGGAAGCTTTTCTGCACCCAACCATTACCCAACCATTGCCAAGCCCTTCACAACTGACGCGGTCGGCAGGGCAGGCTATCGATATGCGCAACCGCACCAGGTGGAAGGCCCCCAAAGTCCTGGCCTTGCTCGCCGCCACGGTAATCGTCGGTGCCTGCGGCGGAACACCGCAGGCGCGCAGCATCACCGTGACGTTCGTCCGCAACGCACAGTCCCAGGCCAACGCGGACGGGGTCCTCGACACCGACGTCCCCGGCCCCAGCCTCACCGACGAGGGCAAGGGGCAGGCCCAGCAGCTGGTGCGCCAGCTCCCCCACGACCGACATCGACGCCATCTATTCCTCGGCCATGGCCGAAGCCCAGCAGACCGCCGCGCCGCTGGCCAGCGAACTAGGCAAGCAGGTCGAAATCATTCAGGGCCTGCAATCGATCAACGCCGGCTGGTATAACGGCAAACCCGAATCGATGGCCAGCTCGACCTACATGCTGGCGCCGACGGACTGGTTGAACGGCGACATCACAAGACAGCATCCCGGGCTCGGTCAGCGGCAAAGAGTTCAACGACCAGTTCACCGCCGCGATCCGCAAGATCTACGACAGCGGCCACAGCAAGCCGGCCGTGTTCTCGCAGGGCACCGCGATCATGGTCTGGACGCTGTTGAACGTGAAGAACCCCAAGAGCAGCCTGCTGACCAGCCATCCCCTGCCCAATGCCGGCCGCGTGGTGATCACCGGTAACCCGATGAACGGCTGGACGCTGGTGGATTGGGACGGCGTCCGCAACTTCAACTGACCGTCCAAGACGCCTTTTGTTGACGTGCGCGGTTGACGTGCGCCGCCGAGGCCGCCACCATGGGCTGCATGCGGTATGTCGTTACCGGCGGTACCGGGTTTATTGGGGGCCGCGTCATCTCACGCATATTGGACACCCAGCCGGATGCGCAGGTGTGGGTGCTGGTTCGCCGGCCGTCGCTGGGACGGTTCGAACGCCGGTCCGTGCACTGGGACGAACGGGTGAAACCGCTGGTCTCAGACTTGACGGAACTCGAGTTGACCGACGAGACCGTCGCCGAGTTGGGCGAGATCGACCACGTGGTGCACTGCGCCGCGATCTACGACATCACCGCCGGCGAGGCCGAGCAGCGGGCCACCAACGTTGAGGGCACCCGCGCCGTCATCGAGCTGGCCCAGCGGCTGGATGCCACTTTGCACCACGTGTCGTCGATCGCGGTGGCCGGCGACTTCGCCGGCGAGTACACCGAGGACGACTTCGACGTCGGCCAGCAGCTGCCGACGCCCTATCACCAGACGAAGTTCGAAGCCGAGATGCTGGTGCGCTCGACGCCCGGACTGCGGTACCGCATCTACCGGCCGGCGGTGGTGGTGGGTGACTCACGCACCGGCGAGATGGACAAGATCGACGGGCCCTACTACTTCTTCGGCGTGCTGTCCAAGCTGGCCGTGCTGCCCCGGTTCACCCCGCTGATGTTGCCCGACACGGGGCGCACCAACATCGTCCCGGTCGACTACGTGGCCGACGCGCTCGTCGCGCTCATGCACGTCGAGAACCGTGACGGCCAGGCGTTCCATCTCACGGCGCCGAAGACCGTCGGACTGCGCGGCATCTACCGCGGAATCGCCGACGCGGCCGGGCTGCCTCCACTGCGCGGGTCGCTGCCCCGCTCGGCGGCCGCACCGGTGCTCAAGGTGCGCGGACGGGCCAGGGTGCTGCGCAACATGGCGGCCACCCAGCTGGGAATTCCCGCCGAGATTTTCGACGTCGTCGACCTCAAGCCCACGTTCACCGCCGACGAGACTCGAAAGGCGTTGCAGGGAACCGGGATTGAGGTGCCCGAGTTCGCCGACTACGCGCCCAAGCTGTGGCGGTACTGGGCCGAGCACCTCGATCCCGACCGCGCGCGCCGCGACGATCCCAAGGGACCCCTGCAGGGCCGGCACGTCATCATCACCGGCGCATCCAGCGGGATCGGCCGGGCGTCGGCGCTCGCCGTCACGGAGCGGGGCGCGACCGTGTTCGCGCTGGCCCGCAACGCCGACGCGCTCGACGACCTGGTCGCCGAGATTCGCGCCAAAGGCGGTCAGGCGCACGCCTTTACCTGCGATGTCACCGATTCCACCTCGGTGGAGCACACCGTCAAAGACATCTTGGGACGCTTCGGCCACGTCGACTACCTGGTGAACAACGCCGGCCGGTCGATACGCCGCTCGGTGGTCAACTCCACCGACCGACTGCACGACTACGAACGGGTGATGGCGGTCAACTACTTCGGCGCGGTGCGGATGGTGCTGGCGCTACTGCCGCACTGGCGCGAGCGCCGATTCGGCCACGTCGTCAACGTTTCCAGTGCCGGTGTGCAGGCCCGCAATCCCAAGTACAGCTCATATTTGCCCAGCAAGGCGGCGCTGGACGCGTTCGCCGACGTGGTCGCGTCGGAGACGCTGTCCGACCAGATCACGTTCACCAACATCCATATGCCCTTGGTCAAGACGCCGATGATCGCGCCGTCTCAACGGCTCAACGCGGTGCGGGCGATCAGCCCCGAGCGCGCGGCGGCCATGGTGGTGCGCGGGTTAGTGGACAAGCCGGCGCGGATCGACACCCCGATCGGCACGCTCGCCGAGGCCGGCAACTACTTCGCGCCCAGGACGGCGCGGCGCTTTTTGCATCAGCTTTATCTGGGCTACCCTGATTCGGCTGCGGCACAGGGAATTTCGCTGCCAGAGCCAGATCAGAGCCACACCCAGGCTCCCCGACGTCCCAAGCCCCCGGCGCGCGCCGTCACCCGAATCGGTGTGCCCAAGCCGGTCAAACGCCTGGTCCGGTTGGTCCCTGGCGTGCACTGGTAATCACTTCTCGCACGTGAATTGATTGACGTCGATATAGCCGATGCGGAACATCTCGGCGCAGCCCGTCAGGTACTTCACGTATCGCTCGTACATTTCCTCGGATTGCAGCGCGATGGCCTGGTCCTTGTTGGCTTGCAGTGCCGCAGACCAGATGTCGAGGGTCTTGGCGTAGTGCGGCTGCAGCGACTGAACGCGGGTCACGGTGAAGCCGTTCGCGGCGGCACGCTCGTGCACCATCGGTATCGACGGCAGCCGGCCACCCGGAAAGATCTCGGTGATCATGAATTTGAGGAATCGCGCGAAAGTGAACGACATGGGCAGGCCGCGTTCGTGCATCTCCTTTGGGTGCAACCCGGTAATGGTGTGCAGCAACATGATTCCGTCGGCGGGCAGCAGGCGGTGCGCCAGCGTGAAAAACGCGTCGTAGCGCTCGTGCCCGAAATGCTCGAAGGCGCCGATGCTGACGATCCGGTCGACCGGCTCGTCGAACTGCTCCCAACCCTGCAGCAGGACCCGCTGGGCGCGGGGGCTTTCGGACTTGGCGATCAGTTGCTCGACGTGGTGGGCCTGGTTACGGCTCAGCGTGAGACCGATGACGTTGACGTCATACTTTTGCGCCGCGCGCATCATGGTGGCGCCCCAGCCGCAGCCGACGTCCAGCACTGTCATGCCGGGTTGCAAGCCGAGTTTGCCCAGCGCCAGATCGATCTTGGCGATCTGCGCCTCTTCCAGGGTCATGTCGTCGCGCTCGAAGTAGGCACAGCTGTACGTCTGCGTCGGGTCTAGGAACAGCCGGAAGAAGTCGTCGGACAGGTCGTAGTGCGCCTGCACGTCGTCGAAGTGCGGGGTCAGGTCGTCTTCTGGGGGCTTGGGCACCGTGACAGCGTAGTCCCCAGCAAGCGGCGCTAAGGTTGGCGCGGTGGCCCCCGTTTTCGTCGACGTCGACACCGGAGTCGACGATGCGCTGGCGTTGGTGTACCTGTTGGCCAGCCCGGACGCGGATGTGGTTGGCATCGCCTCGACCGGTGGAAACGTTGCGGTGGACCAGGTTTGCGAGAACAACTTGGGGCTGCTCGAGCTGTGCGGGATCACCGACATACCGGTCTCCAAGGGCTCCGACGAAACACTGACCGGCCCGATCCGGGCTCCCTCAGCAGTGCACGGGACCAGGGGCTTGGGGTATGCCGATCTGCCGCCGACCGATGGCCGGCTCACCGACTACGATTCCGCGACGGCCTGGGTGCGCGCCGCGCACGCCTTTCCCGGTGAGCTGATCGGCGTGGCAACCGCACCGTTGACCAATCTGGCGCTGGCGTTGCGCGCCGAACCGGCGCTGCCGACACTATTGCGCCGACTCGTGATCATGGGCGGTGCCTACGATTACCGCGGCAACACCACGCCGGTCACGGAATGGAACATCGGCGTGGACCCCGAAGCAGCGGCCGAGGTGTTCGCGGCCTGGTCCGTAAATGTGGTCGAACCGCAACGACTTCCGATCCTATGCGGCTTGGATCTGACGCGCCGCATCGCGATGACGCCGGAGCATCTCGCGAGACTGGCGACCGCCGCGGGGTCGAACTCGGCCAATCCGCTGATTCGGCTGATCGACGACGCGATGCGGTTCTACATGGAGGCCTATCACGGCCTCGGCCATGGATATGTGGCGCATCTGCACGATCCGCTTGCTGCCGCGGTCGCACTCGACCCGCAGCTCATAGCGACCCAGCCCGCGACGGTGGACGTCGAGCTGACCGGAACCCTGACCCGCGGCATGACGGTAACCGACTGGGCGGGGCGCTGGGGCCGAGAACCCAACGCGCACATCGGCATTGGCGTCGACCCAACGGTGTTCTTCGACCGGTTCATCGAACGGGTCGGGCCGTTCGCGCGCCGGCTGGGCTGAAACTAGACCCCAGCGCGACGCCAAGCGTCGCCAAATTTCCCGCGGGTGCGGGACTAGAGTTGCTAGCCAATAATGGCGATGTCAGCTACAGGCAACTCCAGAAGCAAGGCAATGTCCTGAATGGCCACATACGGCACGGCTGGTTGCCCAATTTCCGTCGGAGGCGACAAAGTAGGCCTTCAATAACCCTGGCACCCCGCCGACGACGGAGCGATGGCCGCGACAGCGACGAGTCAGCGGCCGCCGCCGCCGCCACCTCCGCCGCCGCCTAGTCCGCCGCCGCCGATGCCACCGCCGGCGGGTCCGCCTCCGCCGGGCGCCCCAACTCCGCCTGGTCCGCCAGGTCCGCCCTGCCCACCAGCACCGGGAGCTCCGCCCGGGCTACCGGGTCCGCCCGGCCCACCAGCTCCGGGAGGCCCACCCGGGCTACCGGGTCCGCCCGGCCCACCAGCTCCGGGAGGCCCCCCCGGCCCACCAGGTGCGCCGGGGTGATCAGGTCCGCCGGGATGGTACCCGTGCCCCCCTGCCCCCCACGTCCATGCAGTGGCTGTGGCGGCGGTACCACTTGGACCGGGTCATCGTGGCAGCGGTTCCAGTCCGAGTTCGGACCCCATCCCGGGTCCCAAAAGTCGCCCGGGCACCATTGCGGGAGTGGCCCCGGCTGAGCCTGGGCCTCGTTGGCAGCGCCCAATCCGACCAATCCCAATCCTGCGGCCATCACGACCGTTGCTGCTGCAAAACGTGCGTACTCTTTCATATCGCCTTGCTACCAAGGCAAGCTGTGCATCAAGACCAAAGAAGCAAAGAGAAAGATGTACGCTCAGCGTTTGGCGGCAGCGAAAGTCCGTGCCGGACATCAAAATACGTGACGCGGCGCACAGTTAGCTTGCTGTTGTCCGCGTTGTACTGGTCGTTTTCCGTTGCGCACCATGGCAGTTCGCTACCGTTCCACTCCCCAAACTGGTATCACATTTAGTGCTTATTCGTATCTCCCTTCCAGATACCACCGTCGTTGGCGGTAGCACAGCAGCAGCGCGTGCTCGCCCTCCAGCAGTACTTGAGCGCGGGCGGTGCGACCCTTCCCCAGGTCCGGATCCCACCACCGCTCGTCGACCGGCCACGGTCCGGCCCACCAACGCAATCGGTCCTCCCGACCGCCTACGGTCAGTCGCGCGGGGTCGGCAGAGAACAACCCCCGGCCGGTTACCCGTATCGGGTTTCCTTGGGCGTCAAGCAACTCCACCGGATCGTCGAGCAGCACCGCCGGCGACGGCTGGGGCAGTTGGCCTGGCCATGGCCGATCCGGGTCGGCCCGTGGTTCCGGCTCGTCGCCCAGCGGGGTCAGCGTGATGCGCTCGGCCGGCCCGCGACCGCCGGACAGCACCGGCACCTGCACCGCCTCCGGACCGAGCAGACCCTGCACCCGCACCAGCGCCCGACGGGCCCGAAGCCTGTCCTCCTCGCCGAGGCCGCCCCATAGCGGCAACTGCAGCGCCTCAGCGGACACCACCTCCACCGCCCGCAGCCGTAACAGCGTCACCGCCGCGGTGGGACGGGGGTCGCGAGTTCGGTTGCTCAACCACCCGTCCAGTTGCCAGCGCACCCGATCGGCGGTGGCGTCCTCGGTCAACGGCTCGGCGCAGCGCCAAACCCTTTCCAGCTCTTCGCCGTTAGCGGTGACGGCGTGAATGGCCAGCCGGGTACATCCCACCCCGGCGGCCATCAGGGTCTGATGCAGCGTGCCGGCCAGCGAGCGTCCGGCGAATGCCGCGGCATCGACCCGGTCGATCGGCGGATCGCAGTCCAGCACCGCCTCCAGTTCCGCCGGCGGCTCCCGCCCGGACGGCCCCCGCTCGGGTTCGCCGCGGGCGAACCGGTGCGCGGTCACCCCGTCGGCACCGAACCTGGAAGCCACGTCGGTACGCAACAGCGCGGCGAACTGCCCGATGGTGCGAATCCCCATCCGCCACAACAGATCCGCCAGCTCTTCTCGACCCGGACCGGACAGGCTCGGCTCGGTGGCGAGCTGCCGGATCGACAGCGCCGACAGAAACTTCGCGTCGCCTCCCGCCTGGACGACGCGGCCGGCACGCGCGGCGAAAACCGCGGTGGACAGCTGGTCGGCGATCCCGACCTGACACTCGGCACCGGCCGCGGCCACCGCATCGATCAGCCGCTCGGCCGCCTGCTCCTCGGACCCGAAATAGCGGGCCGCCCCGCGCACCGGCAATACCAACAGCCCGGGCCGCAGCACCTCGGCGCGGGGCACCAGATCGTCCACCGCCGCGACCACCCCCTCGAAAAAGCGGGCGTCGCGGTCAGCATCGGCGGTCGCGACGTGCAGTTGCGGGCAACGGGCGGCCGCCTCCCGGCGCCGTAGCCCTCGCCGCACTCCCGCCGCGCGGGCGGCCGATGAGCAGGCGACCACCCGGTTGGCCAACGTGACCGCGACCGGAGCCATCGCGGACAGGCCCGCGGCCGCCGCGGCCGCGACCGCGGGCCAATCCATGCACCAGATCGCCAGCACCCGGGAAGAGCTCACTCGAATTCACCCCGTCTCATCCCGTCCTGGCCCGGCCGATCGCCCGTCCCCCTGCACACACACCGCTGACCTGCAGCCGCACCCCGTTGATCCGCCCGAATCCGCAGGCTGGTGTGCCCCGACCGCCCGCCGTGATGTCATAGCCGCACACCCGGGCCTGAAGCCGCGTCGGCGCCCCTTCCCAGTCGCCGTCGGTGACCAGCAGGGTGCAGCCCTTAGCGCGGGCGCGGGCCACCACCGCCCGCGCCCGGGACCGCGGCACCCGGCGCCCACCCAGACCCAGCGCCACCAGATCCATGCCGTCGATGAGCACCGCGGCCACCTCGACCGGGTCGGTCCCGGGATCCGGTATCACCGCGAGCCGGCTCAGATCCGCCCCCATCTCCACGGCGGCCAGCAGCCCGATATCGGGCTGGCCGACGATTGCCGCGTTGCCCCCGGCTGCCGTCACCGCGGCCACCATTCCCAACAGCAGCGACCGGGCCCCCGACAACACCGCCACCGTCCCCCGGGGCAAGGGGGCCGGCAGCACCTCGGCAAGCCACTGCGGGACCGCCAGACCGGCTTCAGACTCCGACAGCAGATCATCCGAGCGAGCGACGGCCTTCCCGGACGGCTTTCCGGAAAGAAAAGCCATCTTCCGGCGCAGCGATTCGAGCTGTTCAGCGCGATCTTCATGCCGTTGATCGAAGGCCAAAGCAGCAGTCATCCCAAGCCTCCTAACAGCACCTTTAGTCGATAATTCGAATACATGTTCGATAGTTGTTTTCGAGTAAACACCCACCCTCCGACAACCGTCAAGCAACGTGAGAGGCTGCTTTATGCGCTCGGTGCTGGTGGGGCTGATGGTGCTTTCCGGCGGTGTTTTCGTGCCGGCGCAGGTGCCGGCAGTGCCGACAGTGCCGGCCCCGACCTGGTTGAGCACCTCCGGGGTCGCGGCGGTGGCACCGCGCCGCAGCCACGCCAGGCGGGTCATGCCCAGCTCTGTGTCGACATCCAGCAGCTCATCCAGCCTGGACGGGCGAGGCGGCACAAGAAGCGGTGCCAGCCGGTGGTAGGTCTCCGCCCTTGCCCCGTCGCGAGCAGCGGCGACCCGCCGGGACAGTGTGTCCACCGAAGGACGAACGATCCGTTCATTGCGAAGCCAGTCGCATGCGAGCTGGAGCAACACACCGGGCGCGTCATGCTCCAGCGCCCGAGCGAGCAGGAACGCGTCGAGCTGCTTGCGATCGCCGGCGCCCGACGCTCACCAGCCCAGCCGGGCGAGCACGAGCGCCCGGTGATCACGCCGGGTGCGACCTTCCCAGCCCCCATAGGCGGCCAGCCCGCGCACGTCCTCGGCCGCGAGCCCCAACAGACGGGCAAGCCGATCGACCGCGGGTGAAGGACAGCCGGACAGGTCATCCGGTATCCAGCCCAGCCACGGCAGCGCACAGAGCTGAACTGCGGCGCCGAGCCGGTTCTCGACACGGACGTTGGAGCCAAGCCATCCAAGGTCGTCACTAGTCAGCGTGAAGAACGTGACCAGGTCGTCGTCGGCGATCTCGTCCGGCCAGCTACTCAGCCTCGCGAGTTCGGCGTCGGAAAGAAATCGAACCGGCATACGGCACGCTATCCACGCCGATCAATGCCGGACAAGACCGGCGGCGCGCACCGCCGCTCACCGCCCGTAAGGGGATGCTCATTCGGCTGATCTTGCCGATAACGCAGCGTCTGAAAACCCCCTCATGCACAATGCCAATGCAAATTACTGACGAAGAAGACGGGGTATGACGTCCGACGACGATAGCGCCGACAGCGCGCCCACTTCGGCCGGCATGGGATCGAGCGATGAGACGAATCTGCTCCCGCCGGCCGTTCAAGCCGGCCCGGCCCACGCTTGGTCAAAGAGGAGCCCCAGACTGAACCATTGCGCCAGTCGTGGCGCCTGACATGGCGTCACGCCGCGGTACTCCTGGCATGCACAGGTGTGGTCGCGCTGGCGATCGGCTTCATCGGCTGGGCGGTGGGGCGGAAGCACGATGACACCGCGGCACCTCTGCCGGTGGCGAACCCTCCGGCGTCGTGG
Organism: uncultured Actinomycetota bacterium; assembly: GCA_963708995.1. GTDB lineage: Bacteria > Actinomycetota > Actinomycetes > Mycobacteriales > Mycobacteriaceae > Mycobacterium. Next base: position 232,370 of record CAVPUR010000007.1, read on the forward strand.
GCCGCACCCCGCCCCCAGCGTGGATGCCGACCACCTCGACGCCGATACCGAGGGCGGCAACCACAACTGCGCAGCTAAGCATCAGCAGCCTGTCGGGAACCGATGACCTTGGCTGGACCGCTTATCCGGGTGCTCGCTGCGATTCGGGAAATCAGCCGGCTGTCAGGGCCCGCACCACCCAGTCCGTGGTGGTGGTTTGCGAAATCCAGCCCGGAAACTTCTACTATCGCGGCGTCCGCCTCAGTGATGGCGCGAGCATAGAACTCGCAAACGCAGTGCGCTCCTCTGGAGGATTCGACGTAACAAATCCGTCGGACGGGACCCGTTACCGAATCCGGGCGACGAGTCTTACCATCGTGCCGCCCGATGGACCGGCGTCTTACGAGCCGATGCTGCAATACGCATCCAGCTAGCCATCGGACGACGCCTTCCGCGTCTGAATAGTTGATCGGGCCGCCCTGCTCTCCTCGGGGGCGGCCTGTTTCATCGTCAAGACAGGCCCGGCCCGTCATCCTTGGGTGGCGGCCCGACTGCTTTCGACGGAGCCTGCGCACCACTACGAGTACCGCCGCGCCCTGCCGCACGCCACGAATACACCGCGCGTGCGCGAGTAGCAGTGCGCCACTGGTTCAATCCCAGTATCGCGCACTTTGAATCTACGCAGTTCAGATGGCAAAACCGGGGCCGTTTCACCAAACCCCATGAACTCGCCGTGAACTGCGGAATTTTGGCCCCAGGCAAACCGCAGGTCAGCCGCCAGTGTGGCCAGGCTCACTCAGAACCAAGCGGCAACGGGCGGCAGGTTGCCGGTCCGCCGTGACGTACCTATAGCTGACCCCGGGCCTATAGCCGACCTGGGGTTTAACCGGTCGCCAGCTCGTCGGCGCGCACCGCACTGCTGCCCAGGTAGGGCCAAAAGCCCCTGCTGAGAGTGAGTGTAGTCACTTGACTACGGTCAGATTGCGTGCGTTACTGTAGTCAGTTGACTACAGGCAGGATGCCCGTCGGTGTGCCGTGAGTTCATAGAGACCTCACCGAAACGTGACAAACAGCCCACCAATAGCGATGCGATGCGGCCATCGGTCACCGCGCGGCAGACCGGACCCAACCGAGTGATTGGAAACCAACCATGGCCGATGCGCCACGTCATCCGAGCACGTCCAGCACCGCCGAGCGGCTCTATATGTGCCGCGTTGAGCGGCTGGAATTGGAGCAGCGCGCGCTAGTTCTGCGGCGTCAATTGCGGGAGCGTGCGTCCGAGCTGACTGCACTTGAGCAGCGTTTGGACGTCATTAACGAGTCGGAAGAATTGTTGCGCGCCGAGCCGCTCGGCCAGCCGCGCGGATTAAGGCTCGTGAAATGAGCGCCGCGACTATTGCGCTGGCTGACGTGCGCGAAACGCAAAGGAAAGTCTTTTCGCGTATGGCGGCTACCCGCCGCGCCGATGCGCTCAAATGGGCGGAGCTTGGCCAGCGGGAGCGCTCCGAATTCGCCGCCGGTCAAGCTGACGCCTTCGACCTGGCCGCACTGGTTCTGGTGGGAAGGGAAGTAAGGCAATGGATATCAACGTAGCGCTGGCCATGATGCGCCGTCAGGTTGCGGCGTACTACGCGGGCCAGGTGGTCGAAATGTCAACGCTAGTAGATGCTTTCGCGGCTATCGACTCATGGCTGACGCGCGGCGGATTCCTGCCGCTGGCTTGGACTGAGCACCGTAACAACATGATTAGAGCATCGAAATGACGTACCTGGCTCTGATATTCGGCGCGCTGCTACTGCTGACAGGCATCAGCGGCGGCGTCGGCATCCTGACACTGGCGGGACTCATCCTGCTGGCCATCGGTGCCGGTCGGCTCATCGTGCGGCACAACGTGAACGCCGCCGGGCGTGCCGAGCAGGACGAGATACGCGCCTGGCAGCTCCGGCAGATGTGCGCCGAGCAGCCGAAACAAGACCAGCCGGATTGGCGCTACCAGCCGCCGCACGGCTGGCCGCACAACCAGTAACCACGAAAACGAGGGCAAACCAACATGTCTGAAAAACTGCGCGTGTCGGCGTATCACGAAGCGGGACACGCGTGCGCCAGCCAGCTCGGCGGCGTCGGCCTGGGCCGCGCCTCGAGGCGGCCACCGGGCCGGGTAGGCTCGAGGCTGAGACTCGTACGAAAACCCAAATACGGTGCACCGCAACGGAATAGAGATTCCAGCTAACAGCCGGCGAGTGCAGGATTCGTACCCTGAGCTGCGGCGATTCTCGGGGCCAGCTAACGCCGATTCACCCGGCCACCGGGAGCGCGGGGCGAGTTAGCGGGGGCCTGAAGTGCTACTGCCGCACCCATTAGCGATTGTCTAAAAGACGTTTGACGAGCTGCTGAAACACCAGGGCCTAGTCGTCGCTTAGGCCTTCTACGGGCCTGTCCAGTCGCGCGAGTTGTGACACTCTCGGACACCCACCCCGGAACTACCGCTTTCGTTTTTTTCGATTTATCATGGGTTAATGAGCGCTCTCACTGACCACACGGTCTTTCCGCCTGGTTCGGCAGACGTGGCGCAATTGCAACACCTCGCCGACCTACTCGACAGCGAGACAGAGCTGTCGCTAGTTACTGCGGACGGCGAGTCGCTCAAACTAACCAAGCAGCTCCGCAACGTCCTCGCCAACGCCAGCAGGGTGCTTAGTAAAGGGCAGGCCCTCGAACCTCGCCACCCGGTGCTCTCCACCCAGGAGGCCGCCGATGTGCTTGGGGTGTCGCGCCCCACCCTGGTGAAGCTGTTGGAGACGGGAAAGATTGACTTTACGAAGCCGGGTCGGCACCGCCGTGTGCAATTGAAGGACGTGCAGAACTACCAGCAGCGTGTCCGGCAGCGCAGGCGTGAAGAACTACAGGCGATGACTGACGAGGCAGCAGAAGACGACGCGTATCGACACATCAATGGTTTTACGGAGACCCGCTGACCTGTGCCGAAAATCCGCGTCCTGCTCGACGCCTGCGTCCTGCTGCCGTACCAACTCGCCGATTTGCTGCTCAGGCTGGCCGACGCGGAGATGAACGAACCGCTGTGGTCGGAAGACATCCTGACAGAAGTTGAGCGCAACCTGGTCGAGAAGTCCGGAGTCACACCGGAAAAAGCGGCCCGGCGGATAGGGCGCATGCAATCGGCCTTCCCGAACGCTTCAGTTGAGAGCTACCAAGGTCTAATCCCGGCCATGACGACCCACCCGAAGGACCGCCATGTGGCCGCAGCAGCCGTGGGCGGAGGGGCCGCGTTAATCGTGACCGCGAACCTCCGTGACTTTCCGCCAGAGTCATTGTCTCAGTACGACATTGAGGCAGTCCACCCGGATGATTTCCTACAGGACCAACTTGACCTCTCCCGCGAGGTCACGACGGCTTGTCTGGTTGGGCAGCGCAGAGCCTATGCGCGTCCATCGTTCACTTTCCGAGAGTTCTATTTCAGCCTCAGCAAAACGGTCCCCGATTTTACGGACCTCGCCGTTGTCGCCGAGGCTGCTGCTTGGGACCCCAACGAACCGATGCCGCTGGAAATTCTGTCCGAACGGGAGGTGATGAAGATATTCTTCCCACATGGGGAGCCATACCCCACCGACCCGCTGGGAGCGGCGTACTTGTGGTGGAGGTCGCTGCTCAACAAGGCTCAGGATAAATACTTCACGGCTCTAAAGGATTTGACGTTGCGCCCAACGGCATGGGGGGACTATGGGTGGCATTTCGACCAGCTATCGAACGCCGGAATCATGCCGCTTGTGGAGCGACACCCGGACGACCCAGACGACGGTGAACGCGACATTGTGTACGTGAAATTTACGCCTCTGGTAGGGCTTACAACGGGTGCTTACGGCGACGCTCCGTTGAGACACGAATACGTTCTGACGATGGTTCTCTGTCCGGATGGACGGTGGCGGGCGTGGGGTCTGCAGGAAAACCACTTCCCTAGACCCGAGGAAATTCGAGGGTGGTGACGAAACGTAAAGCGGCGGACCACCTATCGCACTGCAGCGGGACCAACCAATACCCGGCACCCAAGGGCTACAGGTGGCGCGTAAACCACTGCGCCACAGTCACAACACGTCCAGGTTGTATGCCCGCCGCACGAGCATCCCTGGTTGCCGACGAGCACGCGGCCTGGGCCGAGTCGGTGCCCGCGTGGGCAGTGCTGCGGTGGCCGGGCCATCCAGCGGCCATCGGTAGAGCGGACCAGCTCGCCGACTGCGGGCATGACCCAAGGGTAGGCCGCTAAGTCAGCCGGTCCGCTCGGCGTCCTGACCAACATCGGCGGCAAGTAGGTCGAGCACGAATTCAAACAACGATGCCCTACGCTGATTCAGCTGTTGTGTGGTTGGCCGACCGTCCTCAGGGGTGCGTCCGTGGACGATGGCATTACGTTGGTTGTAAACCGTCTTGAAGAAGACACCCGGTGGTTCTCCACCGTAATCCTTGGAGAGCACCTCGGATGCGACACGCTGCCCGCACTCGTTGATGCCCTCGTTTTTGGCGTTACCAAGCGCACTGAGCAGAAGTTGCCGGTTCGCGTCAGCCTTCGAGAACCGCTGCTTCACAGCATCTTTGAACTCATCGAGAATCTGCTTGACTGGTTTGGCGCGCGGCTGGTGTGTCTTAGCGATGATGGCTTCCAGTGCCGTCACGAGCACTACATGCACCGTTTCTGGGTTCGACTCGAAACGTGCAGTATGAACTAGCGAGTACGCCAGTTCGTGCGAATCACTTTGTGGTACGTATGGTTTCTTCAGCTCGGCCTGGAGTGGACCCGCTAAGAACTCCTGGAGGGTCTTCCCGACAGTTCCCGCTGTTGTTACCTCCATAAACCTTGGGTCCGGGGGGTATTCGAGGACCTGAAGGCCCGGCCTATCTTGGTAAAACATCTGTCCGACGGCGCCGTGCCCTCGCCTAGCTTCAACGTCGGTCGCCGGGCCGAAATCACCGCCCACGCCAAAGCGCGCCATTGCAATCATGAGGTGTTGTCGCCACCTCCGACCAGCTTGCTCAGCCTCCTCGAAGCTGCTGTATCCCCCGCCGCTCAGGACAAGCTCAGTCGCATCCCCAATTTTGCCCTCCCGGCTGGGAGTTTGTAGTAACACGTTCTCGGTTGCCCCCTCAGCCGATAGCTTCACTTGTGACTGGTCAGAAGAAAACCGTGTCCCGTGGGTGAGAGTGATTCGGTTGCGAAATGAGAACGGCATAGATGGCCATGTTGCCACGCATGACTGTTCGCGGCCTGGAACTTCCCCTTGGAAGCGACGCAGCTCATCAGTCCCTCATCGACTCAATACGGCCTCGGCAGCCCAGCGCTCGGCCAGCTCGTAGGCCTGCTGTTTGGTGGCGCAGACCTGCCTGCGGTTTATCTCCTCCGAGCGCGTCTTTTGGAGCAACATGTACTCCTTGTCACCCCAACGAACAATCACATACTGGTAGCCGTTCTCCATATAGCTCATGTCCCGACTGGCACCAGCCGCGACCCATTTCAATGTCTTCTTCTCCTCACCGCTCATGGCATCCATCTTCCCACTCACGGCGGCGCTTACTTCGGTTCCTGCCATCCCTCGCATTCGCAGGGAACTTCTGTGGTGAACGCGTTATGCGACGGAACCCAACCCGACCGCTGAACGTATTCGCATCTGCCGCGGCGGTGGCAGACGCGGAGATGGCCGCAGCGACCGCAGGTCGGCCGGTCAGTCATCGGCTCATCTTCCCACATCACGGCACCTTCGCAGAGGACCCCGTTAATCCTGGTTCGCAACTACCCAAATCCCTTGCAACACTACCACTTCCGCAAATCCGGTCGCCATCATCGCCTTTGCGGTGCCAGCGCAGCTCCGACGCAGCCACCGTGCCATCATGGCCCGAGGCGGCCAGTCCACCGCCGATGAGGTCGTTAGATTGGAGTTACTGCGACCGCGCGAGGACCCTTGGGTCCTTGACCGACCTCGAATTGAACCCGCTGGTTATCGTCCAGCGAATCGGCCCCACGAATCTCGGAATGGTGGACGAACACATCTTCGCCACCGTCGTCGACAGCGATAAAGCCAAAGCCCTTATCGCTGTTGAACCATTTGACGGTTCCCTGTGCCATGCTCTTAAGCTTTCTAATGCTGGCGGATTTAGAAGAAACATACAGCCGCCAGTTTACCCGCAGGGCAGCTCGGCCAGCTCGGCGGCCTGCGGCCAGCTCTGCAGGCGTCCGGCGATGCGGCCACCGGGCAGGGGTTCCTGGTCAACTGTCTTGTCCCGTTTTTTGGGACAACAGTTCGCGCGGGCTGACGGCGGCGGCGGCTCGGCGGCCAAGCTTGTCAGAAAAGTTGACAACAGCTCGGCCAGCTCGGCCAGCGCTCGGCGGCGTCGCGGCGATGCGGCCACCGGGCCGGTTACCCTGGTTAGCTCCGGCGGCTGCCGGTGGCTGCTCAGCGTGTTTGCTGGGCGGGGTCAATCACGCTGGTTTACTTGGCCGACGCCGTGAGCTGCGGCGATGCGTCGGCAGGCTCGCGCCTACGCAGGCCAGCTAACCCATAACTCGAGGTCGAAACAGCCCCTGAACTGCGCATACGGCAGTCGCCGGCGGTTTGCTGGGCAACTGCGGCTCGGTTAGCCGAAAAGTACCAGAATCGTAGGACTCCGGATAGCCTGTCCTGGCCGAGCGGGCGTCGGACCGGGTGGGGGGGTCGAGGCCGGGGGGTCTGCCGTGTTTGCTGGGGGGTGGTGGCAGCCTCGAACTGAGAGCATCGAGCCGGACCGGGGCCCCGGTGGCGCGGGCCGACCCTGGCGTTGTTGGCTGCCCGGCGCGACGGCGGGAGCTGGCCCGCGCGGCGCTGGCGTCGGAGCTGGCCTGGCGCACGGCTGGCGAGGGAACTGCCCCGCCGCGCGCACGGCTCGCGCTGGTCGAGCTGGGCCGCGTCGACTCTGCCCGCGTTCTACCTCACCAGCCCGCGCGGTGTCTGTTGCACGGCTCGGCGTTGGGCTGGCGTTGTACGGCGTCGCGGCCCGCGCGGTATGCCTAATCCATGCGAGCTATAACGCTTCTCGGGATTGCTGGCGCGGTGTCGCGCTGGGCGGTGCTGGGCCGCACGCGCTTTGGCTTGGGCGGTGCTGGCGGTGATAGTCGAGCAGTTCTGGCACTCCGCGCGACCGTTGCGAGCGCGTCCAGCTCGTCCAGCACTTCGCGCACGTCGTCGGTCTTAACTGTCATTCTAGTTAAATCTCCTTGCGTTAGTTAAGGTTTGGGAAGATTTGTATCGGCGCTGCTAAGCTGGCGGTCACTCGTCGCCGTCGTCCGTCACGGAGCAAACGGATACCACCGTTGAACGCCGTGCAATTCGCCTGACATCAGCTCGTCAAGGTGCCGCGCGCACAGCATCCTGTACGGCTCGCACGGCGGCCAATCGCCCCGCAGTGGCAGGTTTTCCGTGATAGCTATCTCCGTGTAATGCGTGGCGTTCCGGCGGCAGCCGCCGTCACGGTCGCACCTGAACGGCTCCGTGAGCATCTCGGCGCGGACCCACAACTCAGCGCCGGTCATCGGCGTGGCGTCGGTAGCCATCAGCGGCCAGCCCTGTCGCGTAACGCTTCCCGTGCCGGTGCCAGCAGCTCGGCCACGCGGCGCTTAGTCGCGGCGGCCATCAGGCCGACACCATCGCGGCGTCAAGCTCGGACAACTTGAAGCGCACGATACGTCCGCCGAGCCGATATGCCGTGAGGCGGCCATCGGCCTGCATGTTCCTGATGGTGCGAACATGCACGCCCAGATAGTCGGCGGCCTCGGCGGGGCTTACGTAGCGGTCTCCGGCGCGCGCGTGGCCGAGCTTATTGCTCTTGCCTGGTGACATGTGTAACTCCGTTATGGACGGGGGCGGGGCACGGTGCCCTGCTCTCTGGGCCGGTGGTCCGTACGCATGGCCATACAGTAAGCCAGTGCCGCGACGCGGGGTCGGCGCGTGTCGCGGTCTGTGTCGTATTGCCGCGCCATGCCCTACCGAGCCGGGGGCCGGTCGACGCCCGTTGCGGTGCAACGTGTTCGGCGTCCTCGAGCCTGCCGCCGGAGCTGGCCGACGCCGAGCACCTGGCCGCCACCGGGTGACCAACGCCACAGACTGCCGGTGGCCGCCTCGGTGGCCGAGCTGGCCGAGCATGGCCGAGCCTGCCGAGCCGGTCGACGCCGCCGGAGCCGGTCGACGCCGCCGGAGCCGGTCGACGCCGGACAGCCCAGGGCGGACTGCCCGGTGGCCGCTTCGGAGCCGAGCTGGCCGACAAACGAGAACGCCGCCCCAGGCGGACCCAGGGCGGCGCTCCGGCGCGGTGCGGCTCGGCTCAGGCGAAACCACCCGACGCCGCCAGCTCGGCCATGCGCGCGGCCAGCGTCCGGTCCCGCTCGGCGCTCGTGTGCTGGTAGCGCATCGCCGCCTGCGGTGTGGCGTGGCCGAGCCGCCCCATAAGGTCGGCCAGCGTCGCGCCCGCCTGGGCGGCCATCACTGCGCCAGTGTGGCGCAAATCGTGGAAACGCAAATCAGGACGACCGGCGGCAGCGCGCGCCGGGTACCACCACCGGGTGAAGGTGCTCTGATTCAGGTGCTGGCCATTCACGCCTGGGAACAAAAGTGCATCGGCGGCCTGGCCTACGTGGTCAATCATGTGGTCGGCCACGGCGGCCATTACGTGCGGCGGGATGGTGATGTCACGGTTACCGGCGGCAGTCTTCGGGTCGCCGGTAACGAATTCGCCGCTGATGTGAACGACAGCGCGCCGGAGCCGGATAACGCCGCTGTCGGTGTCGATATCCAAGCGCGCAGCTCGGTCAGCTCGCCGAAGCGCATTGCACACCAGGCGGCGAGAATGACCATCGCGCGGTACTGCTCGGGCATCGCGTCGATAACCTTGGCTAGCTCGTCCATTGTCGCGGGGCGGATGTTCGCGGCACGCTTCACGGAGCCAGCGCCGCGAATGTTGCACGGCTGAGCCGATGCTTTACCGTCGCGCACCGCTTCGCCGCAAATCGTGCGCAGCAATCCGTAGCACTGGCTGCGCCACGTCGGCGTGGACTCGTCCAATTTTTTGTAGTACCAGGCTTTTACGTCATCAGCGGTGATGCCGTTGACTGGCAGCGCGCCGAGATGCGGCAGAATGGCGCGCTCGAGAATGGCGCGGTATTGCGTACGGGTACGCGGCTTGAGGTCACGGTGCGCCATGAACTGCTCGGCGTAGTCGGCCAACGTCAGCTCCGGCTTACTCTTAGCCGCCGGGGCATCGGCAGCCGCCCAGGTGCCGCCGATGACACGAGCGCGCTCGGCGGCCAGCCATGCGCGCGCCTGCGTCTTGTTCTTGAACGTGTGCGGCGCTTTGTGGCGGCGTCCTTCGTGCCAGTACATGGCGCGCCAATTACCTGATGGCAGTTGGTCCGCGCTGCCCCACGCGCCCTTGTCCTGGTCGCGCCGGTTTGTTCCTCGCATGTTGGGTTCCTGTCGTGTCGTGAACTCATCGTGAACTGCCGAGATGATTCACGTTACCCCGAGCTGCACCGTGCTACAACAGTCCGCCCAGGTCAAAGCCGTATTCATGCTGGTCAGCAAAGCGGTCGATTAAAATTCAATCCGAGTATCGCGCACCAGAGTTATTGCAGGTGATCATAGGTATCTAGCCCGGAAACCGGGCGCTGTGACCTCTACGTCACCTCGCCGCAGCAACGGTTAGCGACCTATATATATATATAGAGAGAGGAAACGCTAGCCACCAGCGCCCCCAAAAGCCCCAGCGGGAGCCGTTTTATTAACCACAACGAAAAATACGTTTATTTACCACACCAAAAATACGAGTTATTGACCAGGCCGAAAATTATAGGTCAAGGCGATTTGGCGAAACTCATACGAAACTCATAAAAAAATCAACGCTGCTTTCGCTAATGCAACGAGGTTTTCGCTAATAGATCGATGTTCTCACTAATGGATCGATGACTCGGGTCGGAGGTCAGCGATGTCGTCTCTATTGATCGCAGCGCCAAACATGTTGGCGGCAGCGGCGGCAGATGCGGCGGGCATCGGCTCGTCGCTGAGCGAGGCCAACGCGGCGGCCATGGCCCCGACTACCGGGGTGATCGCTGCTGCCGAGGATGAGGTGTCAGCGGCGATCGCGTCGCTGTTTTCCGGCCACGGCAAGGCGTTTCAGGTGATCAGCGCCCAGGCGGCGGTGTTCCATTCCCGGTTTATGCAGTTGTTGTCTTCGGGTGGGGGCGCGTATGTGGGTGCTGAGGCGGCGAATGCTTCGCCGTTGTCGGGCCTGTTGGGTGGCAATGCGCTGCAGGGCCTTGGGGGCAATGCGCTGCTGTCCCCGGTGAAGGACTTGACGGGGCGTCCGTTGTTCGGCAACGGCGCCAATGGGGCGGCAGGGACCGGGGCAAACGGTGGTGCTGGTGGCTGGATTTTGGGCAACGGCGGCAATGGCGGGTCGGGCACGACCGGCGCCGGTGCCGGCGGTAACGGTGGGGCTGGCGGGATGGCGGGCCTGATCGGCCAGGGCGGGTCCGGCGGGGCCGGCGGGGCCGGCAGCGGCGGCGCGGCCGGGGGTAATGGTGGGGCTGGCGGCGTCGGCGGGCCTGTGGGGCGCCGGCGGGGCCGGCGGGGCCGGTGGGGCCGGCGACCCCGCTGGCGGGGCCGGCGGTAACGGCGGGGCCGGCGGAGCCAATGGGCTGATCGGCGGCGGTAACGGTGGGGCCGGTGGGCTCGGCGGTGCCGGCGGTGCCGGCGCGGCCGGGGGTACCGGCGGGGTCGGCGGCACCAACAGTGAGCTGGTCTCGCTGAAGGGCGTCGGCGGTACCGGCGGGGTCGGCGGGGCAGGCGGGGCCGGTAACTTCGGCGCCGATAACCTGACTCCCGGTGGGACCGGCGGGACCGGCGAGGCCGGCGGGGGCGGCGGTAACGGTGGGGCCGGCGGCCAGAACCAGGCGCTGCTGGGTGGCACCGCCGGTAACGGCGGCGTCGGCGGGGCCGGTGGCCTGGGCGGTAACGGTGGGGCCGGTGGTTCCGGCGTGGGCAATGGCACGGTCGGCGGTGACGGCGGAGCCGGCGGCAACGGCGGTAACGCCGGGGCCGGTGGGGCCGGTGGCGTCTCAGGAGCTGTGCTGCCCAACTTCTTAGGGAAAGCCGGTGTGGCGGGTAACGCGGGTGTGGCCGGTAATGGTGGCACCGGCGGTAACGGTGCGGCCGGTGATGTCGGCACCGCGGGCAGCGGCGACGGCGGCAGCGGCGGCACCGGCTTTAACGGCGGCGCCGGTGGCGCTGGCGGTAATGGCGGCTCGGCCGGCACCGGCGGCACCAACGGCGACGGCGGCGCCGGCGGTAGCGGCGGCACCGGCGGGGCTGGCGGCAAC
>CAVPUR010000008.1:0-67645 GCA_963708995.1 uncultured Actinomycetota bacterium
GCATCCGCGCGGTGTGCGGAACGCGTTGAGGCCGAACGCAATGCCGGTCATGGTCTCTTCCTGGTGTGTTCGGCGCTGCGAGATTCGATCGAGGCGGCCGTCACGACCGGGGAGCTGGCCATCGTCGACGCATCATGAGCGGGCGAGTCGCGGTGGTGACCGGGGCTAGCCGTGGCGCCGGACGTGGCATCGCCGCAGCGCTGAGCGCGCGGGGCTGGCGGGTGTATGCGACGGGCCGCAGCATCACCGAAGCGCCTGCCGGCGGAGTCGCGGTCGCTCTGGACCATCGGGACGACGATGCGGTGGCTGCCCTGTTCGAACGGGTGCGCCAGGAGAGTGGCCGGCTGGACCTGCTGGTCAACAACGCCGCGGCGATCTCCGACGAGCTGGTGAGCCCAAAGCCGTTCTGGGAAAAGCCGCTTGGGTTGGCTGATGTGCTGGATGTCGGACTGCGGTCGTCCTATGTCGCGTCGTGGCATGGCGCGCCGCTGCTGGTGGCTCAGGAGCGGGGCCTGATCGCGTTCACCTCTTCGCCGGGATCGGTGTGCTACATGCACGGCCCGGCCTACGGGGCACAGAAGGCCGGCGTGGACAAGATGGCCGCGGACATGGCGGTGGATTTTGTCGGCACTGGCGTGGCGACTGTGTCGATCTGGATGGGAATCCTGTTGACCGAGAAGCTGCGCGGTGCGTTCGCGGGTCACCCCGAAGCATTGGCCAAGACTGCCCAACACGCCGAAACCCCGGAATTCACCGGCTATTTGATCGACGCACTCTATGGCGACCCTGCGCTCATGGAGCTCAGTGGGCAGACGGCGATCGGTGCGGAGCTCGCCGAGCGGTACGGCGTCACCGACGAGGGTGGCCGCCGCCCGCCGTCACACCGGGAGATGATGGGTTCGCCTCGGGTGCCGAGCACTGTGGTAATCAGGTAGCGCTTCGTCACACCTGCCACACACTTCCCTGGCCGGGGTGGCGCACTTTTTGTCCACCTCTGAGCGACTCGGGCCATGTCGGACCTTCAATCAGGTGCAGGCTTTTGCCCGCGGCCGCCAGGTTGTCGCTCACTGGTCCACTACGAGGTGGACAAAAAGTGTGTCGACCTCCAGACGGTGACCCGTGTGATAGATGCGACCGGCGCCCACCGGCAACGCCCCCCGGACGCTGGCCTCAGGCGTGCGCGCCGCCGTCGATCCGGATCTCGGTGCCGGTGATGAAGGCGCCGTCGTCGGAGGCCACCATGGCGATCACCGACGCGACCGCGGTGGGGTCGCCCAGGATGTCGTTCTCCGTGCCGTGCAACAGCGGCGTCTGCTTGGCCCACAGACCGAGGTCGTAGCCCTCGGGCATCTTGTCGAGCGTGCTCAGCGCCAGTGCGGTGGAGACGCCGCCAGGCTGGATGTTGACGGCGCGCAGGCCGCTGCTTTGAATATTCGAGCGCCAATGAGTGCGTGAACGACAGCACTCCACCTTTGCTAGCGGCGTAGGCCGCCATATAGGGATGCGCGAAAGATGCTGCGGTAGAGGTGAAATTGACCACCACACCGCGACCGGAAGCCAACAGTGCCGGCAGCGCCTGGCGGGTCATCAAGAAGGTACCAGTCAGGTTGACCGCTAGCGTGGCGTTCCAGTCGGCGAGCATGTGCTCGTGGGTGTGGGCGCAGCGCTGGATGGCCGCCGCATTGACCAGAACATCAAGGCCGCCAAACTCAGCAATGGTTTCAGCGACCGAACGGTTGACCGCATCTTCGGACGACACGTCAACTACGGCGGTGCTTAGCCGCTCCGCATGCGCAGTTTCGTCCGCCGCTGCAACGGTAGCTGCCAACCCCTGCTCATTTACGTCGAAACCCATCACCGTTCCGCCTTCATCGAGCAGCCGGGCTACCGTGGCCGCGCCGATGCCTGAGCCCGCCCCAGTGACGATGATCTTGCGGTCGTCGAATCTCTGCATGTCGCGCCTTTCCTTCAATCAGCCGGGATGCAGTACGCGGATATCGCCGATCGAGATGCGAACGTCGAAATGGCGGCTCATGATTCGCCATCCGCCAGCCGTCCTGACGTGTTCGTCGTGATAGGTACCAATTGCCTCGTATGGCGTTAGGTGTGTGCGGTCACCGGAGCCGAGGTGAATGACACGAGCTTGTGTGGACGACCTGGCGTGGTCACCGTCTACGTCGACGTGGTAGTTGCCCAGCAGGTGCTGCGAGGGCCCGCATCCACCTAAGAAGCTGCGAATGGACGCGATGATTGCGCTGCGGCCTTTGACGATGGAGCCGTAACGACCCGTTGCATCTGGATGGAACACGTCCTCGAGCCCCGACCAGTCGCGTTCGTCGAGGCAAGTCGAGTAACTGTTGAGTAGATCGACGATCGCGGTTCGATCCACGCAGACACAGGTCGTCATGCCATCTGGAAGGCGCTGATCGGCGCCTCCTCGGGATAGCTCGTCGGCCCACCGAGATCGTAGGCGGCGTTCAAGGTCTGGATGAACTGCGGGATCATGCAGCGGTTCGCTCGGCACGTCGAGCTTGATGCCCCTGGCGTTGACGTCATCGACCATCATGTCGATCGCGCTCTCGATGGTCAGGTCGTCGGAGCCTTCCATGTTCTTCTTCAGCTCGTCGAAGTCGGAGAACACCTCGGCCGACCAGTGCACCAGGAATCGCAATTCGTCGGTGTGGTGGCGCGCGATCACGCTGGTCGCCGTTCTTCAGCAGCCACTGGTCGCGGTCGTCGGGATCGCCGGTGAACACGGTGTCGAATGCCAGGCCGGCCGGAATCTGTTGGTCCAGTGGCCCATTAGCCTCGCCACGGTGCACCATCATCTCGTTCTGCACCACCACGCCGCGGTTGTAGACGGGGGGCAGGACGCGCTTGGGCGCGTTCAGCGGGCCGTCGGGCCAATAGGTGAATCCGCTGCCGCCGTCCAGGGAAAACCAGGTGATGACCTGGGCCATCTTGATCAGGTAATCGGTGAACAGGCCGGACTTGCCCATCACGCTGCGTCAGCCAGGTCGGCGCGTTCTCATGCCGCACGCCGCGGAAGCTCGGCGAATCCAGATGTCCCGGATCGCGATTCGCGCACGGCCCGTTGATGTTGAACAGCATCAGCTGCGGCTTGGCGTACTCGGCGTTCCAGTAGCTCTTGGCCATCTCCAGGAACTCGCTCGTTGTAGAAGCAGTCGTGCAGTTGCGGGTAGAGCACCGCGCCGTAGTTGGCGAGGTACCCGCGGAAGGTCGGGGTGAGAAACAGATCCAGCGACGGGGTGAACCCTTCGGGGAAGACGCCGCTCATGGTCGCGATCAGTTCGTCGGCCGACGCGAAGTGTTGCGCGATGATCAGCTTCCACGGGCCCTCGGTGCGCACCACATCGAGCAGCCGCTCGCGTTGATCATCGGTGTAGACGTTGTCGATCTCGCGAGGCGGTGCGGCCGGCCGCAATACGTCGGAAAGCTCCATCCGCCGCTCGTCGGTGAGCATCAGCTGTCTCCTTCTGCATGTTGCGTGATTGTGCGCATGACTGCGCAGCGGTGCATGTCCGGTGATCGGGACGTCAAACGGCTGAGCGAACTTCGCCCGCAGCAGCGCGCCGATCTCGGCGATGGCCAGGCGACCGCGCGCGGTCGCGTCCGAACGCATCAGAAAGCCGTGGTACATCCCGGGATAGCGGGTGACGGTGGTCTGCACGCCGGCGTCGCGCAGCCGCTCTGCGTACCGCTCGCCCCAGTCGCGGATCGGGTCGCAGCCCGCGGTCACCACGATCGCCGGCGGCAGGCCGGACAGGTCGGCGGCATAGGCCGGAACGAGGTAGGGGTCGCGGGGCGGCCCCGCGTCGCCGTCGGCGAGGGCATGCAGGTAGTCGATGTCGTCGCGGCTGAGCATCGGCGCATCGGCCAGCGAGGTGATCGACGGAGCGCGACATGTCGCGATCCAGGCCCGGGTACAGCAGCACCTGCGCGCAGATCGCCGGCCCGCCACGGTCGCGGGCGGCCAGCGCGACCGCCGCCGCCAGCGAACCGCCCGCGCTGTCGCCGACCACCGCGAGCCGTGCCGGCGTCGACGCCCAGTTCGGCTGCGTTTCGTGACACCCATTCGGTCGCGGCGCAGGCGTCGTCGAACTGCGCGGGCGGCGGCGACTCGGGGGCCAACCGATAGTCGACGGCCACGACCATGGCGCCGGAGGCCGCCGCCAAGCGCACGGGCCAGTGGCTCGAACGAGTGGTTGGAGCCCATGACGAGCCCGCCGCCGTGCAGGTAGACCAGCACCGGCGCGCTGGAATCGCTTGTCGGACGGTAGATCCGGACCGGGAGTCGGCCCGGCGGGGCCGGGATGGCGGTGTCCGTGATGCTGGCCATCTCGGGCATGTCGCCGGGCAGCGGCGCGGACTCGATCGCGGCGCGTACCGCGGCCAGGCCGCGCTGCCGCATCGGCGGGATGTCGCCGAACGACGCGACTCGCGCGGCGGCATCGGGATCCGAGCGCGGACGTCATCGTCGTCTCAGCGCCGGAGGCTCGTTGTGCGGCAAGCACATTCGCGCGTTCGGCCATGGCCGCGCCGACGGACGGCTGGGTGAGCAGGTAGAAGCGGCCCTCGGCGGCCTGCTCGAACACCGTCTCGGCGGCCGCCAGCGGATCCATCGCCGCGGCCTTGATGGCGAGCATGGCCGAGCGCTGCTCCTCGGCGGCGGCGGCATCGCCGGCGTCGGCGTCGACACCGCCCGCCGACTCGAAGATGTTGGATACCACCGCGCCGGGCAGCACGGCCTGCACGTGAATGTGGTGTCGTGCCGCGCCGACTCGAACGTCCAGCTGCAGGCATTCGGTCAACGCCAGCACCGCGTGCTTGCTCATGATGTAGGGCGCCTGCAAGCGGGATCGCCACCACCCCGCCGACCGACGACAGGTTCCACACCCAGGCCTGCTCGTCGGCTGGCCATCATCTTGGGCAGAAAGGCCCGCACGCCGTAGAAGACTCCACTGATGTTGATGTCGACGACACGACTGCCAGTTCGGCTACCGGCGTGTCCCACAGATAGCCGAACTGTTCGACTCCGGCGTTGTTCACCAACAATCGCACCGGACCGACATCCCGGTAGGTCCGGTCGGCGAGCTCCTGCATCGCGTCGGGGTCGCGCACGTCGCACACGACGTCCACCGCCGACGCTCCGGTCGCGGAGAGTTCGTCGCGCAGTGCCGCGATCGCGTCGGCGTCGACATCGGCAAGAACCACCGTCATCCCCAATGTCGACTGCGTGCCGGGCTATTCCGGCACCGATTCCGCACCCGGCTCCGGTGATGACGGCGACGCCGCCGGAAAATATCTCGCGAGCGCTCACCGGCCCGCGGGGCTGTCGGCGGAGCTCGGAGAGCGGCACCGAGTTTTGGGTGTCCAGCACGACGTCCATCTTGGTGAATTCGAGGCCCGACGCCTCGCGACGGACACCGACATCGACCACGCCGCTCGACACGGCGAAGGGCACGAAGTTGGCGATCTGGTTGACGAAGATGTAGAAGCGCGCGTACGTGACATCCCCGTCGACACCGGTGCGGTGCACGTTGGTGGCGTGGTGGCGCAACGGATACGGGCTCTGCCTGCGATGCTCGGACAGCCAGTCCATGACCGCTTGACGGCCGTGTAGTTCGGGCGACATCAGCTCCTCGAACGGGCTGGCGCCGGTGTCGCTTCTGGTCAGGTAGTGGACATCCTCGGCGTAGCTCGCTGCCAGCTCGTCGTAATGGGCCGCGTCGTAGTGGTACCAGAAGCCCGCGACGAACTCCTGCAGTTCGGACAACGTGATGTCGCTGCTCATGCCGGTCAGTCAACTACTCGGACTGCCGCACCGAGACCCCGGGTGCCCGGTCAGTGGAACATCATCCCCACTCAGTGGCTCAAGGCCTCGATACTCGGTGCCATGAGGACTGGCGCCCCGGTGGATCCCGGCGAGCTACGGGCGAACCTGCGGCAGGCCGACCCCGGAGTGCTGGTCGCGGTGCTGGCTCAGCTGACCGGCGACGCCTCGGTGATCGACAGGTTCGCGGCCAAGATCTCCCACGTCCCCGATCCGCCGGAACGGGCCGGCGTCACCGATCCCGACACCGCCGAGACACTGGTGAACGCCGTGATTGCAGCGCTCGAAGCAGACCGGCCCGCCGAGCGCCACGCCTGTCGGGGACCCCGAGCTGTTCCGCGCGCCTGCTGCCGCTGGCGCTGGGATCAGACGTCGACGACGAGTTCGTTCCGCTGCTGCTCGAGCAGGGCGGGTTTCAGCTCTCGCAGCCGATACTGCCGCGCACGGTGCCTATCCCCGAAACGACGAACGTGGCCATCATCGGTGCGGGCATCGCCGGCATCATCGCCGCCCTGGCGGCTGCCGATGCCGGGGTCTGCTACGAAATCTTCGAACGCAACCACGAAGTCGGGGGTACCTGGTTGACCACCACCTACCCCGGCATCGGCGTCGACACCCCCTCGGCCTATTACTCGTTGTCGCGCGAGGTGAATCCGGAATGGACGAGTTACTACCCGCAGGGCGCGGAGTACCAAGCCTATCTGGTGGCGCTGGCCGATAAACACCAGTTGCGCAAGCACATCCGATTCGGCACCGAGGTCGAGGCCCTGTGGTGGGACGAGGACGCGCGATCAGTGGCAGATCCGATTCGGTGGACCACGACGGCAACCGCGACATCAGCCATGCCCGCGTGGTGATCACCGCCGCCGGCTACCTCAACCGGCCGCGCTGGCCGGAGCTACCGGGCCGGGAGACGTTTGCGGGCACCAGCATTCACACCGCTCAGTGGGATGCCTCGCTGGACCTCAACGGCAAGCGGGTGGCGATCATCGGTGCCGGCTGCACGGCGGTGCAGATCGTCGACGCCTGCGTCGACGAGGTCGAGCATCTGACCGTCTTCCAGCGGCAGCCGCACTGGGTTGCTCCGCGCAAGCGGCTGACCGATGACGTTCCCGAGTACCGCCGCTATCTCGGCCGCCATCTGCCGTACTACGCCAACTGGAACCGGCTGAAGTCGTACTGGGGCACAGCGGATAACAACTATCCCGTCATCTTGCAGCGACCCGGAGTGGGCGAAGACTCACCTGTCGATCTCCGCCGCCAACGACGTGCTCTTGCAAATGTGCGTGGACTACATCAACACCACCTTCGGTGCGGAAACGGAGTTGGCGAAGAAGGTCACCCCGGACTTCGCGCCGTACGGCAAGCGGATCATCCGCGACCCGGGTGGCTACTATGCGGCGCTGACGCGTGACCATGTCAACGTGGAAGCCAGCGAACCGGCCGAGGTCAATGAGAAGGGCATTGTCACCCAGGACGGTCAGCAGATCGACCTCGACGTCATCATCTACGCCACCGGATACCACCTCGATTTCTTGTCCACCATCGACATTCGCGGCCGCGACGGACGTAAGCTGGCCGACGAGTGGGGTGACAGCCCGCGCGCCTACCGAGGTGGAGCCGTACCGGGATTCCCCAATCTGTTCATCAACTCGGCGCCGAACTACAGCCCGGGCCACGGCGCCGGTGCCAACTTCTCGATGGAAGTGCTGGCGCACTACATCATCGAATGCCTGCAACTGATGGCGATGCGCGGCGCGGCCACTATGGAGGTGACCCGGCCAGCCTACGAGGAGTACGTGGCCGAGATAGACGACATGATGGCGCGTACGGTGTGGTGCCACACGCCCAATGCGCATACCTATTACCGCTCCGGTTCGGGCCGGGTTGTCGTGGCCACGCCGTACCGGCTGGTCGATCTCTGGCACCAACACCGAGCGCCCATAGAAGAGCACTTCAGGCTGCGATGAGCGAATTGCTGTCTGGTAGAACGGCTTTAGTGACCGGTAGCAGCCGCGGCATCGGCCGGGCGATCGCACAGCGGCTGGCCGCAGAAGGCGCCACCGTGGCGGTGACCGCACGAAGTTACGCACCGTCGCAATCCATCCGTGCGGGCGCGTCCTCCGTGCTGCCGGGCACCATCGACGAAACCGTGGCCTTGATCGAGGACGCCGGAGGTTCGGCGTTCGGCTTGGCCGCCGACCTCGAGGAGGCCGACGCGCGCGATGGCTTGGTCGACACCGTGCTTGACCGCACCGGCCGCATCGACATCTTGGTGAACAACGCGGGCTTCGCCGACTACTCGTTGGTCGAGGACATGTCGCTGCAGACCTTCGACCGCACGGTCGAGCACTATCTTCGCGTGCCCTTCGTCCTGACGAAGGCGGCGGTGCCGTGTATGCGAAAGCAAGGTGCCGGGTGGATCGTCAACATCGGTTCGGTGACCGGGGCCGCTCCGGTGCGGCCGTACCGCGAATACAACAAAACTTCCGGGGACGTGATCTACGGGTCGATGAAGGCCGCGCTGCACCGGTTCACCCAAGGCGTGGCCGCCGAGTTGCTCGACGCCAACATTGCGGTCAATTGCGTTGGTCCGTCGACCGCGGTCCGTACGCCCGGCGCGGCACAACTGATTCCAGACTCCTTCCCGACCGAACCGGTGGAATACCTCGCCGAGACGGTGCTGGCGATGTGCCACCTGCCTGCCGCCGAGCGCACCGGACTGGTGGCGTTCAGCCTGCACTATCCCTGGTCACAGCAGTTGCCCGTGCACACGCTAGACGGCGTGCAGGTGCTGCCGCCGTTGGAGCCGCCGGCAACGGCCAACCCAAACATTTTGCCCGGGGGCGTGTAGGGGCACGGCTAACTCAGCACCGGCTCGCGCATGGCGCAGAAGCTGTGGCAGACGCGGTCACGGACGATCACGTCGGTGGTCTCGGGGTCGAACCAACGGTCGACCACCGCCCAGTGAATGGGGTGCAGCAAGTAAGGACCCATCAGCCCGTCGGCGTCGCAGAACTCCTGCTCGAACACATGGGT
Source organism: uncultured Actinomycetota bacterium (assembly GCA_963708995.1). GTDB lineage: Bacteria > Actinomycetota > Actinomycetes > Mycobacteriales > Mycobacteriaceae > Mycobacterium. The sequence goes on from CAVPUR010000008.1 coordinate 8,894, forward strand.
CCACGTCGAGGTGCCGACCGCGTCGGTAACCCGGCTCAGTTGCCAGGCCCGGATCGCGGGTACATAGCGCGGCATCGAGCACAGCTCGCGCTCGAAGCGCGCGACGGCGGCCGCATCGGTCTCGGCCGACACGCGGAGCAGCAGCGTACGATACACCAGGCCGGGGGTATCGCCGGAACTAACGGGCTCACCGGAATATCCGGCCCCGTTGACCCTGGTGACGGCGGGGTCGTCCATCAGTGCGGCGAATTTTGTTGCTGCGCAATCCCAGTGGTCGCGGCTCGCGAATCGCAGGTGCACCAGGACGTCACCGCCGTTGCGAGACCCGGGTAGCGTGGGCTGAACGATCCAGCGCGACGCCCCGGCGGTCTCAGCGGCGGTACGCAACTCGGTGAGCACGCGGTCGCGATCGGCCACAGCAACGTCGAGCAGCGCGGTGACGCTATACATCGCAGAGGCGGTCCACGTCTTGGGCGGCCGCGGCCACCGACCGGGATCTCTCCTGCACCAATTCGCCGATCCGCGACCACCATTCGCCCAGCGCAGGATCGGGCCGACCCTTCCATGTCATCTCCCACCACGCCCGTGGGCCGGGCAACGTCCAGGTGACGGTGACGGTGTTGACCTGGTCGTCGAACCAGATCGGTGGGCTGATCAGGATGTCGCGCAGCGTCATGCCTCGTTCACGCGCGCCCGGAGCGTATTCGGCGAGGTAGGTGTCGACGAACCGTCGCGCGCAACCGGGCCGCGTTACCACCCGGTCGATGACGAACACGTCGCCGTCAGCCACGCGCAGGCCCTACGGTCGTCCCCAACATTGCGCACGCCTGCTTCCGGGCTTCCTGCGCGATTTCCAACGTGGGCATGGTCATGAAACCGTGTATGGCGCCGTCGAATTGGGCGCGGACGACGGGCACCCCGGCAGCCAACAGCGCATCCGCATACTCCAGCGCCTCGTCCCGCACCGGGTCGTGCCCGGCGACCACCAGCACGGCGGGCGGCAGCCCGTCTAGGTCGGCGTTGACCGGTGTGGCGTACGGGTGGGCGCGGTCGGCCCAGATCGGCACGTACTGGTCCCAATACCACTGCATCGCCGGCTTTGGGTTGTAGTAGCCATGGCCGAACAACTGATAGGACGCGGTATCGAAATCGGCTGCGAGCACGGGGTAAAGCAGCAACTGCGCGGCCAGGGCGGGGCCGCCGCGGTCCCGGGCCATCAGCGCGGTCACGGCGGCCAGGTTACCGCCAGCGCTGTCGCCGCCGACGACGATGCGGTCCGGGTCGCCGCTTAAGCTCGATGCATTGTGCGCCGCCCACTGGGTGGCCGCGTAGAAGTCTTCGGCGGCCGCGGGCCAGCGATGCTCGGGCGCTAACCGGTATGCCACCGAAATAACTACCGCAGGAACGTGATTGGCGATGTAGCGGCACAGTCCATCGTGGCTATCCAGATCGCAGAACACGAAACCGCCGCCATGCCCGTACACCAAAATCGGGAGAGTATCGGCATCGCGGTCGGGCCGGTAGATCCGGACCGGGATGTCGCCACCTGGGCCCGGGATCAGGTGGTCGCGGACCTCGGCGACGGGCTCGGGCTTGGCGGCCGGCACAAACCGCGCCCGGATCACGGCGCGAGCCTGCGCGCCGGTCATCGTGTGAACCGGCGGGAAGCCGGCATCGAAGCCCTCAATCACCAAGGCGATCTGCGGATCGAGTTTCACGCGTACTGCAAAACTGGCCGCGACGCGGGCCGCAACGGGCGCAACCGTTGCAGGGTCGGCGCGACGCGCCGCGGGCCGTCTTCGACGTTTCGCCAGATGCCCATTGCGGTCATGCGTACCGGTGCGGCCAATCGCTGATCGAACGTCATGCGGTTCATTGGACCACAGACCGATACCGCGGCCACCGCCTCACCCGGGTCGCCGATCGGAGCCGCCACACAACCGAATCCCGGCATCGATTCCTCGCGCTCGAACGCGACACCGTGGGCGCGCACCTTGGCCAACTCGGCGGCCAGCTGCGAGCTGGTGGAAATCGAGTACTTGGTCTTGCGGACCCGCAAATCGACTTGGTCAGTTTGGTAGGCGTCGCTGTACGCCAGGATCGCCTTGCCGACGGCGGTGCAGTGTGCGGGTTCACGGCCACCGACCCTGGTCGGGATCGTCCGGTCACCGATCTTCTCGAGGTAGACGACGTCGGCTCCGTCCAGGATGGCGAGGTGCACGACAAGCCCGGTGACGCGGTGCAATTCACCCAGCAGCGGGGCGGCGCCCCGCACCAGCCGGTCCTGATGCACGGCCAGCGAGCCCAGCTCCACCAGCCGCATGCCCAGCTCGTAGTCCCGTCCGCTGCGGCGCAGCCAGCGCAGCTGTACCAGCCGCTCCAGCATTCGGTGCGCCGATGAACGCGGCAGGCCGGTGCGGCGCACGATCTGAGCCAGCGTCAGGCGCCCCGGCCCCTCGAACGCATCCAGGACCAAGGAGATGCGGTCGATAACGGCCGTGGGGGTTTCGACGGGCGCAACGGTCATGGGTCCTCCAAAAGCTACTTTATATCTGGCCGCTATATTCCTATTAGGAATATAGCGGACGGCGACCGGTCGCAAAAGCCCCCGACACGCTGCGCGTGCGGGGGCTTTGTGCCTGCTCGCAGGGTTACCCCTTGGCGGCCGAGCGACCCGCGCGGCGACCGTAGAAGCTGCCGTCGCCGAGCGAAACGCCGCTGGCGTAACCCCAGGCGGCCAATCCGGCGGTGGACCGGCCCGCGGCGAAGAGCCCGGGGATGGGTTCACCGTTGACGTGCAGCACCTCGGCATCCAGCGAGGTGCGCAGGCCGCCCAGGGTGAAGCCGCCGGTGTTCTCGCGCAGGTCGATCGCACCGACCGGCGAGCCGATCGGTTTCAGCCATTCGGGCTTCTTGTGCAGCAGCGGGTCTTCGCCGCGCGCGGCGGCTTCGTTGTAGGCGGCCACTGTCGCCTGCAGCGAGCCGGGCGCCAGGCCCATCTCCCGCTCCAGGTCGGCCACGCTGTCGGCCACCCAGGTCGCCGGCCGCAGCATGAACTTGGGCGACCACGAGTTCATCGCCTCGTCCTGGGCGTCACTGTCGATGATCAGGTACGCGGTGTTGTCCTGGTGGTAAAGCGTGAGCTGACCGACGCGACCCGGGTAGGTGTCCTCGGCGACGTAGCGCTGACCGCGCCCGTTGACCAGGATGCCACGCACCAGTTGTTGCGGGTCAATGAAAATGGCGACCTCGGTGGCGTCCATGTGGGCCAGGTCGGCTCCCAACGCCTGCGCCATCCGGATCGCCCGCCCGTCGTGCTGTTCGATCGACGCGGCTGGGCGTCCGGCGATCCGCGGCGCGTACTGCGCCACCATCGCATCGTTGTAGGCGAAGCTGCCCGTCGCGAGCACGACTCCACGACGCGCCCGGATCGTCATTTCGGTGCCGTACTGCCGCGCCCGGATACCGACGACCCGACCGTCGGATTCCACGATCAGGCACCGCGCCCGAACGTCGAACAGCGCCCGCGTGCCGGCCGCCTTCGCCGTCTCCACCAAAGGCTTCATCAGCATGTAGCCGGCGCTGGCTTCACCCTGTTTCTTGTTCTGCATCTGCGGGACATGCCCGCGCGGGGCCGGCGTGGCAATTGTGTTGAACGGGTATGAGTTTTCGCCGCCGCTGTACATCAGGCCCTGGTCGCCCATGGGTTCCCAGCCGGGCTCGGAGAAAAACTCCGGCTTGAACGGCACGCCGCACCCGACGAGCCAGTCGAAGTGGGCGACGCTGCCCGCGCAATAGTCAGCGATCCGGTCCTCGTCGGCGCCGGGACCCATCGCCACATTGAGGAATGCCGTCATGTTTTCTACGGAATCATCGAAACCACAAGCCTTTTGCAGCGCGGTGCCGCCGCCCAGGTAGATGAACCCGCCCGCCATGGCCGCCGCCCCGCCCCACGACCCGGTGCGTTCCACAACCAGCACGTCGGCGCCGGCGCGGGCGGCTTCGACGGCCGCGGCGGCACCCGCGACCCCGTAACCGGCAATGACGACATCGGCCTCGTCATCCCACGACGTGATCGAGTCCGCCGAAATCGGTGTGACGTCGAACTCGGCCGTCACGGCCGCATCGCCGCGGGCGGGTCACTGACCCACTGGTGGCCCCAGTAACTGTCGGCCGTGATTTCCTCTGCGGTGTAATAGGTTTCGTCGACCCGCATGCCCTCGGTACCGAATTCGATGTCCCAGTCACCAGGTGTGCGTACGTAGAACGACACCATCTTGTCGTTGGTGTGGCGGCCCAGCGTGGACGACAGCTGGATGCCTTCGGCGTTGATGCGGTCCAGCGCCTGGCCCACCGCGTCAAGCGTGTCGACCTCCACCATGATGTGCACCACGCCGGGGTCGCGTTGATGCATGGCAGGGCAGATCGCCAGGCTGTGGTGGCGTTCATTGATGCCGAGGAAGCGCACCCGGATCGGGCCGAACTCAGGTGGCGTAGGTATCCGGAATGCGCCGCGGGAACGGAAACCCAGCACCTCGGTGTAGAAATCGAACAGCCCGTTGGGGTCGCTGGCGGGTACGACGATATGGCCCATGCCCTGATCGCCGGTGATGAACTTGGCGCCGAACGGCGTGATCACCGCGCTGTGGTCGAGCACGGCGCCGTGGAAAACCTCGAGGGTGATGCCAGCCGGGTCCTCGAAGGTGATCGCTTCCTCCACGCGTCGGGCGTCCGCCTCTTCCTGCGACAGTTGCTTGAACGGCACGCCGGCGCCATCGAGCGTCGCCTTGACTCGCTGAAGCGCGGCGCGATCGCGTACCTCCCAACCGACGTTGATCACCCGCTCGGTGTCGCCGGGAACCAGGATCATCCGGGCCGCCCGCTCGTCCATCCGCAGGTACAGCGCTGATGGATCCGGTCCCTTGCCCTGCGCGAAACCCAGGACACCAAAGGCGAAATGCCGCCAGCGTTCGATGTCGTTGGTCGAAATAGTAATGTAGCCAAGGCTTTTCAGGTCGGTCACCTAGCGCTCCTTAAATCAAAGCCCGCAGCGGACCCTCAGGCGGTTCGACGCCGAGCGAACTCAGCGCCGACGCATGGTAGGTGGTGCCGGGAACATGGATGGCATGCATCTGGCCCACGTGTACGTCGCGCCAATACCGTTGCAGGGGCTTGTCCATGCGGGCCGCGTTACCACCCGAGCGCGCGAAGATGTCGTCGACCGCCGACACCGCGCGCCACACCGCGCGAACCTGGGTGCGGCGGCCCGCCGCCCGATCGGCGAACGACACTTCCTTGCCCGCGGCGACCATGTCGTAGATGCGGTCGGCGTTGGCCAGCAGTTCCTGGCGGGCCGCGTTGATGTCGGCCGCGGCCTCGCCGACGGCGTACATGACGTAGGGGTCGTCCTTGATCGCGGTTCCGGTGGCGCCCACGCGGGCCCGCTGATAGTCCAGGTGCGCGGCGAGCGCTCCCTCGGCGATGCCGATCGTTGCCGCGGAGATGCCCAGCGGGAACATCGTTGACCACGGCATCAGGTACAGCGGCTCGGTCATGCCCGCCTCCCGCTGCGCAGTGCCGTCCATCACCTTGGTCGCGTCCATCGTGCGGTAGGTCGGGACGAAGGCATCCTTGACGATGACGTCCTTGGAGCCGGTTCCGCGCAGCCCCACCACATCCCACGAGTCCTCGACGATCTCGTAATCCTTGCGGGGCAGGATCATGTGCAGCATCTGCGGCGGCATGATCGGGATGCCCTTTTCGTCGCCGAGCATCGCGCCCAGGATGATCCAGTCGCAGTGGTCGGTGCCCGAGCTGAACTGCCAGCGACCGTTGAAAATGTAGCCGCCGTCGACCGGTTTGGCCACACCTTGCGGCGCGTAGGGGGAGGCCATCCAGGTGTCGACGTCGTCGGCCCAGACCTCCGCGGCCACTTTGGGATCGGCGTAGGCCAACTGGTAGGGGTGCACGCCCACCACGCCGACGATCCAGCCGGCCGCCGGATCCAGCGCCGCCGTCGCCATCACCGTCTCGGCGAACTCGCGTGGATGGACCTCGAACCCCTGGTAGCTCTTAGGCTGCAGCAGCCGGATCAGACCCGCCGCCTTCATGCTCTTCACGGTGTCGTCGGTCAGCTTGCCGATCTTCTCGGCTTCGGCGCCCTGTTCGCGCAACTGATCCGCCTGCGCCATGACTCGATCCAGTACCCGGTCGCTCATGTGAGTTCGTCCTTACGTGTGTGGGCTTAGTAATGGTCTACCGCAGTCCGCGCCGATCTCGAAGCATCATTCCGGTGAGCGGACGCAATTGGCGTCAGAATTCGATGCGCACTTCGACGCTGCGCGGCCTGGCCTGGCACGCGAGAATCAGGCCGTCGCGCAGGTCGTCGGGTCCGAGGATGTCGCATGCCACCATGTCGACCTCACCTTGCACGACGGTCGCCACACACGAACCGCAGTGCCCCTCACGACACGAGTGGGGCACGTCGATACCCGCATCCAGCAGCATCTCGACCAGGTTCTGGCCGCGAGGCCAGCGAAAACGACGAAGATGCCCGTCCAGGTCGACTTCGACGTGTGCGACTTCTGACATGCGCCGATGGTCTGTGATCGGCGCACAACGGCACACATGCCTGCCCAATGGCCGGGAAAACTGCATCGGATCGCCCGGTGATCGGGACGGGTGAGGTCCTTTAGCACGGACCTACCTACAGTGATTGCTTGTGGACGTAGACGCGATTGTGGTGGGCGCCGGATTCGCCGGCCTCTACGCGCTGCACAAGCTGCGCAGCCAAGGGCTCTCGGTGCGGGTGCTCGAGGCCGCGCCGGAGCTGGGCGGCACGTGGTATTACAACCGGTATCCGGGTGCGCGCTGCGACGTCGAGAGCGTCGACTACTGCTACTCGTTCTCCGACGAACTGCAGCAGGAGTGGAACTGGACCGAGAAATACGCCACCCAGGCCGAGATACTGCGCTACCTGAACTGGGTCGCCGACAAGCTCGACCTGCGCCGGGACATCGCCTTCAACACTCGGGTCGTCTCGACGGTGCTGGACGAGGCCACGCTGCGCTGGACGGTCACCACCGACGACGGCGAGGTAATCAAGGCGCGGTTCTGCCTGATGGCGACCGGGCCGCTCTCGGCCGCGCTGACCCCGAGCTTCAACGGCCTGGACACCTTCGCCGGCGAGATCTACCACACCGCACAGTGGCCCAACCACAACGTCGACTTCACCGGTAAGCGGGTGGCGGTCATCGGCACCGGATCCTCTGGTATTCAATCGATTCCGATCATCGCCGAGCAGGCCGCGCACCTCTACGTCTTCCAGCGCACCCCCAACTACAGCATCCCAGCGGGGAACAGGCCGTTGTCCACAGAGGAAATGGACGACATCAAAGCGGGCTATGCGGAGCGGCGCCGGCTGTCATGGCGCAGCGGCGGCGGATCACCGCACATCACCGCATCCAGACCGACCATGGAGTTCACCCCGGAGGAGCGCCGCGCCGCGTACGAAAAGCGTTGGCAGCTTGGTGGTGTGTTGTACTCCAAAACGTTCCCGGATCAGACGACCGACATGACGGCCAACGACGAGGCCCGCAAGTTCTACGAGGAGAAGATCCGGGCCATCATCGATGATCCGGCGACCGCCGACCTTTTGATTCCCAACGACCATCCCATCGGCACTAAGCGAATCTGCACGGACAGCAACTACTTTCAGACCTTCAACAGGTCCAACGTGTCGCTGATCAGCGTGCGGGCCACCCCGATCGAATCCGTCGACGCCGCGGGAATCAACACCACCGACGCGCACTACGACCTCGACGCGATCGTGTTGGCAACGGGTTTCGACGCGCTGACCGGGGCGCTGGCCAGGATCGACATCGTGGGCCGCGACGGCGCGATGCTGCGCGACTACTGGGAGCACGGCCCGCGCACGTTCCTGGGACTAGGTGTCGACGGGTTTCCCAACCTGTTCGTGATTTCGGGTCCGGGAGCACCCGCGGTGCTGGCGAACATGGTGCTGCACGCCGAGGCGCACGTGAACTGGATCGCCGATGCCATCGCCCATCTCGACGACCACGGTTACGCCGCAATGGAACCGACTCGCGACGCCGTGGACGGTTGGATCGCGGAATTGGCCCGACGGGCCAATGCGTCGCTGTTCATCAAAGCCAACTCGTGGTACCTGGGCGCCAATGTTCCTGGAAAGCCGCGGGTTTTCATGCTGTTCATCGGTGGCTTCGCGACGTACAACGACATCTGCGCGGAGGTTGCCGACGCCGGTTACAAGGGCTTCGAACTGATCAAGACGTCGTGATGACCGGATTGCTCGACAAGGTCGTCGTGGTTACCGGGGCCGCCCGCGGTACCGGACGCACGCACTGCACGCGGTTCGCCGACGAGGGTGCCGACGTGATCGCCCTCGACTTTGCGGATGCTGCCAGCGAATTGCACGATCTCGCAACCGAAATCGAAAGGCGTGGGCGGCGCTGCGCGACGGGCCTGGCCGACGTCAGTGACCTCGATGCCGTTACGGCCGCGGTCGATGCCGGTGTCGCGCAACTGGGGCGCCTGGACGTCGTCGTCGCTAACGCCGGAGTCCACCTGCCGGGTGCGCCCTCCTGGGAACTCGACCCGCAGCTCTGGCAGCGCACGCTTGATATCAACCTCACCGGCGTTTGGCACACGGTGAAGGCGGGTGTACCACACATCGGGGATGACGGCGGGTCGGTCATTATCATCAGTTCCACCAGTGGGATTCGCGGGTTGCCCTACACCGCGCACTACACCGCCAGCAAGCACGCCGTGGTGGGGCTGGCACGCACGCTGGCCAACGAGCTGGGACCGCGTCGCATTCGGGTCAATACCGTGCACCCCGGGCCGGTCGCGACGCCGATGGTGCTCAACGAGGCGACGTTTCGACGGCTGCGGCCCGATCTGACCAACCCGACCGCCGCTGACGCCGCGGAGGTTCTCATGGCGCGCAACCTGCTTCCGGTCCCCTGGGTGGAGCCCGTCGATATCGCCAACGCGGTGGTGTTCCTGGCTTCCGATCAGGGTCGCTACATCACGGGCACTCAGCTCGTAGTGGACGCCGGCTTGACACAGAAGACCACTTGACGCGGGCGGCTCAACGGAAAAGTCGCTCTGATCACCGGCGCGGCGCGCGGGATCGGACGGGCCCAGGCCGTGCGCTTCGCGCAGGAGGGCGCCGACATCGTGGCGCTGGACGTGTGCGGCCCGGTGGACACGGTGGTGATCCCGCACAGCACACCGGCCGACCTCGACCGGACGGCGTCGCTGGTCACCGAAACCGGCGCGCGGGTACACACCGAGGTCGTCGATGTGCGTGACCTCGCGGGTGTCGCGGCCGCTACCGATCGCGGTGTCGAGCGATTCGGCGGACTCGACGTGGTGTGTGCGACCGCCGGAATCACCTCGCGGGGCATGGCGGTCGACCTGGACGAAAATGCCTGGCGCACCATGCTGGATGTCAATCTCACCGGCGTCTGGCACACGTGCCGGGCCGGCGCGCCGCACCTGATCGCGCGTGGCGGCGGCGCCGTGATCCTGACCAACTCCATCGCCGGGTTGCGCGGGCTGGTCGGTGTCGCGCACTACACCGCCGCCAAGCACGGAGTGGTGGGCCTGATGCGCAGCCTCGCCAATGAGCTTGCGCCGCACAATATCCGGGTGAACTGCGTTCATCCGACCAATGTCGACACCCCGATGATCCAGAACGACGCGGTCAGCAGCGCGTTTCGCCCCGACCTGGACCGGCCGCCCACCCGGACCGAATTCGCCGACGCGGCCCGCCGCATGAACATGCTCGGGGTGCCGTGGGTGGATGCGGTGGATGTCGCCAATGCCGCGCTGTTCTTGGCCTCCGACGAGGCCCGCTACATCACCGCGGCGACGCTGCCCGTCGACGCGGGTGCCACCCAGCGATGAAGAAAGCACTGTTAGGTTGTCTACATGTCTGACGAATGGCCGACTACCGACTTCAGCCGGCTCGAGATGTTGTACGGACCGTTGGCCGGATCAGTCCGCCGACTCGTCGACATCAGCATCCGCACCACAGCCGACCCCGTCACGGTTGCGGCGGCGAAGCTCAAAATCGACAGTGCCGCAGATGAATTGAGCGCTTCCGCGCAATCGGAACCGTTCGGCGTGCAGCGCACGCCCGACGGCAACACCATTGCCTGGGGCAACGCCGTGATCGGCCTGCGCAATCCGGTCGCGCCGCCCCTGGTGATACACCGCGAAGCCGACGGACAGGTGTGGTCCGAATTTGTTCTCGGTGCACCCTACGAAGGCCCGCCCGGCCACGTCCACGGCGGCGTGTGCGCGCTGATCCTCGACCACGTGCTCGGCGCGACCGCACACCAGCCACATCGACCCGCCTACACCGGCACCCTGATCCTGCGTTATCTGCGTAAGACCGAGCTCGGACGGCCGTTGCGCGCAGAGGCTCACGTCGAGCGTGTCGACGGCGCGAAAACCTTCTCTACCGGCCTCATCGCCGACGACGACGGCCCCACGGTCGAAGCGGAGGGCATCTTCATCCATCCGAAGCAACCCTCCGCTTGACGAGTGGGGCGTCAGTTCGTCATGGCGGCGCGCTCGACGTCCAGCAGTTGCTCGCCACGTCGTTCTTCGTCGTAGGCTTTTCGGCCACCACGCAGACCGAACAACCGCTTCGACACCAGCAGATAAATCACCGCGGCCACATTGATGGTGAAGGTCACCAGGCGAGTCATCGTGATGCCCTTGGCCAAGTCATGGATTTCCAGCGGCAAAAAGACGGAGGTGGCTATCACCGCGAAGTACTCGCCCCAGCGTTTCAGCAACCACAGGCCGACTCCTTCGACGACCTCTAGCAGCGCGTAGGCGGCCAGCATCAGGGTCAGCAGGGCCAGTGTGGATGGCCTCGCGGCCAGCGCCTTTTCCAGTTCATGCACGATCGTCATCTGATCGACCTTGAAGCCGGCGGCGCGGAAGATCGGCAGGTCGCGGTCCAGCGTGGCCTGGATGGCACCGCGCGCACCGCGGAACTTCCAGACCGCGTAGGCCGCGAGCGCGATGACCACCGCCCGGAACAAGCGTTCGACCGCCAGGGTGCGGATGATGATCGCCTGACGCAAAGCCTTGCCGCGCATGATCATCGGCGCGTTGTCGGCGTGGCCGCGCGCGTGGGGTTCGCCGAGGGTGAACTCTCCGCAGCGCAGGCAGCGCCAGACTTCGCCCAGCCCGGTTTTGCCGCTCAGCCGGTCGGCGAGTGCCTCCTCGTCGGGCGCATAGGTGACGTGCCCGCCGAGGGCGCAGGTGACCAATTCCCACCGGTTGATGCCGCCATTTTTCTACTTGCCACGAGCCGATCATTCAGTGCGGGCAGCAAACCACGCAAGGGGACGCGCTGCGCAACTCAGAGCCGCACCCTGCTGCGGGGGCGCTGGGCGACGCGGCTCGCCGCGCCCAGCAGGCCGGTCAGCTCGGCGACGGGAATCTCGTCGATGTGGTCGACCGCGGCGACGATGTCGGCGCGCAACGCTTCGTCGCAGAACGGCTCGGCAAGCCAGTCGAACTTCTCCACGACACGTTCCCAGGACATCGGCCGGGTGGGCGATCCCTCGTAATCGGACTCCTCGCGGCTGAATTCCCGCCCGTCGCGGGTGACCACGTGCACCCGGGCCGCGGTGCGTTGCGGGTAGTCCGCGGTCAGGTCGGCCGCGGGCTCGACTTCGACCCGCGCCAGCAGATCCTGGACGTCGGCGCGCCGGACGCGTTCGGTTTCAAGCTGTTCGGGACCCACGCCGCCGTCGAGGAGTGCGACCGCACTGAGGTACTTGAGGTTGTAGTCGGCCTGCTCCTTGGTCCACGGGTGGTCCTTGTCGCCGTACGCTCCCCCACCGGCTATGTCATAAGCGCCCTGAAAGACCTCGAGTTTCACCCGGGCGACATCGTCGCCGCGCAGATCGTTCTCGGTGCGGATCGCCAACACCGCATCGATGATGACCTGCCCGTGGATGAGTGCGCAGTACTGCTTGAGGTAGGTCTGCTCGACGGCGGTGAGTCCGCGGTCGGCGGTGTGGAAATCGATGGGCTGATCGAAGAGTTGCACCAAACCCTGCGGGCCTTCGAACAGCGACTTGGGCCCGGTGACGCCGCGGGCGGCCAGCATCGTCGTATAGACCGCGCGCATGCCGGTGATGGCGGGCGAGATGCCCTTCCAATGCGACACCGGTTCGGCGTGCACGCCGGCAAGCGACACGTTGTCGGCCGCGGACGCCGCGATCGCGTTGGCGGTCTGTTCGGCATCCAGCCCGAGCAGCTTCGCCGACCCCGCCGCCACCGACATCGCCAGCTGCAGCGCGTGATTGAGCCCGCGCGCCATCACGGGAACCTCTGCGCTGAACCGGCATTGGATCTCGTAGGCGACCGCGAGGGCCAGCAGAAAATCCGCTCCGCTGGCCTCGACGTGCTCGGCCACGGCCAGGATCGCACCGAAGTTGTCGGCGGGATGGCACAGCCCTCCCACCGTCAGATAGGTGTCGAGCAAATCGGGGTAGCGCACCAGCACCGCGTTGAAGAACGCGGCCTGATCCACCGATGCCCGTCCGCCACCGACAAGCGTCGCGGTGGGACGGCCGCCGAACTGCTCGGTGTGCTCGCGCAGCGTCGCGATCAGCTCGCCATCCAGTGATCCGACGGCGCAGGCAATGCTGTCCAGCACATTGCGTTTCAACATGCCCCGAGACCGCCCGGTCAGATCCGCTTGCCCCGCGCCGACGACGAATCCCCCGAGATCGTCGACAATGTGTTGACGCGGCATGGCTCTCGTCTCAACGGGCGCTACAAGGCAACGGGAGTCACCGTATCCGGATGCCGATGCGATGCGCTGATCGCATTCGTTTCGTCGGTGAGCTTGTTGCCGATGACCCGGATCTGCCGCGAGCTCAGGGGGCACAGCGGATGCACGGCCACCATCAGGGCGACTTGCTGGCGCTGGTCGAAAACCGGTGCGGCAATGGTAACCACGGGCTGCTTTCGGCGACCGGGGTTGTCGTCGGAGAGGAAGCCGATGGTGGTGAACTCGACCAGTAACTGGTCCATGATATGGCGCACCGGTGTCGGCATCTCGTTGCTGTCCAACGTGCCGACCACCTGCACGGCCTGCGCCAGCGCAGGCGTTGTCCAGTCGACGTCGTATCCACGCTCGCGGGTGTGTTCCAGTACGCGTTCGAGGCGCTCCGTTCGATCACTGTTGCTGCCCGCGCCGCGGCGCACCCACGCCCGCCGTTCCTCGTCGGTGTCCCAGGCGGCCAGCGCCACCCCGAACGGCGGGGCATACGGGATGCGATCACCCGGTATTCCCGACGGCTGGGTGGCGGCGTCACCCTCAAATGCCGTGACCACCAACGAATCACCGAATCGCTCGACCACAGAGCCGGCGTAGCCGACCTCGCGGGAGAGTCGCAGCGCGGCGTCACGAGCGGCATGCGCGAGTGGGCGAGCCGTATCCGTCCGCGCAGCCACGACGGCGAGTGCGGGGCCAAGAGAAAAGGTCTTCGCGACCGGGTCGCGGCTGGCCCAGCCACGATCACACAGCGTCTTCAGGATCGCGTGTGCCGTCGCCTGAGTGAGATCGAGCTCGCGCACGACGTCGGAGAATCGCAGCGGCGTGTTTCCGGACCGCGCCAGGAGCTCGACGACATCAAGTACCCGGGCGGTCGGCGCCGACGGCGATCCGCGAATCGCTTGACTCCTTTACGACGAGATTCCTACAGTTGTTGCGAACATTCGAGATCTTATATCGATTATTCGAGAAACTGAACGAGGCTGACGTATTGCGCGCTGTGGTGTTGAGGAATGGCCGACTAGAGGTCCGCGAAACATCCGACCCAGAGCCCGGAACGGGTGAGCTGTTGCTGCGGACGCTGAGCACCGCGATCTGTGCGTCCGACGTGCACTTCATGGACCACCCCGAGCTCGCCATCGACGACCCGACCGGTCGCTCGCTCTACGACGCCGGACCGTGACATCGTGCTGGGCCACGAGTTCGTCGGCGAGGTCATCGGGCATGGACCCGGTTGCACCGACCAGTTCGCACTCGGCGCACGGGTAACCGCGATGCCGGTACGCCTCGTGGACGGCGGCGCGGGCGGCATGCGGATCATCGGCCAGCACCCGGAAGCGCAGGGGAGTTTCGCTGAGCTGCTGGTGGTTTCGGAAGTGGCGGCCAAACCCGTCTCGGGCGATATCTCCAGCGACGCCGCCGCGCTGACCGATGCGTTCGCCGTCGGCGAGTTCTACGTCCGCTCGGCGCAGATCCAGCCGGGCGAGATCGCCATCGTCATCGGCGCCGGCGCGATCGGCCTCTCGGCCGTCGCAGCCCTGGTCAGCCGCGGTGTCGCGCCGATTATCGTGGCGGACTTCAAGTCCGATCGCCGCGAGCTGGCCCGCGACCGCTTCGGCGCGCACATCGTGGTCGATCCCGCCGAGAAGCCGGTTTTCGACGCGTTCCGGGAAGCTCGCGCCCAACACGGATTGCCGGGCCCGGCAGTTGTTTTCGAATGCGTAGGCGCGGCCGGACTCATCCAGAGCATCGTGGAATCCGCCGAGATGGCCACCCGCATCTACTGCGCGGGCGGCTGGTACACCGGCGACACACTGGACATCACCACCGCCACCCGTCAAGGCGTCACACTCCAATTCGGTGGCGGGCCGCATCCGCAGGACTGGTATGGAACGCTGGACGCCATCGCCGCGGGACGGCTGGATCCGCTGCCCAGCGTTGGCAAGATCATCACCCTCGACGAAGTGCCCGACGCCCTCGACCTCGCGCGCAGATCCGACGGTCCGCCGCGAATCCTCGTCCATCCGAACGGAGACCCTGCATGACTGAACGCGAAGACCGCCAAGACATCTCGGATGTGCTGGTGCGTTACGCGACCGGGATCGACCGACGCGACTGGCCGCTGTTCCGCACCGTGTTCACCGACGACTGCGAGCTCGACTACGGCGTGATCGGCGTGTGGAAAGGAATCGACGCCGTCGCGGATTTCATGGAACAGGTCCACGCCATGGCGGGACACACGCTGCACCGGCTGAGCAATCAGGCCATCACGGTCCACGGCGACAAAGCCACCGCCCGCACCTACATCGACGGACTGATCATGGCCGCCGACAACAAATCTGGCGTCAACCCGGTCGGTTTCTACGACGACGAGATCGTCCGGACAGCCGACGGCTGGCGCATCGCACGGCGCCGGTTCACCCAGGTGCGTCTGACCACCGTCGGCGAACCATGAACAGGGGCAGGAGAGCTCGGTGACATTTGCCAGCAAGTATGGACCGTGGGCGCTCGTCGCAGGCGCTTCCGACGGATTGGGTGCCGCATTCGCCACCGGACTCGCCGAGCGCGGTGTCAACGTGGTGCTACTGGCCCGACGGCAAGAGGTGCTCGATCAGGTTGCGGCCGAGATCGAATCCCGGACGGCCGCTCAAACCCGCACTCTCGCCATAGATCTCGCGCGTCCGGACGCCGCCGCCGCAATCGCCGAAGCCACCGGTGACTTGGAGATCGGGTTCCTCGTCTATTGCGCCGGCGCCGACCCGAATTACCAGCCCTTCCTGTCCAATTCGATAGCGGCCGCCGAAGCGATGGTGCAACGCAACTGCACGGTGCCGATGCAGCTGTGCCACCACTTCGCGCAGGCCATGGTCCAGCGCGGCAGTGGCGGAATCGTCATCTTCGGATCCGGCGCCGGATTGGCCGGCGGACCCAACATGGTCGCCTACGGCGCCTCCAAGGCATTCGACATGGTCTTCGCCGAAGCGCTGTGGTCCGAGCTGCACGACAACGGCGTCGACGTGCTGGGCCTGATCCTGGGCAAGACCAATACGCCCGCGCTGCGCGAAATCGAACACAGCCGCGGACAGATCAGCTCACCCGACGAGGTGCCACCGGGCGCGGCCGCCGTCGACGACGTGATTGCCGAGGCCTTCGAGAACCTCACCAATGGACCAACCTTGTTCGTGGGTGAGGCCATGCGCGCCGCCGAGCAACTGACGAGTTCGCTGACCCGCAAGCAGACGGTCGAACTCTTCGCGCAAATGGCCGTCGCGGCGATGGGATCCGGCTAGGGCAGTGGTGGGGCCAGTGGAACTTAGGGCTCCGCCCCGGCGTCGAAATAGCTGTCAAGTTCCACACGTGTAGACGAAACGGTTTGCCAAAGTTTGAATTTAGGCGCGCCTAACTTTCCGAATGGAGGCTCCTGGCCAGCAAAGATGGGTCGCCGGATGCCGACACTTTGCCTATCCACTACGTTGCTGGGCGGGGGTCGGGCAGGTACGGTGGGAGGAGGTCACTAACGGCCGCAGAAGTAGCCACCACCGATTACCCATGTCGACGAAATCGATGAGTTCCGAAGAAATGGCCATGCTTGCCGTAGACCTCCCGCCGCGACGACGTCTCGCGCGCCGTGGCGCACCCTGACCCGTTCGGCGGTGATCACCGGCCGCGTTTATCATCCCGGCACTGGTGGTCCGCATCGCCGGCCTGCATCCCAACCCGGTTGCCGCCCTGCTGATCTACGGAGCCGCGGTGGTCGCCGCCAGCTTCCTGCTGGCGTGGGCCGCCGAAGCCGCACAGATCGACGTCTCTGGTGGCCTCGCGATCGCGGTGCTCGCGGTGATCGCGGTGCTGCCCGAATACGCCGTCGACCTGTACTACGCGTATGTGTCTGGCCACGTACCGGAATACACGCAGTACGCCGCGGCCAACATGACCGGGTCCAACCGGCTGTTGATGGGCCTGGGCTGGCCGGTCGTGGTGCTGGTCGGCATTGTCGTGGCGCGCAAACTCGGCGCCAACAACCCGGCAAACCCACTGGTGTGGCCTTGGAACCCGCCAACCGGGTGGAACTCGGGTTCTTGCTGATCGCCGGCTGTGGTCGCTTTCCTCATACCCGCGACCGGCCACATCCACCTGGTGCTGGGGCTGGCGCTGCTGGCCTGGTTCGGCTTCTACCTCTACAAGCTCAGCCACGGCGATGTCGAAGAGCCCGACCTGGTCGGCACCGCCGCCGCCCTCGGGCGCCTGCCCGACCGTGGCCGGCGAATAGTCGTCATCGGACTGTTCGCGATGTCGTGCGCGGTGATCCTGCTTTGCGCCGCGCCGTTCGCCGACAATCTCGTTGCCGCCGGTACCGAGCTGGGCATCGATCGGTTCCTGCTGGTGCAGTGGCTGGCTCCGCTGGCCTCGGAGGCCCCCGAGTTCATCGTCGCGACCATCTTCGCCAGCCGCGGCAAGGGCACGGCGGCCATCGCCACGCTGATCTCGTCCAAGGTCAACCAGTGGACGCTGCTGATCGGATCATTGCCGGTGTCCCACCTGCTGGGCGGTGGCGGGTTCTCCCTGGCGCTCGATTCGCGGCAGGTGGAGGAAGTGCTGCTGACGGCCACCCAAACCCTGATGGGTGTTGCGCTGATTTTGGCGCTGCGTTTCCACCGAGCTACCGCCTGGGCGCTACTGGTGCTGTTCGTCGCCCAGTTCCCGATCAACTCGACCCACGGACGCCTGCTGCTCTGCGGCATCTACACCGCGGTGGCCATCGCCGGGCTGATCATCAACCGCCGGCACCTGGCCGCCACCGTTCGGGCACCGTTCGTCGGGACGGCCGTCCGGCATGGCGGTCACCCCCACGAGTCGTCAGACCTCGTGGATTAACCGCATAGCACGGCGAGTTAGCCCCCTATTCTTAGCCACTGGGGTTTGTGCGAACCCAGGATCGGTGGTGCTCACGTGACGACGTCGACGGTGGCGTGCCCGTCATGCGGCACCGAATTGCGCGCCGCCGCGAAATTCTGCGATGAGTGCGGCTCGCCCATGACGGCCCCTCCGAAGTCTGCAGAGTACAAGCAGGTGACCGTGCTGTTCGCCGACGTCGTGCATTCCATGGACATCGCCGCCGCGGTCGGTCCGGAGCGGTTGCGCGAAATCATGGGTGAGCTCGTCGAGCGCGCTGCGGCGGTGGTGCAGCGATTCGGCGGCACGGTGGACAAGTTCACCGGTGACGGGATCATGGCTGTTTTCGGCGCGCCAATCGCTTTGGAGGATCACGCTTTTCGCGCGTGTCTGGCGGCACTTGGGATTCAGGATGCGGCGAAGCGCTTGGCGGATGAGGTCGCACGCCGTGACGGGATAGAGCTGAACCTGCGGGTGGGCCTTAACTCCGGTCAGGTGATCGCCGGCGAAATCGGTTCGGGCGCTTTGGGTTACACCGCGATAGGCGATCAGGTAGGGATGGCGCAACGGATGGAATCGGTTGCGCCGCCGGGCGGGGTGGTGCTCAGCGAGTCAACCGCGCGGCTGGTCGAGGGTGCGGTGGTGCTGGCCGAGCCGGAAATGGTGCACATCAAGGGGGCCAGCGACCCGGTGCCCGCGCGCCGCCTGATCGCCACCACCGGCGTTCAGCACACACGCTCCGACCCAAAGCTGGTCGGCCGCACCTGGGAACTCAACACCATCGCCGCGATCCTCGACGAGGCCATCGCCGGGGCCGGATGCGTCATCGGCGTCCTGGGCCCGCCCGGCATCGGCAAAAGCCGCATCGTGCGCGAAGCCGCGGCCATCGCCGACGGCCGCGGCGTCCAGGTATTCACCACCTACTGCGAATCGCACACCAGCGACATTGCCTTCCATGCGGTGACGGGCCTGTTGCGCGCGGCGCTTGGGGTCGAAGGCCTCGACGCCGAAGCCGCTCGGGCACAGCTTCGCATCCGCTTTGCCGATGCGGACCCGGAGGATCTGCGTCTGCTGGACGATCTGCTCGGCATCGCAGATCCCGACGCCGAGGTGCCCGACATCGAGGGTGACGCTCGGCGGCGGCGGCTCACCGCCTTGGTCAATGCCGCATCGCTGGCCCGCAGCGACCCGGCGCTCTACGTGATCGAGGACGCGCATTGGATCGACGAGGTCAGCGAGTCGATGCTGGCCGATTTCTTCGCGGTGATCAGACAAACCCCCTCGATGGTGCTCATCACCTACCGCCCCGAGTACCGCGGCACGCTGGCCACCATCTCCGGCGCGCAGACGCTCTCGCTGCGACCGCTCAACACCGAACAGACCGAAACCCTGATCGGTGAGCTGCTCGGCACCGATGCCTCGGTGCACGGGCTGGCCGGAGTCATCGCCGAACGCGCCGACGGCAACCCGTTTTTCGCCGAGGAGATTGTGCGCGACCTCGCCGAGCGCGGAGCGGTCCGCGGCACGCGCGGCTCCTACCTGCTACACGGAGATGTCGCCGACGCTACGGTGCCCGCGACGTTGCAGGCCGTCATCGCGTCCCGCGTCGACCGGCTCAGCCCGGCGGCCAAGCGCACGCTGAACACCGCCGCGGTCGTCGGGTCGCGGTTCAGCCCCGAACTGCTGACCGCGCTGGGGATTGACCCGATCCTCGACGAGCTGGTCGCTGCTGAGTTGATCGACCAAATCGGGTTCACCCCGAAGATCGAATATGCGTTCCGGCATCCGCTGATTCGTGCCGTGGCCTATGAATCACAGCTGAGGTCGGATCGCGCTGAACTGCACCAGCGGCTAGCCGCGGCGATCGGGCAACGGGAGTCGGCCGACGAAAACGCTGCGCTCATCGCCGAACACCTCAGGGCGGCGGGAGATCTGCATGCGGCGTTCGACTGGTACATGCGCGCGGGGACGTGGTTGACACACCGCGACATCACCGCGGCACGGGCCAGTTGGCGACACGCGCAGGACGTCGCGGACCGACTGCCCGACTCCGACACCGAGCGCGCCGCAATGCGGATCGCCCCGCGGACGCTGCTGTGCGCCAGCGCCTGGCTGGCCGGAGGCAGCCTGGCCGATACCGGGTTCGACGAATTGCGCGACCTCGCCGACGACGCCGGCGACAAGGTGTCGCTCGCCATGGGGATGGGGGGGCGGCTGCCGGCGCTGATCGTTCACGCCCGGATCGAAGAGGCATCCCGGTTGGCCTCCGAACTCAGCAGCCTGCTCGAGTCGATTGGTGACCCGACGTTGACTCTCGGGCTGCTGTACAGTGCGCTCCCCGCCAAATACGAGCGCGCCGAGATGACCGAAGTCGTGCAACTGGCGCAGCGGATGATCGACCTGGCCGACGGTGATGCCAACAAGGGCAATTTCATCATCAGCTCTCCGTTGGCGGGCGCGATCATGTTTCGGGGCTGCGCACGGTGCTACCTCGGGGACCCCGGCTGGAGAGCCGATGTCGAGCAGTCCACGACAATGGTCCGTGCATACGACCCCACGATGCGCGCGCTGATGCTGCTCTTCAAATACGCGCTGATCGCTAACGGGGTTTGGCTGCCGGATGCGGCAGCGGTGCAGGAGACGGCTGAGTTGCTTGAGGTCGCGGAGCGATCCGGCGACAATCTCACGCTGGCCTGCGCCCGGCAGGTGCACGCCCTTGCGAATTACGACGCTCCCCACCGCCAAGATATCTTCGCACTGCTTGCCGCTGTACGTGAAGCTGCTTTGCAAGAGCGTTACACGCTTGTAGCTGCCATGGGGGTTGACACCTGGCTCGCTGACGAAAAGGCGCGGGCCGGCGATGTCGATGGTGCGATCGAACTGTCGCGCGTTGTGGTCGAGCAGATGTACGCGTGTGGCGAGGTGCTTGCTCTCCCAAAGTCCATCTCCACTCTGGTAAGCCGCTCATGAGTCGAGGCGATCCGATGGACCTTTCCGAAGCGCAATCGGCCATCGACCGGCTGGCTGCGGTGCCGACCGAACCCGGATTCGTCATGAACGACCTATGGCTACTGCGAATGCGAGCGTTGGAGGCACAGGCGCGTGCCGACGAATCGGCTTATCGCGACTACCGCGACCGGTACCGCGCGATGGCGAATTCGCTTGGTTTCGAGGGACATATCAAATGGGCATCGGAAATGGAGTGATCGAGTGACAGAGGTATTGACAGTCATCGGGGTGGGCGGCATGGGCCAGGCGATCGCTCGTCGGCTGGGCTCGGGCAAGACGGTGCTGTTGGCCGACTACAACGAAGAGACGCTGGCGTCGGCCGCCGAATCGCTTTCCGCGGACGGCCATCACGTCGAAAGCCTCACCGTCGACGTCTCGTCGGCGCAATCGGTACGCAAGCTCGCCGAGCACGCCGGCTCACTCGGTGCCGTCACGCAGGTGGCGCACACTGCCGGACTCTCTCCATCGCAGGCGCCGGCCGAGGCGATCCTGGCGGTCGACCTGCTCGGAACCGCGCTCGTACTAAAGGAATTCGGCGATGTGGTCGCGCCGGGCGGTGCGGGTGTGGTGATCGCCAGCATGGCCGGGCACATGTTCCCTCCGCTGCCCCCCGAGCAAGAAAAAGCGTTGGCTCACAACCCGCCCGACCAATTACTCAACCTCGACTTCATCAGCAGCATCACGGATTCGAACTTCGCCTATCCGATCGCCAAGCAGGCCAACCACATTCGTGTCCGCGCCGCCAGCGCCCACTGGGGCCGGCGCGGTGCACGCATCAATTCGATCAGTCCCGGCATCATCTCCACGCCGATGGGTCAGCAGGAGCTCGCGTCTCCCGTCGGCGATGGCATGCGAGCGATGATCGCCATGTCCGGAACCGGCCGCCAAGGCACTCCCGACGACATCGCCTCGGCCACAGCATTTTTGCTTGGTCCTGACGCATCATTCATCACCGGCACCGACCTACTGGTCGACGGCGGTGTCATCGCGGCCGTGAAAGCGGGCAACCCGGCGTAGTCGGGTTCAGACTAGGTAATAGAGGTCGGGGCTGTCGGCGACTGCGGCCAGGTGGCCGCGGGCGTGGCGCACGGCCTTGAGCGTCGCCGAGAATTCCTCGTCTTCTTCGGGGAAGATGTGCTGTGCCGGGAACCAGCTTTGGATCCCGACATTGTGCAAGATCCCAAGTGTGTCGCGGCGAACCCCGGCCAACAGGATGGTCACGCCCCGCGCGGTCTCTTCGCGTAGAAAATGCTCGATGCGCTCGATGCATACGACGTCCGGGTGTCGTACCCGTTTGAGCCGCAAGACCACGAACTTCACTGGGCCATTTGGGCCATCCGCGATCCGTTGGTGCAACGCGACGAGGTAACGGTCCAATTCCGGTGCTGCACCGAAGAACAGCTCGCCTTCCAGGTCGTAGATGATGATCGACGGGTCGGCGGGGTCACCCGGAACACGTTCGCGGACCACGCGTTCGGGGGCGACGATGAGTTCTTTGGCTTTCAGCTTCGCCGCGCGCGGCACGAATAACAGGACCGACAGGATCACGCCGAGCAGCACTGCCTTGTCGAGATCGATTGCCACGCCGGTGAATGCGGTCACGATCACCAGGCCGGCGTCATAGCGCGACGCCTTGAGCGTGTAGATCAACCGCCTGAAATCGACGAGCCGCGCGGCGGTGACAAGCAGCAGCCCGGCCAGCGCCGCCTGTGGAACGTAACGCAGTAGAGGCGCGAACAGCAGCAGTGCCGCGGCTACCGTTGCGGCCGAAACGATCCCAGAGAATCGTGTTTTGGCGCCCGACTGGTAATTGATCGCCGACCGCGACAGCGAGCCCGAGCCCGGCAGGCACTGAAAGAAGCCGCCGGCGAGGTTGGCCAGTCCTTCGGCCATGATCTGGCGGTTGTAGTCGATTTTCTGTTGGGTCTGGTAGGCAATCGCTTTGGCGATCGACAACGCCTCGATGATGCCGACGAACGCGATGGCCAGCGCACCTGTCGACAGCTCAGGCAGCCAGCCGGTGTGGACTTCAGGAACGTGCGGGGTGGGCAGGCTCCGCGGGACCTTTGCGGCCACCGACACCGCGCTATGGCCGTTGGCCCCCGGAATCGACCATCCCGCGAAATAGGCGATCAGGGCGGTGATGATCAGCACCGAAAGCATGTCGACCTGCGGCAATCGATACCGCTGCACCACTTTTCGCAAGACGACCGCCAGCACTACCGCCGTGACACTGAGTATCACGGCGCGGTAGTTGATGTGGTCGCCGCGGAACACCGTCAGCCACACCCGGCGCAACACCTGCATGTGCCCGTTGCCTTTATCGCGCACGCCCAGCGCGTTGCCCAACTGTCCGATGGCCAGCAGGAACGCCGCGGCGGCCATGAAGCCGATGATGACCGACTCGGAGATGTAGCGAGTCAGGTTGCCCAGCTTGAACAAGCTGATGATGATCTGAAACACGCCGACCAAGACGGCCAGCATGAACAGCGCCTCGAAGAGTTCGGCACTGTTTTCCGAATCGATGAAGGCCAGGGCAGTGAACACCAGCAGCGATATGGCACTGGTCGGCCCGTTGATCAGATGCGAGGACGACCCGAAGATCGAGGCGACGATCGTCACGACGATTGCCGAGTACACACCGAACCGGGGATCTACTCCGGCAATCAGCGCATACGCCATCGCCTGCGGGAACGAGATGGCGGCGACGGTGAGGCCGGCGATAACGTCATGCCGGCCTTTCACCAAGTCGTAGTTCACCGCGAGACCCGTTATGTCCCCCACGCTGCACCGGGTGGCGCCGACAGCGTGTCGAGTATTCCGTTGGTGCCGAAGAACTGCTCGCGCGCGTCACTCCAGTCCTTGGCAATGGCACTGATCGGGAAAAGCGCAAGCGGGGGCAGCCGATCTGTGTGCTTGGCCAGGATTTCGGGCTTGAAGGGCCGATAGCCGTGTTGAGCCATCTGCTCTTGTGCGGCGTCGGTGAATAAGTAATCGAGGTAGGCCTTGGCGTAGGTGACTGTCTTGTCGGTGACGTTCGCATCGACCCAGGCCACGGCCGGCTCGGCGAGGATGCTGACCGGTGGGTGGACAAGCTCGAGTTCGTCCTTGTTTTTGGCGACTTCGCGCAGCGCCTCGTTCTCCCAGGCCAGCTGCGCATCGCCAGTTTTCGCCAGGGTGAAGCTGTCGCCCGCGCTGCGCGCGCCGGCGTCGGAGACCGCCACATGCCGCAAGAGCGCCCGCACATACGCGGCCGCTTGGGCCTGGCTGCCGCCACGCGTGGTGACCGAGCCCCACGCGGCGAGAACGCTCAATTGGCCGTTGCCCGAACTGCGTGGATTGGGTGTCACCACCGAAACGTCGCCCTTGACCAGATCGGGCCAGTCGTGGATGCCCTTGGGATTGCCCTTCCGGACCACAAAGACGACGGTTGACGTGTACGGCACCGAATTGTTCGGCAGACGCTGCCGCCAGTTGGCGGCGACGAGCCCGCGCTTGCTCAATGTCTCGACGTCGCTGATCAGCGCCAGCGACACCACGCTGGCCTTCTGGCTGCCGTCGAGGACGCTTTTGAGCTGGCGCCCTGAACCACCGTGCGACGCTTCGATATCCAGCGTGACCCCGGTGTGCGCGCGATATTGCGGGATGAACGCCGTGTCGATCGCGGCAAACAACTCACGCGTCGGGTCATAGGAGACATTGAGGATTCGGTTGGTCCCAGCATCCGGAACGTTCTTGACCACAAGCGCGGTTGCGGCAAACACGATGGCAACAACACCGAGGAGGTTGAGCCAGGGAACACGCCACCGGGTCCGGGCACGCACATCTAAGGGAGGCGTTTCTACCATCGGCAGGCGTCCTCTCACCGTGATCTCTGGCACCCAACTTTTTGATGATGTTAATGATCAGGCCACCTTCGGGCAGCGTTGAGAATCAGCCTGAACCTAAGTGCTAAAGGGCACCGCGCTGCATATGCTGATCGAATGTCGCAACTAGTGTTGCGTGAACGCCTCATCGATCTTGAAGTCCCGGCCCAAGACGTAGCGCGCGGCCGGGCGCTGCGAAATTCCGCTCCACGGCGTTCACTGGCGCAACTGAATCCGTCTCATCGAACCGCCACCGAAATCCTTGTCGAGCAAAACGCCGACCGGGTGCGCGAACTCGTACCGCTTCGTTTCGCCCGAATGCTCGCCGACCCCTTCTCGTTCTACCGCGGCTCCGCCGCGATCATGGCGGCCGACCTCTCCGGAAGCCCATCGAGCGGGATCGAGCTCATGTGTTGCGGTGACGCTCACGTGTCGAATTTCGGAATGTACGCAGCCCCCGACCGCGCAATAGTGTTCGACCTGAACGATTTTGACGAGGCCGCTGTGGCGCCGGCGGAGTGGGACATCAAACGCCTGATCACCAGCGCGATCGTCGGGGGCCGCCACGCCGGCTATCCCGCCAAGGAGATCCGCCGCTGTGTCGAACAGGCGCTGGTGGCCTACCAAACCGGCCTGGAAGCGACGCTCGAGATGGACGTTCTGGACCGTTATTACCTGCGGGTGGAGCCGGAGAGATACACGGGAGAGGTATCGAAGGGCCTGCACGGCGTGGTTCAGCGCACGATATCTCGGGCGCGCAAGCAGACCTCGGCGCGGGTCTTCAAGCGGATCATGGAGATCGGGGCCGACGGGACCCCGCGCCTACGGGAACAGCCCCCCGTCTTGCAGCATGTCGACGAGGAGAGCGAAGCCCCGGTGTTGGCCGCTGTGCAGGAGTATCTCGCCGCAGTCCCGCCGGACATTGCGCTGCTGCTATCGCACTTCCGCATCACCGATATTGCGTTGCGGGTGGTGGGCGTCGGCAGCGTCGGCACCCGGTGTTATTTGGTCATCTTGGTCGGCCCCAACGGCACGCCGCTGATCCTGCAGATCAAGGAGGCCACTCGATCGGTGCTCGAGGAGTACGGCGGCTGGCGCCAGCCGGACACGCTGACCTCCGCCATCGAGGCAACGGCCAAGGTGTTCGGGTGATCGATGGCCAGCAGATCCTGCAGGCAATGTCGGACGTGTTCCTCGGAACGACCCGCAAGGACGGCCACGACTACTACATCCGCCAGTTCCACGACATGAAGGGCACCGTCGAAACTGAAGGCATGTCGGCGTCCACGTTTAGCGAGTATGTCAGTGCTTGCGCGATGCTCCTGGCGCGGGCGCACTCACAAAGCGCGAATGCGTCGATACTGCGGGGATACGTAGGCACCGCCGACACCGTGCGCTGACGCGGTCGCCGAGTGGTGCTACACATACGCGGACAAGTCGCTCGACGACTTTCACCAGCTGCGCGCAGCGGCCGCGGCCGGCGACATCGAGGTCGCCGAGGACCCCGCGGTACCGATGAAAAGCCGCGCGGCCATCCTCTACGAATACGGCCGCCCGTGGACCGTCGAGGATTTCGAGCTGGATCCGCCGCAAGCCGGAGAGGTGCTGCTGCGCCTGGCCGCCACCGGGCTTTGCCACTCCGATGAACACATCCGGCAGGGGAAGCTGGCCGCGCCACCGGAAACGTTGCGCTCGCTCGGGCTGCCGGCCATGTCACCGACGATCGGCGGGCACGAGGGGTCCGGCGTGGTCCTCGATGTGGGTGAAGGGGTGACCCGGTTCGCGCCCGGCGACCACGTGGTGACGTCGTTCGTCGCCGTGTGCGGACATTGCCGGTGGTGTGCGTCGGGGATGGAATACCTGTGCGACAAGGGTTCTGGGACACTGGCCCCCGGCATGCCGACCGACGGCACGTTTCGCCATCACACCGTCGACGGACGAAACCTGGGCCACGTCTCCAAGATTGGCGCGTTCGCCGAACACACCGTCGTCGCGGCTGACTCGCTGGTGAAAATCGATCCGGGTTTCCCGCTGGTACCCGCCGCGCTGCTGGCGTGCGCGGTTCCGACCGGATACGGCTCGGCGGCGCGGCGGGCCAATGTGCGCGGCGGCGACACGGCGGTGGTGATCGGCGCGGGCGGCATTGGCAGCGCGGCCATTCAGGGCGCGCGTATCAGCGGCGCCGCCCGCATCGTCGCGGTCGACCCGGTGGAGTTCAAGCGCAAGTCCGCGCTGACGTTCGGTGCCAGCCATACCGCGGCGACGGGATCCGAGGCGATTGAGATGGTGCGTGAGCTGACCCGCGGCGTGATGGCCGACGCGGTCGTCGTCTCCCCCGAGATGATCGGCGAGGCCGACGTCGGGACAGCGCTGGAGCTCACCCGCAAGGGCGGCACGTGCGTGCTCACCGGCCTGCCGGCACCGAGCTTGAATTCGATTGCCGTCACACTGCAAGACTTCATTCTGATGAATAAGACGTTGTGCGGCACCGTATTCGGATCCTGCAATCCCAAAAGCGACATTCCGCTGCTGGCCGGGCTGTACGAATCGGGCCAACTACTGCTCGATGAAATGATCACCAAGCGCTACCGGCTCGACGAGATAAACGAGGCCTACGCCGACAAGGCCGCCGGCGAACTGATCCGCGGTGTCATCGACTTCGGCGTGAATGGCTCTTGAACATGGACGGGCCGAGCATACAGCGAACCTTGTTTCAATCGTTTCAATTGCCCCAGTCGAGTGGTAGTGTCGAAGCATGACCACCGCAGTCGCACCGCTCGTCCGTGAGGTAGAGGCGAGGATGCGTCGCGACAGCGGCTTCGCCGAAGTGCTCGGCGCGCTACTCAAGGCGCCGTCGGCGCCACACGGCCGTCTCGAGCGCGTCGCGGCCGATGGCCTGAATCGTCAGCGGCGCGCCGCGGTGACAAAGCAGTTCGTCGAAGGTGCCTACTCCACCTCCGACGTGCAGTCGCTTATGGGTTTCGCCTCGCCGCAGGCAGTTCATCAACTTCGGCGGCGAGGCAAGCTGTTAGGCGCCGCCGTCGGTAACCAAACGTGGTTTCCTAGATGGCAATTCGACGGCGACCGGTTACTTCCGGATCTCCCCCGCATCCTTGACTTGCTCGCCCAGTTCACCTCCGATGCGGTGTCCGCTGACCGGGTAATGCGGATCGCTCACGACGAAATCGGCGGCGCATCAATCGCGGACGCACTCCGGCAGCCCGACACGGCCGAGTCAGCGTGGCAGATGCTCACTGCGATCGGTGCCTGAGCTCGCGGCGGGGTACAAAGGGCGCCTCTCCGTGGCTCGACCTGCCGGGCTGCGCAGTCGACGCACTAAGGCCGGAATCGAACTCTGGCGCGTTGAGACCACCCACCCATCCAAATGGACCTGGACCGGATTTGCGCAGCCTCAGTACCGGTTCGACCCAGCATCGGGAAGCTTCCGCACACGCTATGCCGCCACACAACTGGTCGGCGCCTTCCGCGAGCGATACCGGCCGACCGGCCTTGTGATACCCAGCGACCACATCGATCACCACCTCGTGCGCCTCGTGGCCACCCGTCCGTTGCGAGTGCTGGACCTTCGCACCGAGAGAAACCTCGACGCATTGCAGGTTGACGACCAAATCAGCACCGGCCAGCACCCAGCGGTCTGGGCGACCTGTCACCAACTCGCGGATGCTTCCAGAGGCTGGTGGTCCGACCTCGATGCCATCGTCTATCGATCTCGCACGACACCCGAAAGCTCGGTCAACTACGCGCTATTCAGCAGCAAGGCCTTCACCATTCACGCCTGGCGGTTGGGAAGCCGCAGCGACATTCTTGCTCAACTTATTCTCCACCAGGCCTTTACGATCGGTTGGGATCTGGAACCCGCTTAGCGTGACGCGCGAGGCCCATCACACCGGCGACGGCGAATGATTCGATGCAGAGCTGACGATTTCATGCCCGGTCGCCGGTGCACCGGTGCGGTGCAACCAATCTCGAGGCCGCAGCCTCCAGGTGCGGCGGGCATAGTCCAGCTCGGTGTAGGGCCATTGGGTAACGATGCGGCCGCTGGGCGAACGGAAGTAACTGTCGCACTGGGTCCAGATGGTGCGCTCGAGATCCGCGGAAAGGCCTTCATTGTACTGCTTTTCGGCCTCGGGGCGTACGTCGAGATACCCACCCCGACGTGCCACCCGCCCCACCGCGCTGGCCACCAGTCGCGCGCCGGCCTCGAGGATGTAGACGATCGAGTTGCCGCCCTGGTTGGTGTTGGGGCCGTAAAGCATAAAGAAGTTCGGGAATCCGCTGACAGCGACGCCCAAGTAGGCGTTAGGGTCGAGTCCCCATCGCTCGTGCAGATGCTGTCCCCCGGTTCCGATGACGTCGATGCCCGACAGGTAGCGCGACGTCTCGAATCCCGTTGCGAGCACTATGGCATCGACGGGAAAGGCCTCGCCGGCCCGCGTCACCACCGACGTCTCGGTGATGCGGTCGATGGGATCGGTGACAAGGTCGACATGGTCTTGCTCCAACGCCCGGTAGTAGTCGTCGCCCAGCAGCACGCGTTTACAACGGAACGGATAGTCCGGTGTCAGCGCTTGCCGAAGCCGCTCGTCGGCCACGGTGCGCTCGAGGAACGACGTCGCGATCTGGGTGCGGGCGGTGACGACCGGGTCGTCGGCGAAGGTCGCGGTGTTGTCGTGCTGGAATTTCCAGATCTGCCAGCGTGTGCGGCGGGTCGCCAGCGGGTTGCGCCGGAATTGCGCTAATTCTGTTGCGCTGTAAGGACGGTCATCCTTGGGGACCATCCACGGCGGTGTGCGCTGGAACACCGTGAGGCGCTCGGCGATTTTGGCCAGCTCGGGAACGGCCTGCACCCCGCTGGCCCCCGTGCCGATCACCGCCACCCTTTTGCCCGCCAGCTCGATGCTGTGATCCCACTGCGCGGTGTGCATCAGGGCGCCACCGAAGTCGTTCAGGCCGGGGATGTCTGGGAGTTTGTGCGACCCGAACAAGCCCACCGCGCTGACGACGACATCAGCGGACAAGGTGGCGGTCTGCCCGGCGCGCTGCATCTGACAGTCCCACTGCCACGTGTCGGCATTCCAGCGGATGGTGTCGACCCTGGTGTCGAGCATGAGGTGGCGACGCAAATCGAAGTCGTCGACCACCGACTCCAGGTAGGCCAAGATCTCGGGCTGACGGGCGTAGGTGCGGCTCCAGGACTTGTTGAGCGCGAACGAAAACGAATACAGGTGACTCTGGATGTCGCAGGCGGCGCCGGGGTAGGTGTTGCGCCGCCAGGTGCCCCCGACGCCGTCGCCGGCCTCGATGATCGTCAGATCGTCGATGCCGGCCCGGCGCAGCGCCACGGCGGTCCCAAGGCCGCCGAACCCCGCCCCGATGATCGCCACCTTCGGTGTGGGCCGGCGCCGCATCGCCGCCCGTAGCCGGCCGAGGACGTACTTCATGGAGCGATCCCGCGAATCTCGAGCCCCTCCAGGTCGCCCTTGGCCCGCCAGTCCGCCAGGATGTCGGCGTACTCGGTGGGTGTACCGAAGAAGAAGCTGCCCTGCCGAGTCTTGGCGTCCGCCTTGCCC
Organism: uncultured Actinomycetota bacterium; assembly: GCA_963708995.1. Classification (GTDB taxonomy): domain Bacteria; phylum Actinomycetota; class Actinomycetes; order Mycobacteriales; family Mycobacteriaceae; genus Mycobacterium. The sequence continues at coordinate 39,109 of CAVPUR010000008.1, forward strand.
TCCCGGTTGTAGTAGCCGGGAGTGCACGTCTTGGCCCGCTCAGCGGTCAGTGCCGAACGCTGTACAACGGTGTCGACCCAGGCGGCCTCGGCATCGGGTGAGGCTTCGACTTCGGTGGCGCCGTGCCCGAGGGCACAGGCGATGATCCACGCGGCGTGGCTGGCCTGTACGTCAAGCAGATACGGAAAGTTCACCGTAAGCCCCGCCTGGGCGATGCTTTCGATGAAACAGTTCGGGAAACCGTTGGTATACAAGCCCTGAAACGTACGCACACCGTCGCGCCACTTCTCGGTCAGCGTCACGCCGTCGCGGCCGATCAACTCGAACCCGGTGCGGCGGCAGTAGTCGGTGCCTACCTCGAAACCCGTTGCAAAGATCAGACAGTCGAGCTCGTAGTCCACTCCGTCGACCACGACACCTATCTCGGTGACGCGTTCCACCCCGCGGCCGCGGGTGTCGACCAGCGTGACGTTGTCGCGGTTGAACGTGTGTAGATACTCGTCGTGAAAGCACGGCCGCTTGCAGAAGTAGCCATACCAGGGTTTGAGCGCCTCGGCGGTGGCGGGATCGGCCACAATCTCGGCGACCCGCGCCCGGATTTCCTCCATCTTGGCGAAGTCGGCGAGCTCGATGTCGCGGGTGCGTTGCTCGGGGCTCACCGACGTGTCGGTGTCGTGGCGCATCACCGGAAGCTTCCGGGTGATGCTCGTCCAGGCGTCGGCGACCAGATCTTCCTGCGCCTGCCCGCCGGCGGTGAGGATCTGAAAGTTCTTTATCCGCTGTTGTTGCCAGCCCGGCTGTAATGTGTTGGCCCACTGCAGATCCGTGGGCTGGTTGGCGCGCACATCCACCGATGACGGCGTGCGCTGGAAGACGTAGAGGTGCTGCGCCGCGGCCGCCAGGTGCGGTACACATTGGACCGCGGTCGCCCCGGTGCCGATGATGCCGACGCGGCTAGCGGCCAGGTTCTCCAGCTTCTCGCCAGTGTAGCGGTAGTCCCACCGGCTGGTATGAAATGTCTTCCCGCGAAACGAGCTGATCCCGGGAATGCCGGGCAGCTTCGGTTTCGCCTGATACCCGTTGGCCATGGAGACGAACCTGGCCCGCATCTCGTCGCCCCGGTTGGTTCGGATGATCCAGCGGGAACTTGCGGCGTCCCAACGGATCTCATAGACGTCGGTCTGCAGGCACGCGTCACGATAGAGGTCGTAGTGCTCGGCGATGCGCTGGCAGTGCGCGAAGATCTCGGCTCCCTTGGCGTATTTATCCGCGGGGATGTAGCCGAGCTCTTCCAGCAGCGGGATGTAGACGTAGGACTCGACGTCGCAGGCGATTCCCGGATAGCGATTCCAGTACCACGTGCCGCCCACGTCGGCCGCCCGGTCGATCAATCGCACGCTGTCGACACCGAGCTCGCGTAGCCGTGCTCCCGTCAACAGTCCGCCGAAGCCGGCCCCGACGATGGCCACGTCGACCTCGTCGGTCAGCGGTTCGCGCGCGCATTGGCCGTCCACCCAGGGGTCATCGGCGAATTGGGCGAATTCGCCGGCGATCTCCACGTACTGCGCGATGCCGTCGGGGCGCAGTCGCCGTGCCCGCTCGTCGGCGTACTTCTGCCGCAGTGCATCGACGTCGATCGCGCACCCAACAGTCTCGGTCAAGGTTTCGACCCCACTCTCCGTGAGCCCGACTCTATAATTAATCGCTTGATCGTATCAAGGAGTCGGCGTCTGGCGGCCATCGAAGAGCGTGCCTCTCACCAAGACCTTTGCCGAGGTCAGCGCGGCTTGATAGTCCTCGGGCGGCAACGTAGCTGCCAGCTCGGTCAGGCCATAGACGAGCGCGTAGATCGCCTCCACCGCGCCCCGCGGATCCGGGTGATCACCGAGTTCGCCACGCCGGTGCGCGTCGGCAACGACGCCCTCGATGATCTCGCGGAACGTCTCGAACCCGGCTTCCACTTCCGGTCCGTCCGGGGTGGTGACATGTTCCGCCCGGATCGCAAACTCGAATGCGGCCAAGTCGGGGTACTCGCGCATCAGGTGGCCGCATTCGTCGAGCACCGCTTCGATCCGATCGACGATGCCGCCGTCGCCTTGTGCCGCCCGGCGCAGCCGCGGCATCGCGGCGTCGGCTCTGGCCGCGATCGTCGCCTTGATCAGCTCCGACTTGTTCGGAAAGTAGTTGTACAGGCTGGCACTGGTCACGTTCGCCATCCGGGCGATCTCACGGATGGTCGCCTTGGAATACCCGACCTCGGCCACACAGCGCATGGTCGCGACGATGATCCGCTGGCGAGTTTCCTCTCCGCTGGCACCGACGGGGCGGCCCAGCTGCGCCCGGGTCATTGCGATCGCGTCCCCACTCGCCTGCTTTGCCCGCCTCGCAGCGACAACTTGAGAGGCTGTCGCTCTGAGGCGGACAAATCGTCTAATCCCTTCGGTCGAATATATTCGACCGATCGATTAGTTCCGGCGTCCGCGAAGGGGTGGCATGACCGGCACGACATCTCAGCTCGGCCGACCGGTAGGCGCAGACGGCGAGCGGACGCGCCGGCGGATCATCATCGCCGCGATGCGCTGTGTGGCCGAGGTCGGTTACTCGCAGGCGACCATCCGTGAGATCGCCCGCGCGGCCGACATGACCAGCGGCAGCCTCTATCACTACTTTGCGAACAAATCCGAGCTGTTCAGTGCGATGGGCGACGAGATCGAGGAGATCGTCTTGCCGCGGCTGCGTGCTGCCAGTGCGCAGTCCGACAATGTGCACGACCGACTCGATGCGGTGCTGGACGAGTCGAAACGGTTGATCCTCGACTATCCCTATCTGACCGCGTTTTTGAGGGCAATCCGCGCACAGGGCACTGCGCAGATCCGGCATGGCAGCCCAAAATATCCGGGGTCCAAAGCGCTGCACGACGTCGTCGCCGAAATCGTCGAGGACGCCCGGGTGCAAGGGCGGCTGTCCCCCGAGACCGATGCGGGCGCCGCGGTCGAGACCATCTGCGCGCTGATGCGCGGTCTGTCCGAACAGGCAGCCAGCCTGAGCTCGGCCAAGAAGCTGATCAGGGGATCACTGTTTGCGCGGTCGAGCCGGCGATGAGTCCGACGCGGCCGTTAAAGAGTCGCCTAATGTCCACAGCGCCACGCCGATCAGCACCAGATCCTTGAGCAGGAATTGACCTGGCAACGCCGACAGCACGGGCAGCAGGCCGGCGGCGCGGGTCGCGACCACGCCGGGGGTGGTGAACAAAAAGCTCAACGTCCCCAGGAAAAGCACGATGGCTAACGCGCTGCCAACCGCCGACACTCGCGGCCAGAGCGGGCGCACCGCAATGAGAAGCGCCGCAACGATTTCCATCGTCCCCAGCCCGCGCGCGACCGTGGTGGCGCTGAACACGTCGTAGATCCAGCTCATCAGCGGGCTGTGCTCGATGAGCACGCGGGATTCCATCTTCACGTACTTACCGAAACCGATCCAGGCCAGTACAACCACCAGACCGTACCGGCTGACCAGCTGGCCCGCTCGGGTCATGGGCTGCGCCAACAAGTTTGGATGCTCATCGGGCCTCGGGATGCGTTGAACCCTGCAATCGCTCCAGTCCGGCGACGATGAGCCGCAAACCGAATTCGAACTCCTCCTCCAGCGGCACCGGAAGTTCGTCGGCGACGGCCACCGTCGCGGGATAGCGCGACGGGTCGAGATGATGGAACGCGGCCGACGCCTCGGCGTCGCCCTCGGCGGTGGCCGATGTCGATCCCGAGAGCTGAATGGCGAATCCGAGGACATAGCGGGCCAGCGTGGCGTAGGCGTGGGCGGCGACCGACGGCGCAAACCCGTTGTCGAGCAACACCGAGAGGCATATCTCGCGGCCGGCCAGCGCGTTGGGGCCGATCGGGACGTGACCGATCAGTAGCGGCGCGACGTTGCCGTGGCGGCCGAGCGCTTCGAACATTTGCTGCGCGAACAGCATGCAGGCTTGCCGCCAGGGCAGTTCGGCAACCGCCTGCGCGTCGATGTCGATCTCGCCGAGGACGCGCTCGACGAGCATCGCCACCAATTCCGAGCGGTTGGCGAAATGACGGTACAGGGTGGCCGTGCCCGATTCCAGGCGCTGCGCCAGTGACCGCATCGACAACGCGTCCGCGCCCTGCTCGTCGAGAATTTCCAGAGCCACCGCGAGGATCCGGTCCAAGGGCAGCGCCGGGCGCCCACGCGAACGCTGACTACCGGGGTTCACAGGCATCTTGACGGTCGAGGTATTTATGGATACAGTGTATCCATAAATAGAGCGCCGCGCAATACGGCTGATGAATAAGGACTTTCACGATGCTCCTCCCACTCGCTCCTGAGCCGTACACGGCTCCCACCGACCGCGACCTGTTCCCTCCGAGCGCCGCGAGTTCGTTCGCACCCACCGCACCTGTGTGTTCGGCTACCGGCGCCGCAACGACGGTCCGGCCATGTCGATCGTCTACTACATCCCCACCGACACCGACGAACTGCTGGTGTCCACAATGGCCGGGCGCGGCAAGGCCCGCATCGTCGAACGCGACGGCAAGGTCAGCCTGTGTGTTCTCGACGAGCGCTGGCCGTTCAGCTATCTGCAGGTCTACGCCGACGCCACCATCGACCGAGACCGCGAGCTGGCCGTCGACGTCATGATGGCGGTGGCCGGCCGCATGTCGGGCCAGCCACTGCCCGACGAGGCACGGCCGTCCGTCGAAGAGATGTGCGACCGGGAGGACCGCGTCGTCATCCGCTGCCGGCCCTACTCCAGCTATGCGACTCCGCCGCGCCACCTGCACCGCAACGATCAGGTCGAAAAGCTGAGCCACTGGGTTTCCGGCGTCGTCCCGTGGGATGCCTCGGACCCGGACTGATCACCTACTGCGCGGCGTAACGGTCTCGCAGCTTGGCCAGGGTCGCCTCGATGCCCGTCGCGTTGGCCTTCTGGAAACCCATCCGCTCGTAGTACTTCAGCTTGTTCTTGAGCGCACCGGCGTCGTGAAAGTCGAACGCCTCGGTCACCCGGGTCAGCGTCGGTGAGAGCGCCTCGAACTCCCACCGCCAGCGGTGACCAACAGGATGACGCCATTCGACCAATTCGTTCGGTTTGAAGGCGGTCACCGTGCTGGTGATCCGGTACGGCAGCCCATACATCTTCATGCTCGTCGAAAACTTCGATCCCACAGCCATTTCCGCGGGCACCTTGATGTTGTCGCGCACAGTTCCCGATCCATCCAATTCATGGTGGCGCCGGGGATCGGCAGCCATGGCGAACAGCTCGGCTGCCGGCGCTGCCACTTCGACCGACCGGCAGACTCGCTGAGGTCCCGCGTCGACAACGGTGACAGTCATGATGTCCTTACCTTTCTTGCAGGGTGTTCGTTGCCGTTGGCCTTAGGCTTCGAATCGCCCAGGGGCAGCAGGTATGGCTTTCATGTGGTCGCCATCGGTGATGGCCGAAGGAGATTGGCCGCCTGTTGTCCCGCGACGACTCGACCGCTAATTGAGAGATGCGATTTGATCGCTGTGTAAGGACGTGACGGCGTGGTCGTCTGCTGGGTTGGTCGGACCGACAGCGAGCAGGGAGGTGGTTGTGGCACAACCGTTGTGGGCCGGGGTTGATGGTGGGAAATCGGATCACTATTGCGTGGTCATCGATGCCGACGGGAAGCGGCTGCTGTCGCGGCGGGTGGCCAATGACGAATCCGCGCTGCTGGATTTGATCGGCACGGCCGAGACGCTGGCTGATGGTGGTGAGCTGACCTGGGCGATCGATTTGAATGCCGGCGGGGCGGCATTGCTGATCACCTTGCTGATCGCCGCCGAGCAACGGCTGCTCTACATTCCTGGGCGCACCGTGCACCATGCCTCGGGCGGTTATCGCGGGGAAGGGAAAACCGACGCCAAAGACGCCGCCGTGATCGCCGATCAGGCGCGGATGCGCCGCGACCTGCAGCCGCTGCGAGTCGGGGATGACATCGCTGTGGAGTTGCGGATTCTCACGGCCCGGCGCACCGATTTGGTGGCCGATCGCACCCGCGCGCTCAACCGGTTGCGCGCCCAGCTGCTCGAATATTTCCCTGCTCTCGAGCGTGCCTTCGACTACAGCGCCAGCAAGGCCGCGCTGACCCTGCTCACCGGGTATCAAACCCCCGACGGGCTGCGTCGCGCCGGTGCTGCCCGGCTGGCGCTCTGGCTGCGTAAACGCAAGGCCCGCAACGCCGACGCCGTTGCCGCTGCCGCCATGGAGGCGGCTAACGCCCAACGCACCATCGTGCCCGGACAACAACTGGCCGCGGCCATGGTGGCCCGGCTGGCCGAGGAGGTGATGACCCTCGACACCGAAATCGGCAACACCGAAGCGATGATCGAGGAGCGATTTCGCCGCCACCGCCACGCCGAAATCATCCTGAGCTTGCCCGGCTTCGGTGTCACCCTTGGTGCCGAGTTCCTGGCCGCCACCGGCGGGGACATGAGCGCTTTCGGCAATCCCGACCGCCTGGCCGGCGTCGCCGGGCTGGCCCCGGTCCCGCGCGACTCCGGACGCATCAACGGCAACCTCAAACGCCCCCGCCGCTACAACCGACGTCTGCTGCGGGCCTGCTACCTGGCCGCCCACATCGCCATCCGCACCGACCCGGCATCGCGGACTTACTACAACCGCAAACGCGCCGAGGGAAAACGCCACACCCAAGCCGTGCTCGCCCTCGCCCGACGACGCCTCAACGTTCTGTGGGCAATGCTGCGCGACCACAAGCCATATCAACCCACCGCACCTACCGCTGCGGCGGCTTGACAACATCATTGAGATTCTCCTTCCGTTTTTCCGGCAGTGCCAGGTTGAGGCTACGCTTCGCCGAGTGCTCCGCTGAGCACCATTTGGACAACGACGTTCCCGCAGGAAGGGTTCACTGCCTGCGATCAGGGATCGGCAGGAAAGGAACGCAAAAGACCAATGGGCCAGTCACTCTCGGGAAGGGTGGCGCTGATCACCGGCGCCGCGCGCGGACAGGGCCGGGCGCACGCGGTGCGACTCAGCGCCGACGGCGCCGACATCATTGCGCTTGATCTTGCCGGGCCGTTGCCGTCCAGTGTTCCGTACGATTCGCCGACGCCCGCCGACCTTGCCGAGACGGCGCAGCTGGTCAGCGCCAACGGCAGGCGGGTCAGCACCGCGGTAGTCGACATCCGTGACCTCGGCGCGCTCCAAGCGTCCGTCGACGAGGCGGTCGGGGAACTGGGTCGTCTCGACATCGTCGTCGCCAACGCCGGCATCTGCAGCCCGGCGCCGTGGGATCAGATCACCGCCGAATCCTTCCGCGACACCATCGACACCAACGTGATCGGCACGTGGAACACCGTGATGGCCACTGCTCGCCACATCATCGACGGGGGCCGTGGCGGGTCGATCATCCTGATCGGGTCCGCAGCCGGCGTCAAGATGGAGCCGTTCATGATCCACTACGTGGCGAGCAAACACGCGGTCACCGGTATGGCCCGTGGGTTCGCCGCCGAACTGGGCCGGCACAGCATCCGCGTCAACAGCGTGCACCCTGGGGCGGTCGAGAGCCCCATGGGCGGCGGCCAGATGCGCGAGGCGATCCACTCGGCCGGTGAGACCTACCCCTACCTGCGGGGCCTGAACAGGCCGCTGCTACCCGAAGGCCACGCCCAGCCCGAGGACATCGCCGACGCCGTCGCCTGGCTGGCCTCCGACCAATCCAGGTTTGTCACCGGCACCCAGGTTTCGGTCGACATGGGCGTGTCCTACTGCTGATCTCCACGCCGGGAATTGGATCATTCCATCGCATCGACGAGCGGATCGAATCCGGCCGCCGCAGCCTTGGCGCGGTAGCGCTGCATCAACTCACGACAACCCGCGTCGTCACCCTGCTTGCGTGCCACCAGCGCTCGCAGCCGTAACAACGGAAGTTCGTGCAAGACGAAGCCAGGCTCGGTGGGGACGGCGGCCAGCCGATCGATGGCGGCTTGCGCCTCGTCCAGATCGCCGCCGGCGCCGCGCTCCAGCAGCGCCTCGACCAGCACCGTGGTGGCAACGCCCCGCAAGAACATTGCACCCCGGTCGAACATGTCGTCGATAGCAGATCGGGCCAGCTCGATGGCGCCGTCTAGATCGCCGTTTCGGGCCTTCTCCCTTGCGATCTCGGGATCGACAACGGCCATCGCGTTGACGGTGAATCCCCGTTTCAGGACGGCGTCGCGGGCTTGAGTCAGCAGGTTGAGGCCCTGCTTTCGGCGGGGACCACCGTGGTGGACCAACACCAAACCTCGCGTGAGCTGGGCGAGTGCCATTGTGTAGTCGTCGCCGGCTTGCTCGGCGGTTCGCAGTGCATCGGCGGTCTCGCGCAGAGCCACGGCATCGGCAGGCAGCGCGCCGACCGGGACGGGAACCACGTACTTGTACAGGATCGCCCCGGCATGGGCCATCGGGGTGGACGAGGATGCGAGCCGGACAGCCTCGTCGAAATCGGATCTCCACCCCCGGATGCCGAGGCAGAGTCTGGTGAGGCCACGGTTTCTCGTCGCCATCTCCAGTGGTGACCCCATGACCAGGTGGCTCAAGGGGGGATCACCGTCGGACAGGTCGATCACCCGTTGTGCCAGTCGCAACGCCTCCGTCATCTCGCCGACCTCCTCCTTGGCATAGATGGCGGCGGAGAGCAGATTAACGATCAAAGCCCGATCGCCGATCTCCTCGAGCAACGCGATCAACTTCGAGGCCTGTTCTGAAGCCTCACGCAGCCGTTGATGCCCCGCGAGCGCCGCAACCTGACCCGCCATGCCGACCGCCAGCGATGCCCGATCGCCACTCAACTCGCACAACTCTGCGAGTTCGTCGAAGCCGGTGTCGGCGATGCTGCCGCCGGCCATCCACAGGGTCCCGCATATCAGGGCCCGTGGTGCGATCCGCCGCGCCGTCCGGTCGGGATCGTCGGCTGGCAGCCGGTCAGCGACGTGACTGGCGCGATGCCAGCTGATCCCGGCCGCGACTAGGTCGCGGTTGACCGACCATGCTCCGGCACGCATGTGCCAACCGAATGCGGCGCGCAGATCCCCGGCGGCCTCTCGGTGTTCGGCGATCAACGCGGCGTTCTGATCCACCGAGTCGGTGTGGCTGTCCTCGATGACAACCGCTGCCCGCCTGTGCAGCTCGGCGCGGCGGGTCCGCAGTTGCGATGCGTAGGCCACGGCGCGGATCAGTGGATGCCGGAACGCGTATTCCGCGCGCGGCGCAAAACCTACCTGGTCGATGAGCTCGCCTCGCTGGAGTTCGGCGATGGCGGTACCGTTCTCACCGGTCTCAGGCAGGACGGCGGTCAACAGATCGAGGCTGAACCGGGCACCGATGACGGCGCCGGCGTATAGCGCATGTTTGGCAGGCGCGCCGAGGCGGTCGATACGGGCGGCGATAGCGGCCTGCAGTGTGTCCGGCACGCGGAGGTCGGCGCTTTTGTCCCGGCAGATGTAGTCGCCGCGATCGCCAGTGAGTACGCCGCGTTCTGCCAAGTCGCGCACGATCTCGTCGGCGAAGAACGGGTTTCCGGCGGCCCGTTCGGCGACGTGACCCGCCAGCCAGGTGACCGACGGGTGGGTGCCCAAAATTGTCGTTGCCAGCGCAACGGTCTGTGCCGCGGTCAACGGTTCCAGGGCGATGGTTTGCGCACCCGGTGCCCGCGACAACGCACCGCGGTATTCGGGCCGATGGGTGATCAGGACCAGCGACCGGGTCGAAGGCATCAAAGGCACCGCGGCGACGAATTCGGCGAGCATGGACTCACTGGCCTCGTCGATCCAGTGCACATCCTCGATGACGAACAGCGTCGGTGTCGTCCGTTCGAAGACGGCGGCCTTCAATAAGGCAGCCAACCGGCGCTGGCGGGCATCGGGAGAAATAGCGGGCAGAGCCGCTCCGGCGTCGCCAATACCGATCAGGTCGTTCAGCAACAGGAGGTCCTCGGAGTTCGCGTTTGGGATCCGCGCACGAACCCGACTCCGCGCCGCATCCGGGGCGAGGTCGCGCACGGCGAACACCGTTCGCAGCAGCCGGGCCACCACGCGGTAAGGCACTTCGCGCGCATGTGACTCGCAGAATGTGGGATACACCTGGACACCCCGGGCAGTGGCCAGCTTGGCCGTATCGCCGACCATGCGGCTCTTGCCAATGCCGGGTGGCCCAACCAATGTGGCCACACACCCGACGCCATTGATCGATTGCTCCAGCATCCCGACAAGGGTGTTCATTTCCGCCGCGCGCCCGACAAGCGCCGGCCCCCGCCGGCCTAACTGCGTGTGTTCATTGCCGGCCGCCAGCAGGCGACGCGCAGCAACGGCGTCGTCGCCGCCTTTGATGCGCACCCGTTCCGGCTCCCCTAATACCGCCGCATGTTCGACCAAGCGCGCGGTCGATTCACTGAGCATCACCCCGCCGGGCGGGGCCACCGCCTCCATCCGCTGCGCGAATCCGACCTGCTCCCCGATCGCGGTGTAACCACCAGGGCCAGAACTCATTTCACCGGCAATCACCTGACCGGAGTTCAACCCGATTCGCAGCCGCAACGCAATCCCGTCACTGCGGTCCACCTCGGCGGCCAGGCGCTGCATCTCGTCTTGGATTCCCAGCGCGGCCAGGCAGGCGCGAAGGGCATGGTCTTCGAGCGCCGCCGGCGCGCCGAACACCGCCATGAGTCCGTCGCCGGTGAATTTGTCCACCGTGCCCCCGTACCGCTGCACGACCGCGGTGCTGCGCTGCATCAGCTCGGCCATGATCTCGCGCAGCCGCTCCGGGCCGAGTGCCGCGGCGATCCGCATCGACCCCACCACGTCGGCGAACATCACCGTCACCTGCTTGTACTCGGCAAAGTCGGAGCGGGCGCGAGCCGGGGCGCCGCAGCCGTCGCAGAATCGGGCGTCTGGACGCAGGCCCAGACCACAGGCCCGGCACAAATGTGCTGACGCCATCCGACCTCCGCCGCCGATTCGTGGCCCTATCGACCAACCATAAAGTGCACGCGCAAATCCACACATGCCTGTCCGGGCACGCCCGTCGGCTGCCCACACGCGGCCATCGTCGACATCGCCAGCGGCGCTGTTATGGGATAGTTGGTGCTGCCGCCTCGATCTAGCGCCGTTACCAAAGTCATAGGAAGTCATCGCTGTTGGGTCACTTTGAACAACTGTCCTTGCTGCACGGCGGGTTGCCGGCAGCGGTGCAGGTGTTAACCCTGCTGGTGGCCGTCAGCGCGATCGATTGGCGAAAGCGACGCTGGCGCAGGTGGGGATTTCCGGTGGCGCTGACCGTGGCGGCCGCGGTGACGGCGCTGGCGTACCGGTACATCGCGTCGCTCGGGGTGGCCGGTGACCCGGCACCGGCGTCGCTGTGGGTGTGGATAGCGATGAGTGGACTTGCCGTCGCCGTGCTGTTGCTGGGCTGGCCCGGCGCCCGCTGGTGGCGGCGCGGGGTGGCGGTGCTGTCGGTGCCCCTGTGCGCGCTGTGTGCGGTGTTGGTCCTGAACGTGTGGGTCGGCTACTTCCCGACGGTGAGCGCCGCGTGGAACCAGCTCACCGCTGGGCCGTTGCCCGACCAGATCGATCGGCTGAAGGTCACCGCGATGCAGGTCAAGGGGACCAGGCCGAGCAAGGGCGTCGTGGTGCCGGTGACGATCGGCGCCGACGCGTCGCATTTTTCGCACCGTCCCGAATTGGTGTATCTGCCTCCGGCCTGGTTCGCCACCAACCCGCCGCCGCGGCTGCCGACGGTGATGATGATCAGTTCGGCGTTCAACACGCCCGCCGACTGGCTGCGCGCCGGCGGCGCATTCGACACCGTGGACAACTTCGCGGCCCATCATCAGGGCTACGCCCCGGTGCTGGTGTTCGTCGATGCCACCGGCGCGTTCGACAACGACACCGAGTGCGTCAACGGCGGCCGCGGTAACGCCGCCGATCATCTGACGAAGGATGTCGTGCCGTTCATGGTCAGCAACTTCGGGGTGAGCGCCGACCGGGCCAATTGGGGCGCCGCCGGATGGTCGATGGGCGGTACCTGCGCCGTTGACCTGACGGTCATGCACCCCGATGTCTTCAGCACGTTTGTCGACGTCGCCGGCGACGTACGCCCCAACGTCGGCACCAAGGAGCAAACCATCGCCCGGTTGTTCGGCGGCAACCAAGCGGCCTGGGCTGCCTACGACCCGATCACCGTCATCAATCACCACGGTCGCTACTCCGGGGTCGTTGGATGGTTCGACGTGCCTGCACCCACCGGTCCGCATAACCTCGCCCAGGCGGCCGGCCCGACCGGTGCTACGACACCCGACCCCGTCGCCAACCCCGAAGGCCAGGACGCCGCCGCCTACTCGTTGTGCAACGCCGCCGCCGCCAACGGGATCGACTGCGCGGTGGCGACCCAGCCGGGCAGGCATGACTGGCCGTTCGCCGCGCAGGCGTTCGCCGCAGCACTGCCCTGGCTGGCCTCCACGTTGGGGACCCCGAACACCGAGTCCGTGCCATTGCCACAACGCCGCGGCGTGGCGCCGCACTGAGTGGGGAATGTCTCTTTCTCCAACAGCAACAGTCACAAATCGATAACCCGTCCGCTCCGGGCGGGAGCGATCCCTGCGGCGTTGAGCGTGCCGACGCGGTGCCCGCGATCGGGTCCGGCGTTGTGCCGTCATCGGCCAGGGCATGCGCCATCCGCCACTTCGACCGCACCGGTTTGCACCGCCAGACAACACGAATGCGGTGGTCATGCGGCTATCTCGAACGGCCCGCGCGGTGGCCGATCGTGGTTGCCGGTGGCCATACACACGCGTTGTCAGGGCACCCCCCGCAGCACCCGAGCTATCTATCGTCGAGCCCTCGCAAGGCAGTCCCGGAGGTTGCCCGGACAGTTTTCGAAGCGAACCCTCAGCTGACCCCCCGTGGACAATCCGACATATCGCCGCTGCTAGTGGTACGGTTCGCTGCTGTGGACGCAGACTTTGGCAGCACGGGCACCCCTCGCGGGCGCTCGCGTGCCCGAGGGGCTCACCGCAAACAATCCACGCAGAATCAGGTTAGGTCCACCGGTCTTTTTCAAGGCATGGCGGTGCCAGAGCTGAACCGCCGTCGTTTCCTCGGGACGCTCGCCGCTGCCACGGTGGCCGGTGTCGGCGCGGCCCGGCTGGTGGTCGATCCGCAGCCGCAGACATTCGCCCAGACCGCCGGCGGTGCGGTGGCGACCTCGGGTCCAACCGCGCCGGCGGCCTTGTTGCCGCCCCCCTCGCCCAGTGCGCGCATCGCGCTGCCCGGCGGGGGCGCACTCACCAAGATCCCCGGCGAAGGTGATCTGCTTGCGCTGACCCTCGACGACGGCGTCAACAGTGAGGTGGTGCGCGCCTACACACAGCTCGCCAAAGACACCGGCATGCGGCTGACATATTTCGTCAACGGCACATACAACTCATGGACCGAGAACGCGGCGCTACTGCGGCCGTTGGTGGACTCCGGACAAATCCAACTCGGCAACCACACATGGTCGCACCCAGATTTGACCACGCTGACGAAAAGTGAGATCGCCCAGCAGCTCACCCGCAATGATGATTTCTTGAAGAAGACCTACGGAGTCGGCGCCAAGCCGTACTTCCGGCCGCCGTACGCAAAACACAACGCCGCCGTTGATGCCGTGGCAGCCGACCTTGGCTACAAAGTCCCGACCTTGTGGTCGGGTTCGCTGTCGGATTCCACGTTGATCACCGAGGAATACATCGTGAAGATGGCCGACAAGTACTTCACCCCGCAGGACATCGTTATCGGTCACCTCAATCACGAGCCGGTCACCCACGTCTATCCGCAACTCGTCGACATCATCCGATCCCGCAACCTTCGTACCGTCACCCTCAACGACGTGTTCCTCAAAACCCCTTAGCCCGTGCCAGATCCGCAGCGGCTGGGCGGTCTTGCGTGGGCCCGTCGCACCGGCGGCCGGCTATCGAGTGCAGAACGACGGCGTCTTGTCGTTGCGATTGCGATAGGCCAATGGGACAACGCTGTCGGACGAGTCAGGCTCGCGCTCGGCCGTATTCCGGAGGCGGCCGCGGGTGTTGACCTGGACACTTTCCAGGTGCCCGATTCGAGGTTCGCGCGCGAGGCCGAAGAGGCCTGCGCGGAATTGCCGCCGTCCCTCGAGGGGCACTCGTACCGCACCTGGCTGTTCGGGCGTGCGCTCGCGGCCGTCGACGGAATTGAGATGGACGACGAGCTCTTCTACTGCGGGTCGCTGCTGCACGACTATGGCATTGCCAGTCCGACGGCGGATCGTGATTTCACCCTCGGCAGCGTCGATCGGATGCTCACCTGTGCGCACGCCGCGGGAGTGGACGACGCGCGGGCGGATCTACTCGCCGACGGTATCTGCGTGCACACCACCCCGGGGATCAAGGTGGACGCCGACGGCTGGGTTGGCTGCTACCTGCAATGGGGAGCCATGGTGGACGGCGCCGGACTGCGCGTGTGGGACGTCGCTCCCGGCAACGTGCAGGAGGTCTTACGCCGTTACCCGCGAGGCGATTTCAAACGAGAACTCACTGAAATGATGCGGGCCGAGGCGGCGGCGGTGCCCGCGGGACGCTTCAAGCTGCTCGTTCGCTGCGGCTTGCCCCTGGCCGTGCGAATGGCCCCATTCGACTCCTGAGGTCAGGCGATGATCGATCGGACCAGGCGCTCATCGAGGGTGGCGTGAAAATGGCCAGCCGCGCTCTCGTGCCGCCCGAACTCCACGAACTCGTTCGCACCGGAGTGCAATCCGCGCTGTACGCCCTCCGACATCTCGTTGTCTTCCACGAGTCCGCGCCCAATCAAGCTACCCGCGCCCGCCAGATTTGGTGCGTTGAGTGAATCTCGGTCGGCGACCTCCGGCCTGACCATCGAATAGACAACAACCGTGCTGTGATCGACGTCGACCGGGTCGATCACGACCACGGACACCGCGTCCGGGAACGTCGCCAGCATGACGTTGGGGAAGAGCTGATACAGATAGGTCACCCGCGCGTCCGTTGCCCACGTGCTCTCCGGGCGATCACGAAGCCGTTCAATGTTGCGGTACGGGAACGTGATACGACTGTTCGGGCCGAACGTCTCGACCACATTGAGGTCGTCGTACTGCACCGGGAAGAACGTGTCTTTGTGCGTCGAGCGGATGTGGTAACCCTCCAAGAACTGCTCGGCGAGCACCTTCCAGTTCATCTCCCGCAGAGTGGATTCCACAGATATCAGCCGCTCGGCCGGGAGCAGCTTGTCGCGCCACGGAGTCCCGTCGGCCAACCATGTCATCGCGTCGTCAGCGCGGGCTTGCATGCCTGCGTCGACGGGGTCGACTGGTCCGATGACGATGAGCCCGTCCACTTCGCGGCTCGCGACCTCGACCAGACCGCGCGTGGCGGGATCCAGATCAGGGAAGGCATCGTCGTGGGGCACATGCGCGAGCGAGCCGTCCAGACGATACGTCCAGCCGTGGTAGCGGCACACGAACGCATGAGAGCACCCCGCCCCTTCGACGAGGGCGAAGCCGCGATGACGACACGCGTTGCGGAACACCCGCGCCCGCCGATCGCTTCCGCGCACAGCGAATAAGGGCGCCCCGAAGGCGGTCCGTTCGACGTGGTCGCCCGGGTTCGGGATCGTCGCCGAGGGAACGAACACACTCGGCATCGTGCGCAGCAACCTGAGTTCC
Organism: uncultured Actinomycetota bacterium; assembly: GCA_963708995.1. Classification (GTDB taxonomy): domain Bacteria; phylum Actinomycetota; class Actinomycetes; order Mycobacteriales; family Mycobacteriaceae; genus Mycobacterium. Next base: position 54,848 of record CAVPUR010000008.1, read on the forward strand.
TCGTCGAACCTGCTTGGGCTCAGATAGTTTTCGACGGGCTCGCGCCAAGCCTCGCCCTCATCGGTAGTTCCGGCGTCGATGTGCGTAAGGATGCGCCGAACGATCTCGGCATCATCGGCCACCAACGTCTTCGACGGGGAAACCATGCGAGCAGTATCACATTTTGATAATCACGCGTCAATGATCTAGTGATATCGGTATGCGCGGTGATCGGTGATCAGCGAAAATAGCCGGGTGCCCGCAGCATCCCCGTCCCGCGTAAGCGAACTGATCGGCAACCGGCCGCTCAGCGCGCGGTCGGTGCTCGCGTCGGCTTTGCTCGGCGCCGACCAGGCCCGTCTTCCGGCGGGCACGCTGGTCGCGATGGCCTCCTTGTTCGGGATCAGCGACGGCGCGGCCCGGACCTGCCTGTGGCGAATGGTCTCCAATGGCGAACTCGCCACCGAAGACGGCAGCTACGCACTGGCCGGGCACCTGCTGGAACGCCGCGAGCGAGTCGACGAGGCGTCGCGGATTGACGACGGGGCCGCCCACCAATGGGACGGCACGTGGGAACTGGCGATCGTCTCGCTGGAACGTCGGCCGGCAGCCGATCGCCTCGAGCTCAGGAAAGCAGCGACGGCACTGCACCTGGCCGAACTTCGCGAGGGTGTGTGGATCCGACCGGATAACCTTGACCCGCAACGACTTCCGCCGTCCCGGGCGATCCTGGATCAGCAGTGCACCCATTTCCATAACGCCGCAACGAACATCACCGCCGACAAGATGCGGTCACTTTTTTCCCTTGACGAGTGGATGGCCGATGCCAAGGTCCTCACCGAGGCGATGGGCGTCGAGCTGAAGCCGAACAAGCGCGACGACTCGACCGAGAGTATCCGGTACGAATTCGCATTGTCGATCGCCGTGGTCCGGCATCTTCAGCTCGACCCGATGCTGCCCGACGAGCTAACCCCAGAACGCTGGCCGGCACACATATTGCGGAGCACCTACCGCCGATTCGACGACGCATTCAAACAACGAATAAACAGCGTATTTCGTGGATCATAGTGCCGCGGAAGACTATTGGTGTTCGAGTAGGATCTCACCGCAGCGAATCGACAACGGCTTTCGCCTCGCGTAGGTCGGCTCCAGTCAGCTCGCGCAGCAGCTTGATCGCCGCAATAGCGTTGCCGGACCGGGCGAGGGAGACAACTTCGGCGGGCACACCGCCTACGCGTTGCCCCGGTGCGCTAGTACCCACGTCGCTGATGAACGTCGGGCATGGGACGCCGGCCGCTTCCGACAACCGGCGGACTTGCTCTTCAAGCAGGGCCAAGCGGCGGTTGATAAGCGCAAACCTTTCTTCCATGCCGTCACGATAATCGGCCGGATTCCGCGTCGAGCAACATTTGCAGAATCTCGCGCAGTTCCGCCAATCGTCGCTGCCCGAGGGTCCGCTGCCAGCGTTTCTCCAAATCGAGTGCGTGGGAACGCATCACGCGCAGCGCCTCGCGGCCACGCGGGGTCAGTTCAATGAGGCGGGCGCGAGCATCCACCGGATCGGGAACCCGAGTCACGTAGCTATGGCGTTCAAGTGCCGCAATCGCCTGAGCTACCGCTTGTCGACTTACCCGGAAACGATCCGCCAGATCCGACGCGTGCAGCCCGCCGGCCGCCAGTGGCACCAGCACCGCCGATTGCGCCGGCCGGATCCCGTCGAGACCGGCTGCCGCGAACGCCGCTCGCAGGCGCGGAGCCCCGGACGCGGCCACCAACTGCACCAGGGCCGGAACGGTGGGTTCCCACTCGGCATCGCCAACGCGTCGCATGGTCATGAGTGTGCCACTCGACGGACAATTGACAAGTTACTTGTCAAATATCGCGGCGGCTGCCACGATGGGGTCATGGGGTCTCGATGGGTTCGGGTGTGCGGAGTGTTTCTCGCCGGAGTACTGGCGGTCCTTGTCGGCGGATGCCTTGGTGGCGGCCATGCATTGGGAACACCCGACGCCCGCGGCATCCCGGTCGGGGATTCCACTCAGACCATTGAGGCGGGGGGCGTCAGCAGGACCTTTCACCTCTATCGACCGCAGGGACTCACCGGACCGGCGTCACTGGTGGTGATGCTGCACGGCGGCTTTGGGACCGGCGACCAGGCGGAGCGTGACTACAACTGGGACGCCGAGGCAGACGGCGGACATTTCTTGGTCGCCTACCCCGATGGCTTGGGCCGTGCCTGGAACGCCGGGTCATGCTGTGGCGAACCGCAGCGCACCAACCTCGACGACGTCGGGTTCATCACCACCATGGTCTCCGACATCGGGCAACAGATCCCGATTGATCCGGCCCGGGTCTATGTCACCGGCATGTCCAATGGTGCGATGATGGCGCTTCGGCTGGGCTGCCAGACCGACGTCTTCGCCGCGATCGCACCGGTCGCCGGCACACTGCTGACGGACTGCTCAAACGCTCGGCCGACATCGGTCCTACAGATCCACGGCACCGCGGACGACAGGGTCCCCTACAACGGCGGACCCGGAAAAGCGTTCGCGGCCAACGGTAATCCGCGCGTCGACGGTCCATCCGTGGAGTCGGTCAACGGCACCTGGCGATCCATCGACGGGTGCGGGCAACCCAACTCAACCACCGCAGGAGACGTGACCACTCAGATCGCCGGGTGCGCGAACGGGCGCACGGTGGAATTGATTTCGGTGGCCGGGGCGGGCCATCAATGGCCCGGCGGCGTGCCCAAACCCGTGCTGCAACAGCTCGTGGGCCTCCCCGCGCCGTCGACGGCGCTCAACGCCACCGACACCATTTGGCAGTTCTTTACCCAAAACCACCGCTGAAATGCCCTGGGGGTCAGGGCATTACCCGCCGCTCGTCGGGCCCCCACAGCGGCTGCATGTCGCCGGGCAGCGACAGCTGCGTCGCGGTGATGACCTCGGCCAGGTCACGCAACCCGGCGTGTACCGCAGCGAGCAGATCGGCCAGTTCCTCACGGCGCCCGTCGGCCGTGACCCCTTCCAGCTCCGCGGGATGGGATCGGCGCAGCCGGGTGCTGATCTCGGCAATCGCCCGCTCCGGCCGCGACGACCCGGACGAGCCCGGCAGCTCGCTAAGGTCGGTGCGAAGCCGCTCCAGTTGATACACCAGCGACCGCGGATTGGTCGCGTCGAACAGCATCAACTCGGCCAGGGCCGCAACACTCACCTTGCCCACCGTCCGGCGCCGGTAGATGACCGAGGATTCAGAAGCCAAAAGTGTTGACTCGATGATGGTTTGCTCGGCGGCGGCACCGCGGACCGTGGTGAGGGTGTCTCGTAGCAAGGCGGTCAGCCACAGGCCGCGTTCGATGCGCTTGCCGATGTCCATCATCGTCCAGCCGACGTCACGCACCATCGACTCTCCGGCCACTCCCGACAACGTCAACATCCCCGCTAACGTCTGCGCCTGAATGGAGGCCAGCAGGGCGTCGCCCTCGGCGAGCGAGTCCGGCGGGTCGGCCCTGTGCACCATCGCGCGCTCGACGCCGGCCAACACCATCCAAGTGTCGCGCGACAACTGGTCGCGCACCGCCCTCGCGGCCAGCGCCAGCCCATCCACCGACTGCACAAGGGATCCCGGCCGGTCGCGGTCCACGGTCAGCGACCACAACGTCGAGGGCGCGACGGCGATCATCTCCGCGCGATCGCCGGCCACCCCGATGTCGGTCCCGGTTATCCGAACCAGCGCCGCCATGAGCACCGGCACACACTCGCTTTCTTCCGCGTTCTGCCGATGCCGGAATTCGTGATAGCGCTCGCGCGCGACAATCAGCAAGCGGGCCATGTTCTCGGCACGTTCGCCATAGCGGCCCATCCAGAAAAGGTCGGACAGCACACGCGGCGAGCTGACCCCGAGCGTACCCGCGCCGGTCTTCACCGGCGTCGTCACCGACGGCAAACTCACTGTCTCGGCTCGCGCACGCTCCGTCGGAAGCACCCAGACATCTTTTGCTGCAACGGTATTCATGGTGTATGCGGCAGCGCCGGATGCCAATATGTATCCGAGTCCGCCGATCATCGGCGCATACCCGCTGCGTTGGGCGACCGTGAACAACCGCATGCCGGTGCCCGCCGATGACAACACACCGGCATGATCGGTGGGCGCAGACGAGAACTGCGGCAGCTCCTGGCCGACCCACTGCTGCGGTATGGCCGTGATTCGCGCGGCGAGCTCTTCGCGTTCCGATAGAGAAAGTGTCGGTCCAACAACGGTTTCCCCGCCGACCGTGGACTTGATCAACAGCGACGAGAGGTTCGCCAGCAGGTGTGAGCGTTCGCTGTCGATGCCTGCCCAGTACACGGGCGCGGTATGCAGCAGGGGGGCCTCGTCGAGCAAGCATTCGGCGAGCTCGGGTAAAAACCGCAGCAGCCCAGCGCTTTCCAGGATGCCGCTGCCGAGCGTGTTGACGACGGTAACCGTTCCACGGCGTTGGGCTTCGACCAAACCGACGACACCGAGCCTGGAATCGGCGCGTAGATCCAGCGGGTCGGTGTAGTCGGCGTCCACGCGGCGAAGCACGACGTCGACGCGCTTTAGCGTGCCCAGCGAGCGCATCCACACCGTGCCGTCGCGCACCACCAGGTCTGCGCTTTCCACCAGCGGGAAACCCAGCAGGGTCGCGAGATACGCCTGGTCAAACGCGGTTTCCGAGTAAATGCCCGGGCTGAGCACCACGACCGCGGGGTCCTGTGCGCCATCGGGTGCCGCGTCGATCAACGCGAGCCGCAGCGCCTGCGCGAACGGTGTCGTCGGTCGCGGCCCGATCCTCTCGTAGAGATCGGGGATCGCGTGTGCGATGACACGCCGGTCGGCCAGCGCATAGCCGGCGCCCGACGGCGCCTGCGTCCGGTCGGCATTGACCTGGAAGCTGCCATCCGCCAATCGGCTGACGTCGCAGGCGTGCATGAAAAGCTGGTGGTGCCCCGGGATTTCGATTCCGTTAGCGACGCGCAGATAACCGGGGTGGGCGAACAGCAGTTCCGGTGGCAGCACGCCGGAGGTGAGCGCTCGGCGGGGCCCGTACAGGTCGGCGAGAACGGCATCGAGCAGACGTGACCGCTGCACGATGCCGGCCTCCAGCACCTCCCAATCGGCCACGGAGAGCAGCAGCGGCAACGGGTCCAGGCGCCAGGGACCCGGTTCCGGGCCATGACCACCTGCGCCACCTGCGCCGCCGGCGGCCCCTCCACGGTCGGCGTCGACCCCGGTGTAGGTGATGCCGTCGTTGTCGATCAGCCTGTGCACCACCGAGCGCAGCCGGTCCAGCCCCGCCCTTCCCCGCTCCCCGACCGCGGCCGCCAGCTCGGTCCACCCGGGGCGCACGTTGCCGGCTTCGTCGACGAATTCGTCGTAACCGATTCGCGGGCCGTCACGCAGATCGAACAGGGCTTGCTGGGCGCGAGCGGCACGGTATCCGGCCAGCAGGCGGTCGACGTCGGAGGCCGCCGACGATTCGCTGGTGCCCAGCACCGCTTCTGCGGATGCCATTACCGCAGCACGGTACGCACGCGCCGGAGATCGAGGATGCCCGGCGCGCCGATGTCGGTGGATATCCTGGCCTGTTTTTCGCGGATGCCAGACATGTCGGCCTTGCCCGCGGTGAAGCCGGTGGCCTCGAAGCGCCGGCTGCGCCGCGCCTCGGCCTCGACGGCGTTGACCGGCGGGTCATCGTAGGCGCGTCCGCCGGGGTGTGCGACGTGATACGTGCAACCGCCGCGCGACGTTTCGGTGGCCAGGTCGATGAGCTCGAACCGAAGCGGAGCGTCGATCGTGATGCTCGGGTGCAGCGCGCTGGGTGGTTGCCATGCCCTGAACCGCACACCCCCCACTTGGATGTCGGGGTTGTCGGTGGCGAGCAGCGGCACCGGGTAACCGTTGCACGTGACGAGGTAGCGATGACGGTCGGCACCGATGATGCGGACTTGGATGCGCTCGACCGACGAGTCGACGTAGCGGGCGGTACCGGTGGCGGTGGCTTCCTCGCCGAGGGTGTTCCACGGTTCGATCGCGCCGCGTAGCTCGATCTCCACGCCGTCGAAGACGGCGGTGCCGATGCGCGGGAAGCGAAATTCCGTGAACGGGTCCAGCCAGCTGGTCTCGAAGGCGATGCCGTGCTCGCGCAGATCGGCCGTCACGGTCGCGATGTCATTAATCAGGAAGTGCGGCAACAAGTATCGGCCGTGCAGGTTGGCACCGTGGCGGATCAGGGGCGCGCGCAGCGGTTCGTCCCAAAACCACGCCACCAACGAGCGCACCAGCAACGACTGCACCATCGCCATGTACAGATGCGGCGGCATCTCGAAGCCGCGCAGCTCCAGCAGGCCGAGCCTGCCGCGCACGCTGTCCGGGCTGTAGAGCTTGTCGATACAGAACTCGGCGCGATGGGTGTTGCCGGTGATGTCGACGAGCAGGTGCCGCAGCGCCCGGTCGGTCACCCACGGTTTGGGTGAATCACTCGCCGATAGCCGGGCGATCTCGGCGAACGCGATCTCGAGTTCGTAGAGCGCCTCGTCGCGACCCTCGTCGACCCGCGGCGCCTGCGACGTGGTGCCGACGAACCGGCCGGCGAACACGTAGGACAGTGCGGGGTGCCGCTGCCAGTAGGTCAACAGCGAGATCAGCAGGTCCGGGCGGCGCAGCAGCGGGGAGTCGGCCGGGGTCACGCCGCCGAGCGTGATGTGGTTACCGCCGCCGGTGCCGCCGTGCGTGCCGTCGATGTCGAACGACTCGGTAGAAAGCCGGGCCAGCCTCGCCTGCTCGTAGAGGGTTTCCAGCTGCTGACGTTGTTCCGCGAAGCTGGCGGTCGGCGCGATATTCACCTCGATGACCCCGGGGTCGGGGGTGATCGTCATCGTCGTCAGCCGCGGGTCCGGCGGGGGACCGTAGCCCTCGATCACTACCGGGCAGTCGACCTTGGCGACAGCGGCCTCGATTCTGGCCGTCAGGTCGACGAAATGTTCGAGCGCCTTGGTGGGCGGCAAGAAGATGTACAGCAACCCGCCGCGAACTTCGGCGACCAGCGCGGTCGTCGGTGCGGTTTCGGGGTCCTCGATCTCCGCTTGCAGCACGCCGGGCTCCGCCGACAGCGCCCGCCCGACCGTCATTGGGTCGAGGTCGAACGACATGCGCGGCGGTTGCCAGCTGATCGAATCCAGCGGCAGCCGCAAACCGGCCGGCGAATCCCCCTCGACCAGCACAATGCGGCCGCGGCGCAACCGCCAATTGGCGCTCGCCCAACCCAGGTCGTCGTCTCGACGGTGCAGCGGCAGCACGAACGCCACCGGTGCGGTGACGGCCTCGTCGAGGCGGCTCAGCAGCGCGGCGCGACCGGCGGCGCTGTCGGGTGAACTAGGAGGGCCGAGGTCGTCGCTCGATTCCACCGCGTCCCCGTCGGGCATTCGCACTTTGCCCGCCAGCCTGCTCAGCGCATCCTCGTACGCCGGCCGCACCTGCGAGAGTGGCAGTCCGAGACCGTCGGCGATCTCGGCGAGCACCTTGTGGGCGGCTTCGGCATCAAGAAGATTGCTGACTTTGTCTGGCCCCGATGGCCCCGACTTCCAAGGGTCGGCCAGCAGCGCGTCATTGGTCCACAGCGGCAGGCCGTCGGTGCGCCAGTACAGCGCAATCTGCCAGCGCGGCAGCGGCTCTCCCGGATACCACCTGCCCTGCCCGCGATGTACCAGCCCCTGCGGCGCCCAGCACGACTTGAGCCGGGCAGCCAGGTCCGTTGCCAGCCGGCGCTTGTGCGGGCCGTCGGCAGCCGTCGTCCACTCCTCGTCGACCTGGTTGTCCACCGACACGAACGTCGGCTCGCCGCCGACGGTCAGCCGCACATCCCCGGCGGCCAGCCGCCGGTCGACGTCCTCGCCGACCGCACAGATCGCCTGCCACGCCGGCTCGGTGTAGGGCAGCGTGACGCGCGGATCCTCGTGGACGCGGGTGACGGTGTTGGAGTAGTCCAGCACGGTGTTGCAGGGTTCGGTCGTGCCGGTGATGGGTGCGGCGGTCGCGGGGTGCGGCGTGGCAGCCAGCGGAATGTGGCCTTCGCCGGCGAACAGACCCGACGTCGGGTCCAGCCCGATCCAGCCCGCACCTGGGACGTACACCTCGGTCCACGCGTGCAAGTCGGTGAAGTCGGCGGCGGGCCCCGATGGCCCGTCGAGCGCCTCGACGTCGGAGGCGAGCTGCACTAGGTAGCCGGAGACGAACCGGGCGGCCAGTCCCAGCTGGCGCAGGACCGACACCAGCAGCCATGCCGAGTCCCGGCACGAGCCGATGCCGGTGCGCAGGGTGAAATCCGGCGTCTGCACACCGTGTTCCATCCGCAGGGTGTAACGGACGTCGGCGTTGATCGCATGGTTGAGCGCGACCAGGAAATCGATGGTGCGGGTGCCGTCGGGCACCGAGAAGTCGCCCACCCACGCCCGCGCCAACTCGCCGGGGCCAGAGCCCTCGCCCTCCTCGTCGACGGGTCGCAGGTAGGGCTTGAGGTCATCGGCCAGCTCCTTGGGGTAGCTGAAGCGCGACGTTCCGGGCCAGATCTCGGCCCAATCCTCGATGAAGAAGTCGAACGGGTTGATCACCTTGAGGTCGGCGATGAGCCCGACGGTGATGCTCAGCCGATTCATCGGATTCGGAAAGACCAGCCGGGCCTGGAAGTTTCCCAGCGCGTCCTGCTGCCAGTTGACGAAGTGGTCGGCGGGGTCGATCCGCAGCGAATAGGCCTCGATAGGCGTGCGCGAGTGGGGCGCCGGGCGCAGCCGCACGACGTGCGGATACACCTGCACCAGCCGGTCAAAGGCGTAGCTGGTGCGGTGCTCCAGCGCGACCTTGATACTCATAACCGCCGATCACATCACAAGAGTCACACTGACGCATGGCGTAGAAGTAAGCCTCGTGTTTCCGGATTGCCCGCCACGGCACGACCGCGCACCAATGGAGGCGAATAGGTAGCGTGAACCCGTCCTAAATTTGGTGGGTAATCGTCGGCCGCTCAAGCTCGCTGACGACTGTGGTGATCCAGCGCTGCACATGCGCAGGATCACGCCAATCACCAGACATCTTCTTGGCCATCGCGCTGGCGGGAAAGCCCTTTGCATCCGGTTCCAGCCGACCGCCGAAGGTCACATGACCACGGGTGCCCACACGGCTGGCCAACTTCGCAACCTGTGCCGTGGGTGGGATGTCACGCTCCTCGGCTGAGCCGTCCAGTGGGCCGCTGCTGACCAGCCAGACCGGCAGCTTGCGCAACTCCGAAGTATTGCGGCGCACAAACCGCCGCGCGTCGCGGTGCCACCTGTTGGCGTACAGCGCGCCGGCGACGATCACCGCGTCAATGCCGCCTAGCTCCCCCGCGTCCTTGGCAGGGCGCACGACTGCGTCATGCCCAGTCTCGGTCAACGCGTCGCCGATCATCGCGGCCAGCCCGGCGGTGCCGCCCCGCTTGGAACCGAAGCACACCAAAACACGCATCATTTTCTCCTGTCTATCGCAGCCGCCTCTGCATCGGCTTTGATCGTGTTCAGCGTCGCGCGCATGATGTGCGCGACGAATGGCCGTACCAGCCACCAGTAGCGCAAAAAGCGCCGACGTGAATCCGGATCGGTTGTGGTAGTTCGGCATTGGTAGCTGAGCAGGGTGTGGCTTTCGCCGTACGGCACCATCGAGAAGTTAGCTGCAATCTTGCCCCAGCCGGTTGCGGCGAAGCCGGAGAAATCCGCCAGCGGTACATCACGCCACTCGATGAGCGGCCGCCAAAACTTTCCCACAGCGCCGAAGGCGATCTCGCGGTTGGGCTGCTCGCCTAGCATCAACCAGCCCGGCAGCCCCATCCTGTCGGCTAGCACCAGTCGCGGTGGGGGTGCGCCGGCCTTGCCAGACAATCGCGCCGGCAAATCCCGAACCCACATCGACGCCGTGAGCAGCGGCGTGCGCACGGTAAGGAAATCCAGCCCCCTGGCAGTCTGAAAGGTCGTGGACGGATCCGCCGCCACCACCGCGTGCTCGGCGATCATGGCGTCAAACATCGGAAGTGCCGATTCGATCAGCATCGGTTCAGCGCTAATTGTCGACATTGGCGCATCATGGCTCGGTTAGTTCAGCGCCGGCCTAGGGCCACTGGTCCTTTCACGAAACGACAATCGGGTCAGGTCCGTTGTCTGGGCGGAACTACGGATCCGGTTGGGTGGGCGGTCTCGTCAGCGCCGTAATCACGGCACCCGACATTCCGTCACCGCCTGGGGAGTGATCGCGAGGTATGCCGCCTGCGACTGGCCGTAGTAGCGCATTCGCAGCGCCCATTGGCCGTATGTGACTCAGCTCCACGGCCGCGAACTGTGGTTGCAGGTAGTAGCGCCACGCCATCCGAGCGAGCACCGCCGGCGGTGGTATGCCTCGGACCGGCGCGGGCAGTGTCCACGCACCAGGAGCCGGCCCGCATCGGTCGCGACCCTCGCCGCCGAGCAGTAGGGCACACCTGCGGTGAAGCAGCCACATTGCGCACCGTCCAGGACGAAGCCGAGGTCGTCGCATAGATGCGGCCGTGATGATGAACGAACCACAGCGGTACCGCGAAGGGCGTTCCCTTGGTGAACGGCTGGCCAGAATCATGACTCGCGACCTGTCGAAGCGCCGCTTCTGAGATTCGGCGATTGGAACGGGTGCGCCGCCGTCGCTGCCGCCGGCAACCGAAAGCGATGCGAGTCGGCGAACTCGAGGATTCGCGGTGCCGGTCGGTACCTCGCGGAGTGAACCGTAGTCCCAGGCCACGATCCGCTCGGGCGCAACCCGATAAGTGCAATCACCTATGGCTTCGGCGCCCCTCTGACGGTCAGCGATCGCAACCGGAACCACTGCGGTCCGTCGTCGGCGATCACTACGACATTGCGACCGGCCAGATCTGGGCTATCACCGCGGTACCAGCACGACGGCGCGGCGACGACGCGGGATCGGCAGGCTCCTCAAGAGTCACGGACACCGGAAGCACGACGATCTCGTCGTCTACGGCGGCGGCCAACGCCGCGCGTGGGGGAGAGAGCGCCAAGTCGGCGACGGCGCTCACCTCGACATCACGAGTTATCATTCGCGGCGCCTTTCTGGTCAGGCACGGTCTACGCCCTGCAACATCCCGTCGATGAGCCGGTGCAGCACTTGCCTGGTCTCGCGGCGCATCCGTTTGGGGTCGTCGGCGGTGGCGATCACCATCGCCGCCTCGTCGAGCGCGCCGATCAGCACATGAGCCAGCGGACGCGTGGGCTGGCGCGCCAGCTGGCCCGCCCGGATCGCCTCGGTGAGCAATTGTTCGGTCATGCCCAGGCTGTACCGCTGGGCGACGTCGCGGAAGGCGGGCCAGCCGAGCACACTGGGCGCATCCAGCAGGATCAGCTGCCGCACCTCCGGGTCCGCGGAGACCTCGAGCCACGCGTCGACGGCGGCGCGAATCGCGTCCGCGGGTGTCTTGGCTCCCGACGCGGCGACCATGGTGGCCATCCGGGCCATCACATCCTGCTCCACCGTCTCGACGACCTCGCTGAATAGCGCTGCCTTGTCGGCGAATTGGTGATACATCGCCCCCCGGGTCACGCCCGCTTCCTTGGCGATCTCCGGCGTCCCCACTTCGGTATAACCCCGTAGGCCCCACAGCCTGCGGGCAGCCGAGATCAGCGCGTCGCGGGTGGCCGCCGAGCGCTCTTCCTGGGTGCGTCTCTTGATTTCCATACAACCTGTTGGTAACTTACGAACAGACAGCCTGTTTGTAAATGTATCTGAGTGGGGAGTTATCCATGCCGACGATCGACATTAGTGCCGGAACCATCCATTACGAAGCAACCGGACCCGAAAACGGCAGGCCCGTCGTGTTCGTGCACGGCTACATGATGGGCGGCCAACTATGGCGCCAGGTCAGTGAACGCCTCGGTGGTCTGGGCCTGCGGTGCATCGCCCCCACCTGGCCGCTCGGCGCACATCCGCAGCCGCTGCGCCCCGGCGCCGACCGCACCATCACCGGCGTCGCCGGCATGGTCGCCGATGTCCTTGCCGCCCTCGACCTCGAGGACGTGGTGCTGGTCGGCAACGACACGGGTGGGGTCGTCACCCAACTCGTCGCGGTACACCACCCCGAGCGGCTCGGCGCCCTGGTGCTCACGAGTTGCGATGCTTTCGAACACTTTCCGCCGCCGATCCTCAAGCCGGTGATCCTTGCTGCCAAGTCGAAGGCGCTGTTCCGCACGGCCGTCCAGGCGGTGCGGGCGCCGGTCGCACGCAAGCGCGCGTTCGACGGCCTGGCGCACCGCAACATCGACGACCTCACCGAGATCTGGGTGCGTCCGCTACTCTCCGATCCCGCCGTCGCCGAAGACCTACGCCAGTTCACGCTGTCGATGCGCACCGAGGTGACCACGGGCGTCGCGGCCCGGCTGCCCGAGTTCGACAAGCCCGCGCTCATCGCGTGGTCTGCCGACGACACGTTCTTCGAGCTCAGCGACGGCGAACGACTGGCTGCGATCATCCCTAACGCCCGCCTCGAGGTCATCGAGGGAGCGCGGACGTTCTCGATGGTGGACCGGCCGGACCGGCTCGCCGACCTGCTCTCGACGATCGCGGTGCGCGCCTGACGGCTCACCCGCCCGGGCCGGCGGGAGCGTGTGGATGGTCGTTGGAGGGGGCGGGACGGTGGTGGACAGTACCGGGACAGGTGATGCCACGGATGCACCCGCAGTTGAGGCCGATAATGCACGCGCCGCCGCCATCGGGTGGCGGCGCCGTACCGAAGGC
>CAVPUR010000009.1:0-392238 GCA_963708995.1 uncultured Actinomycetota bacterium
AACGCCGCGTAGAGCGCTTCCACTCGAGCGTCTTCGTGACTGGTCCCTTGAGCCCGAACACGGTGTCGACTGCGATGTCCAGGTGCTCACTCGCTGACCTGGTTCTTCTCGCGTTCATGCCGGCCACGAGGCCGGCATCCCGACCTCGCATTCACCCAGTCCGCATTTGTGGCCCTGACCCAATAGATACGAAACGGCCCCGGCAAACATCATCGAGGTGTACACCGGTGATGTCGGCGGTCAGCTGTACAACTGTTCCGACAGGGAGCATCCTGGCGCTGCAGGGAGGGCGATTGGCCAATAGCACTGAACTCAAGGACCGATGGAAGACGCTGCAGTTACTCGGTCCGGTGTTCGAGCTGCTTAATCGGGCCGCACCTCGCGCCGATATCGATCACCGCCGCTACGACCTGGCGCAGCTGGCGCTGCGACTGATTGACTACGTCGTGCACAACCAGGCCAGTCTCGAAGGTGCCGTCAGCCTCGACACCGTCACCGACCACCTCACGCAGGTCGCTCGCCGGATGCATCCGGGCGATCCCAATCGCCCCTACACCAAGGTGGCGCGCCTGGTGTTCAGTGCGGTTTTCAACGACGGCCGGCCCCATGAGGCGACCTGGCTGGACGCCGATACCGCCGGTCAGGAGCCTGATGAGGACGTCTTCCGGTTCCGATTGCTGCGCATGGTCGATAGCGAGGCCGGCGCGGCGGTGACCGCCACTGATGAGGCGATCCTGCTGTACCTGCAGGCGCTCAACACCGACCTGGCGGACCGGGCGTTGGCGCTCAAGCTCATGGTCGAGATCCAGATGCAGGCCGGCGAGTTCGACAAGGCTTTGGAATCGGCACGTCAAGCGACCCGCACAGCGCGGGGGTTGTCTGCCTCGCTGCGCGAACGGCTCGCCGATACCCGGCGAGACGTCGGCACCGTGGACTGGCACGGCGAAATGCCTCGATGGCTCACTGAGGTCCGCGGCCAGATCCGGCAGCAGATCGAACGCGATCGCCTGTTGCTCGATTTGGCCGGCGAATCCGGAGATGACCCGGCGGCCCAAGAGGCGTGCCGCAACATCGCCGATGAGGTTCGTGCCGGCGGCGACGTGTGGACCCGATTGGAACGCCACGTGCTGGCCGCGATCCCGGTGTTCCTGGAAGCGCAGAACACTCAGCGCTTCCATCCTCGCGGTATGGCCGCCGCAATCGACATGACCCGTGATGTGTTCGACCCGGCGATGGCCGCCCCCGAGCCCGCCTTCCACCGGGGAATCGGCGCGCTTGTCGCTGGGGTGAGCCCACCACCGACCCCAGTGTGGTGGGGGCTTGGCGATCTCACGGATCTGCTGTTCAAGCCGCCCATCAGCTATGAACGACGCCCGCCTGCGGTCGATGACCCTGGTGAACTCGGTGAGCCACCCGGTGACTCCATCCCGGATGATGTTGCGCGCTGCGCCGCCGCCGTCCTCGCTGTCGCATCCGAGCACCCCACTCGGGTATCGGAGCTACTGGCCCTGGCCCGGGGTTGTGCCGACGAGGTGGCCGACAGTGAACGGCTTCTGGACGTTCTGTGGGGGGCCGCCCTGTGGGTGTTCGTCACGGGCGACGACCGGGCCGACGACGAGCGTCCCACCAATGCTGACCTGGCGGCCGCCGTCGGCGCACTTACCGCGGTCCGCGACGAGCAGATGCTGGACGACGGCCGTTATCGTGGCCCGGATCTCACCTTGGCTCGATCGGTCGCCCTGGATGCGGTCGAGTTAAATGTGGCCAGGACGTCATGAATCATTCCGACATCTCCTCGGCGGCGCGGTTATTGCGTCACGCCCTGTCCCCGAGGGACCGGCCGACGCCGGCAAGTCAGTATCGGGAGCTGCTCGACCGCTACCAAACCGACGTCAACTTCGCCGAGATCGTCGAGCGGATCGCCGAGGGACTAGGGCTCGATGTTCACCAGACCAGTCAGTTCGGTCTGTTGATCTCGGGGGTGACCGACTCGCCGTTCGGGGTGACCCTCGACAATTGCGGGCTGCCAGTGCGCAAGAGCGGCGATCTGCGGCTGCAGGATCGGCGCTGCTTGGCCTGGTGCTGCTGGCGATCATCACCTACGCCTACCCGAATGGTGAGGCGTTGATCGACCCGGCCAACCGGACGTTACGGCCGGTCGACATCGAACGGTTTCTCGAGCAGCGGATCACACGACTACTCGGACTCGACGATGATCTCGGCGAATCGGAAGGGCAACTCAGCGAGGCCGCCACGACCTGGAATGACCTGCCCCAACTACTTGTCACCGACACCGGCCGGGTGGCCCGCGACTGCCACCGCTGGTACATCAACGCCACCCTGACGTTTCTGGTCGAGCAGGGCCGCGCACGGCGGGAGCCGGCGTTGGACGACGAAACCGGAGAGGCCTATGTTCTCAACGACCGGTTCCGCATCGGGTTAGCCGATGTCACCGAGTCGCTGATCGCTGAAATGAGCGCCGCCCCAGTAGATCGGAAGACGCCTGATGTTTCGCCTGCGCCGCCTGTACCTTGACTCGGTCGGTGTGGCCGAAAACCGGTTCGCCGATCTGACCGTCGAGTTGACCGACATGTCGGGCAAGCCAACCGATTCAATCGTCTGGCTTCGCAACGGCGCCGGCAAGACCACCATGCTGTCGTTGCTGCTGGCCCTGATTCGGCCCGGACGACGAGATTTCTTGGCAACCAGGACCAAAAACCGCACCCTGGAGGATCTGATCCTCAGTGACGACACCGCTCATGTCGTGGCCGAATGGGTCGGCCCTGACGGCGAACTGCTGGTGACCGGGGCGGTATACGAATGGGATGGCCGCACCCGCCCAACCGACTACAACACCAAAGGGAAAGACCGGCTACGGCGCAGCTGGTGGTGCATCACCCCCGACTCCGACGTCGAGGGCGCCACCCTGGAGACATTGCCCTTCTACCTGCGCACCGGCGGGGCCTATGACCGCGACCGGTTCTGCAGCCACATCACCGGGCTGGCCGCCCAAGGCGTCAACGCCGTTGTCGTCAACCAGACGATCGGCGAATGGCAAGCCGCGCTGCGAGAACGCCGGTTCGACCCCGGCCGGTTCGAGTACTTCCTTGTCGTCAACGCAGCCGAAGGCGGCATCGACGGGCTCTTTGCAGACATCGACTCACCCGGCAAATTCGTGCGCTACCTGTTGAGGTTCGTCGGCAACCACGAGCGGATCGAACCCGTGCGGGCTCTGTTGAACGACACCGCCTCCGAGATCGCCAAACGTCCCCTTTACCTGGCCGAAAAAGAGTTCTGCGACGACGCCCAAGAGCAGGTAGTGGCACTAGGCGTCGCGCGCGCCAACCGCGCCGACGCTGCGCGCACCCTCGAGGAAGAACGCCAGCGCGCCGGCCAATACAAGCACGCCCTACTCGAGGCGTCCGCCGCGGCTGCCGAGCTGGCCAACCAAGCCGGCATCCGTACGGGCATCATCAACGAGGCATTGAAGCTCATCCGCAGCGACCTGGACATGTACCACTCCCGCGCAGTGCACTACCGGATGAAGGCCGCCGAGTTCGGAGTCGAATCGGCGAAGGCGGCCGTCGATCGTGCTGAGGCAACCGCGACAGCCGCCAAGACCACCGTGCAAGCTTGGCAAGCCGTCGAACAGCATCTCCAACTTGAGAACCGGCGAGCACAGCTGGCATCGGTGCAAGCAGCCCTGGAGGAGAAAACGCAGGCCGCCCGGCCCTTGCAGGACAAGGTCGACGAGGCCCGCGCGCATCTCGGCGGTGCCCTACATCGGGAATTAAACCGCGCCGAGGCCGAAATCGCCCACCTCACTGCGCAAATCGAGGCGCACAACAACGCGCTAGAAGCCGCCGATGCCGAGGTTGACGCCGCCCAACAACGCCGCACAGAACTGGACTCCGAACGGCAGACCATCCATTCGGTCATCGACAGATTCGACCTGCAGAAGCAACGGCTGATCGACCGCGGCGTACTGACCACAGACGAAACACTGGCCGCCGCCGAACACCGGCTGACTACCGCGGCCGCTGAAGCCCGTGAAACCGCGACCCGGTTAGAACAACAGCAGGCAGACACCGAGCACGAACTCGAGTCGACCGCAGCACAATTGGATCGCGACCATGAAGCTGTGGCCGCCGCCAACCTGGCGCACTCCCAGCTGGACGCGCAGCTGCAGAAACTGGAGAAAATGGCCGCCACCCTCGCCGACAACCACCGGCTGCGCACCCTTATGCAAGCCGACATCATCGAGCTCGCACATGAGGCCGCCGACGCCATCTCCGTTCTGGAGCAAGCCAAGGCCGCCGCCGAACGTGAACTCTTTGAACTCAATGAGGCCCTCGCCGCTGGCCAGCGTGCACTACACGCGCTCAAGACCGACGGCTGCTACCACCGAGACTGCAAGTGCAAAAGATCCTCGACGAACTGGCAGCAGCCGGAATCACCGCGGTATCGGGGTGGAAGTACCTCGCCCAGCACATCGACGTCGCCCAGCACACCAACATCATCGCCGAATTGCCCGCCGTCGTCGACGGGATCATCGTCTACCGCGAAGACCTCGACGAAGTGGCAGCACACATCCACAACTCCGTCGAGGAGGTGGTAGTCCTCGCTCACGTTTCTGTGTTCGACGGACGCTGCGCTCCGCAGTTCATCCTCGGCCCCGCGCCGGCCCAACACGACCCGGCTGCAGCCACGGTGGAACTCAGCGCCCGCACCGAAGCACACAGCCAACTCGACAGCCGACGCGATGTCGTCGACCGCCAGCGCCGCACCGACGACACGCTGTTGTCTCAGCTGCGCGCATTCGCTGACGAGATCCCCCCTGACGGTGTCGACGGGCTGCGATCCCGGGTCGGCTCAGCGGCCGCCGCGTTGCGTGCAGCGCGCGACCACGAGGACGCCACCAAGCAGCGCCGAAACAACCTGGGCAACGAGCTCAAAGAACTGGCCGCGGCACTGCAGGCGCAACGCACTCGTGCCGCAAAGGCCGACGCAGACCGGCCCAGCGTCACCGACCTGGCCGTCACCGAAACCGAGGTGATCGTCCCTTCCCGCCGCCGGCTACCGCAGATACCGGCCGAACTCGCCACCGCCGATGCGCAACTGACGCGCGGCAAGGAAAAGCGCGCTGCCGCCCATGCCGCCAAAGCCGAGCGGACGCTGCATAAGGACCAGGTCACCGCGCGCCGGGTCGACTGGCGTGCCGAACTGGAAACCCTTCCCGATCCGCAGCCGACCGATCTGGCGTTGCAGACCGCCAGGACAGCGGTCGAAGCCGCCGAAAAGCAGCTGCGCGAACGATTCCCAGAAGCCACGTTGCGCTACGCGGTCCAGGCCGCCGAAACAGAGGTCCGCGACGCCCGTAAGCAATGGGACACCCACCCCGAACACGTGCAAGTACGTGCCCTCGAGCTGGTGCTGAGCACCGATGCCACCGACTTGTCTTCGCGCAGCGCGGCCCAACAGCGAGCAGCAGCCGACGCCGCCCAAGCCGAACGTTCCCGCGGCGAAGCCGAAACCGAGCTGCGGGCCGCCCAAAGGGTCTATGAGGAGGCTCGCCGCAACGTCGAGGGTCGGCGCAGCCGCAGGGACACCGATCTCGTCGAGCCCGGCGACCGCGCCCACGCCGAACAGCTCGCCGCCGAGGCTGATGCGGCGGAATCGGATCTCGAGGAGCAGCGGTGGCGTCTCGAGCAAGAACTCAGCGCCGACGAAGCCATCCAGGTAGCGCAAAACGCGCGCGCTCAGCTGCTTTCCGACCAAGCAGCGCAGCTGCGCAAGGTTGACCCGGTTCCCGCCGGGGCAGATGTAACTGTGTCCGACGACGATGACGTTGTGCGCGCCGCTGTCAGCGGACGGCTGACCGACCTCGACCTCGCCGACGACATGCTCGCCACGGCCGAGCGGGACTTCGACGCGTGCGCCGATGCGCTGGGCCTATGGGCCAGCAGCGACAAGTTCATCCAGGTCGTTGAGGACGAGCACGGCCATGCAGTGCGTCGCTTGCGTGAGATGCTGCGCGACAAGGCCAGCATCAAACGGGTCGCTGAGAACGCCGACACCCTCGTTGACGACCTAGGTCTGCGGTCCAAGCAGATCGCCGAACAACTCCGGCAGGTCGACGAAACCAAAGCCAACATCGGCAGCAAGATGACCGAGATGGTCGCTGAGGCGTTGACCATCCTGCGTCGCGCCGCCGCGCTGTCCGAGCTGCCCGAGGGCGTAGGGGAATGGGACCACCACCGATTCCTCGACGTCGCTCCACGTAACAATCCCACCCGCGAGCAGATCGCGCTGCGCATCGGTGACCTGATCGACACCATTGTCAATGCGCGCACCACCGATCAGATCCGTGACCCGGCCGAACTGCTCTGGCGGGCAACCGAAGCCGCTGTTCCCGAAGGGTTCAAGGCCACCGTCCTCAAGCCGTCCCCCGAACAGTCGACCTCCCGAACCCCCGTGGCCGACATGCGCAAATGGTCCGGTGGTGAGAACCTGACCGCCTCGCTGGTGCTGTTTTGCGTTCTGGCCCGGCTGCGTGCCGAGCAGCGCACCTACGACAAAGCAACCTCAGGCGGCGGCGTGTTGCCTTTGGACAATCCGGTCGGTAAAGCCAATTACCTGCCGTTCCTGGAACTGCAACGAAAGGTCGCGCGCGCCAACGGAGTCCAGTTGCTGTACTGGACCGGAATCGGCGACCTCGGCGCCGTCACCACGTTCCCGCGCATCGCCGCCATGCACAAACGGCCCTCAACGACACGGGTCGGGCGTGCCTTCGTCACCATGGACGCCGACAAGTCCCGACAAGTGCTCGACATCGCCTCAGCAGTGCGTCATGAACCCTGAACCAGTACTGACACAAGCCATCTGGAACGCAATCCAAGCCCATCCCGGCAGCCGGGTAGCGCTACCGGTACTGCTAAAGGCCGCCGCAGCCGTCGACAACACCGGAGCGGCCACCGTGGGGTGGCGAGCGCGGATCCTGACCGCCATACAGCACCTGGAAGCCGACGGCAGAGTTTCGCTGCCTAAGACCCGCCTCGATACCAGCGGTATCCCGCCATTGCCGCACTACGTCACCCGTCCCACCGCACTGCGAGTGCGCCGGCGCCGCACACCGGCGCCTGTATGGCACTCCGACATGGCCTGGGCGGCCGCGCTATTCGACCAAGGACAGCTCACGAGCGCCGACCAATGGTTCCTGACCGCCATCAACTCCTGGCTGTCGAATCGCCGCGGCATGCCAGTACCCCTGCGGGAACGATCACTGGAAATCTTTCACGACGAAAAGCTCCTCGAAACCCGAATCTCCGGACCCCTTTTCAGCCCCACCCGGCTAACCCTGGACCTCCTGCAATCCTACCTATGCTGGCCACCGGTCGAACGCCTGGATTGCGGCCCAGGCGATTGGCTGATCGTCGAGAACTACACCACCTACCACTCCCTCGCACGACGCGCCCGCGAACTCGGATTTGACGGGCAGATCATCTGGGGCTCCGGCAACGGCGTCACAACCCGACTGGCCGCACTAGCGACCGCACCGAGCCGTCCGCCGCGGCTGTACTACTTCGGCGACATTGACGCCGGCGGTTTCCGCATCGCCCGATCTGCCGCAGCGCGAGCAGAAACCCTCAACATGCCGAAACTGACTGCCGCGCAAGGCTTGTACACCCTGACCCACACACACGGCGCACCGCGCGCCGACACCAAGTCCCGCAACCCCGACCAAGCGGTACTGGCCTGGACACGTGATTGGCTAGCCGAGCCGCTGGCTAGCGCTGTCACCGATCTCCTGGCCACACGAAAGCGGATCGTTCAGGAGACCGTGGGCCAGGAACTCCTCGCGACAACCTCGCTGGCAGATTGGTTTTAACGCGGCGCATGGAGCTTGACGATCCGTAGGAATCCGAGTCCTGGGCCGGCCTATGGAGAGCGAAGCGATGTCCGATAAAGCTGCATACCGATCGTCGAATCTACTCCCGAACTGGGCTTTTGCAGTGAAGATTGACAAGCTCTTGCGACACGCCGATGTCTTGTCAATCTAGCCATGCGTGTCTTGTCAATCTTCACTGCATCTCGACAGGCTTCTTGTTGGTCCGGGGCGTGAGCGAAGAATCCGGGAACATGAACCTTCGCCGGCATGGCGCATCTCCCACTCCTACGTGCTTTTGCATCGACATCCCGCGCGTCCCGGAAGCGTTTCGAGTACATCGATCCGGCAGCGTGGCTCACGATGAACGCGGGAGAAGCCGTTGTCGTTTGCCATGAGCTTGGGGCCAGTATGACTGATTTTGCCAGGGTGATGGGACCACCTGGATTGCCAGTTATGGGACCACCGGCGCGTCGCGTCGGTGGTCTCTTCGTTTGTTCGTTCGATCGCCGTGACAGTTCAAGTCACGGAGGCGACGGGCATGGCTTTTCGGGAGGTCAGTGTGAATGAGATCAGGGAAGTCCTGCGGGTGTGGCTGGGGGTGGCAGGGTTACCGGCGCCGGGGTACCGCACGATCGCCTCGCATTGCGGCGTGGACCGCAAAACGGTGCGCCGCTACGTGGAGGCCGCGCAAGCGGCCGGTCTGCGCCGAGACGACGATGCCAGCGCTGTCGATGACGGGTTGATCGGGGTGGTCGCCGAAGCGGTGCGTCCAGCCCGGCCAGATGGTCACGGCGCAGCGTGGGAGCAACTGCTGGGGTTCGAGGAGCAGATCACCGCGTGGGTGGCCGGCGAGGGTGAGCAGCGGCCGTTGACGATCACCAAGATCCACACGCTGCTGGCCCGGCAGGGGTGTGTGGTGCCGTACCGGACATTGCATCGATTCGCCAGTGAGCGTTGCGGTTTCGGCCACAAAGACACCACGGTCCGGGTCGCCGATGGCGATCCTGGCGTGGAATGCCAGATCGATTTCGGCTACCTGGGGATGCTCACCGATGCTGCTGATGGGCGGCGCCGCAAGGTGCACGCGTTGATCTTCACCGCCGTCTACTCCCGGCACATGTTCGTGTGGTTGTCGTATTCGCAGACCCTGGCGGCGGTGATCGCCGGATGTGAAGCGGCGTGGGAATTCTTCGGCGGCGTGTTCGCGGTGCTGGTCCCGGACAATTGAAACCGGTGATCGCCGCCGCTGATGCAGTCAATCCGCAATTCACCCAAGGGTGGCTCGACTACGCCGGCCATGCCGGATTCCTCACCGACCCGGCCCGGGTACGTTCCCCGAAAGATAAGCCGCGGGTGGAGCGTGTGGTGCAGTATGTGCGCGGAAACTTCTGGGATGGTGAAACATTCACCAGCCTCGATGAGGCTCAGCAGGCCGCGACTGCGTGGTGTCTGCGTACTGCCGGTACCCGCATCCACGGCAGCACCTGCGCACGTCCACTGGAGGTGTTCACCGACGCCGAGCAGGCCCTCTTGCTGCCGGTGCCGGGTGTCTATGACGTGCCGGTGTTCAAAGCGGTCAAGGTGCACCGCGACTTCCACGCCGAGGTCGCCAAAGCGCTGTATTCGCTGCCCGAGCAATGGATCGGGCACATGCTGGATGTCCGTGCCGACAGTGAGCTAGTGAAGTTCTATCACCGCGGCAAGCTGGTGAAAGTCCATCCCCGCCAGCCTGCAGGTGGCCGCAGCACTGACCGTGCTGATCTACCTGAACACAAAGCGGGCTACGCGCTGCGGGACCTCGCGGCGTTGATCGCCACGTGCACCGCACACGGCCCCAATATCGGGATCTACGCCGAACGCATCCTCGACGATCCGCTGCCCTGGACCCGGATGCGCACCGTCTACCGACTCCAAGGCCTGGTGCGCCGTTACGGCGCTGACCGCGTCGAACAGGCATGCTCACTCTCGCTGGATCTTGATGTCGTCTCGGTCAACAAGATCGCGTCCATGCTCGAACGTGCCACCGAGAACACCACCCCGGCACTACCGCAAGCAGTCGGACAGGAAGCCACCCGGTTCACCCGCAACCCATCCGAATTCAATACCACCACGCCATCATTGACCGTCGTCACCGACGAACCCACAGCTGAGGAGATCTGCTGATATGACCACCCATCGTGCACCTGCAGATCCAGTCGGCGCCGACCTGACCCGACTGCTCAAAGCGCTCAAACTCGGCGCCCTGGCCGACACTCTGCCCGAACGGGCGCGCTGGCCCGCCAGCACAAACTCAGCCACATCGGATTCCTCGAAGTCCTCCTCGCCGACGAGGTGTCACGGCGTGAATCCCGTTCAGCTGCAATACGATCAGCCAAGGCAGGACTCGATCCAACGATGCGTTTCGATACCTGGACCACCTTGGAAGACCTGCGCTATGACCGCACCCTGCTCGGTGACCTGACCTCGCTACGATTCCTGGACGCCGGACAGTCCGCGATCATTCTCGGGCCCGTCGGAGTAGGCAAGACGCATCTGGCAACAGCATTGGGACACATGGCAATTCGCCGACGCAACTCTGTACTGTTCGCCCGATCCGACAAGCTGTTCACCCGGCTGCGCGCCGCCCGCCTGGACAACACCGTCGACGCCGAGATCCGCCGACTCACCACCATCGACGTCCTCATTATCGACGACTTTGCGCTCAGACCCCTCGGCGCCACAGAGACCAGCGACTTCTACGAAATCATCGTCGAACGCCACCGCGCCAAAACGACCATCGTGACCTCCAACCGAGAACCCTCCGAATGGTTGACCATGACCGCCGACACCCTGCTGGCCCAATCAGCGATCGACCGACTCACGGCCACCGCCCACACCCTCGTCATCGAAGGACCGTCCTACCGTCAACGCACCCGACCCGGCCAGCTTGACCAGACCACGGCGACGAGCATCCTCAATAACGCGCCACGGTGGTCCCATCCCCCTGGCAATCAGGTGGCCCCATCACCCTGGCAAGCGACAGCCGTGGCTCGGCGGTCCTGGCAAGTGCATTTAGATCTTGGATAACGGCTGTTGTCCGAAGCGGCGCGTGTCACGGCGTGGCGGCAGGTTCCAAATGGACCGCGCTGCAGAAGCCAGGGGAGTAGTGCCCGGACCACCTTCGTCGACCGCATGCCGGGACGCGAATCGTCCTAACAGTAGATGCCGCTTGCGCTGTTAATCGGACAGTCCGGAACTGAGCAGTAGCAGCATAGATGCTGCCTGGGAGTGTCGGTGCAAACAAGTATCGTCGTGGGATTGTTGCGAGGAGGGATGCGGTGTCACGTCGAGTGGTTGCTGGCCGATATGCCGAGATTGCGAATACGCGTCGCGTGGGCGGACAGTCGGAGGTGTTCCAGGCCAGCGATCTCGAAGCGGGCGGGCGCCACGTGGCGGTGAAGATCGTGGCGGCGAAGTCCGACGAGATCTTCCGGATCTTTTGAATATTCGAGGAAGTCCGACGTTGTAGCCCGAGGTTGCTCGACACTCGGCTATTACAAGGCGATGGTCTGACTGACCTCATGGGGGTCGTCGCCTTCCACCCAGTTCATCGTCACTTTGAGCTGTGGTGGACTTTGCCCGAAAACCATCATGCTCCAGCTCATATCGGACGCTGGCAGCAAGTCAATCGGCTGGCCATCGTAGAGTAGGTGGACCGGCTCGCTATCTCCGTCATCAACGTCACCCCAGGTGGCGGGCCAAACACCCGCAACGGTGTATCGGAGTTGCTCGGCAGTGACGGTCGGGCTCCTGTTGACAATGACGAGGGAGTCGCCAATTCGTTGTGCACGGGGCATCGCATGTTCGGCGTCGCGTCGCCTCACGCTCGGCGAGTCAAGTCCCATCTGCGCTAGGTCGTTTTCGATTGCAGCGCGTACTTTAAACGCCAAATCGGGCAGGTTGTCGTATTCGCCGAGCAGGCCCCGCGCTTGCAGGTCTTGTTGAAATTTCCTCAAAGCGGCGAGTTGCTCCAGATCGGCGTTACGTTTGATCGGCTCGTTGGAGAGCCAGACATGCACATGCTTACCTGCGTCGAGTGCACGCTGAATCTCTTCGGCGGTGCCAGAGACAGCCTCTGCTGTTGCTTGGCCAAGGCGACTGTCGAACAACGCAATAACGATGTCAGCGTCATCCACCAACTGGGCGTTGATGACGGTCTGTCCGCTACCGATACCGAGGCGTGGCACCGCGTCGACCTTCCAGTGGCGTGGCAGCAGAATAACCCCGGCGGCTTCGGCTCGTGATCCGTTCCAACCGTGCAAGGCGTCCGAGATCGCAGCGACTTCGTCGCCGGTGTCTCCTGGTGTCGATATCAGGACCTTAAGTACGAATGCTTCAAACATAGGCTTTAGTGTCGGGGGCACCGCTGACAAATCTCTACACAACACGCGTGCTGTACACCGAAGTTCGATACATCTGGGGCACGTAGTGGGCACAACCAGATCAACCGCCCGTCGAATACGCCGTGAAGTGCGGAAACGTGTGTGCTCCCTACAGGATTCGAAGCTGCGACGCTGGCCCTAGCAATTGACCGCCCTGCCGAGCATTCTGAGTCTAAGCGCGCTCATCGGTGTTGGTGACCGCCGTAGCGATCAGATCGCGGGCATCGCGTCCGTCGGTCACGGTGCGCCAGATTGCATTGTCGGGCAACAGATGTCCGAGGGCGTTGGCGATGCGCGACCGGTCCTTCTTCGTCAGCCGGTCGCGCAGTTCGGTTTCCGGGTAGTGGCGGGCGTACAACGAGACCAGCACGGCGAAGTCCCGTAAGTGGCGTTCGGCTACTGCCGTGCCGAGCTCAGCTTGGTAGGCGGCTGCTTTGAGCACCATCGCAGCGTGAACGTCCGGACGGATGATGGCACCGTCGACCCCATTCACGGTCACCGCACGACGCAGCGATCTCTCCAGTGCTTGCACACTGCCCGGCACCTCGATGGTCTTCGCCCCCGTGGCGGTCGGGTACTTTGCGGTGTCTGCCATGCCTTCCGGCAGCAGCACGTCGATGCTTGCGTCTTTGACTGTCGTGCTGCGGTAGCGGTGTCCTAGCCCTTCGGGGCTCACTCCGTCTTCGACGTACCCGTTGGATAGCAGTCGTGCGGTCACTTCGGTCATCGCCTTCGGGTAGGCGCGCACGTTGAGCACCACGTCCGCGTCGGTGGTGACGCGTGGGGATTCTTCGCCGTGCTCCCATGCCAGCAGGTGCACCATCTGCCCGCCCACCAGGGTCCAGCCCTGACGGCGGTAGTTGGACAGATCCATAACTGTCGACCAGGCGATGATGCCGGCTGGATCACTCACGGGAAGGGTGAGCCGGGCCCCGGGGTGATCGGGAGCTGTGCGCGGCTTCATGTCCAACAGGACGCGCAACGCTTCGAGCTGCGCAAGACTTGGACGCGACTCAGCGGCGCGCAGCGCGGTGATCTGGTCGTCGCTCAGTTCGGGAATATCACTACGCAGGTCGTCGGTGAACTCGTCCATCTGCTGGTCGGATGCCTTGCGCCGCTTTGCCTGAGCTGGCTGGGCGGATGCGACGGTATTGAACAGTTCTGATGCTGACTTGATCCGCATTCGCGCGGCGGCGACGCGGAGCACCGCTTGGGTGAGTGGGTGGTGGTCACCGCTCATTGGTTGTCCAGTGCGCGCTCGATGATCCCGTGGGCGATGCCGACGGCGCGCGGATCACCATCGTCGAGCAAGTCGATGGCCGCGACCACCTCGGCAGCGGCGTGCTTGTCGATGGGATCGCGGGGGACTACGTCAAGGTCCGACACTGCCCAGACGATCGCGTTGGGGAGGCGCTCGCCGTTTACTCTGCGAAGCCCATAGTCGGCGACCAGGTCATCGACATCGGCGGCGTTAGCGTAGATGCGGAGCGGTCCGGACTCCTCGAGGTCACCGATGATGCGGTCGCCGCTGACGACGACCCGCTCGTCGTCTTGAAGTCCGTCGAGTGCAGGCTTAAACGCCCAGACCCGGAAGGGCTTGCCACGTCCCGAGACCCAGGATCGCAGACGCTGTTCGGGGGCATCGTCATCAGCGAGAGCATCGACACGGTTGCGCAACCGGGACGGCATCGCGTCATGCTCGCTGGCGAGTCGTCGTATCACCGACCATGCCGACCGTTCAGCCATCGGGCGACCCACGACCTTGGAGCGGTACGCGGCGACAGCATCGGCGGGGACGACCCAGCGCCCCATCATGCGCTGCGCGGGGAGGTGTCCATCAGCGATCATTGCGCGAACGCGGCGTTCGCTGACACCGAGGTGCTTGGCGACCTCGGGACCACTCATGACACCTTCCATGACACAATCATACCGCTAGCGGAACAATTGTGTATCGAGCGTCGGACAACCTGACATCGGGCGGGGACGTCGCGACGCCCACCGGTTTGTCCCAAGCCTGGCGTCTCGAGTGAAACGCTCCTGCTTGCTGCTGGTTGCTGTGTTGGGAACGGATTTGGGAACAGACCGGGCTGAAGTGGGATGCGAACAACCGCGACACAGCGGAACAGGCGGGGGGAATAGAGGCTCATCTGCACTTATGAGACCGATCGCGGTGGGGGGAGACGGCGACGGGTTCGCTCATAACTTAGAGGTCGAATCCTGGCCAGTGGGAGGCGTCGTTGATGGCATTTTTGCGCGACCACGCTGATTCAACGGTTCCAACCGTGGACCGTAGGCCAGGCCTGGTGGGCTATCAGGTGTAGTTTGTGGGTGTGTTCTGAGGCGCTTATATGGTAGGGTCTCAGGTAGATCAACGTGGAGGTGCGATATGCCGGTCTTGACCGTCTCTGCGGCGCAGCGCCTCGATGATGAGGCAGCGACGCGTTCGATCCGCGAGATCGCCGCGTATCTGCAAGAGGCCGTCGGCCAGCGCGTCGCGGCGGCGATGGCGGGCTTGGCTGACGCCAAGCAAATCGGCCGCTACGCGCGCAAGGGCGGCCCGGAACCTCACGGCGCGACCGAACGCCGGTTACGTGAGGGCTACAAGGTCGTCAGGATGCTCGTTAATGCCTACGACGACAAGACGGCGCGGGCATGGCTGTTTGGCACCAACACGCGCTTGGACGATCGCGCGCCGATCGAGGTGCTCGGTGCGGCGATCGACACCGCGCAGTTCGCGATGGTCGTACGGGCCGCGCGGCAGGTCGCCAGCTTCCAGTCGTGATCGCGGCGCCCGAGCACGGGCCGAGCCCTGTGGCGGGTCGGCTATTACGCTGACTTTTGGTAGGCGAAACCACGCACTAAGGCTTCGCCCAAGCCGCTTCGACCGACCAAGGAACCCGATCAGCTTGCCATCCAGATTGAGTTGTCTCATGGGGCCAATATGGGGCCAGCGAGCCAGACCGATTGATCCAACACGTCCGAATGCCGGTCGTGCGCCTGGTCTGACCGGCTGAAACACATTGGTGTAGGCCGCACCACCGCCTGAAAAGCGGAAGGTCGGCGGTTCGATCCCGCCCCTGGCCACCAGGATTTGGGCAGTTCAGCGACTGTTTCTTAGCTCTCTCCCGATTTAGTTCGATGATTCTGGCGTTGTCATGGGGCCAATATGGGGCCAACGCGAACTGCCGTCGCTGCGCGTCACCTCAGCCGTTGCGATCGACATCGTCGAGTGCGTCGAGCGCGACAGCGATGTTGTCGAGTTCGTCGTCGAAGAGATCGGCGTAAGTGTGGGCAGTCACCGTAATTGAGGCGTGCCCCATAGCCTTCTGCAAGAGGCGTAGGTCGGCACCTGCCCGGCGTGAGAGCGATGCGTACGTGTGGCGCAGGTCGTGCACGCGCATTTTCTCCCGGCCGATCTTGGCGATCGCGGCCGACCAGTTGACTGACCGCTTCCAGTTCTCCAAACCCAACCGCGACCCACGAGGCGAAGCGACAGCTGGCGCGCCGGGTGAGCGGTCATCGAGTCGCGCCTTCAGCAGAGGCACTAAGCGTTCCGGGATTGGCACCGAGCGGCGGCCCGCCGCGGATTTCGGATTGCCCTCCACGAGCCTGCCGCCAACTTGGGTGATAGAGCGCCGAACTCGAATGCGCCGGGCGCGGATGTCGACGTCTTCGACATTCAGACCGGTCAGCTCACCAAAACGTAGACCTGTGTAGGCGAGGATCAACACCACGTCGCCTTGAGTCCCGGAGACTTCTGAAAGCTCAGCGACTTCCCGTGCAGTGAGATAGACGTGCGTTGTCGGCCGCATCGGCGGGAACTTGGTACGGCTGGCCGGGTTCTTGGCGATGAGCCGGCCGTCATCGACGGCGTAGTCGAGTGACATCTTGGGCACCGTGTGCGTCCAGCGCACAGTCCGGGGGCTTAGCCCCGAGGCCGACATCTCGTTCACCCATTTCTGAATGGACTCATGATCGATCTTGGCAATTGGCCAGTTACCGAACTGCGGCTGGATCCTAAGTCTCCAGTTGTCCTCGTATCCGCGGCGGACCTTGGGACTGAGATCGGGACGTGAAGCGATCCAGGACCGGTACACAGTCTCCAATTCGGTTCTACCGCCACGCGGGTCGAGGGACTCACCGCTGGCACTACTCGTGACTAGCTTGGCTTCGAATAACTTGGCTGCGCGCTCGGCACTGAACGTTTTCTTGCGCTTCGTGCGGTCCCGGTAGCCGCCACTGCACGTCATAGCGGACACCGTCCTTGGTCTCTCGCCGCCGAATCGACATGGTCGCCTCCTGGCATCAGCTGCCCGCCAGTATGTTCTGATACCGGCTCTGTCGCAGCACATTTGGACTCAACGCCAGGATAGAACTCGGGTACGACAGACCCGCCGTCAAATTCGCGCCGACTCGATCCATTCGTCAACGTCCTTGCGCGCCCACCGCCGATGCCGGTTGCTCAGCCGGATGTGGTGTGGGCCTGGCGCCTGCAGTCCACGCTCTCGCTTGGCGGCCCAGTCGTGAAGCGTGGAGATGGGCACACCCGTGATCTCGTGGACTTGTTCGACCGTGAGCATCTCACGGTCGACTGTAAGCGATTTCGTCATTTCCTGCTCACTTGCGTTGCAGGGGAGGAGCCGATAGGTCCACTCTTCGTCGAGCGGTATCACACAACTGTAAGCAGCTGCCCACCCCCCGCCGTGCACCATTTTTTGGGCCGTGCTCGTCCGACTGATCGGAGTGGACCCACGCCTCGCCAGCTGGCTGGAAAACCCTATCCGACAGATTAAATCGCTTATAGGCCAATTTGATCCAATTGTTCCAACTAGACCAGATGTCGTTCTGGATGACGTTGAGAGATCCGGGCGACGGTTATCGGACACGCTCCAGCTACTTCATCCCCATCTTCTCCACCATCCACACCGCCAACCGTTCTCATCGCCTCCCAACACCTCCCAACCTCACTCACTTCGCTAGAGTTGCGCGCGATTCGGCACGATCAGGCAGGGATCTCACAGCGTCGGTTTATTTCCCTACGTCACTGTCTTGGAGGAAGAGTCATGGTTGCAAGCACAACTCACCCTGCCCGACCCGTCGTACGCCGGGTGAGAGAGCAATGAGTTTCGTTGCGCGAGAGGATAATTAGGGGCAAATCTACTCAGGCCACACTCTCGACGGAAGGCCGCCTGCCGCGTTCCACCTACCGCGGTTGGAGCATTCCACGTTACCGATGGCCGCTGATCGAGGTGTCGGATGGAAGACGTTGCGGGACGCCGGGCCAGTCGTGTTTATGAACGGCGCTTATTACCTGACCCGGCGCGAGGACGTGCTGGCAGCACTGTGCAACCCGAAACTCTTCTCTGCGCAATTGGCGCTTCAGCCCCCCGGCAGCCCAGTGCCGGTGCTGCCTTCCGCGTTCGACCCTCCTGAGCACACCCGCTACCGCAAAATCTTGCAACCGCATTTCAGCCCGCAGGCCTTGAGTAAATCCCGGCCCGTGATGGAGCGCCACGCCGATGAAATGATCAGCATGGCACGGCGTTCGCCAGGCGCGCAGCCTATTTCCTGTGCGCCGCCAACGGTTTGGCTCCGGCGGCTGCAGTGGTCGAATATCTCCAAGGCCAATGTCCGCACGCATCACCGCACTCATGTCGAGATTCAGCGCGACCATCGCTGTAAGTGCTGTATCCCGCTGTTTACGGGAGGCTTCGCAATTCGTGCCCCGCAGGATTGCTGCCTGCCACGCAAGCTTTGGCAAGATGTGCA
Organism: uncultured Actinomycetota bacterium; assembly: GCA_963708995.1. Lineage (GTDB taxonomy): Bacteria > Actinomycetota > Actinomycetes > Mycobacteriales > Mycobacteriaceae > Mycobacterium. The sequence goes on from CAVPUR010000009.1 coordinate 18,079, forward strand.
TCACCTTCGCCGCCAAGAGCAGGGTCCGCTGTTCGGCGATGAGAGTCATTTCTTGGAACTCATCAACCAATGCCTGGATTAGCGGCTGTATCCCCTCGATCGCCGTGTCGAGGCCCTCGAAGTGCGGTGTCTGAATTGCCTTGTCCACTGGTCCGCCTGCGACGTGATTATTCGGCGACGCCGCCTTTGCGCGGAACTTCTCGCTGGCTTCGACCTGGAGCTGTCGGAGCCACGCGCCACGCTCTCGCCGCCTCGTAAGAAAGTGATTCACCGCCGCCACCACGACGCCGCCGATGATGGCGCTCAAGCCCAACGGCCCGAGGTCGAGCAACCAGGACGGCAGGTCACTCGCCGCAGCCTCGGCTGCCGAGCCGCTGTCCGCCAGCAAGTTCACATTCCACAGATTCGCCCCAAGCATGGCGAACAGAGTAGGTGGCAGAGTGCGCGTAATGGTGCACAACAGCCTCTGAGCGATAGCGATGATCCGAGCGGGCGAACCGTATTTCGTGTGGGTTAACGCATATTTCGGGTGGATTAGCGCATATTTCGGGTGTATGAACACCACCGCCGTTACGCCCGTCGGACCACGACCCTTACGGAATTGCGCGTATTCTGCTCTGGTCATTAGGGCTGTGAGGCTTCGATAACGAGGGCGCAACTTTCCCCCGGGATTGGACTCGCCGCTACCAGCGCCCGGCAGGAATGACACGTGAAATTGCGCGACGCCGCGCCGACGAGGCGGGTCTTGGTCGTCGCGATCATGGTGTCGATGGTCGCCTTCCTAGACAGCACCGTCGTGAACCTGGCCCTGCCGGCCATACAACGCGACCTCGGCGGAGGCCTGTCCCTACAACAGTGGGTCGTCGACGGCTACTTGCTGGCCCTGGCCGCCATGATTCTGCCGGCGGGTTCCATCTCCGATCTGTTCGGACGCGTGCCGGTAATGCGCTTCGGGCTGGCGACCTTTGGTACGGGCTCGGTGTTGGCGGCCACCGCGGCCACGCCGGCGATCCTGATCACCGGGCGCGTCATCCAGGGGTTGGGCGGGGCGTTTTTGGTGCCCGGCTCGTTGGCGCTGATCAATTCCGCGTTCGACCGCGCAGACCGACCTGTGGCGATCGGTGCCTGGACTGCGTGGACCAGCACCGCCTTTGCGTTGGGTCCGCTGCTGGGGGGACTGGCCGTGGACTTTCTCAGCTGGCGATGGATCTATGTCTTGTCGGCGATCCCGATGGTCATCGGCTTCGCGCTGACGTTTTGGCTGCGCCCGATGCCCAGGCCCGCCGAACGCGCACGCGTCGACGTCACCGGCGCCGTGTTGTCAGCGGCCGGGCTGGCCGCCACGGTGTATGCACTGATCGAATCTCAGCGGCGCGGATGGAGCGACCCTCTCGTGACCGCATTGATGATCTTGGGGGTCGCGGCATTGCAGGCGATCGTGGCATCGGACCGGCCCGCCCCAGCTCCGATCGTGCCGCCGGGCCTGTTCACGATCCGCAACTTCGCCGGTGCCAATCTGGCCACCGCGTTCGTCTACGGCGCCGTCACGATGGGCTTGTTTGCCATCGCCCTCTACACCCAGGAGGTCGCCGGCTACTCGGCGACCGTCGCGGGTTTGGCCACCTTGCCCACCCCCGTCATCTCGTTTCTGTTCGCCCGCCGCGTCGGCGCCATGGCCGCACGGATCGGACCTCGGATTTTCGTGATGACGGGCCCGGTGGTGGCCGGGTTCGGGCTGCTGCTCATCCGCCCCGCTGGACACGGGTTTAACGTCGTGACCCACCTGCTGCCCGGGATGATCGTGCTGGCCACCGGTCTGGTCCTCACCATCACACCGCTGACCACGGTCAGTTTGTCCGCCGTGGAGCCCGTGCACAGCGGCATCGCTGCAGCGATCCAAAACGCAACAGGCCGGACTTCTGCGCTGATCGCTGTGGCCTGCGTGGGATCGATCGCCGCCGGCACGCTCACCGATGCCAGCTTCGAACGCCTGCTGCAGGTCAGCGCGGTGTTGTTCTTCATCGGCGCCGTTATCAGCGGCGTCACCATCACTAACCCGACCGTCCCCCTGAGCCCGTTTCCAGTGAAGTCGCCGCCATGTGCCGCGACCGGCTCGCCGCCCAACCCGATCTTGCCAGCCGGTCACGAGAATCATCTCCGGAACGTTCCTTTCATCGAGGTGGTCAACAGGCGCGACAAGTGGTCAGGGCGGCCCCTTGGGTCAGGCCGATCTAAACCGGATTAGCCCACGTGGATTCACCCCAGCGTGCATGTCGGCGTACCCCACGTTGATCTCGAGTGACCGTGAGCATCCACTCGCTGATCCCGTCTATCTACATCACGCGAGGGCTTCCATCATTTCTGGTCATGCCGGCCGCTGGTGCCTACGGATCACAGCTTCGATTTTCATCCGCTCCGCATCCGCCGCGCCGCTCGTATCGCGTGTTCTGAACCCCCAAGATGGGTCCAGTTCGTCCAGCTTGACCAGCATGAACGTCTGGCTTCTGACTTCGCCTCAGCTTCACACGCGGAAGGTCGCTGGTTCGATCCCAGCCGGGACCACCAGCGTTTGCGCAGCTCAGATATGGTAGTTAGACCTACAAAACACGTTGCGTGTTACCTCGCGTGCTATCCGGTTCGCCGGATCGCCGCTTATAGCAAACTCGGCTGCACACCGCGTTGGCCGCCAGGCGGTTCCCCGCTCGACGACACCACGACGAGTCAGGAGACCCCAATGACCACCGCAACCAACAACCCGTACACGCCTGTCCCGTTCCCGCCCGACGCCCACGCGCGGAGTCGCGCTTTTAGAAGCACCCGCTTATTCGTCGGCCTCCAACGCAGACATTTGCCCGCGGCGGTGGTGGCGGTGGGGGCGGAAAGTCCTGCGGCAGCGGCGCATAGTAGGCCGGCGGCGGGACATAGGCGTTGACCGTATCGGCAACGTTCCTGCACCCGCTAACTGAAACACGCCTGCCGACGCTCGCGCAGACGTCGGCGTTGGCCACACCGGAGGGCTGCACGACGGCATATATCTCAGGAATCGAGGTAAGAGCCAACACCGCTATCGCCGCGGCAGTCCACGATCGCACCCACAGATTCATCGCGATCTCCTTCCGGTCACGGCCGGGGCTTCTTTTGGCCGATAAGTGAACTGAGGGCCGCAGTATATTCCTCTGCCTGCACGATGAGACCTGAATTAGTACAGCAGATTGTGCTCGGCGAGTGTCGTCAGCTTTGGGACATGGTTACGTCCCGCGGCCCGATCGCTTAGGGAGTGGAGCCGCCCAGCCCAAGTAATGGAGTCCACTGGCAACGCTGCCTGATGTCAGTCATCGGCTGACGGATGCCCTCAAGGTCGGCTTGCTCTTGCGGGTTGGCGTTGAAGTAGTTCTGCACGTCGTCGCGGATCTGATCTTTGGGCTGATCCTGAAGGTCGGTGTAGAACCCGTTCACGTCCGGGTGAGTGAACAGGTAGGTCGAGAGCGCCGTCGCAACACCGGCCGCGACACCGGCTACGTCCGCAGCTGTGCAGTTGGGCGGCCGAGGCGGCGGATCAGCCGCGGCGGTCCCCGCGTTAGCGCATAACAGCGTGCCGGTAACCGCGCCAGCGCCGATCGCGCCGACTACCACCCGGCGCGGAATGATATCTGAGAGGAACATAACTGGCTCCTTCTTCCGGTAATCAACCTGGCCGCAACCGATGGCGGTCGTCGCCCGGCTCAAGCTAAGCAGATACAGATAGCCGCTTTTCTGCGATACAGCGGATTAATCCTCAGAAAGCGCAGCCCATCAGTGGACGACAGCCGGCCAGTCCGCCGACGGCCGCATCGACGTCGACCAGGAACCCCCGACAATTCGCATCGACATCCTGTGGGAACGCGGCCTCACCAGCGTGCAGGCGCGCGACCTGGCCGCGGTGCTGATCGAGGGCGCCGACGAGATCGACCGATGGGTTGCGGTTCCGAACGTCGTCGACCAGGCATAGACACCACGTAAGTCCGATCGGCCCGTCATCCTGCTTGGGGTGGCGGGCCGACTGCTATCCAAGCCAGCGCGGCCTGAGGTTGTAGCCGATCTCAGGATTGTTAGCGCCGGTCTCGCGAATCAGCTTGATTTCCATCGCAAGGGCCTCGGCTTTTGTGGCTGTCTCGGATTCCCACAGGATCTCCTTCCGCGCGGTCAAGTCGTGCCGGTACTCGTCGAGATCGGCGGTGATCCGCTCTTGCGCGCTCGGGCTGCCGAAGTAGGTCAGCGTGCCGGTCACGTCCACGCCGACATAGATCTTCCCGTTCGGATAGGTGATCTTGTAGACCTGCTTGCGCTGGGGCATCAGCAAAATCTAGCTGCTGCTCGACGCCGCCGACGAGGCCGAGCAGATGGCCGGCAACGACCGAATCACGGTCTCATGACCTAGAACACCGGGCGCCAACGTCGGCCCGTCATCCTTCGGGGTGGCGGGCCGACGACACGCAGCCCTGGGGTTCGCTCTAAGCGAACGGAGACAACGGCGTGTCCGCGAGCCTAGGTATCAGTGCCCGGCGATAGCGTCGCCTTCATGGAAACCGGACAAGTACGCGGGTGCGCCGTGACCGTCGCCGCGTTCGTCCTGGCCGTTATTGGGGCCATCACCGCTGCGGTGTCGCTGACTTGGAACATCGTCGCCTTCCTCTTGCAAGGTGCGCGGCCGAAGCTCACGCCCATCATCGGCATGCGAAACGCTGGTGGGCTGGTTCACAACGACGCCACCCGCGACGTACGCGAATCGATCGTGAGCGCCGCCCGGCAGGTGCCGCCCGGGCCGCTTGTTATCGGAGTGAAAGTCGTGAACGCCGGTCGGGCACCATTCCACGTCGCCGAATGGGCATTACGTAGCGACCCGAGTAAAACGTCGCTCAAGCAGCTCGACAACCCCCTGGGCTCCCCAGCGGTCCCTTGCGACATTGCACCTAGCGCGACAGAGATCTTCTTTACTGAGTTGAACAACGCCTACGCCTTGGCCCAGGCCGGCCAGACGATCGATAACAAGCCGCAGCGAATCGTGCTGACCGTGTCGAGTGGCGGGCGTACGTACAAGTCCAAACCCGTATTTGGCGCCAATCTCGCCCTGGGGGCACCTTGACTGACCTCGACAACTCTCCGGCGCGGTGGGGCACTCAGACAACGCGGTGGCGGCCGATGCCCGCTCACCGCCACCGCTAGCCCGGGTACGTCTTATGCGCGTCCGGACTGCTGTGGCTGTTGTGTCTACCTTCATCGCCGTCAAGGCGGCGCTGACGTGGGTCGTGCTGAACGCGTGGGCTTCCTATCCCGAGCATGGCGGTACCCACCATTGGCATCTCGAGCTTGGTCCCCTCGCGGAGTGGCTGGCAGCAGTCGCTGCGGCCGGCGCAGCGATCACCGCGCTCTACATCGCCGGACGGGACCGCAGAGAGCGGATCGCCGAGCGTCATGACGAGCAGAAGACACAGGCCCGGTTGGTGCAGCTATCCGTCGAGACGGAAACCAACAGGCCGGCTGTCGTCGTTCAGGTGCGCAACTTCGGTCCGCTACCCGTCATCGACATCGACCTTGTCGACGCGACGTGGAGCGAGCATCCCGAAGCAGTTTGGGAACCGCTGGACAGTCATTGGGTAGCAACGAATCGGCAGGCGAACAAAACCCATCGCCCGATACTTATGCCGAACCAAGGTGTCCAGGAGGACACTTTCGACACGCTGGCTTACTTCGTTGTCCGATTCATGCATCCGACAGAGAATCGACCGCTGGCTCCAATCGAGCCGCGCACTGCGAACTACCAGATACCGAGCTATGTCCGGACTGATCTCTCGAACGTCGTCGCCAAGGTTCGGTTCACAACTGCAGACGGCGTCCGTTGGGAAACGCCAACCAAGGGTGAGGGATCAGGTGAGCCCACGCGGCTGTGAGACTACGAAGGGCGCCGAGCTGCCCACGGCGGCAACGGAATTAGCGTAAAAACCGCGTTAAAAACCGTTCCGAATACAGCCTATTCGGCGTAACATAATGGGCATGGGCGCAACCGAATCACGTTGGTACGGCGGGATATTCGCCGTAAATCCCGCGCTCATCGCCGGCCAACACAAAAGCGTGCTGCTCATCGGCGCGGGCCACCAACCCGGCCAGCCGGCGCCGCTCAACCTCAACCCGCTCGGTGTGACGATCCACCGCACGCCGGGTCCAGTGCACCGCGCAGAACATACTGACAACAGCGGCGATCAGCCACCAGAACTTCACCACCAGTGCGGCGCAGATCAGCACCGCCAACAACAGTGCCATCCCGCGATGGTAGCGCCGGGCACTGACACGGCGCCGCGGATCACTCGTCGTCGGTCCACTCGGTTAACCGGTCTTGCTCGTCGATCTCGAATAGCTTCTCGAAATCGGGGCCGCCCCAGCAGAACCGGCGGTACGTCGCTTCCGGCAGCCCGGCGGCCATCATCGCGCACAGCAGCGTGGACGACCCCACAACCACCGGCCGGCCAGCCTTCAACTCGTCCAGCAGCTCATCGGCCCAGCCCCGCGGCGCCGACCACGGCGGCGGCCGAGTCGACTTCGGCAACGTGTGCTCCCGGTACCCGATCAGCAACTCGCGCACCCCATCGTTGCTGCGGGCCTGCCGCGGCCGCTGCGCCATCACGCACCCGCCCCGCGCCAACGCTTGTTCGCGCCGGCGCGGGCCTTGTTCACACCCGCGACGCTCAGCAAACCCGCCAGCTCGGATGGATTGCAACAGATGTCGGTTGAAGCAATGTCCCGCTCGTGATCTCGTGTGTTCGCATTGATGGCAAATAATCGGCGGACGCAACGATCTTCGGAGAACTCAAGGGGCGCCAACAGCCTGAGGACACCACCGTTGGTGGTGGTGCCTGCTTCCCCGGGGGTGGCCAAGCACACTGAAATGTGGCGGTGTCATCGTCACACCGTTGTGCGGCAGAAAGCTTTGGAATCCCCATGCCGAGTTCAGGATCCGCGCCGACTAACGCGGCATCTACCGTTCGTGCGGCTGCTTCGGTATTTGGGGTCCCGTGGCTGCATTGGATGCCGGCATCCTTCAAGATCGCCTAACCAGTGTTGTGGCCCGTGCGAGTGTCACAGCTAATCGCCAACTCGTCATCTCGTTGAGCTAGTTGGCGTGTCTCCCCATGCCTTAACCACGACTGTGGTGGGTGATCGATACGGGTGGTCAGCTCGGGCACCCGCACCGGCATTCATGTCCTCGTTTCTGACCGAAGTTGCCACGTTCGAGCGTGTCGAGTGCCGCGCACCGAGGATGAGCATCAACGGCGACGCTCGGGCAGGCCGACAGGTAGGCACCACCTTCGACACTGATGCGCACACCCGCGGGTGCACATCACTGCCAAATGTGGTGTGTACTCTCTGGCCCCACCGCTTTGCTTCCGACGACACTCGACGATACGTCTGAGACAGTGAATGTACGAGAAACGGGAGAAGCCATGAACGCAACTTTGACCAGTCCCGAGCTGACTAGGGCAGACCGCTGCGACCGCTGCGGTGCCGCGGCTCTCGTACGCGCCAAGCTGCCTTCCGAAGCTGAGCTTCTCTTCTGCCAACACCACGCCAACAAGTATGAGGCGAAACTGACCGAGCTGTCTGCTGTGCTGGAGGTCAGCGGAAGCTAGGTCTTCCGAACTCACCCACCGGCAAATGTGGGGTACGCGAGCAGTTATCGGTAAATGCTGGACCCCTGGAGCGGAGCATGTCCGCGAGGGTGGCAAGCCAACACGGCGAGGAGGCGAAATGTCGCAATCACCAAGGACATCCGCGGCGACACCCGATGTCATCCAAGATGGGGGGCCGACCGTGGTGACGGACGCGACGTCTGATGCGCCCGTTTTCATCACCGAGCAGCAGGTCGTGTTCAGCACCGCGGCGGCCATGTCGTTGCGGCCCGCGTCGATCTCGCGCCGGTTGATCGACGCGATCCGAGGTGTCGGCGCCGCATTGCACCGGCCCCCCGCGCGACGACACCACCCGCAGCACAGCAGTTACCTTGAGGCGTCCCGCATGGCCCGCGAAATGGACCGACGATGAGTACCCTCCAGACCGTCGTTGTAGTGGTGTCGCTGGCGTTGTTTGGGGTCGGCGTGCACGACCTGCAGTGGTGGCTTGAGCGCTGGGACCACCAGCGGCATTTCAACGATTAGTCGCTGGTCACGCCGATGAACCCAGTAGCAGCACAACGGGTTTCCGTCACCACAGCCGACGGGCTTGCCCTGGCGACGAGACAAATCGGCCCCGAAGCCGCGGATCTGACGGTGATTCTCCTGCACGGGCTGCTGGGCGACCGGCACAGTTGGCGGTGCCAGACTAGTCATCTGACATCGCGTCACCCTGACATCCGCGTCATCGCCTACGACCAACGCGGACACGGCCGCTCCGGTCGCGGCTGCGCCCTCGGCAACACCCTCGGGCAACTCGCCCGTGACCTCGACACGGTCATCGACACGACGACACCCACCGGCCACATCGTGCTCGTCGGCCATTCCATGGGGGCCATGACCATCCTGCAGTACCTGCAGCAGCACCAATCCCGTAACAAGCACCGAATCACCGGAGTCGGGCTCATCGCCACTGCGGCTGCAGACATCACCCGACACGGGCTCGGCAGACTGCTGGCAACTCCGCTCGCCGGCGGTGCGTGTGCTCTGGCCGCCCACATCCCCGCCTCCGCAGAAGCGCTCCGCACCAGCGCAGTCCGCGCCACGAAACCAATATGGCGGCTCGTCACAAAGAAGGCGCCCACCCTGGCTGCCCTGATCAACGCGCCGCAGCTGCCGATCGTGGCGGGTTTCCTCGCCTCGATCTCTCACTTCGACGGCACAGCAGCCTACCGAGCCCTTAGCCGCACACCGACACTCATCATGTGCGGAACCGTGGATTGGGTCACGCCGCCTCACCATTCGGTGGCCATTGCCGCTGCGGTCTTTGCAGCGGAGTTCGTCGATGTCCCCGGCGCGGGACACATGTTGATGCTCGACCGCCCCGAGGTCGTCAACGACAGACTCGACGCTCTGCTGGAACGAGCCCGAAGGGAGTTGGCACCGCGACCACCCACCCCGGCAGCACAAGCCGTCCCTGCAACCGCCCCGCTGCCACTAGCAGCATGACGGCCTAGGGCTGTGCGCAGGCCAACGTGCACCATCGTGTGGATCCTTTCCCTGCGCGACTTTCACCGGTTATTGGCCGACGGGAATGGCTATACAACCGGCGGCCGCGCTGGAATCGCAATCGGCCAGACCCGAACACGACCCAGGGTGATGCCGGCAGAGTCCGCCCGACCCTCGCGCGCCACCACACCGGTGTCGCGCGACGCTCGGGCGCGCCGGCTGGTAGGCACCACGTTTGGGCGCTGGTGGGCATGCCGGGGGTGTGTACATCACCGCAGGTGTGGTGTGTACTCTCTGGCCCACCACCTGGCCGTCCGACAAACTCGATGTCTATCAGGGAGTTTCCACCGAGGCCACTCTTAGCGGCGAGAACCATCACCTGCGACAAACCAGGGAAAAAGCGATGCGCACCACGCTCGAAGCGACGAAGGGACTCCGCCCGGCAGATCGAACCCGCCTTCGCATCTGCAACAGGGCCGTGGCCACCGGCGACCCGCTGACCGGACGCGATGGCGAACTGAGTGCCATCCGGCGCGCGCTCAGCGGAGTTGGTGATCGTCGCGGCGCGGTGATCGTTGGTGCATGGGGGGTTGGCAAGACTCGGCTCGCGCGTGAGGTCCTCGCCAGCGCCGAAGCCTCCGGCGAGGGCACGAGCTGGATCGTCGGCACCGAGTCGGGCCGCCAACTTCCCTTGGGCGCTTTCGCCGCATCGCTTGGCCGACCGATCATCGATCCGGTACCCGACGTTCGAAGCGTTATTGGTTCCTTTGTCGCGCGACAGCGTAAGGGCCGGATGTTGATCGGTGTCGACGACGCGCACCTGCTCGATGGATCATCGGCTCACGTGGTGCACCAACTGGCTCAGATGCCCGGGATTCGACTGCTGGTCACCGTACGCACCGGCGGCGATGAGCCCGATGCGATAACGGCGCTGTGGAAAGACCATCTGCTGACCCGCGTTGATCTGCAACCGCTGTCGGCGGCAGATACCCGTCTCATTGTTGAGACCACGCTTGGGGGTGCGGTGGATAGCCGTAGCGCCAAACGGTTTTGGAAGCTGACCGGCGGGAACGCGTTGTTGATTCGGGAGCTGCTCAAGGATCAGATCTCGGCCGGCCGGATGCGGCAGGTGGCCGGGGTGTGGATGTGGGACGAGCGTGTCGCGGTGTCGGACAGCCTCAGCGGTATGGTTGGGCGCCAACTGAGCGGGCTTGCCCCCGATGTTGCCTTGGTCGTCGACACATTGTCGCAGTGCGAGCCGCTTGAGGTGGACATGCTCTGCGACTTGGTACACCGCCACGACCTCGAGCTTGCCGAACAGATGAACCTCGTTTCCGTGGAGCGCCGCGGCGCTAGGCTCATGGCGCGCCTGGCACACCCGCTCTTTGGTGAACTTCGGCGCGCGACGGCCGGTGAGCTGTATCTTTCGCGGATCCGCGGCAACCTGGCCCAACGGTTAGCCAAAGAGGACGACGACGACATGCAGGCAACGGTGCGGCGGGCATTGCTCACCCTCGAATCGGACTTGGCCCCCGACCGCAAGCTATTCCTGGAGGCGGCTCGTTGTGGCATGACATTGCTTGATCTGGACTTGTCTGACCGGTTCGCCGCCGCCGCCGCCGACGCGGGCGCGGACGAGGCCACAGGCCTTTGGGCAATGAGCCTGGCGGGCCGAGGCGACGGCGCTCGGGCCGATGCGATCCTGCGTCGGATCGGAATGGATGGGCCCGACGGGCATCACTGGGCGACCGTGCGCGCCGCGAACCTTATCTGGAATCTCGGCCGACCCGCGGAGGCGTCGGCCATTCTCGACGGCTTGGCCTCAGTGCCGGAATCCGCGGCGGAGCGAGGCGAGCGCGTCGCGGTCGAAGCCTGCGCGGAAGCCGTGGCGGCCCGCTGGAAGACTGCCCTGGAAAAGGCACGGGCGGTGTTGAGTTCGTCGACGGCGCCGGATTTTCACGTGATTCTGGCCTCCAGCGCGCTGACGATGGCGCTGGGCGCACTGGGCAGAATTGACGACCTCACCCATCTTGCTGCGGAGTCCATTGACCGCGCGATCACCTCGTTTCAAGCGTCGCCCATAAGGTTCTGGTATGGAGCTGTTTATGCACAGGCGTGCCGCTTGACCGGCCGTATCGACGAATGTGTGCGCTCGGCCAAGCAACTGGGCGACTCGGCCCCCGACGCTTCCGGTGTTGCCGCTGCGTACCTGGCATTCTTGCTCGGCCATGCCGAACTCGCGCGCGGAAAAGTGCCGACGGCGGTCAAACTTCTGCACGAGGCCCGTGCGGGGATGGAAAAGCACAGCGTCACAACAGATCTACAGGCGGCCATCTGTTTTGCGTTGGCCGAGGCGCACGCCAAATTGGGGGACGCCGGGCCCGCCAACGACGCGATCACCGAGGTTCGGCGGTCGGTGCCCGCCGAATACCTCTTCATGCAGACCCCTCTGGCGATTGCGAGAGGCTGGGTACTCGCCGCTGGCGGCCACCTGACCGAGGCGATCGCGATCGTTCAGGCGGCCGGCAAGGATGCGCGGGAGCCTAACCAGCCGACGCACGAATTGGCCTGCCTCCAGGTAGCGGCTCAATGGGGTGACACCTCAGGTAGCAAGCGCGTGCGCGAACTGGCCGAGTTGTTGAACCTTCCCCTTGCGAATGCCGTTGCTCGCCACACCGAATCGCTGCGCGATGGCAGTGGGGAGGGCCTGCTCGCAGCATCGGCCGACTACCGCGCGCTCGGCGATGTCGCCACGGCCGCCGATGTCGCGGCTCAGGCGAGCATCGCGTTCAGCCGAAGCCAGCAGCGTAAGCGCAGTCTCTACGCCGCAGCGTTGGCCGCACAGTTGGCCAACGAATGTGGCGGGCTGTGCACGCCCGCGCTGAGAAACCCGGTAGGCCAACCGTTGACGGACCGCCAACGCGAGATCATCGAGCTGGCCGCCGCCGGCTTGTCCAACAAGGACATCGCGGAGCGCCTCATCACGTCGGTTCGCACCGTCGAGGGACATCTGTATCGCGCCTACCAGCGCCTCGGCGCGAGATCGCGTGAGGAGCTCGTCTCGATACTGCGCGGCGGAGCTGCCCGTCTTGTGTGCGAACCTGCATAGCACACTTTAGGTATTGTCCCGCTTGACCTCTCGTGGGGGTGCTGTTGTCCTCAGGTCGAAGTGGACGACAGCGCGCTTATTCCGCCGACCGCGGTGGGACGTCGGGTCCCGTGGTTGTGACCCTTAGCGTGTCGGCACCGAGATGTAGCCGGATCGAGTAGCCGTCTACTCGTGCCGGGCGGTGTCCGTTGCACTTACGCTTGGTAGCGACAAGTTAATGTCTACCACCGAGCTGAAGAACTGCCTGGTGTTGTGAGCATAATCAGCGGCCGGGGTCGATGCGGCCGCGCCTCGTAGTCGAGCGACTTCGGATGTAAGCCAGCCGATTCGGCGATATTGTGCGGCGATCGTTTGGCTGCGGTGCCGAGTCGGCGTTCGCAATCGGCGAGCTTGACTTAGGCGGCTTGGCGGCGCTGCTCAGACTCGCCTATCGCGCTGCGCAGTTCGTCGATTGGTGCGCCGGGTATGAGTGGCATCATGACCTAATCACTTCACTGCGGCGGCTTCGATACTTGGAGTCGAGTGCCGCGCACCGGGGGATGAGCATCCTGCAGGAATCCTTGAAATCCCCACGGTGCCGAACTGTGCGGCCGGGGCGGTGAGGGCGCCGAACACGAAGGCTGCAACCCCGCCCATCGTCGAGTAGTCGCTCAGTCGAAAATCCGTTGGCCGCACCGGCAGCTGGTAATGGTCGGCGGCATGAGACAGAAGCTCGGTCTGCTTAACCGAGTCGCCGCCGAGGTCGGCCTCGAGTTCCACGTCCTCGGTGAGCACCTCGACGGGATACTCGAGCGCGGTCGCGCCACCTTCGCGATATCTATAGGTTCATCGTGCAGAACTTCGAGCTAGGCGACGGTGAACAGCGTGATCATTTAGTCGGCTTACGCGCCTAGTTCTTAAGTGCACAACAGCGCTTTCACCGTGCGACGGGGTGCGGCCGTGGATGGTTGCCGCCAGCTGCCCGCGGTCGGAGATGTCCAGCTTGGTACAGGTGCGGTAGAGATGGCCCTCCACGGTGCGTACCGACACCACCAGCCGGTCGGCGATCTCCTTGTTGCTGAGCCCTGCCGCGACCAGATTCGCGATCTCGCGTTCACGCATCGTCAAGGGCAGCGGGTGTGCGGCGATGTCCAGTGCAGGCGTGCGGATACCGCCGCATTCAGCAGGGAGGAGATGGGCGACCGGCGGCGGCCTGCACCGTGCGCCGCCGGTCGTTAGACGACTGGAACGCCGACGCCGCCTGCGCGGCCGCGTCGGCCGCCGATAACAGTGCGCCAATCACCTCGAATTGGTGCGCTGCGGCCAAGATCGCCGCGGCGTCGCGGTCGCGTAGTGCCGCGGCATGCGCGGCGATGACGGCCGCCAGCCGGCCGCCGACGTCTGTGGCGATGTCGACAAAGCGGCCCAAGCTGGAGTGGTCGCCGAAGCGGACCGCGTCATGCAGCGCCAGCATTTCGATCGCCCGTTGGCCGGACTCTTCGGCGCGGCGCGCCGCGTCAAGCGCCAAATCAATTGCAGCCCTGACATTTCCCTCCACAGCGGCCAGCCAAGCCTCAGCGATGCGCAACTGCGGCCCGAATACGCAACATGGCTGCCGTAGCGGCGCGGAGCGGCGTCGCTGCCACTGAGACACCGGGCGTTCGGGTCAGGCGAGTCTGCGGGATGTCGGTGTTCTCGTCGGTGTGGTAACTGGCGCCGAAGCGGTGGGAGCCGTCGCCGACTTGCACGGCACACCTGTGGTGAGGTCGCCCCTGACGAGCATGATCGACGAAAAGAGCTTTGCGCTTTCTCGATTTTTGCGAGGTCGGATTTGACGTGCGGGTCGTCGACCGGCAGCAGCCGCATCCCAAAGGCGCGCAGGATATCTTTGGCTTCTTGTGCACGATCAGGGCGGATTTGAGTTCGGCGACGAGTTTGTCGACAGCGGCGGGCTCGGCGAGCGCCGAGGTAGTCGTAGACGTCGGCAAAGTCAACAGCAACCTCCCCGGTCGTTAATCCCTTTGCCGGCAGCGCCAATAGCATCTCATCGATGCCGCTCAGCCGGCGCTGGTGCTCATTGACGACCTGCGGCTCAAAACGCTCTTGGTGTCGCGTGGCATCCTCGATGTCCACCGGCCGGATCGCGGTGATGACCGTATTGCCCGGCTGCCGTTACGCGAGTTACCGCTGCCCCGCCCGATCGGGTCGTGCGTGCCATAGCCGAGGTGCTCGGTCATCTCGGTGTCCAGCGCGTTTCCGTATGGTTGCACTGCGGTGGCGACGGTGGCGGTGATGCGGGTGCTGCTTCCGGGTGCGCTGTCGATAACGAGCTGTCCGCCGATGGCTGCCAGGCGGTCGGTCATATTGGTTAGACCGGTGCCGGTGGTGGCGGGGTCGAATCCGCGGCCGGTGTCGCTGATCGTGAGGGTAAGCATCCGGTCGTCGGCATGGGCGGTGATCGTTGCCGTGGTGTCGGGGCCGCCGTGTTTGGCAGCGTTCTGCAGCGCTTCGGTGCAGCAATAATAGAGGGCGGTCTCGATCGGGGCGGGGTGGCGGCCGAGGCCCTGCAGGTTCAGTTGCACGGGGACCGCGGCGTGCGCGGCGACCGCCGGCAAGGCTTGGGCCAGACCGCCGCTGACCAGCAGCGGGGGGTAAATCCCGTGGGCGAGTCTGCGGATCTCGGCGATCGCGGTCTCCAGCAGTCCGGATGCCTCGGTGAGCAGCGGTTGATATCGGTCATGTCCGGCGGTGCGGGCGAGCTGGATGAGCACCGCCAACGCGACCAGGTGTTGTTGGGCGCCGTCATGCAGGTCACGTTCGAGGCGGCGCCGTTCCTCTTCGGCGACGGTGATCAGTCGGCTACGTGACGCCGCGAGTTGGGCGGCGTGCTCGGCGAGCAGTTGTTCCGACGTTCGCAGCGCCGCGGCGTTGTTCACACACACCCACCAGGAGCTGAAGGGCAAAGACCACCAGTGCTGCGATGGAGATCGCGCTCTGGATAGCGCGAGGCGCATGCGCACCCAGCTGTGAAATATTTTGAAACCGTGCTAACGCACCCAGAGCCAATACGCAGCCGGCGGTAATCACGGTGAAAACCGGCCCGACCACCCATACCCGCACCCGATCGGCCGTCACGCTCGGCATTGTCTGCTGCGGTTTCGCTGACACCACGGTGTACACACCACACTTCTAAACGGTTGCGCAGTCGTTAAGGAACATCAGTACCGCCTTGACGCGCCGGTCGACCGAGTCATCTCCGGTGAGGCCGAGCTTGGCGAAGATGGAGTTGATGTGCTTTTCCACCGCCCGCTGGGTCACTACGAGTCGCTGCGCCACCGCGCGGTTGCTGCCGCCGACAGCGAGTTCAGCGAGAACCTCGGACTCTCGCGGGGTCAGCCTGTCGAGTGATTGTGCGGAGTCCGGCTGGGCCAACAACGCCTCTACCACCAGCGGATCGAGCACCGTCCCGCCTGCTGCCACTTGGCGCACCGCGTCGCCGAGTTGGTCGAAGTTCGCGATCCGTTCCTTCAGCAGATACCCGCGCGCCGTGCTGCCCCGATCGAGCAACCCGAGCGCGTACTCGGGCAGGGCGTATTGCGACAACACGATCACCCCGGTTTCGGGGTGCGCGCTGCGCAACCAATGAGCCAGCCGGATTCCCTCATCGGTCGATGTTGGCGGCATACGCACGTCGGTCACTAGCAGCGCTGGCTCATGCCGGTCGAGGAGTTCGACCGTGGAGTCATAATCCACAGCGACACCGACCACGGCCACATTTGGGTCCATTGACAGGGCCCGACAGACACTATCGCGGACCAGCAAGCAGTCCTCGGCAACCACGACCGAAATCGGGCGCCTCATGACAATGGGGTCTTCCGCTGAGATTTCTCTAGTTTTCATGAGCACTCCATCACTGCCTCTCGATGCCGCGATATGTTCGTCCGCCCGCAAGGTCAGGCGATATCCACGACCATCATCGAAGCGCGCCGAAGTCACGCTGCATTCAGTACTCCACTACGTATTTTCTATTCGACGAGGCGCCTGCCCGTCCGTATCGTTCGCCAGCACAGAGGCCATGAGAGCACCGCTCAACGGCGCGACATGATCCCGCCCTCGGCGACCAGCTCCGCGGCCGCGTCGGTGTAGGCGAGGGTGGGGCCCTGCTCGCCGGCGTCGGGATCCAGCCATTGGCCGGCCTTGGTCAGGCTGTCGGTAGTGAGCATCCGCTCAACCGGGATTCCGGCCAGCCGCAACGCGATTCGAGTCGCGTCGAGGATGCCGAACGCGTAGTCCTGCAGCGCAGGATCGCAGACCGCGACGAGGATGACGGCGCTGTTGTGTTCGACGGTGAGGTGGCGCGTGCGGGGAAACTCGGCGGCCCGGTCTTCGCCGATGGTGATGTCCCGCTGGACTGCTGAATGGCAGCTGCGGCAGATCGTCACTGCGATCTCAGCACGCGGCGGCACCCTCAACGAACGAAACGTTGAGCGGTGTCTGGAAAGGCGTTCCGTTTGTTCGATGAAGGGATCACGATGACGAGTTTCAAGCTCTCAGAACGGGTTCGGCCTTCAGCGCGCACACTTCTCGTGACCAACTCATGCACGCATGGGCGAAGGGGTGAGCTATGTCACAAGCGCTGATGAACGCCAGCGATTAGCTCGCCTGCGTTACTTTCGGCGCGATAACCCGAGCGCTGCCGGGAGATTCGCCGCTGTTGCGGCGACTCGCTTCCGCACCGGTACCGGAGGACGTGCGGTGGCAGGCATTACCGCGAAACTCGACATGATCGTGGCTGGCCTGCGATCGGTGCCGCCACACCCCGAGGTAGAGACCGTAATGGTCGGCGGAGTTGGCCATCTCGGAATGCTCCTGAGTCGACACGTTGTCGGTCGCGTAAGTCGCCGCGCTTGCCGCCTAGGGATCGGCCGGCAGTCGCGTTTGTCGATGTTGGTGAGCCGGATGTGCGTCACGGTATCTAGGGCGGCCAAAAACGCCGTAGCGCACTACTGATTTCCGCGGCCGTGCTTCACGAAACGATCGCAAAACAAGCGGTCAACCCCGCGGCCGCAACCACGCGACGGAGCCCTTCATGAGCACCAACCTGCAGAAATCGGTCACCTCCCCGCTACGCGCAGCCGTTGGCGCCGCGATTTTCGGTACAAGAACATTCCGACTGGGCGGCCGCTCCCGATCGCATCGGGGACATCGGGGCACAGCGGGGTCAGCACCAACCTCGATGACTTATCGGATCACAGATCGCCTGCACGAAGGACGCACAGTTTACGTGCCTTGCCATGAGATTGTGACCACGGTATCGACGTGGTTGGCGGAGTTGGGCGCCCAGAGCCCATTGGTTGAAGACCTTGCACGAGCGATACGCGCGGACGACTGGCCCACAGCTTATGCCATTGGCGATCGCTTATCCGTTGACGTAACCAGTTGGGCTTAAGGAAAATAACGACCACTGACGACCCCATTGGTGTCGAGGCACACTGATGTCGAGGGGGTGCGGGCGCCGTCAGCGCACTCGTTGGGGTGCGACGCAGGTCGAACCAGTCGCGCTTCGGCCCGCGGGTGTGCCGCCAATACTTGATGCTGGAACCGGGCCAGGCGTGACGGTTCTGCCCGGAGCGGTCGAGGAACCAGCTGTCGCCGACTGCGCGGTGCACCCGGTGGTCCAAGTGTCGTCGAGGACCGGCACGTGCTACCGGTCGAGCCGCAGAGCCGGCTCGAACTCGTCGTCGCTGATCACGCGATCGCATATCGCCCCCGCCGGGGGATTTCGGCTGAGCACGCCGCCTCCCGTCGCGGCGTCTGAGTGATCGAGGCGCCGCTAGGTCCGCGGCCTGGGCCGGACCTGCAGCCGGGGCTCCGGTTTCGGCGCGTCGTCGGAGATGACGCCGTTGACCTGGGCGTAGGTGTCGCCGAGCGCGACGACCGCGGCTTTGACGTCCGTGAAGGCGGCGCGGGTCTGATCGTCCCAGCCGCTGCGGTATGAGGGCGGAGTGCCGTTGATCATCTGATCGTAGGACGGGGCACCGTCGGGGCCGGGTCCCTGTAGGGGAGTCCTGGCCGGCTCGATGAGGTCCTTGAGTGTCTGCAGCAGAGACCGGAACCTGACCCAGCGGTGGTTCGTGAAATCGAAAAAGTCCGTTCGCAGTCCAGCGTACCGGCCCCGTTGAGCCAGATCGGTGATGATGCCGGGAGGCATGTCCAGGTTCATGCCACCCTCGACCTTGGTGTGCTCCACAGCGACGATCCGGTCGCGGTATCCGGGGACCAGCGCCTGCATGTTATCTGCCCAGTTCTGCATCGTATTCAACAGTGCGCCGACGAAGTCGCCCACCGTCGTGATGGTGACGGGCCGCGACAGGATGCCGTCATTCTTCCTGGCGGACATCGACACATTGCGGGCGGGATCGGGCGAGAGGTGATCCACCTTGACGAGGTCGATGCCGAAGGTGGGCCGCTGCGGGACCGCCGCGTCAAAGAAGTGCAGCGGGAAGTTACTGGTGATCCCGCCGTCAGAGAAGCGATGGCAGACAATGGGATACAGACCTGTCTGAGGGTCGGCCGGGCTGGTGTGGTCGATCGCGTGCAACGGCACCGTACTGAGCAGCCCTGGGAAACTGAGGCTCATGCGCACCCCGACGATGACGGGCATGTCCGCGGCGGCGGGGAGGGGCCACAGGCCCGCGGCACGGAGTTGCTCGCGCTCGGGGCTGCCGGCCGGATCTGGGGAGTGGTCTATGAGCCAGCGCACGACGGTGTCGGGGAACAGATCGGCGAACTCGGCGCGGCTGAATCCCCAGATGCGGCCGGAGAAGGGGAGTTGGTTCTGGGTGCCTAAACTCAGGTCGGTCGTCAGCATCTTCAACACGATGCCTTTGCGTTCGAGATCCCCGAACGTCAGTGGGCCACCGGAGGATTGGTTCGCGATCTGGTTGAATTCCGTCGTCAGCCACTCGGTGAGAGCCTGCAGGTCGCTGCCCGGGGCGCGCATTCCCGAACAGAGCCCGAAGTGGTTGTCGGGCAGATCGTTGCGCACGCGGATGTAGAGGCTCCACGCGACCGCAACCACCAGCCCTACTCCCGACCCCACGAATGTCAGCAGGACCGCAAAGATGAGCGCCGATCCAGTTGCGCAACATAACCGCCCACACCACACCCATCGCGGGACCCATCACGAGCAGGCCCAGCACCAGTGCTGGTTTCGGCCGCATGGCCCGCAGCGCCGGGATGATCGACCGAAACCGCTTGCTCGCGGTGCCGCCTCGGCCGATCCACACCGATGCCAATCGGTACAGCGCCGCGGTGCGGCGCTGCGGCTGAAACAGGTGGAACAACAGGGTGTGCCGGCCGGTTGGCTTTGCAAGGATGTTCGGAAGCTTAGCGAGTCGTGGATAACCCACCTCAGGACTGCCGCCAGGTCCGGCGCCCGCGTCGCGGGCGTACTCGGCTGCGGCAGCCGCGGCGGCCGCTATTGCCCCGGCTGACGTGCCGCCCACCTGGTGCAGCCTGCGCGTCACCGCCAGCTGGCAGACGGCGCGTGGGTAAATCACGCCGCTGGTGATCCCGCCTTTCATCACCAGATCGCAGCCCTGCGTCAGTTGATGCCTCAGTGGATAGGTCGCCGGCTGGTCGAGCGCCGGCAGGGTCGTCGAGGTGGTTGATACACCGCTCTGTGCCACATGTCCTCCTCAGAACACGCCGTGATGATCAGGACTGCTGGTGATGCGGGCCTGGCCCGTCGGCGGCGACGGTGCGAGACCGGACTCGACCGAGGTTGGCGAGTCGTGTTGGAACGGCACCGCGGGTGGCATGCCGGTAGGCGACAGCGGGGTCTCCTGCCGGCAGGACACGGCGATGGGGGTCGAGGCGATCAGCGCTGTCACGGCCGTCACCGGCACAGCCCAACGCGCTGCCTGGCCCAGGACTGCACCGATGGCCATGCGCGTCTCCTGCCGCGTCCGTCTGGTTACGGACTCAGTGTGCTATGGGCGGTCTGCGGGGCACATGAGTAACGCACTACTCGAATTCCGCGACCGGGCGGTGGTGGGGGCGGGACTTTAGCATTTAGGTATGGCGGGGGTTGGCCCGCTGCCGATCCCCGACCCGCTGTCGGTCGAGTTGAAAGCGGCGAAGAAACGTCAAGCCTCCGAAAAGCCGACGTTCGGCGGCCGCCTACACCGACCTCGGCTACGTGGTCTGCAACGATTGCCGGGGGAAGCTGATTAGTCAATCCGCTTGGGCGGACCGCCGCCGTGGCGGATTAGTATCGCCAGTCCTTCCCGGTCGGAGACGTCGACCTTGATGCAGGCCTTGTAGATGTGGCTCTCGACGGTGCGTGTCGACACCACTAGGCGTTCGGCGATCTCGCGGTTACTCAGGCCTTGGGCTACCAGGTGGGCGATTTCGCGTTCACGCACGCTCAGCGGCAGCGGATTCGACGCCACCAACAACGCAGGCGTCTGGATGCCGCCACACGCCGCCGACAGACGGTCCGCGGCGGCGGCCGCATCTACCGCATTGCGCCGATCACCGGCCGCGTCGAACAGGGCCGCCGCCTGCGCCGCTGCGTCAGCGGCCGATAGCAACGCGCCGGCGTGTTCGAACTGCCGGGCGGCGGAAAACACCGCATCAGCATCGCCGTTGAGCAGTCCGGCCGCGTGGTCGACGTCGGCCGCCGCTAGGGGCCCGTCGATGCCTTTAGCAACATCGACCAGCCGCTGCAGCGAGGAACGGTCCCCGAAGCGCACTGCAGCGTGCAGAGCCATCAGCTCCACGGCCTGCTGACCCGAACTCGCGGCCGCGTCCGCGGCCTCAAGCGCCGCGGAGATAGCGCCGCTCACCTGACCCCCCGCGGCCGCCAGCCACGCCTCGGCGATCCGCAATTGAGGCTCGAACACCGCCACGTGCCGTCCCACTTGGCCACGCAACTCCGCGACGATCTTCCGTCCCGCCTCGACTTCGCCTAGCGCGCAATAGGATTGGGCCAACAGCAGCCGCGCTGGGAAGCTCCAGGAGGCGGCCGTATTCGGCGGTCAAAGCAGCGACCGCTTCTTCCATCCGGCCCGTCACGGCACGGAACTGTCCCCGGGCGGCTTCCACGGTACCCACCAACACGTTGGCCATTCCCCACGCCAGATACTGACCCGGTGAGGTGATCCGCACAATGTCGGCGGAACGCTCCTCGGCGGTATCGAACTCGCCGGCGAGCACGAGGGCGCGGATTTCGCCATAGGCGATCAGACACCGCAACAAGCCGTCCACCTTGTCCTCGACCTGTTGACCGCGCGCGATGATGTCGGTCACCTTGCCGATGCGGCCGGTCAGCGCCGCCGGACAGGGCGCCCGCGAACACCGCCCACTCGACCGCGAATGGTGGTGCCGCCGGGTCAGCCAGCACCGCCTCGGACAGGGCGATCCCCGCATCAATGCGGTTTTCGAACACCAGTGACGCCGACGCCATGCCGTCGACGACCAGGCGCAGCGCGGGATGGGTGATGCGGCTCCGCACCATCTGCAGCACCTCGTCAGCGCGTTCGGCGTCGCCCGCCGACCACTGCAGGTTCGCGGCACGCGTCGTGCCCCAGCGCACGAGGTCGAGCTCGTTCATCCCCGCCGGGTCAAACGAACCGAGGATGCGTTCCGCCTCGGCGGCCTTGCCCTGCCACAACAGCGATCGAGCCAGAAGTTCACTGGCCGCCAGAGAGTTGTCGCGGCTGACAGCGGCCCGGGCCAAACGTTCGCCCACCGTGATGTCGGTCAGCGCGATTGCATCCTGCGCGGCCGCCACCAACAGACTGGGTTCCGCGGCAACGTCGCTGTCCAGCGCCAGTTCCGCCAGCCGGATGCGCTCGGCGGGCGTACGAATCGTGCGTTTTTCCATTGCCCGGACAAGCTCGCCCTTCAACCGCCGGGTGCCGGCTCGGCCGAGCCCGTAGCGGATCACCTCGCCATACAGGGGGTGGGTAAAACGGACATCAAGATCTTCGCTGTCCTCCACGACCCGGATCAACCCGCGGCGTTCGGCACTCTCGACGATGTCAGTGCCCGCCAATTCCGACAGCGTGTCCAGTGCCAGCGGTTCGGCGAAGGCCAACAGTCGCAGCACATGTGCTTCCTCCTCGGGCAGCTGCTCGATGCGGTCATCGAGCAGCGAGGCGAGCTCAGAAGTCACCGCCGTGCCGCCGCGCAACTGCCACACCCCACGCACCTGGCGAAGCGTGCCCGCCTCGAGGGCGCCCTCCACCAGGTGACGCACAAACAATGCGTTGCCACCGGAGGCCTCGCACATCAGGTCGGCGGACATTCCCTCCAGCCGCCCTCCCAGCACCTGTTCGATCAGGCCCACGCACTCTGCCTGGTTGAACGGGCTCAACTGCAGCCGCTCGAGGTAGCCGTCCTTCCACAGCGACGTGATCGCGTCCGGAACCTCCTCGCCGCTGCGTATTGTCGCCACGATGCGCGCCGACCCTTCCAGCGCCAACTGGTGCAGCAACGTCGCCGACAGGTGGTCAAGCAGGTGCGCATCATCAACGCCGAGCATCGAATTCTCGCCGCTGCAAAGCGTTTCGCGCGCTGCCGCCATGAATGCGATCGGGTCGCGGGCCGTACCCTGGCCCACCAGATGGGCGAACACGCCCAGTGGGAGGGAACGCGCCGATTCGGTCCCGGCCACCCAGCGCACGCGCGCGGGCAGCGACTGTGTCACCGACCGGGCCAGCGTGGTCTTACCCACTCCGGCGGCCCCGATGACCACGATGCCGCACACGCCCTGCTCTCCGACGAGAGCTGAACGAATGGCAGCGAATTCGGTGTCCCGCCGGACAATCGGCCACGACTGGCTCGCCACAACGTGGGATCTTACGGCAGATAGGCCGAAATGGCTTTACCGGCGCGGTTGGACTTTGCGGTTGCTGGCACAGCCTTTGTGGTCGCTCGCAGCAAGAGATTTGTGGTTTCGGATGAGCGGCGGGTGGGTGAAGCAGTCCTCTATGAGCATGAGCTCAAACCAATTCAACCAAGAACAGACCCCGCGATCCAGCGAGCGATCCACCGAACACCTCACAATGGCATGATCTCGCGGCTGATTTCCGCGCCACAGCGATCAACCGGCTAATCCGTTGCTGAACCATTGCGCATCCTTGTTACCCTTGCCGGCAAGGGCCCGGTCCGCTGAGCGGACCGGCGCCGCTTCTGGCAGTCCAGGCTGATTCGCGGATCACACTCGCCGTACGCGGTGAGCTTGGCGCGGGCCAAGTCGCGCCACGTGAACGTCTCCGAGAGCGGGTGCAGATACCGCGGGCGCTTGTCCGCGATGGCATATTATCCGGTCCATGGGTGGCGGGGTCGGCGACATAACCCGCGGCAGCCCGTGCTGCTTGGCAACCACTCTGTGCCTTACTCTGCGGGGTCGGCGGTTCGATCCCGCCCCTGGCCACCAAGCTCGAGGTTGTTCAGCGAACAGCTGAGCTCGCGCGAATCGGCGAACGCCGGCGCCGCGAGTGGGTTTGGCGGCCGAAACCTGGACAATAGCCCGATGGGCGGTATTCGGCGGTCCTTGACGGCGGTCATAGCCGGATTAATGACGACTTCTGGCGCTGCAATCGCGTCGGCCGACCCCGGCGTTCCGCCGGTCAGCGACCCGGCGCACGCGGCCGGCTTCGTCGATGTGCGGACCGCGGTGCCCGACGCGGTGATCGACCTGCGCTACGCGACGACCAACAACTTCACCCACACCCAGCTGTATCCCTCCGACGCCCGATGCCTGGTGCACCAATCCATGGCCCCGGGCCTCGCGGCGGCCGCCGGGGCGCTGCGGCCGCAGGGGCACCTGCTGGTGTTCTGGGACTGCTATCGGCCGCACGACGTACAGGTCAAGATGTTCAACGTGGTCCCCAACCCGGCCTGGGTTGCGCGTCCGGGTCAGTACGCGCACAGCCACGAGTCCGGACGGTCGGTCGATCTGACATTCACCAGCCCGCAACAACAGTGCCCGCCCGAGCGGCAGGTGAGTGGACTTTGCCTGGCCGACATGGGTACCGACTTCGACGACTTCACTTCGCGGGCAACGGCATACGCGACCCATGACGTCAGCGCCGACGCCCAGGCGAACCGGGCTCGCCTGCGGGACGCCATGAACTACGGCGGGCTGGCCGTGTACTCCGGTGAATGGTGGCATTTCGACGGGCCGGGCGCCAAGGACGACCGCCCGATTCTCGCCGTCCCCGTCGACTAGTCTCATATATTGAGACGTATGTCTCATAATGTGGCGTCGGCCGGTAAGCTATGGCCGAGGACGCGACGATCGAGGGACAGCAGGTGAACGACGAACAGCAGGCCAAGTACACGCATGGACACCACGAGTCGGTGCTACGCAGTCACCAGCGCCGCACCGCGGAGGACTCCGCGGGCTACCTGCTGCCCCACCTGCGACCGGGGCTGTCGCTGCTCGACGTCGGTTGCGGCCCAGGGACAATCACCGCCGATCTCGCCGAACGGGTTGCGCCCGGACCGGTGACGGCCGTCGATCAATTCGCCGATGTCCTCAACGTGGCCCACGCCGAAACCCAGCGGCGCAACCTGTCGAATGTCGCCTTCGCGACAGCCGACGTGCACCGGCTGAACTTTCCTGACGATTCGTTCGACGTCGTCCACGCCCACCAGGTGCTGCAGCACGTTGCCGATCCCGTTCGGGCGCTGCGGGAAATGAGGCGAGTGTGTGTGTCGGGCGGAATTGTCGCGGCCCGAGACGCGGACTACTCAGGGTTCATCTGGTTTCCCCAGCTTCCGGAGCTGGACCTGTGGCGTGACCTCTACCAGCAAGCGGCTCGCGCCAACGGCGGCGAACCGGATGGGGGCCGCCGGTTGCTGTCGTGGGCCCAACAGGCGGGCTTCGACGACATCGCGCCTGCAGGCAGCCTGTGGTGTTACGCGACGGCGGCGACCCGCGAATGGTGGGGCGGAATGTGGGCCGACCGGATCCTCCATTCGGGTGTGGCTCGCGAGCTGCTGCATTTGGGCCTGGCCGCTCCCGCGCAACTCGAAGAGATTTCCGCGGCGTGGCTGGCCTGGGCCGCGGCGCCGGACGGTTGGCTGGCGATCCCGCACGGGGAAATCATCTGCCGGGCCTAGAAGCGCGAGCAGTCCCCCGCAAGCGGGAGGTGCCCCCAGCAAAAGCGCCCAAAACCTTTGGATTTTGGCGCTTTTGCGTCTGCTCGCGCTATTTAGCCGTGGGAAAACCCCCACAAAGGGACTCGAACGCATCGGCGACTTTCAGCACGGTGGCATCGTCAAATCGCTTGCCCACGATCATCATTCCGGCGGGCAGGCCGTTGACCAAGCCGGCGGGAACCGAGATCGCGGGGTGACCGGTGATGTCCATCGGTGCGGTGTTGAGCGCCTTGCCGTGCGCGCGTTCGAGCGGCGCGGCCTCTTGCGGGTTGCCCGACGGTAGTGTTTCGGCCGTGCCGGGCACGGTGGGCAGCACCAGCACGTCGTATTGCGCCAGCGCATGGTCATACGCGGCGCGCGCCTGCGGCACCAGATTGCGCGCCTTGGCATACGACGCCCCGCCCAGCGTGTTCAGCGCGTAGTGGCCGCACAGCGCCGCCGCCTTGACGGTACTGGCGAATTGATCGGCCTTGACGGTTCGCTGTCTTGCGAAGTGCGCCATGAGTTCTGGGTCGTAGAGCCCGTCGACGCCGACTCCGTATCCGTTGCCGTCCAGCATCTGAGAGGTCGCGCCGTCGGTAATGATGACGGTGAACACATGTAGGGCGTGGCGGTGCCAGGGCACGCTGATTTCGCCTACGCTGCAACCGATCTCGGTAAGCCGCCCTGCCGCCGACCGGACCAGGTCGTCCACCTCCGACAGCGAGCCATGCTGCCCGAAGCCCTCGGCGAGGATGCCGACCCGCAGGCCGGCCACGTCGCCGGTGAGTGCCGCGCGGTAGTCGACCGCAGCGATCTCCGCGGGCTGGCGCGGGTCCCAGCCGTCGGGCCCGGCGAGCACGTCGAGCAGAAGCGCGGCGTCGGCGACGGTGCGCGTGATGGGACCGAGGTGATCGATCGTCCGCTCGATCGGAAACGCTCCGGTGTAGGGGATCAGCCCGTGGGTGGGTTTCAGCCCGACGACGCCGCACAGCGACGCCGGGATCCGGATCGATCCGCCTTGGTCGCCGCCGAGGGCCAGGTCTACCTCACCTGCGGCAACGAGTGCGCCGCTTCCACTCGAGGACCCGCCCGCTTCGCGCGTGATGTCCCATGGGTTGCGCACCGGCCCGCTGGCCGAGGTGAAGCTGGAACCCGAGCAGCACAGATCCTCGCAGACAGTCTTGCCGGCGATCGTCGCTCCGGCGCCAAGCAGCCGCTCGACGACGGTAGCGTCGCGACTGGGGACGAAACCCTCCACCGCGCGTGATCCGTTCATCATTGGAATTCCGGCGACGGCGATGTTGTCCTTGATCGCTACCGCCCTGCCCGAAAGCGGCCCCTGGGCGCCGGAGGCGATCTCGGTGGTGACATACCAGGCGCCGAGCGGGTTGTGGCCCGGCTCGGGGAACCGGTAGGCGCGTTCGGGGGCCTGCGGGCGCACGAAGGCGTCGTACAGTTCGTCGACTACGTCATAGGACTGCAGTGAGCGCCTGACGGCCGCCAGGTAATCCCGTCGGGCGTCGTCGTCGAGGTGAAAGCCGAAGTGCCTGGCCGCGGCGTCGATGTCGGCCGCCGATGGCCTGGAAACCGTCATGTCGACAGCAGCTTAGTCGTCAGTCCAGGAAAAGATCCGGAATAGGTTGCTCGCCGCCGCCATAGCGGGACAGGTCGGAGACCCCGATGGACTGCAGCACCTCAGCGTCGATGTGGCAGTTGCCGGTGGCCTCCCGGGCGGGTCGGGAGATGATCTCGACGGCGGCGTCGGCCATAATCTCGGGGCTGCGCGACGACGCGGCCAAACGGTCACCGTCGGCCATGTTCGCCACGGCGGACGTGGCGATATAGGTCTGGGGCCACAGGCAATTCACCGCGATCCCGGCGTCGGCGAATTCCGCCGCCCAGCCCAGTGACAGCAGCGTCATCCCGTACTTGGACAGCGTGTAGGCCGGGTGGGCGCCCAGCCAGCGCGGATTCATGTTCACCGACGGCGAGATGGTGAGCACATGCGGGTTGGCGGACTGCTGCAGGTAGGGAACGCATGCTTTGGTCAGCAGGAATGTGCCCCGGGTGTTGACCTCCTGCATCAGGTCAAACTTTTTAGCCGACAGTACGGCGGTCGGTTCCACCGCGATGGCGCTGGCGTTGTTGACACAGACGTCGATGCCGCCGAATCGCTGCACCGCGGCGTCGACTGCGCGCTGCACGTCCTCTTCGCGACGCACATCGCCGACGACCGCCAGCGCCTTGCCGCCCGCGGCCTCGACGTCCGCGGCCGCGGTGTGCACCGTTCCGGGCAGGCGCGGATGGGGGGCATCGGTCTTGGCCAGGAGCACCACGTTGGCCCCCTGCTTGGCCGCTGCGATGCCGATCGCGAGGCCGATGCCGCGGCTGCCGCCGGAAATCACGACGGTGCGGTCGGCGAGCATATTGTTAGCCATTCGTCTCCTTTGGCCTGGTCAAGCGGGCGGTATTGGCATTCTCTTTTTTGGCAAGTACGTTATCAGTCGATGGACAACCAGAGTCAGACGCCGTCGGGCATCCCGTTGCAGCCTGTATACGGGCCGGCGGATAGAAGCGTGGAGCCTCCGCCGCCCGGGGAGTTTCCCTTCAGCCGGGGTAACTTCGCGTCGGGCTACCGGGGCAAGTTGTGGACTTTTCGGCAGTACTCCGGCTTCGGCACCGCCGAGGAGTCCAACCGTCGCTATCGATACCTGCTCGAACAGGGCGGTACGGGGCTGTCCGTTGCGCTCGACCTGCCCACCCAATGCGGATACGACTCCGACGACCCCGAATTTGGTGAGGAGGTCGGCCGCGTCGGCGTTGCGGTAGACACCCTCGCCGACTTCGAGATCCTTTTCGACGGCATTCCGCTGGACAAGCTCAGCACGAGCATGACGATCAACGGCACCGCCGCGATCCTGCTCGCGTTCTATGTCGCTGCCGCCGAGCGAAAAGGGATACCGCGGGCCAAACTCACCGGGACCATTCAGAACGACATCCTCAAGGAGTACGCGTCGCGCGGTACCTGGATCTGGCCGCCGGAGCCGTCACTGCGGCTGATCGCCGACACTATCGAGTTTTGCGCTGCCGAGGTCCCGAAATTCAATGCCATCTCGGTGGCCGGGGCACACTTCCGCGACGCCGGAGCCAACGCGGTGCAGGAGATGGCGTTCACCCTGGCCGATGGCGTCACCTATTGCGACACGGTGGTGGAACGGGGTCGCATGACCATCGACCAGTTCGCACCGCAGATCTCGTTCTTCTTTTATACCCACGGGGATTTCTTCGAAGAGATCGCCAAATACCGTGCGGGGCGCCGACGTTGGGCGACTATCGTGCGGGAACGCTACGGCGCGACGACGGACAAAGCGTCGATGTTCCGTTTCGGTTGCGTATGTGGCGGTGCGTCGCTGTATGCCCCGCAGGCGCAGAACAACCTGGTGCGGGTGGCCTACGAGGCGATGGCGGCGGTGCTCGGCGGTGTCCAATCGATGTTCACTGCGGCGTGGGATGAGCCGTTCGCACTGCCCACCGAGGAGTCCACCACGCTGGCGCTGCGCACACAGCAGATCCTTGCCTTAGAAACCGGAGTGGCCAGCGTCGCGGACCCGCTGGGTGGCTCCTATTTCGTTGAGGCCCTGACCGACGCCACTGAGGCCCGCATCATCGAGATCATGGATGACCTCGAACGCCACGGCGGCATGGTCAGCTCGATCGAGGACGGCTATCTGCAGGGTTTGATCGCTGACGAGGCGTACAAGATGCACCAGGACATCGAGGCCGGCACGCGCCCGGTGGTCGGGGTCAACCGATTTGTGTCCGAAGAGCCGGAGCCCGACGTCGTCACCTACGAACTGGACGCCGAGGGCCGTGATCTGCAACTTAAGCGGCTCTCCAAGGTCAAGGCCGAAAGAGACAGCGCCGCAGTGCAATCCAGTCTCGCGGCGCTGGCCCACAGCGCTGAGGGCACCGACAACCTCATGCACAAGCTGATCGACTGCGCCAACGCGTACTGCACGGTCGGTGAAATGGTCTCGGCGCTGAAGGCTGTGTGGGGCGAATTCCAGCAACCGGTGGTGTTCTAGATGGCCGTTCGTGTTCTCGTTGCCAAGCCCGGTCTGGACGGGCATGACCGCGGCGCCAAGATCGTCGCCCGCACCTTGCGCGACGCCGGATTCGAGGTCATCTATACCGGCATCAGGCAGCGCATCGAGGACATCGCGTCGATCGCGGTGCAGGAAGACGTCGCCGTCGTCGGGCTGAGCATCCTGTCCGGCGCTCACTTGGCGCTCACCGCGCGCACCATCGAGGCGTTGCGCGCGGCCGATGCCGCCGACATCGCCGTCGTCGTCGGCGGGACTATCCCGCACGCCGACGTGCCCAAGCTGCTATCAGCCGGCGCCGCAGCAGTATTCCCCACCGGAACATCGCTCGACGACTTGGTGCGCGACATCCGCGCACTGACCGGCACCCCGGACGCTGCAGCAAAGAAGGAAACACAATGCGCATCGGAGTGATGATCGGCGCCGAGCGTGGCGATATGGCCCGCAAGGTGGCCAAGCTGGCCTCCGATATCGAATGGGCCGAATCTGCGGGTCTGGACACCGCGTGGATGCCGCAGGTGCCCGACGACTTCGACTGCCTGACCATGGTGTCGCTGATGGCCGCGCACAGCTCGCGTATCGAGCTGGGTACCGCGGTGGTGCCGCTGCAGGCTCAGCATCCGATTGCCCTTGCCCGCCAAGCGCTCTCGACGCATGCGGTGGCCGGTGGACGGCTGGCACTAGGCGTCGGACCGTCGCACCATTGGATCATCCGGGACATGCTTGGCTTGCCGTATGAGAAGCCGGCCGCTTACACGCGCGACTACCTGCAGGTGCTCAACGCCGCCATTGCCGGGCCGGGATCGGTTGACGTCGAGAATGATTCGTTCACTGTGCACAACCCGACGGCGATCGGCGCCGAGACCCCGATGCCCGTGCTGGTCGCCGCGCTAGGTCCGGTGATGCTGCAGCTTGCCGGCGAGCTTGCCGACGGCACCGTGTTGTGGATGGCCGACGAGCGCGCGATCGGTGATCACATCGCGCCGAAGATCACCAAGGCCGCCGCGGATGCCGGGCGCCCCGCTCCCCGGATTGTCGCGGGTATCCCGGTATGCCTTTGTGCGCCTTCGCAAGTCGACGAGGCCAAGGAGCGTGCCAACCGCATCCTGGGCGAGGCCGAGGTGTCGCCGAACTACCAGCGCCTGCTCGAACGCGGCGATGCCCGCGATGTCGGCGATCTGTGTGCGGCCGGCGATTCGGAACAGATTTTGCGGCGATTCCGCTCTTTCGCCGACGCCGGCGTGACGGACCTGTCCGTGCGGTTGCTGCCTATCGGCGAGAACCGAGATGAACTCGTCGCCTCCAAACGCCGAACCCGCGAGATGATCGCCGCGCTCGCAACGGAGTTGCGTTGACCCAAGGAAGCGCCGGGCCGCTGGCGGGGATACGGATACTCGAAGTCGGCACCATGCTGGCCGGGCCATACGCCACGATGCTGCTGGCCGACCTCGGCGCCGAGGTCACCAAGATCGAACCCGCCGGCGGCGAGATCTCACGCGGGGTCGGGCCCACCTACTTCGCCAGCCTCAACCGCAACAAGTCCAGCATCTGTCTGGACCTGACCTCCGATGCGGGGCAGCAACATTTGGGCGAGCTGGTCGCGGAATCCCATGCGCTGCTGGTGAACCTGAAACCGTCGGCCATCCGCCGGCTGGGTCTCACCTACGAGCACTTGCGGCGGCACAACGATCGGATCGTCTGTGTGGCGATCACCGGCTTCGGTCTACACGGTGGCGACGATCCGGCTTTCGACTACGTGGTGCAGGCGGGTTTCGGTATCGCCGCATTGACGGGCGATCCCGACGGTCCGCCGACGCTGCCCGGTTACTCGTCGGCCGACAACTCCACCGGAATGTGCGCGGCGCTGGGGCTTTTGGCCAAGATCATTTCCGGCACCGGCGGTCAGGTGGATGTGTCGCTACGCGATGTCATGCTGTCGCAGCTGAACTATCACGCCTCCGCCTACCTCAACAACGGCGTCGAGCCGCAGCGGCGGCCATACGGAGCGCACTCCTATTACGTTCCGGCTCAGTTGTTCCCAACAGCCGATGGGTATCTGGCGCTGTTCATTACACACGACGGCTTCTGGAAATCCTTTGCGGCCGAGGCGGGTATCGGCGGCTTCGAGACCATGGCCGAACGGGTGGCCCGCCGCGACGAGGTGCTTGCGGTCGTCACGGCGATGCTGGCGACTGACACCGCCGCGCAGTGGGAACGGCGACTGCGTCCACTCGGGGTTCCCGCAGCGGCAGTCAGGACGCTGCCCGAGGCGCTTAAGGCGACGCCGGAAGTGGTTGTGACTGCGGGCGATTTCCGCCTCGTCGGGAGTCCGATCCAAGTTTCGGGTTATCAGCCCGACTACCGGCCACCCCCGGAGCTGAGCGAGGGCTAACCCCAGGCTCGGTCCGGACCGGTGAGGTGGGCTTCGGCGAGTTTGCGGAAAGCCGTCACGAGACGGCCGCGGTCCCCGGCCCGAGTCGCCAACACGACATGGCTGGGCTCGACGTTCTCCAAGGGGATGGTGGTGATGTCTGGGCGCAGGCTACTGCCGTGAAAGCCGGCCGTAATGGCGACCGCCTCCCCGGCGGCGATGACTTCGAACTTGTCCTCGAGCGCGTCGATGAGCGGGCCATCGGGTGCCCGGCGACCGTCGGGCCGGGGATCGATGCGCCAGAAGGCGCTCCAGGCGGGGTCGGAATGCCGCACCCGCGGCATGGGTTCGTCGGCGATGTCGTCGAGCGTGACGGATTCCCTGCCCGCCAGGCGGTGGTCGACGGGAACCACCAGCACCCTGGGCTCGTCATAGAGGATTGTGACGTGCAGCTGGTCGGTCGGAAACGGCAGTCGCGTCACCACCGCGTCCACCCGATGGTCGAGCAGCGCAGTGCGTGCCTGGTCCCAATCCAGGTGCGAGACTTGCACATTGGCGTCGGGATGCTCGCGGCGCAACTCGCGAACCGCCGGGGTGACGATCAAGCCCGATGTATAGCCGATCGTGATGCGGCTCGGTTGGGCGGCGGCCTGGGCCTGCGCCGCGGCCTGAGCGGCCGAGCGCAGCAGCGCTTTGGCTCGCGGCAGGAACACTTCGCCGGCCTCTGTGAGCCGGGTGCCTTGCGAGGTGCGATCCAGCAGCCGGACGCCGAGCTGCTGCTCGAGGCGCCGGATCTGCCGGCTCAGCGACGGCTGCGCGATCCGCAGCGCGGTCGCGGCGCGACCGAAGTGCCGGTGTTCGGCCACCACCACGAAGTACCCGACCAGTCGCAGGTCCAGGTCGATTGCCGGCGATGCCGATTCGGTCATGCGCCCAGTGTAACCACGACCTTCGCAGTGCTGACCGCTGATTTCGCAATTGAACAGCGATGATGCGTAATCTGTATCGCGTCATTTGAAATAGGTCTTGGACAGGTCCCGCTTCCGGTCATTGACTGGGTGACGCGAACAAGAAGCGATCGAAGGGATCATCATGCGTGTCTTTGTAACCGGCGCGAGTGGACACATCGGTTCGGCCGTCGTCGACGAACTCCTGGAGGCCGGGCACCAAGTCACCGGCCTGGCCCGCTCCGACGAGTCCGCCGCCGCCCTGGCGGCGAAAGGTGTCGACGTGCAGCAGGGCGACCTCGAGGACCTCGACGGTCTGCGGGCCGCCGCCGCAGCGGCCGACGGTGTCATCCACCTCGCCTTCAGACACGACTTCGACGACTTTGTGGGCGCGGCCCAGACGGATCTGCGCGCTGTCGAAACCATGGGCGAGGCGCTCGTTGGATCCGATCGGCCTTTCGTCAGCACCTCGGGAACCCTGCTGCTGGCGTTTGCGGTGCAAGGTGCCGTCGCGACCGAACACGACACACTGCCCGCCGGCCCTCGGATCGACTCGGAAAATGCCGTGATCGCTCTGGCCGAGCGCGGTGTGCGGTCATCGGTGGTGCGGCTTTCGCCATTGGTCCACAGCAACCTGGACCACCACGGCTTCGCTCATCATCTGATCAACACCGCCCGCGACACCCGGGTGGCCGCCTACCTCGGCGACGGGTCCAACCGCTGGCCCGCTGTCCACACGCTCGACGCTGCACACCTGTACCGGCTCGCTCTCGAACACGCGCCCGCGGGAACGCGATTGCACGGGGTCGCCGACGAGGGCGTGCCGTTCGGTGAAATCGCCGGCGTCATCGGCCGCCAGTTGGATCTGCCGGTCGTCGGCATTTCCGCCGAGGATGCCGGACACTTCGGCTTTCTGTCTTTGTTCGCCTCTCTCGACAACCCGACCTCGAGCACCCTGACGCAGAAAGTTCTGGACTGGAATCCCGAAGGGCCCGGGCTGATCGAGGACCTTAACGCAGGCCACTACTTCGCCCAGTGAAGGAAGACCCCATGCAAACCTTCACGCAAACCATGAATGCGGTTGTCGCCCATGGAAATCCGGAGGGCATCGGCGTCAAGGTCCGTGAGCATTTGGCCGCCGGCGCGGATCACGTCGCGCTGCTGCTGCCCGTCGGCGGCGACTTTGCGACCGGTGTCGACCAACTCAAGCAAGCCGCCCTGGCTTGCCCCGCCTAGCCGTTCGGGCCGTACTCGATAGTCGTCTCGAGCAGTCGCGGGATGGGCGCAGGATCCAACTGCAGGGCATCGGACATGTGCAGCTGACCGGCGTTGGCGATCATGTTGTCCAGGATGGCCTGTAGGTCGTCGCCCTCGAGCTCGTAAAGGGCGACATAGGGGCCGGTCCCGTCGACCGGACGCAGGCGGCGTGCCGAGACGATTCCGTCGAGCGCCAGAAGTTCGGGTAGATGCACTTCGTTGTACCAGGTGTTGTATTCCTGCTCGCGGTCGGGCGAGCTGGGCCGGCTCTCGACGTACATGATCCCTTTGGCCTTCTTGCTCACGGGTCGCCGCCTTTCTGTGACTACTACTCGTAGCGCACCGTGATCGACGCCGTGTCGGGCACGCCCTGGCAGGTCAGAATGTAACCCTCGGCCACCTCGTCGTCATCGAGGGCGTCGTTGACCCGCATAGTCGCGTGTCCCTCTTCGAGCTTGGCCATGCACGTGCCACAGTTGCCGGCCTCGCAGCTGAACGGTGGCTCAAGTCCGGCCCGCCGCGCGGTTTCCAGTAGCGTTTCGCCGGGGA
This sequence comes from uncultured Actinomycetota bacterium, assembly GCA_963708995.1. Taxonomy (GTDB): domain Bacteria; phylum Actinomycetota; class Actinomycetes; order Mycobacteriales; family Mycobacteriaceae; genus Mycobacterium. The sequence continues at coordinate 52,704 of CAVPUR010000009.1, forward strand.
CCAGCGGAACCGACACTTTCTTGCGATCGAGGTGGATCGTCACTGTGCCGGCGGTGCCGGCCAGGGCGCCGTTCGACGGATCTGTCACCCGTTCGGTCTCCTCGATGATCCGGGTGACCGTCACCGTGACCACCCCTTCCCGTACTTGCGTTCTTCAGTATAGAGAATACTATTCTCTTTAGGCGATAGGATCTTTTCACACTCCCGGGAGGAACAGGACGTGACCGTGCCGGCCGCGCTCGCGTTCGAGGAACGGCAATTGAGCCTGCCTCAGCTCGACGCGCTGGCCGGCGGCCTAGCCGCGACCCTGACCAAAACCGGTATCACCGCAGGTGAGCGGGTAGCGATCATGGCCTCCAACCGGCCCGAGTTCGTCGCCGCCCTGCTTGCGATCTGGCGGCTGGATGCCACTGCGGTGCTCATCAGCCCCGCCTGGAAGCGTGACGAGGTCGACCACGCCTTGGGGTTGACGGACCCGGCCCATGCCGTGGGTGACCACCCGGTGCTGGCCGGCCTGATGCCGATGCTCCACCTCGACGAACCGATCATCCCTGCCGAACCGATAACGGGTGCACGGAGGTCGGAGAAGCCCGAGAACGACGCGCTGCTGGTCTTCAGTTCCGGCACCACGGGTCTGCCCAAGGCTGTGCGGCACACGCACGCGTCATTGCACGCGGCCGTCGCGCACTGGCGCGACGCATTGCAACTGACGAGCCGCGACCGTATCCAGGTCACCACACCGCCGTCGCACATCCTCGGCCTGCTCAACATCATCACCGCGCTGCGGACCGGCACCTGGATGCGGTTGCACCCCCGATTCGATATCGACCGGGTGCTGCGTCACATCGAAAGCGACCGCATCACAGTCGAAATGGCGGTCGCGCCCATCGCGCTGGCCATCGCCTCGCACACCGAACTCGAGTCCTTCGACCTCTCGTCCCTGCGGTTCATCATGTGGGGCGCGACCCCGGTCAGCGCCAGCATTGCCGAGATCGTGACCCGGCGAACCGGTGTTGGTTGGGTTCCCGCCTACGGCACCACGGAACTACCCGTCATCGCGTGTAACCCGCTTGACGGGCCGCGGCTCGACTCCGTCGGGCGTGCGGTGGCGGGTGTGGAGCTGCGCGTGGTGTCGCTGGAGACCGCAGAGCCGGTCTGCCCGGGCGAGATTGGCGAGATCCAGGCGCGGTCGGAATCGCTGATGGCGGGCTATCTGCCGGCCGAGGCAACCGAAGAGGTGGTCTGCGGCCGCTGGTACCGCACCGGCGACGTTGGCTGGCTGGACGCCGACGGTTGGCTGAGGATCACCGATCGGCTCAAAGAGATGATCAAAGTGCGCGGCTTCCAGGTCGCGCCCGCCGAAATCGAGACAGTGCTGCACGGGCATCCGGCCGTCAAAGACTGTGCGGTATTTGGTGTTCCGGACGGGGTCAACGGGGAAGCGGTCGTTGCTGCGGTCGCCACGCACGCTCCCGGTGCCCCCGGGATCGCGGCCGAGCTCACCGCGCGGGTGGACGCCAAGCTGGCATCCTACAAACGGCTGAGCCGCGTCGTGTTCGTAGACGATATTCCGCGCCTGCCATCGGGCAAGGTGTTGCGCAGGATCTTGAAGGAGCGCCATGGATGTACGTCTGACGGCTGAACAGCGACAGCTACGTGACGCCGCCGCCAAGCTGGCCGACGACCTTGGACCCGGAGCGGTTCAGGATCTCGACGACGAGAGCCGAATTGCCCGTCTGGACAAGCAGGTTGAGACGACGGGCTGGCGATCGCTGCGCTCAGACGGCGCCTCCGGTGTCGAAGTAGCCATAGTCGCTGAGGAATTCGGACGCCGACTGGTCGACGCTCCGTTTCTGGGTCCGGTACTGGCCGACGATCTGGCCCGCCACCTCGACGCCGATGCGCGTGGAACAACCATAGCCGTTGACGACCGCGCGATCGACGCTCGCGGGTGCCAGCGGGCGTTGCTGGTCTCCGGGACCACGATCCTGACGGCCGAGCTGGAAACCGCCAGCGCCGCTGCGGATTTGACCAGGCTCGAGGCAAGCCTGTCGGCGTCGCCTTCGGCCCTGGGTGAGATATCCGCCGAAGTCGCCGACCGATGGCAGGCCCTGGCGCTGGTCGCCACGTCGGCCGACCTGGTCGGAATCGCCCGGGGGGCGCACGCCGTCGCCTGCGATTACGCGAAAATCCGCGAGCAGTACGGCAAGCAGATCGGGTCCTATCAGGCGATCGCCCATCTGTTGGCCGAAAGCCTTGCGCTGATCGAAGGCTCGGTGAGCGTGCTACGGCACGCCGCCTGGGCGGTCGACGAACTCACGCCCGCCGAAGCGATCAGGGCGGCCCAGGTCGCAAAGGTCTACTGTGCGCGCGCCACCCGAACCGTCTGCGAGACCGCCGTACAGGTGCATGGCGGCATCGGCAATACCTGGGAGTGCCTGGTGCATGTTTACCTGCGGCGGGCACTGACATCGACCGAGCTGTGGCCTGTAACGCTGAAGGAGATCGACCTTGGACTTTCGTGACTCCTCTGCCGAGGCCGCCTTCCGGGAGCGGTTGCGATCGTGGCTTTCCTTGCACGCCAAGGAATTTTCCGGCTCGGGCGACGAATACTGGGCACGCATGGCGGACTGGCATCGGGCCCTCTACGACAACGGCTTCTTCGGCCTGTCCTGGCCCCGCGACTATGGCGGGCAGGAGCTGGCGCCGGTGTATGACGTCATCGTCGATGAAGAGCTGGTGCGTGCCGGTGCACCGCCGCGCCCCAGCGTGGGCTATCTGGTGTACGGCATCGGCAGGCACGGCAGCGACGAGCTCCGGAAACGCTTCCTGCCCGGCATCATCAACGGCACCGAGCGGTGGTGCCAGGGCTTCAGCGAGCCCGGCGCCGGCTCCGATCTCGCCTCGCTGACCACCACCGCCACCCGCGAGGGCGACAACTATGTGGTGCACGGACACAAGATCTGGACCAGCTACTCCGATGTCGCGGACTGGTGTCTGTTGCTGGCCCGTACCGACCCGGAGGCCAAGCGCCACCGGGGCATCTCGGCGTTCGTGATCGCCATGAAACAGCCTGGCGTGCAACAGCGTCCGCTGCGCATGATGAACGGGGTCACCAACGAGTTCGGCCAGGTGTTTTTCGACGGTGCCACGGTGCCCGCTGACCGGATGGTCGGCGCTCCCGGTGACGGCTGGGCCGTCGCCATGACCGTGGTGGGACATGAGCGTGAGCCGTCGACGCTGGGCTATGCGGCCCGATACGGCAAGCTCGTGCGAGATCTGTTGGCGCGCAACGCCGATGGTCCGGCGTCCGAAGAGCTCGCATGGGCGGCGGTCCAATCGGAGATGCTGACGCATCACGTGCGGCGGCGGCTGTCCGAACAGCTGGACGGCGTATCGCACGGGCCCGAGGGATCGCTCGATAAGCTCCTGATGACCTGGGTCGAGCAGTCCGTCGGGCACGCCGCGCTGGCGGTCACCGGGACCCGCGACCAAGACCTGCTCGGCGCCTATCTGTACAGTCGCGCGCAAAGCGTGATGGGCGGAACATCACAGATACAGAAGAACATCATCGCTTCGCGAATCTTGGGATTGGGAGTCTGACGTGTACGACATGCCTGCTGAAATCGACGTTCGTGCCGACGGGCCGCTGCGGATCATCACCCTGAACCGGCCCGACGATCTCAACGCGGTCAACGACAATCTGCATGTCGGGCTCGCGCGGTTGTGGCAGCGGCTGACCGACGATCCCACGGCGCGCGCCGCGGTGATCACCGGAGCCGGCCGCGCATTTTCGGCCGGTGGCGATTTCTCCTATCTGGCGGAACTGGCCGAAGACGCCGACCTGCGCGCCAAGACCATCCGAGACGGTCGCGAAATCGTGCTGGGGATGGCTCGCTGCCGAATTCCCGTGGTGGCGGCCGTCAATGGCCCGGCTGTCGGCCTTGGCTGCAGCCTGGTCGCACTCAGCGACATCGTCTATATCGCCAAAGATGCATTCCTTGCCGACCCGCACGTGCAGGTAGGTTTGGTAGCCGCCGACGGAGGGCCGCTGACCTGGCCGCTGCATATCAGCTTGATGTTGGCCAAGGAATACGCGTTGACCGGCACCAAGATTCGTGCCGAGCGGGCCGTCGAGCTGGGTTTGGCCAACCATGTCGCCGAGGACCCGGTCGCCGAAGCCACCGCCTGTGCGCAGCGCATATTGGAGCTACCTCAGCAAGCGGTGGAAAGCACCAAGCGGCTGCTCAACATTCATCTGGAGCGCGCGGTGCTCGCCAGCCTGGATTACGCCCTTTCGGCGGAGAGCCAGTCCTTCGTGACCGAGGACTTCCGGTCGATCGTCGCCAAGCTGAACGCCGGCAAGAACTGACGTAGGTTGCGCGAGCAGACGCAAAAGCCCCCAATTTCGTGACGAAATGGGGTCTTTTGCGTCTGCTCGCGCGAGGGTAGCAACCCAATCACGACGCGACCTGATCGCGGGCCGTGGAGCGCTCCACCATTCCGATCACCGTCTCCCCGTTGTAGCTGTAACGGGCCAGCCCTTGCTGTAACTGCAGTCCGCCTCCGACCTCTGGAGGCATGACCATGAACGTGGACGCCGTTGTGTTCCCTTCGATTTCGATGGGCTTGCCGGCCGCCTCGAGTACGAGCGAGACATCCTCGCCGTGTGGCTGTAACCGACTCAAGAACGGCGCCTTGACGACTCGGGCCGGCACGAGTTTGCCGTCCTCGACGATGTAGCCTTCGTTGTAGGTCGGCTTGCCGTCCTTGCGCGGCGGATAGACCTGGAATCCGAACCCGAAACCGCTTGGGAACACAGCTGCTTGCCAGACGTGTCCCCGTAACGGGGCCAGCCGGCGCACGCCCTGGCGGCGGATCCGGTTGGCACCGCCGTCGAGCGTGTGTGTCTCGCTCCCGACGGTGATGCTGCCGGTGGCGCGGCAGAGCTGCTCGAAACGCCACGGATAGCCGATCAGGTAGCCCTCCTCCTGCGTCGACAGGACGTGCCGCGCTTCCGCACTGGTGGAGCCGTTTTCCCAGGGCGGCAGTATGGGCCGAATGTCTATCTGCGCCTTGACCGCAACGCGGTCACCGTCGGCCGACGAAGCCGACCAGGGCGTCCACCCGGCCATTTGGGCGTCGACGGTAGTGGCGATGGCCTGCCCATCGAGATTGAGGCGAAGATGCCGATAGGGCTCGACCATCTCGAAGGACAGTGGCCCGGCGCCGAGGATCCGCGGCTTGCCATCGGCGCCCAGCGGGTCGTGTACAGGTCCGTTGCCGAAGACGTTGAATACGCGTCCATCGGCGAAAGCGAGGTTGACTTGGATATCGTGGGTGTCCCACTGGTCGGCCACGGCCTCGATCCCGACGCGGGGTATGCCGAAACCGCCGTTGTAGTCCCAGATCCAGGCGTTCACCGATTCGCGGGCTTCCGGGTCCTCGGGTTGGCGGGCCCAGACATACTCCCAGCCCTCGATCAGGCCGCCGGTCACATCGATGGTCATGACTGGACCGCCGATGCGGTCCAGGTCGTCATGCGCTGAACATAGTCGGCGAACAGTGGACGCACCGCTTCCATTCTCAGCCCGAAGGCCGACGCGTCGGGATGCGTGTTCGGCAACCGCGACGCCCCTGCGACCTGCCACCACTCCTGCATGCCCGCCTCGAACTCGGCTGACACGGGTTCGTCGAGCCAGGCATACAGGCGTTTGACTTCGCCGATCGGATCACGTTGCACGGCAGCGAAATCCAGGTCAAAAAATCGATTGTCGTTGCCGACATCGCGGAACTCCAGCGCGCGCTGCATACCGACCGACCACTGCTCGACATTGAGCTGCCCGAGGTAACGTCGGTCCACCGTGTTCGAGGTCATCTGCCCGAACTCGGCGTAAAGATCGGCGACCGACAGGATCACCTCTGTCGGGTCGCGGTGCGTCCACACGTAGCGGGCGTCGGGGAAGGCCTTGTCCAAGTGAGGCAGAAACAACAGGTGCGTTGGGCACTTCAACCGCCAGTGCCGGCGAGGTTGGCCCCACTGCAACAACTTCAGTGTCCGCCGTTCATAGGCATAGGTCGGTGTCAGATCGGCATCCAGAAGCCACCGCGAATAGGACGGGATGTGCGCGAACGCCTGGAAGTACTGGCTTTTGAAGTCGAGTGCCATCAGGTCTTGACACTCCTCGGGGCCCGTCGGCGTCGACGGCACCAGCGCGGCGAGTCGGGGCGCGGCTGCGTCCATCATCTCCTGCTGCGCCGTCGCGGCGGCGATCCGGGGATCGGGGCCCTCGACGGTGGATGGCGGCGGGCATGGCTCGCCGGCCTCCCAGCGGCGCAGCGAACGCGCGTCCGGATCTTCGGCCAGCAAGAACGAGAGCGCCGTCGAGCCCGTGCGCGGTAGACCGAGCCCGATCAACGGGCGGTCGATCACTTCGTCCTCTATTTCGGGGTGGCGCCGGTACCAGTCCTCGATGTGAAGCCGGTTCTTCAGCGATTTCATGATCAAGTCGTGGACGATGAACTCACCCACGGGGTTCAAATCTGCTTCGGTATTTAGTGATTCGATGAGGCAGTGGAGCCCTTCGCGGAAGGAGTCGCCACCGAAATCGTCAAGTCCGGTATCCCGGCGCGCGCCATCGAGCACGTCGTCGACTGAGTCCATCGGGCTTCTCCTTTAAGCGGCACATCCCATAGACGATGCAGTTGCCGTAGGCCGCCGCCGGCGCCCACGACTGCCTACCGAGGCGCGGCCACCGTGCCGGGTTTACCGAGCAGCTAATTGGTGTCACTATGATGACGTGACTGACGAGGGGCTGTCAATGGTAAATCCGCCCGATGGGCGGACACGCGTACCGCGTCCGTATCGCAGTCGAGTGCGTGAACAGAAGACGGCCGAGACGCGGGAACGGATCGTGCGCGCCGGTGTGGCGATCGTTGAACGCCTCCCCGCCATGGATTGGAGCTCCATGACGTTTCAGGCGGTCGCCGAGGGCGCGGGGGTGAGCAAGCGAACGGTGTTCCGGCACTTCGCAACTGAACGGGAGCTGCACGATGCCGTGATGCAGCGATTTCAAGAGCGCGCCGGGGTGAGCTACCAGCGCGTTGACCTGCAGGGTGTGGCCGCGGTAGCTCGTCGCGTCTTCGAGGCGATGTCGTCCTTCGCGGTCTCGTCCTGGGGCGCAGAGCCCGACGATCCCACGTTTACAGCGATGGATCGTGCCCGCGGCGACGCCCTGCGCGGCGCCGTTGCGGCCGCTGCGCCGGACTGGTCGCCGGAGCAGCGAGCGCTGGCGGCGGGTGTGCTGGACGTGCTGTGGAGTCCGCTGTCCTACGAACGCCTCGTCGTGCATTGGGGGGCGAGTTCGTCAAACGCCATCAAAGCGATCGAATGGGCGATCGGACTTGTGGTGTGCAGTGTCGAATCGGGACAACCGCCGCACTGAACTCGCAGGATCGCGAACAGCAAGAACTGGCGCCGGTAAATCGGCGCCAGCTCTTGCCAGTCGTGGGTTTACTTCTGGGCGGCCTTCTGCCGAGCCTCGGCCGTGCCTGCAGCCGCACGCGCCGCCTCGGCCTGGGTTTCCTTCTTGGCCACGTCGCGTTCTGCCTTCGCCTTGTCCTGCTGGGCACGGCCTTCCTTGCGCAGACCCTCGTGGCTGATCACTATCCCAATGATCTCTTTTGCCTTACCAATCGCGTCCTCAATGACGCCCCTGATGGCTGCCACCGGTCCACTGTCGCGGTCACTCATACTGAGGTCCTTTCTAGTTGACGGTCTCGTATCGCTTACCCCGCGACAGTGGCGGCCCAACCGTCCTAGCCGAAGACAGCGCTGTGGCGTCGGTCACTTCCGGGTCACTCCGAGCATCTGCCTGCACCGATAGGTTCGGGGACCTTAGAATCGTGGGCGTGCCGCCCTATCGCGACCTCGCGGCTTTCGATGACCGGGCCAGGTCCTACGACCAGGGTTGGCGCGGCCGTCTGCATCACGTCATCAGCGAACGGACCGCAGCGTTGGCGACCGCTACGGTGGCCGCGCCACAGCGCGTCCTGGACGTGGGATGTGGAACCGGGTATCTGCTGCGGGTGCTGGCCGGCCACTACCCGGGAGCCCGGGCGCTCGCCGGAATTGACGCTGCTCCCAACATGATTGAGACCGCCGAACGCATTACCGACGACAAACGATTGACATTCGCCACCGGGGTGGCTGAGCACCTGCCCTACGACGACGCGTCGATGGACCTCGTGGTCAGTAGCACGTCGTTCGACCACTGGTCGGATCAAGCCGCCGGTCTCGCGGAGTGCGCACGGGTCTTGCGACCGGGTGGTCACCTGGTGCTGGTCGATCAGTTTTCTCGGTGGTTGATCCCCACGCTGGCAGTAAGCCGGCGGGGCAAGGCTCGGACACGCAGCCGTGCCGGCAGCCTGCTGGACCGCGCGGGATTCGATCGCCCCGAGTGGCACAACGTATGCGCCGTCATCATCAACGGTGCGGTCGCGCGAGGCTACCGTCAAACGGTGTCGTGCAACCGTAGAAAGTCGCGCATCACCTGATCGAACCGGTTGGGCTCCTCGATGAAGGGCATGTGCGCGCTCGATTCGAAAAGCTCAAATCGCGAGCCGTCGATGCGCTGGTGCATCTCCCACATGTGCTCCGGTGCGCATTCGTCGAACCTGCCCGCGAGGACCAGGGTCGGCAATGCGATTTCAGGCAAGCGGTCGAACACGTCCCAGCTTCGAATCGTCCCGACGATGCGAAAGTCGCTGGGCCCGAACATCGTTTCGAAGATCTCGGCTCCCATGCCCCTAAAGGCTTCCTCAAGCTCCTTGGGCCACGGCAGCTGACGGCAAAGATACGTCTCGTTCCAGGTGCGGATCGCGGCTTGGTATTCGGCTGAATGGGTCGTGCCGGCGGCTTCGTGGCGGTCGATCGCGGATTGGGTCGCCGGGTCCAGCTGCGTCTTCAGGCGGTCGACCATGTCCGAGAACAGGGGTATGGACGCGATGCTGTTCGAAATGGTGAGGCTGGCCGCTTCAGACGTCGCGTCAAGCGCATATTGCTGCGCCAACATCCCGCCCCACGAGTTGCCAAAGATGTGAAAGCGGTTGAGGCCCAGCGCGTGTATCACGGCGTCCATTTCGGCCACCGAGCGTTCCATCGTCCACAGCTCCACGTTCGACGGGCGCTCAGAATTACCGCAACCCAGCTGGTCCCAGAAAATGACCTCGCGCTCGTCGGCCAGGCGCTCCAGCGAACTTATGTAGTTGTGCGGCAAACCGGGACCGCCATGAACCGCAAGCAACGGAAGACCCGGCCCACCACCAACCCGCTTGAACCAGACGTTTCCACCAGGGACCGGGATCGTTCCCGCCAGCTGAGTCATTGCTAGCTGATGGTAGTGCAGTGGCCGGCCCGCGGCCGCGAAAGTCCACCCTCCTTGCAACTCACGCTCTCAGCCTGAGAGAATGTTATTCTCATATCGGTGCGGCCGGCTATAGAGCCCCCGCCCGAGTCTGTAGAAGTGCTCGTCGAACAGGAGAAGACCTGTGCCTGAAGCTGTCATCGTGTCCGCCCTGCGCACCCCCATCGGCACCGCCCGCAAGGGAACGCTGCGCGACACCACCGCATTCGACCTTGCGCACCACGTGGTCTCCGAGGCGGCTGCGGATCTGGACCCCGCGCAGGTCGACGACGTGATCCTGGGCGAGGGTCTCTACGGGGGCGGCGTGATCGCCCGTCATGCGGCCATCACGGCGGGACTGTCCCATGTGCCCGGTCTGGCCAACAACCGGCACTGCGCGGCCGGTCAGGCTGCGGTGCAGAGCGCAGCGGCCAGTGTGCGGGCGGGGATGGATCAGCTCATCATCGCCGGCGGCGTGAACTCGGCATCGACGTCGCCGAGGTCACGGCTACAGATCGACGGCGAGTGGGTCGACTGGTTCCCACCGACCCACCCGGACCGACCCGATGCGCCGAACCTCGACATGTCGATCACCGTGGGCTGGAACGCCGCGGTCAAAGCCGGCGTGAGTCGCGAGGAGATGGACGCGTGGGCGCTGCGGTCACACCGCAATGCGATCGCGGCGATCGACGAAGGACGCTTCAAAGAGGAGATCGTTCCCATCGAGACGCCGCACGGGCTGTTCTCGGTCGACGAGCACCCACGCCGTGACACCACCATGGAAAAGCTGGCCGGACTCAAGCCGCTGCATCCGGAAATCGAGGGCTTTTCCATCACCGCCGGCAATGCCTGCGGCGCCAACGATGGTGCCGCGGCGTTGGTTATCGCGAGCGACGCGCTCGGGCTGCCCGCGCTGGCCACCGTGCGGTCCTGGGCATCCGTCGGTGTCGATCCCGCGATCACCGGCCTGGCGCCGGTGGACGCGATTCCGAAAGCTCTTGCCCGCGCCGGTCTTTCGACCTCCGACGTGGACCTGTTCGAGATCAACGAGGCGTTCGCGGCGATGTGTGTGGCCACCATCAAGCTGCTCGAGCTGGACCCGGACACGGTGAACGTCAGCGGCAGCGGCTGCGGACTCGGGCATCCGGTGGCGGCCACCGGCGCCAGGATGCTGGTTACTCTGGTGCACGAATTGCGCCGGCGCGGTGGCGGTATCGGCGTGGCGGCCATGTGCGCGGGCGGCGGGATGGGCTCCGCGACGGTCATCGAGGTCGCTGCTCCGTAACCACGCAAATGACCATTGCCGACCTGATCACCAGCGCGCGCAACGGATCTCAACGCGCAGCGGGTCGGCTACTCAGCCTCGTCGAGGGTGACCAGCGCGGCGAGGTGCTGGCGAGTATCGGCCCCTTATCGATTCACACGGGCCTTGTCGTTGGGATCACCGGACCGCCGGGCGCGGGTAAGTCGACGACAATCGCCGCTCTGGTAAGCGCCTACCGGGAACGCGGGAGCCGGGTGGCCGTGCTGGCCGTAGACCCATCGTCACCGTTCAGTGGCGGCGCGTTGCTGGGTGACCGCATTCGAATGGCCGCCCACATCAACGACTCCGACGTCCTGATTCGTTCGGTGGCAACCCGTGGTCATCTCGGGGGTCTGGCGGCCGCGGTCCCGGCGGCCATCCGCCTGCTGGGCGCGATCGGTTATGACGTGATCCTGCTGGAGACCGTGGGGGTAGGGCAGTCCGAGATTGAAATTGCTGCCGTCGCCGACCCCACCGTCGTCGTCCTCAATCCGGGGGCGGGCGATGCGGTCCAGGCCGCGAAGGCGGGTGTGCTGGAGGTCGCCGATATCGTGGCGGTCAACAAGGCCGACCGAGACGGTGCCGAGCAGACCGTGCGGGATCTGCGGGCCGAGACCAAGGCGCCGATCGTCAGTCTGATCGCCGCCCGGGGTGAGGGTGTCGCGGACCTGGTGACCGCGATCGATGACCATCACCGCACTGATAGTCGCGATCGCCGCGTGGCCCGTGCCCGGGCGCAGATCCTGTCAATGGCGCAAAGCCGGTTGCGAACCCATCCTGACCTCGACCGGCTCGCCGAATCGGTGGTCGACGGCCGCGACGACCCGTACACCGCCACCGAAGGGCTCCTGTCACAGCGGCCCGCTGAACTCCCGCCGACGTAACGCCCAGCATGCCGTCGCCGGAAGCGGTTGGCGGACAGGTGTTTCCGAAAGGACGGCTCAGGCCTCCGGGTAGCTCCAGGTCCGTAGTTGCTCGGCGGCCTTTTCGAGATCGGGCAGTGCACCGGTAGCAACCCCGATCACGAAGTCGAAGCGTTCATCCTCCGGGGCGCCGATCCACTGACCGTTGATGGCCAGAAACGTCCGGCAAGCCGTCCACGCAAGCCGCTTGTTTCCGTCCGTCAGCGCGTGATTCCGAGCCAGAGAGTGCAGCAGCGCTGCGGCCTTGAGATGCAGATCTGGGTAGGCATCCTGGCCGAACACCGATGCGCGGGGCCGCGCGAGGGCTGATTCGAGCAAGCCGTAGTCCCGGATCACGACGTCCCTATCGATTGCCTCGCGGGCGATTTCTAGCAGGTCGTCGAGGTCCAGGTACTCAGTCACCGGCGCCACTTCTCCGATGCCGGCTGCGCCGGCATCATCGTCCCCGGCGCGGGTCACGCGTCCTTAAGGCGTTCGAGAACTCCGGCCTCCTCGCGCACCACGCGCTGCAGCGCCGTGGCGACCTTGGCCTTGTGCGCCCGCCGGGCGATGTACTCGTCGATGGCCGAGAGGGCGACCGCCTGCATCGACCGCCCCTCGGCGGCGGCCTGCCGGCGCAGCGCTTCTGTCTGCTGCTCAGTGGTGCGCAGAGTCATCCCCATGACGCAGAATGATACCAGATTGATACCGCACAATGCGTCCGACGAATACCGCTTTGGCGCCGGCCGAGGGGGTAGCCTGCTACTGCAGATCGACGGACTTGCCGGTGGCCGCCGCGTGACCAGCGCGATAACCGAAAACCATTGCCGGACCGATGGTTCCGCCGGCACCGCCATACGCCCGGCCCGTCACACCGCCCATCGCGTTGCCTGCGGCGAACAGCCCCGGGATGGGCTCTCCGCTGACATGGAGCACGCGGCCGTCGCGGTCGGTGCGCGGTCCGCCCTTGGTGCCCATCGCACCGATCGACACCGGCACCGCGTAGAAGGGGGCGGTGTCGATGGGGCCGAGAGTCTTGCCGGCCTGCGTGGTGGCGGTGTCGTCACCCCAGTAGCCGTCGTATGCGCTTGAGCCGCGCCCGAAGTCAGGATCGGCGCCGCCGGCCACGTGGCGGTTCCACGCGTCGATGGTCCGGATCAGGCCGTCGGCGTCGATGCCGGTCTTGCCGCCCAACTCGGTCAGGTCCGCCGACTCGCAAAACCAGTCCGGCACCGGCTCCCCGGGGGCGATCCCGAGAAAACCATAGCGCTGCAAGTGAACTGAGTCGAACACGATCCACGCGCGGTCGTTGACGTAGCCGCCGCGGGGATCGAGATAGTGGAAGGCACCCGCCATCGAGTTGTAGTCGCAGGCCTCGTTGACGAACCGGCGCCCGGCCTGGTTGACCATGATGCTCCGGGGGCGGGTTCGTTCCAGGCGTACGCTGCGGCTGCGTTGCTTGCCGTCGATGGTGTCGCCCGGAATCCGCACGATCGGCACCCACCAGGCTTCGCCCATATTGGCCAGATCCGCGCCGTGCGCCATCGCCATCCGAAGTCCGTCGCCGGTGTTGTTCGGCGGCGAGACCGGACCGTGCATCGGCCCACGCAGAAATGCCTGCACCGCAACGGGATCCCATTCGAAGCCGCCGGTTCCGAGAATGACGCCGTGCCGTGCGCGCACGTTGGTGTTCGGTCCGACCCGTACCCCGGTAACCTCGCCCGAGTCCACGATGAGCTCGGTGGCCCGGGCATTGGTGTGGATCGGCACCCCGGCGTCGAGCAGCCCCTTGAGCAGTCCGGCGATCAGCGCGGCGCCGGCCACGCACAGCTCCTCGGACACTTGGTCCACCGCCGCGTGCAGACGCGCCCGGGTCTCGGCATCGAAACCAACGTTGGACCAGTCGGCGGGGAATGTTGTGATGCGGCTTGCCCATTCGCCGAGTTGGGTAAGGTCGAAGGCGCCGGCGCTGAGCGATCGGCCGCCGGTGGGCTGTCCGCCCGGCAACTCCGGCTGGTAATCGGGGAAGCCGTCGGCGACCTCGAAACGCAGACCGCTGTGTGCCTCGACGAAGTCCAGCATCGCAGGGCCCGTCTGCACGAACGTCTCCACCAGCGCGTCGTCCATCGAACCGAACGACTGCGCGCGGAGGTACTGCAGCGCGTCGTCAACCGTCAATTCCCTTTCCGGACAACGGTTATGGGCCGGGATCCACACGATGCCACCCGATACCGCGGTGGTTCCGCCGACGGTCGGGGCCTTTTCGTACACGTCTACGGACGCGCCGGCAACCACCGCCGTCAGTGCGGCCGTGAGCGCGGCGGCGCCGCTGCCGAGCACGACGACGTCGACTTCATGGTCCCAGGACATGGACGGTTATCCCTTCAGCTCAGTGGCTAGCTCAATGGCTAGCTCAATAGTTCGGCCAACTGCTTTGCGGCTTTGAGGACCGCGTCCCTCCCGCGCAGCACGACGTCTTCCCGGTGCGAAATGAGGTTGATGCAGGTTGGGGGAGACGGTGCCGGGCGGTGGACCGCCACGGCCAGGCCATAGGTATTCGGTTCGATCTCCCCGTGGGTCATCACCCAGCCGCGCTCGCGAGTGCGGGCGACAAGCTCCCGTTCGCCCGGGCGTGGGGGCATGCTCGCGAGCAGCGCAATGCCGGCCGCCCCGCGGTCCAGCGGATATCGGCTGCCCTCGTGGAAGGCGAGCTGGTAGGCGACCTGGCTCGGGACGATCACGGCGACTGCGACCTGCTGGTCACCCTCGGCGACGAGCAGCGACACGGTGCTGCCGAGTTCGTCGGCCAATGCGCGCAGCGTCGGCAGACACAGTTGGCGCACGTTCCGGTCGAATGATGCGCCAAGGACGGCCAGGCCGGCCGCGGGCCGGTAGCGCCCGTCCTCCCCTTTGGCCACCAGCCGGAATTCGACCAATGTCAGGAGCAAGCGATACGCGATGGTCCGATGCACCCCGACCTGGTCGGCGAGCTGTTGCACGGTAAGCCCGCCGGGGGAGGCCGCCACCATATGCAGCCCGGTAAGCCCCCTGGCCAGCGTCTGCGAACCGGTCCCTGAACCCGTCACCGCCTTGACAGACCCTCCTGCGAGAGCGAAGCTCTATATATAACGCACATTGCTGTGCGATAATAGCACATCAGGTAAGCCGAAAACGAGAACCAGATTTCACCCCCCCGGATGTATGAAGTCAGGCCAGAGAGGAATCGTGACGGAGTTCGAGAGCATATGGAGCGATCTCCAGGGCGTCGCATTTGAGCAGGGTTACCTCGAAGCCGGCGGAGTCCGGACCCGCTATCTGCGTGCCGGCGATCCGGGCAAGCCGGTGCTGGTGCTGTTGCACGGCTCCGGTGGCCACGCCGAGGCCTACGTGCGCAATCTGGCGGCGCACGGCGAGCACTTCTGGACCTGGTCGATCGACATGCTGGGCCACGGTTACACCGATAAGCCGGGTCACCCGCTGGAAGTCCGTCACTATGTCGAGCACCTGATGGCGGTGCTGCGCACCATCGGCGTCGACCGGGCCAGCGTGAGCGGCGAGTCCCTTGGGGGCTGGGTGGCCGCCCGCGCCGCCGTCGACCATCCGGACGTGGTGGACCGGCTGGTGCTCAACACGGCCGGAGGCTCCCAGGCCGATCCCGCGGTGATGCAGCGGATCGTCACGCTGTCCATGGCGGCCGCCGAGGACCCGACGTGGGAGACGGTTCAGGCGCGCATCAAGTGGTTGATGGCGGACAAGTCCAAGGACTACGACGATCTGGTTGCCAGCCGCCAAAGGGTCTACCGCCAACCGGGATTCGTTGCCGCCATGCGCGACATCATGGCGCTGCAGGACCCGGAAATCCGCGCCCGCAACCTCCTCGGCCCCGACGAATACGGGGCCATCACCGCTCCGACGCTGGTGCTCTGGACCAGTGACGACCCGACCGCCGACGTGACCGAGGGCCGCCGGATCGCATCGATGATTCCGGGAGCGCGCTTCGAGGTGATGCCGGGCTGTGGTCACTGGCCGCAATACGAGGACGCCAAGACGTTCAACCGCCTGCATCTCGACTTCTTGCTGGGGCGTTGATGGGCGCAGACGAGCACGGTGTCCGTGATGCCGACGTCGATGTCCTCGTCGTCGGTGCGGGCCCGGTCGGGTTGACCTTAGCCAACATCCTTGGGCTGCAAGGTGTTCGCACGTTGGTGATCGAGGAACGGGAAAGCCTGATCGACTACCCGCGTGGGGTCGGACTCGACGACGAGTCGTTGCGCACGTTCCAGTCGATCGGTCTGGTGGAGCACGTCCTGCCGCACACCGTGCCCAACCAGATCTTGCGCTTCGTCGACGCCAAACGCCGCGTGCTTGCCGAAATGGCCCCGCCCGACGCGCGTTTCGGCTGGCCGAAGCGCAATGGGTTCGTGCAGCCACTGGTCGACGCCGAATTACTGCGCGGCCTGGACCGATTCGAGCACGTCGAGGTGTGCTGGGACCGTCCGATGAGCTCGTGCGTGCAAGCCGCCGATGCCGTGACCGTCGAGTGTGGCAGTGACGGCAACGCTTCCAGTCTCCGCGCGCGTTACGTTGTCGGCTGCGACGGCGGGCGCAGCATAACCCGCCGGATGATGGGAGTTTCCTTCGACGGAACGACGTCGTCCACGCGGTGGCTGGTCGTCGACATCGCCAACGATCCGCTGGGTCACCCGAACAGCGAGGTGGGGGCCGACCCGGAACGCCCGTACGCCTCGATCTCGATCGCGCACGGGATTCGCCGGTTCGAATTCCTGATTCACGCCCACGAGACCGACGAGCAGGCGGAGGATCCCGCTTTCCTGACGCGGATGCTGGCTCGGATGGTGCCGCACCCGGACCGGGTTGATGTGATCCGGCGCCGCGTCTACACGCACCACTCGCGCATCGCCGGCGCGTTCCGCAACGGTCGGATGCTGCTGGCCGGAGACGCCGCGCACCTGATGCCGGTGTGGCAGGGGCAAGGCTACAACAGCGGCATCCGGGATGCGGCGAACCTGGGATGGAAGCTCGCTGCAGTGGTAAGCGGCAGGGCCGACGACCGGTTGCTCGACACCTACGACATCGAGCGGCGCAAGCACGCGCGGGCGATGATCGACCTTTCCACCATGGTGGGCCGGGTCATCTCGCCGACCGACCGCAGGGTTGCCGCCGCCCGGGACCTGCTCGTGCGATCCGCGTCAATTGTGCCGTCGCTCAAGCGGTATGTGCTGGAAATGCGCTTCAAGCCGATGCCACGCTACGAGCAGGGAGCAGTGGTTCATTCGATCCTTCAAGAACCGCGCGACCCTCGTTCGCCGGCCGGCACCCTGTTCGTCCAGCCGCGGGTGGATACCCGGACGCAGCGGGATGTTCTTTTGGACGATGTGCTGGGCCCCTGGTTCGCCGTACTGTGCTGGAACAACAACCCACGCAAGATCCTGGGCGATGACGCCTTCGCGAGTTGGAAAGCCCTGGGGGCGCAATTTATTGCGCTGCGCCCACTCACTCAGTTGCACTGGACGGGTGCCGAGACTCCCGAAGACCCCGATGTGATTGTCGTTGGCGATCGCACCGGTGGTCTCAAAACCTGGTTCGACGCCCACAAGGAATCGGTGTTGTTCCTGCGCCCCGATCGCTGTATCGCCGGTGCCTGTATCGCCCAGCTCGCGCCCGACCTGTCCGCCTCGCTCCTTGACACCCTCACACTGACGCCGGGAGGGGGTGATTCCCCAAGTGCCACTGGCTCTGTGCTGCATGTCCCACAGCCCGCTGCTGAATCTACCGGGGCCGTCGCAGGATCTGCTTGACGACGTGAATGCCGCGATCGCGCAAGCGCGAGGGTTCGTGCAGGAGTTTGACCCCGAGCTCGTCGTCATCTTTTCCCCGGATCACTACAACGGGTTCTTCTACAAGGTGATGCCGCCGTTCTGTATCGGCCTGCATGCCAGGGGAGTCGGTGACTACGGCACCCACCTCGGCCCGCTCGACGTTCCCGAAGACATTGCCGCCGACTGCGCGGAAGCCGTGCTCGGCGCGGGCGTCGACGTCGCGGTATCGGCCAGCATGGACGTGGATCATGGCACCGTGCAGCCGCTGGAGAAGCTTTTCGGTGATGCCACTTCGCGTCCGGTGATCCCGATCTTCATCAACGCTATCGGGGTGCCCCTGGGGCCTTTGCACCGCTGCCGGGCGTTGGGCACGGCAGTGGGCAATTACCTGGCGACCCTGGACAAGCGAGTCCTGGTGATCGGATCCGGTGGGCTCTCCCACAGTCCCCCCGTGCCGACCCTGGCGACCGCCGGTCCTGCTGTCCTGCAACGGATCGTGCACGGCGAACCGATGACGTCCGAACAGCGGCAAGCACGACAGACCGTCGTGATCGAGGCGGCCAAGAGCTTCGCCGGGGGCGAGAGCGACCTGCAACCCCTCAACCCGGCGTGGGATCACCAACTCCTGGAGATCATCGACGGGGGCCGGCTTTCCGAGTTCGACTCCTGGTCCAACTCATTCGTTCTTTACGAAGGCGGCGGCTCCGCTCATGAAGTCAGGACGTGGCTCGCGGCTTTCTCGGCATTGGCAACGGCTGGGCCGTACCAGACCACGGTGCGCTACTACAAGCCGGCCGCACAACTGATCGCCGGTTTCGCCATCAGAACGGCGACGCCGAAATGACCGCCGCGCCTGCCGATTCGTTCGGCGCCCCAGAGGGATTCGATCACGTCGTCGACGTGCTCGTCGTCGGGTCCGGAGGTGGTGGCATGACCGCCGCGCTGACGGCCGACGCGTCCGGACTGGACGCTTTGGTGGTGGAAAAGTCCGCGAGCTTCGGCGGTTCGACCGCCCTGTCGGGTGGCGGCATCTGGGTGCCCGGGGCTCCCGCGCAGCGCAGGGAGGGCTATGTCCCCGATCCGGACAGCGTTGTCGGATATCTGAAGTTGATCACCGATGGTCTCGTCAGCGAGACACGGCTGCGGCAGTACGTCGAGTCGTCGCCGCAGATGCTGGAGTTCCTCGAACGGCTGTCGCCGTGGCTCGAATTCGTTTGGAAGCCGGGCTACGCCGACTACTACCCGGAACTGCCCGGCGGCTCCGAACTTGGCAGCACCATCAACGTGCCGCCCATCGACCTGCGGAAGCTGGGCGACGACGAGGAGGCGCTGCTCAAGCCGCTGGCGCTTGCTCCCAAAGGAATCTGGCTGGGGCCCAAGGAGCTTCGATCCTTCTACCGGGTCCGGCAATCGTGGGCCGGCAAGGGCGTGCTGCTCAAGCTGATCGCGCGGATGGTCAGGGCGAGGGTGTTCGGCGAGCGGATCGCGGCGATCGGGCAGTCGCTGGCTGCGCGGCTGAGACTGGCGATGAGAGAGCGTGCCATCCCGCTTTGGCTGAATGCGCCGATGGTCGAACTGCTCACCGACGCAGACGGATCCGTGACCGGCGCGTTGGTAGAGCGGGATGGCAGAAGGCTACGCATCGGCGCGCGCCGAGGCGTGATCCTGGCCTCCGGCGGCTTCGAGCACGACATGGCCTGGCGCAAGGAGCATCAGCCCGTCTTGGAGAATGCCGGGTCCCAGGACTGGAGCTTCGGCAACCCCGCCTCGATGGGCGACGGCATCCGCGCGGGCGAGCGGGTAGGCGCCGCGACCGAACTGCTCGACGAAGCCTGGTGGTTTCCCGCAATCCAATGGCCGGACGGCCGAATGCAATTCATGCTCAACGAGCGGATGATGCCCGCGCAGTTCATCGTCAACGGTGCGGGCAAGCGGTTCATCAACGAGGCCGCGCCCTACATGGACTTCGGTCACGCCATGATCGACGGCCAGAAGTCCGGGGTCACCCACATCCCGTGCTGGCTCATCACCGATCACCGCTCCTTCAACCGCTATGTCGTCGGCGGCCACCTGCCGATACCCAAGATTCCGTTTGCCCCGGTGCCCACCGGTCGCAAGGTCCCGGCCGCCTGGCTGGAATCGGGAGTCGTCATATCCGCGATGAGCTGGGACGAGATGGCTAGGAAGATCGATGTCCCGGCGGACCAACTTCGCGACAACCGCAACGCGTTTCGACGAGCTGGCGCGAAAGGGCCACGACGACGATTTCAACCGCGGCGACAGCATCTATGACAACTACTACGGCGATCCGACCTTGCCCAACCCCAACCTGTACCCGTTGGGGGATCCGCCGTACTACGCGTTTCGAATCGTCCTCGGCGATCTCGGGACATCGGGCGGTCTGCTGACCGACGAATACGCGCGAGTGCTGCGGGCGGACGGTTCCGTCGTGCCGGGCCTGTACGCGGTGGGCAACACCTCTGCGGCCGTGATGGGCCGCAGTTACGCAGGTGCCGGGGCGACCATCGGCCCGGCCATGACCTTTGGCTTTGTTGCTGCGAAACATGCCGCCAAACAGGCCATCAGTTCTCATAGGAGGTAACGATGAAAATATCGCTGTTCTACGAATTCGCCCTGCCGCGGCCCTGGGTCCCTGATGACGAGCACATCCTGTTGCAGGACTGCCTCGACGAGGTGGAGGCCGCCGACAAGGCCGGCTTCTCCACCGTCTGGCTCACCGAGCACCACTTCCTCGAGGAGTACTGTCACTCCACGGCGCCGGAGATCTTCCTGGCCGCGGCCAGTCAGCGCACCAAGAACATCCGGCTCGGATTCGGCATCATGCACATGCCGCCGGCGGTCAATCACCCGGCGCGGGTCGCCGAACGCATCGCCACCCTGGACCTGCTCTCCAACGGGCGCGTCGAGTTCGGTACCGGGGAATCCTCCTCCGTCGGTGAACTCGGCGGATTCAACATCGATCCCGCCGACAAGCGCGCCCAATGGGAAGAGGCCCTCGAGGTCGCGATCCGCTGCATGATCGAGGAGCCCTTCTCGGGTTTCAAGGGCGAGCACATCCAGATGCCGGCCCGCAACGTCATTCCGAAGCCGCTGCAGAAGCCGCATCCGCCGGTCTGGGTCGCGTGCACGCGCCCGGCCAGCGTGCAGATGGCGGCCCAAAAGGCCATCGGTGCACTGAGTTTCGCCTACACCGGCCCCGGGCCGCTGACCGAGCGGGTCAACGGCTACTACAAGGAACTCGAGGAGAACGGCGTCCCGGTCACGCCGGCGATCAACCCGAATATCCTGGCCATCGGCGGTGACCTGTCGATGATGGTCGCCAAGACCGACGAGCAGGCCCTCGACCGCCTCGGGCAGGGCGGCGGATTCTTCTCGTTCGGGATCATGCACTACTACATGACCGGCGTGCACACCCCAGGGCGGACCGGAGTGTGGAAGCGCTATCTCGAAGAGGTCGAGAAGGACCCGACGCTGGCCTACGGTCCCGGACGTGGCGCGATCGGCTCACCGGCCACGGTGCGCGAGTTCCTGCGCGGTTACGAGGAAAGCGGCGTCGACGAGATCATCCTGCTGCTCAACCCGCGCAGCCACGAGGGCACCATGGAATCCATCGAGCTGATGGGCAAGGAAGTGCTGCCCGAGTTCATCGAGCGTGACCAAAAGGCGGTGGCCGACAAGGCCGCGCGGCTAGCCCCGGTCATCGAGAAGATCGAGGCGCGGCGGCCGGAGTCGACCGCACCGCAATTCGACGAGAATTACTCCTTCGGTGGACTGCCGACCGGCCGTGGCGGTAACTTCACCGCCAGCGAAATTCCCGAGGCAATGGCGGAGATCAACGAAGGCCGCGTCCAGGCGGCGCAGCGGTTGAAGGAGCAGCGCGAAGCGAAGGGCTGATCGTTGACAGAGATCGACGGACTGTGGCGCTACGACGGCCGCCGTGTTGTGGTGACCGGATGCGCGTCGGGTATCGGCGAACACGTGGTGCGCCAGCTCACCGAACTTGGGGCGAACGTCGTCGGGCTCGACAAACGTCGTCCTGCGTTCGAGATCAACGACTTTCACGAGGTTGACCTGGCCGATCCGGCATCCATCGATCGGGCCGTCACGTCCATCGGCGGCGACATCGATGCGCTGTTCAACGTCGCCGGGGTCTCCTCGGGGATCGGTGACCCGTTGCTCGTCGTGACCATCAATTTCCTCGGCCTGCGCCACCTCACCGAGGCGCTGATCCCGAAGCTGACTGATGGGTCCTCCGTCGTAAGCGTGTCCTCGCTCGCGGCGGCGGCATATCGCGAACACCTGCGGGATGTGGCACCGCTGCTGCACACCGCGACGATGCGGGAGGGTATCGACTGGTGCCGGGAGCACCCCGATGTGGTGGGTACCGGCTACCAGTTGTCCAAGGAAGCGCTCATCCTCTACACGATGGCCAGCGCCACCCCGCTCGGCGCGCGGGGCATCCGCATCAACTGCACCGGGCCCGGTGTCACCGAAACCCCGATCCTCGACCAATTGCGAACCGCCTACGGGCAGGGCTTCCTGGACGACATACCCAAGCCGCTGGGCCGGGTCTCCGAGCCCGCCGAACAGGCTGCGGTGCTGGTCTTCCTGAATAGCCGTGCGGCCAGCTATATTTCGGGCCAGGTTATCTGGGTCGACGGCGGAAATGTCGGTGCCGCCGTCGCCAGTGAACTTCAGGAAGGACGGGCCCCATGGCCAGCATGACTGACTTTCGGCGCGCCGCTCGCGATGTCAGCAACTGGGGACGATGGGGGGACGACGACGAGCTCGGCACGCTGAACTTCATCACCGCCGAGAAGGTGCGCCAGGCCGCGAGCCTGGTCCGGCACGGCAAGGTGTTTCCGCTCGGAGTGGATTTCGGGTCGTCTGGCCCGCAGGGTGCCTTCGGGTTCCGGCACAACCCCGTGCACGTCATGACCGTGGACGGGGGCGACGTGAATACGCTTGCCAGGTACGGGCCAGACTGGTCGAGTAACCCGTTGGCGCAGCAGCTGAGTGGCTACATGACCGCCGACAACCCATTCCGCTTCAATGACGACATCATCATCATGCCGTTGCAGGCGGCCAGCCAGTGGGACGCGTTGTCCCACGTCTACTACGACGATCGCCTCTACAACGGCTTCCCGGCCGATTCGGTGACCAGCATGGGGGCCTACCGCTGCGGCATCGACAAAGTCGACGGCAAGGGCATCACGTCACGCGGTGTGCTGCTGGACCTGGTTCGTCATCGCAACGCGGACGTCTTCCTCGAAGCCGGGAACCCGATTTCGCCCGAAGAGCTGGATGACGTGGTACGCGCGCAGGGGGTGACGATCGGCCGGGGTGACATCGTGCTGATCCGGACCGGCTGGTGGGCAAGGTTTCTCATGACCGGCAACAAAACAGAAGGCTATTCGGGGCTGGACTGGCGGTGTGCCCAGTGGCTGCACGATCACGAGATCGCCGCCGTCGCGGCCGACAACCTCCAAGTCGAAGACCTGGTCTCCGGCGTCGAGGGGATAACATTCGCCCTTGCATCTGCTCTGCCTGCGCGACATGGGGCTGATGTTCGGCGAGTACTGGGACCTCACCGCGCTGGCCGAAGACTGTGCCGCCGACGGTGTCTACGAATTTCAGCTCGTCGCCCCACCCCTGAGAGTCGTTGGGGCCGTGGGCTCTCCGGTTAACCCGATAGCGATCAAATGATGGACTTTCAGCGCAAGACCATGGTGGTCGACGGTCTGGCCACCAGTTATCTGGAGGCCGGCGAGGGTGATCCGGTGGTGCTGCTGCACGGCGGCGAATTCGGTGCCAGCGCCGAACTTGGATGGGAACGCAACATCGCCGCGCTGGCCGCGCGGTACCGAGTGCTGGCTCCCGACATGCTCGGATTCGGGCAGTCGGCGAAGGTGATTGACTTCGTCGATGGCCGCGGGATGCGAATTCGGCATGTGGCGCGCTTCTGCGAGGTACTCGGGGTACGGTCGGCGCATTTCGTCGGCAACTCGATGGGTGCCATCAACTTGCTCAACGACGCCACCTCGGACGCGCCGCTACTGCCGGTCCGAAGCCTGGTCATCATCTGCGGAGGCGGAGAGATCCAGCAAAACAAGCACTTTGAGGCCCTGCAGGAGTACGACGCGACCCTGCCGGGCATGCAGCGGATTGTCGAGGCGCTGTTCTACGGCGCCGGTTATCCGGCCGACGACGACTACGTGCGCCGGCGCTACGAGTCGAGCGTGGCGCCCGGTGCGTGGGAGGCAATTGCCGCCGCCCGTTTCCGCCGTCCCGGTTCAGCGCGGCCCTCGACGCCGTCAAGTGCGCGGCCCTACGAGCGCATCGACGTGCCGACGCTTGTCATCGAAGGGGCAGGCGACAAGCTCCTTCCCGGCGGCTGGGCCGCTGAGATCGCCAAGCAGATCCGACACGGACGCTCAGCGGTCGTCGACGCGGCCGGCCACTGTCCGCAGATCGAGCAGTCGTCGGCGGTCAACGAATTGCTGCTGGACTTTCTCGCGGCAACTGACGGTCAAAAGACGTAGTCCAGCCGGGTCTGCATCCCCGCATATGCATGGTAGGTGTTGTGGCAGTGCAACATCCACAAGCCCGGATTGTCGGCGACCAGCGCGGCGTCGATTTTCTGCTTGGGCAACACGACCACGGTGTCCTTGCGAGCGCCGGGTGAGCCGTCGGGCTTGATCAGCTGGAAAGTATGGCCGTGCAAGTGAATCGGGTGATACATCATCGTTTGGTTGTCGAACGTGATGATCGGCCGCTGGCCCTGGCGTACGTGCAGCGGGTTCGTCTTGCTGTAGGGCTCGCCGTTGATCGTCCATACGTATTTCGCCATGTCGCCGCCCAAGACGACGGGGAGGTTGAGGTTGGGTTCGGCCGCGCCCAAGTTCACTGAGGTGGTCGCGGTGAACATGTCGATGGTTCCCACTCGCTTCGTGAGTTCAGCTGGCCGAAATTGCGGATCGGGTTGGCTACCTGAGCCGGTGACGAGCAGCGCACGTGCAACGGCGTTTTTTCCTTCCGCGGCGGCGACCAGTGGGAAGACGCCGTCGGCGGCGGTCACGATGACGTCGTAGCGTTCGGCCATTCCGATCAGCAGCGCGTCGACCTCGGTGGGCACCACGGGGAAACCGTCGGTGTGGGTGACCGTCATCGAATGCCCGGACAGCGCAACGCGAAATGCGGTGTCCGAGCCGGCATTGATGAAGCGGATCCGGATTCGTTGGCCCGGTTTCGCATTGAGTGTGGTGGCGGCCGCGGGGATGCGGCCGTTGATCAGATAG
Organism: uncultured Actinomycetota bacterium; assembly: GCA_963708995.1. GTDB lineage: Bacteria > Actinomycetota > Actinomycetes > Mycobacteriales > Mycobacteriaceae > Mycobacterium. The sequence goes on from CAVPUR010000009.1 coordinate 77,472, forward strand.
TAGGGGTAGGCGATGTCACCGGCGTCGCCGCCGAGCAGGTCGCTTGTGCCGACTTCACCCGGCGCGCCGGCCGCCGCGCTTGTCGAGGTCGTCCCCGATGTCGCGGATGTTCGAGTCGTTCCGGTCGTGGTGGTCCCTTTGGTGGCCGTAGGGGTCTTCGTCGTCGTCGGTGTCGTCGGTGTCGTTGTCGGCGTTGCGGAAGCCGGCGGGGGCATGTTTTGCATCGTGGGCTTGTTCGGGGAGGTCAGTGCGTCATAGAGCTGTTGCGGGCTCTTACCGACGCCATCGGTCCAATCATCCATGACGACAATCCATTCGGCGTCGTAGTTGCCCGGCCCGGTCGGATCATCGACGATGACTGGCAGATAAAGCCCCATGTCCTCCTCGAGGCCGACGTGCGGATGGGCCCAATAGGTGCCGGCATTCGGAACGGAGAACCGATAGGTGAAGTCCTGTCCGGCGGGGATGTTCGGGGTGGCGGGCTCGACGCCGTCCATGTCATTGCGCAGCGCGATTCCGTGCCAGTGCACCGACGTCGGTTCGCTAAGCCGATTTTGGACCGTGATCGCAAGCTCGTCGCCGATGTTGGCCCGGATCAGCGGGCCCGGGATGGTGCTGCCGAAGGCCAGCGTTCGTGCGGTGACGCCACCCAGGTCGACGTCGGTCTGCTGGGAGGTCAAGGTGGCGGTCACGGTGCGTCCACTGTGCGGTCGGGCCGCCTCGGCGGCCTTGATCGCGGCCCCCATTTTGGCTTCGCTGCTCGCCGGCTGTGGATTTTGACTGCAAGCAGCCACCGCGAATCCACTCGCGATGCCGGCGGCTATGAAACCGCGCCTGGTGAGCCGCGCCCTGTCGAAGGGGACTTCGCTGGTGGGCAGCGTAGGCATGGACAGCTCCTCCTCGGTGTCTGGTTCTCCCGGGCGGCTTAACCCTGCTCGCGAATAGCGCATATCGCAACCGGCTCGCTCGCTTGCGACGGAGAGTGCCGTCCAGCGTGGGGCTTATGGTCGAATCGCGATGTGTGGACGACCGTATCCCCCACACTCGCTGTGGTATTGAAGCTCAGACGGCGCCCGCGCGGGAGGACAGCCAGTCGGTGAAGCTGGTGGGGAAGATGGTCGTGTTCTCGCCGTCGACGGGAACGATGCTGCGATCGTCGAGCACCGCACCGTAATAACGCGCTTGAGCGTCGCTCACTACTTGGCGCGCATCGCCAGCCTCGGCGAACTGGGTCCGGATGAAGTCGTCCATGCCGCGCTTTTCCGGGCCGGCGATGTTGAATTTCCCATTGACCGGGTCGCCGGTCGTCGCGCGGGTTACGCCCGTGGCGACATCCGCGGCGGCGATGGGCTGGAACGCCGCATGCGGGGCGCGGACCGTGTCGCCGTCGGTCATCGAATCGGCGATGCCGCCAACGAATTCGAAGAACTGAGTCGCCCGCACGACGGTGTATGGGGCTCCCGACTCTTCGATCACCTTCTCCTGGGCGACTTTGGCCCGCATGTAGCCGCTGTCCGGTACGCGGTCGCAACCCACTATCGAGAGCGCCACGTGGTGCTGCACGCCGGCGTCCCGCTCTGCTGCGAGCAGGTTGCGGGTAGCGGTGGTGAAAAACTGCAGCACGTCGTCATCGGCCCACGACGGCGAGTTGGCCACGTCCACCACCGTGTCCGCGTCGGCGAGAGCTTCGGCGAGACCTTCACCGGTGACAGCGTTGACACCCGAGCGCGGCGAGGCCGCGACCGCCTCATGGCCCAGCTCGACGAGCTGCGCGATGACCTGCGAGCCGATGAGTCCAGTGCCGCCGATGACTACGATCTTCATGACCTCGATAACCTTTCAGCTTTGCCCGATAAGTTTGCGGCTCGATTCTCGTCTTCGCGCACGATGTTGGAAAGGGGAGTCCGGCGTTCTAAACCAACTGGTTGACTTACCACTGGCGACGCCGATTAACTCGTCGTGTGGTCAACGAACTAGCCGGCAAGGTCGCCATCGTGACCGGCGGTGCCTCTGGCATCGGCCGCGGCATGGTAGAGCGGTTTGCGGCCGAGGGCGCGCGGGTTGTCATCGCCGACGTCGAAACCGACAAAGGCGAGGCGCTGGCGGCAACGCTGGGGGTGGATACTTTCTTTCGGCGGACAGACGTCTCCGATCCCGAACAGGTCGGGGCACTGGTGGCCACTGCCGTCGAGAAATTCGGCGGTCTGCACGTCATGGTGAACAACGCCGGTGTCTCCGGAACTATGCACCGCCGATTCCTCGACGACGATTTGGCCGATTTCCACCGTGTCATGGCGGTCAACGTCTTGGGCGTGATGGCGGGAACCCGAGATGCCGCTCGGCATATGGCGACCAATGGCGGGGGATCGATCATCAACGTGACCTCGATCGGCGGAATCCAAGCGGGTGGCGGCGTGATGACCTATCGCGCGTCGAAGGCGGCGGTGATCCAATTCACCAAATCCGCCGCAATCGAGTTGGCGTACCACGAGATTCGGGTAAACGCCATCGCACCGGGCAATATCCCTACCCCGATTCTGGCGAAGTCCGCGGCGAACATGGACCCAAACGATATCGAGCGGTTCGAGGCGACGATTCGCGAGACGATGCGGGCGGACCGGCCGTTGAAGCGCGAGGGCACGCCCGAAGACGTAGCCGAAGCAGCGCTGTATTTTGCCACCGACCGGTCGCGTTATGTCACCGGAACCGTACTGCCGGTGGACGGCGGGACGTCAACGGGCAAGGCGATCCGGTCCAAGAAGCACGAGGGATGACAGGCTGCCGCGAAAGGACTTGGCTATGGACGGGTTTCGCGAAAAGGTAGCCGCGGTCACCGGTGCCGGCTCGGGTATCGGGAGAGCGCTCGCAGTGGAACTGGCTCGATCCGGCGCGCGGTTGGCCATCAGCGACTTCGATGCGGACGGGCTTGCCCAGACCGAGAAGCTCATCCAGAAGATCGGTGCGGACGTGCGGGCCGATCGGCTCGACGTCACCGAGCGCGCGGCGTTCCTCGCCTACGCCGACGCCGTCAACGTCCACTTTGGGACGGTCAACCAGATCTACAACATCGCCGGCATCGCGTTCCTGGGCGACGTTGAAGTCAGTCAGTTCAAGGACATTGAACGTGTGATGGACGTCGACTACTGGGGCGTGGTCAACGGGACCAAGGCGTTCTTGCCGCATCTCATCGCATCTGGCGACGGTCACGTCATCAACATGTCGAGCATGTTCGGTCTGTTCGGCGTCCCGGGTCAGGCCGCCTATAACTCGGCGAAATTCGCGGTGCGCGGTTTCACCGAAGCCCTGCGCCAGGAGATGACGCTGGCGGGCCACCGCGTCGGGGTCACGGCGGTGCACCCCGGGTACGTGAAGACGGCGATCGCGCGCAATGCCGGGGCTGCGGAAGGCGTTGACATAGCAGCCGGAATCAAGGTCTTCGACAAGGTCGCCATCACCAGTGCCCACCGCGCGGCACGGACCATCTTGAAGGCGGTCCGCAAGAACAAGGCCCGCGTCGTCGTGGGGCTGGATGCCAGAGCGTTCGACCTAGCGGTTCGGGTCTTCCCGTCGGGCTATCAGCGCATCCTCGGGCCGATGACGGCACGTTTTCAACCCCCTACGCGCTAAAGCCCCAACCCGAGTATTCGACCCCAAAGACACGTAGTCGGCTTCGCAGGTGCTGCTCGGCGGCAGCGCCGAGACTTGGTGGCGAACGTACTTCACGAATGATATTCGGGAGGCCGCCATGACCATCGCGATCGATCGACCGATCTGCCCGAGCGTCTTTGATCCCGACCTGCCGAAGATCGACTATGAGCGTTGTCAGAACTGAGCCACAAACGATCGTGGCGCACCCTGGTAAAGACGGGGACAGTAATTTAAATCAATCGCTTGACTTAATGGGCGCGCGCACGGTTAACTAGCGGGATGACCGCAGCCGGCAGGGCCGTTCGCAGTGAGCGGGCCACCTCGACTCAGGAGGCGATCCTGGCGGCCGCTGAGCGGCTGTATGCCGAGCACGGCATGTTCGCGGTATCCAACAGGCAGGTCAGCGAGGCGGCCGGTCAGGGCAACAACGCAGCGGTGGGTTACCACTTCGGCACCAAAGCCGACCTGGTACTTGCCATCGAGCAGAAACATCGCGAGCCCATCGAGCAGCTCCGCGAGGAGATGGTGGGGGAGCTGGGCGCGAGCATGGGTCAAGGCGCCGAGATGCGCGACTGGGTGGGATGCCTGGTGCGCCCGCTCACCGAACACTTGGCGGCGCTCGGTAATCCGACGTGGTACGCGCGCTTCGCGGCGCAAGCGATGACCGATCCGGCCTACTACAACATCGTCGTCAAGGATGCCCTCAGCTCGCCGTCGCTGGTTGAGGTCATCGACGGCGTCAACCGTTGCCTCCCCAACCTGCCAACCGGTGTCCGCTACGAACGAAACATCATGGCCCGCAACCTGTTGATCCACACTTGCGCGGACCTCGAACGCTCGCTCGCCGCGGGCGCATCGCTGGCGCGTCCGTCCTGGCGGGCCGTCGCGACCGGCCTCATTGACGCGATCGTGGGCCTGTGGTTGGCGCCCGTGACGCCGCACGAGTGAAGAGGCTGTAATGAAAGTGACTGTCGACCAAAACATCTGCGCATCGTCGGGAAACTGCGTCATGAATGCGCCCGAAGTTTTCGACCAGCGGGACGACGACGGCGTCGTCGTCCTGCTCAACGAGAACCCGCCCGCCGAGCAAGCCGAGGGCACCCGCCGCGCAGCTGCGGCATGTCCCGCACTGGCCATCCATATCGAGGAATGAGGGGACCCGAGTAGAGATGTCGGACACTTTGACGAGTACCGCCGCCGAAACGGGCTCGGAAATCCCGGAGTACCCGATGGCCCGGGCGGCGGGCTGCCCGTTCGCCCCGCCACCGGATGTCATGGCACTGGCCGACGAGCGACCGTTGTCGCGGGTGCGGATCTGGGACGGCAGCACACCGTGGCTCATCACCGGCTACGAGCAATGCCGGGAGTTGTTCTCCGACTCGCGGGTCAGCGTCGACGACCGGGTGCCCGGCTTTCCGCACTGGAACGAAGGCATGTTGTCGACCGTGCACAAGCGCCCCCGATCCGTCTTCACCTCCGACGGCGAAGAGCACACCCGATTCCGGCGGATGCTGTCGAAGCCGTTCACGTTCAAAAGGGTTGAGGGACTGCGGCCGACCATCCAGCAGATCACCGACGACCACATCGACGCCATGCTGGCCGGCCCGAAGCCGGCCGATGTCGTCGCCGCGTTGGCGCTGCCTGTTCCGTCGTTGGTGATCAGCCAGCTGCTCGGGGTGCCCTATGAGGACGCCGAGATGTTCCAGCATCACGCCAACGTTGGGCTCGCGCGCTACGCCACCGGCGAGGACACCGTCCAGGGCGCGATGAGCTTGCACAAATATCTGTGCCAGCTGGTCGAGGCCAAGATGGAGAACCCGGCCGAGGATGCGGTTTCCGACCTTGCCGAGCGGGTCAAGGCCGGTGAACTCAGCGTGAAGGAGGCCGCGCAACTTGGTACCGGGTTGTTGATCGCCGGACACGAGACCACGGCGAACATGATCGGGTTGGGTGTGCTCGCCCTGCTGGAAAACCCAGACCAGGCCGCCGTCATCCGCGACGCCGACGACCCCAAGATCGTCGCCAGCGCGGTCGAGGAGTTGCTTCGCTACCTCAGCATCATCCAGAACGGCCAGCGCCGCGTCGCTGTCGAAGACATCCACATCGCCGGCGAGGTGATCCGTGCCGGTGAGGGCATCATCATCGACCTGGCCCCGGCCAACTGGGATCCGGATGCTTTCGCCGAGCCGGATCGGCTGTATCTGCACCGCTCGGGGGCGGACCGCAACGTCGCGTTCGGTTACGGCAGGCATCAGTGCGTGGGCCAGCAGCTTGCGCGGGCCGAGTTGCAGATCGTATTCCGCACGCTGTTCCAGCGTGTCCCCACCTTGGCGCTGGCCGTCCCGATCGAGGAAATCCCGTTCAAGCACGACCGGCTCGCCTACGGCGTCTACGAACTGCCCGTTACCTGGTAACCCGAAATCGCTTGAGCAGCCCGAGATTACTCTCAAATATCGATCCAATTGGAGGGTCAACAATGTCAACGCCGACAACCACTTCGCTCTACCCGCCCGGAGGTTACGGAGCGCCGAAGGATCGCCGCGGTCACGCGGCGGGCAGCGATGTCGGTCTGCCCGCAGGGACCGTGGTCTTCTCGGCTGACAACCACATCTCCCTGGCGGACGACATCTTCTACGAGCGATTCCCGGAAGACCTCAAGGAAAAGGCGCCGCGGATCTGGTACGAGGACGGCGCGTACCAAGTAGGCCGCAAGGGCCAGTCGTTTCTGCCGGGCGACTTCAGCGCGGTGCTGATGCAGTACGACGATCTGCCTGGCGCGGCAAGCACCAACATCGAAGCCCGGATCCAGGAGCTCCGCGAGGACGGCGTCGAGAAGGAGTTGGCCTTCCCTAACGCCGTGCTGGCGCTATTCCACTACCCCGACAAGAAACTTCGCGAACTGGCGTTCCGTATCTACAACGAATACATTGCTGAGCTACAAGAACGCTCCAACGGCCACTTCTACGCTGCCGGGCTGATCAACTGGTGGGATCCCAAGGGCACCCGCGAGACACTGGCCGAGCTGAAATCGTTGGGACTCAAAACTTTCCTGATGCCGCTGAATCCCGGCAAGGATGACGACGGCAACCCGATCGACTACGCCAGCACCGCCATGAGGCCGGTCTGGGATGAGATCGAGGCGTCCGGCGTTCCCATCGCGCACCACATCGGGGAGACCCCGCCGAAGAGCCCGTGCGAGTTCAACCAGGTCGTCGTCGGCATGATGATCAACATCGACGGGTTCCGGGAGACGTTCTCCAAGTACATCTTCGGCGGCATCCTCGACGACCACCCGGCGCTGCGCATCGGTTGGTTCGAGGGCGGCATCTCCTGGGTGCCGTGGGCATTGCAAGATGCCGAGCACCTGGTGGGCTCCTACCAGCACATGTTCAACCGGCCGCTGCTGCACGACGTTCGCTACTACTGGGACACCCACATGAGCGCATCATTCATGGTCGACCCGCTGGGTCTGCAGCTGATCGACCAGATCGGGGTGGACAAGGTCATGTGGTCCAGCGACTATCCGCACAACGAAAGCACCTACGGCTACTCCGAAAAGTCGCTGAAGGCCGTGGTCGACGCCGTCGGACCGGCGAACGCGAAGAAGATCGTTAGTGACAACATCACCAAGTTCCTGGGCCTCTAGTGACAACGTTTGCCCACCTGGGCACCAGCGCCGGTAACGGACTGGTGATCCCCGAAACACCTGACCTGGCCCGGATGCGGCGGGAGACCGGCGCTCGGCTGCGCTCGGCGATGGCCGAACGCGGGGTCGACGCAATGATTCTGCTGGGCAACAACGCGGTGGTCTACGCGACCGGCGCGAGTTGGCCGCTTGGCGATGCCGGGCTGTCGTACGTCGAACGCCCAGTGGCCGTGGTGCTCGCCGGCGACGACTGGCCCCACCTGTTCCTGCCGTTCCGCGAAGGAGCCTCGCAGGAATCGGACTTGCCCGCCGATCACCTGCACGGACCGGTCTATCTCGAATTCGAGGAAGGCGTAGCCGATTTCGCGCGCGTGCTGACCGACTTGATTCCGGCTGGATCGGTGGTTGCGGTCGACGAGTTCACCGGCGCCATGTCCCGTGCGGGGCAGTCGTTGTTTCCCAACGGTGCTCCGGTCGACGCCGCGGCCATCGTCAGCGCAGCCAAGTCGATCAAGACCCCGGACGAATTGTCGTGCATGCGCACCGCGATCCGGATCACCGACGAGGCGATGGTCGAGGTGCACAAGCGTCTGGCCCCCGGAATACGCCAGATCGATTTGTCGGCAAGCTTTTTACGCCGCGCCTTCGAGTTGGGGGCCACCGCCAGCATGCTCGAACCGATATGGCAGGTGATGCCGCCGAGCAAGGCCGAGGGCGTGTGGACCACACACGGCGACTTGGCGCTGCCGTTGCTGAGCACCGAGCGTGAGCTGGCTGAAGGTGACGTGTTGTGGACCGACGTCAGCATCACGTATCAGGGCTACTGCTCTGACTTCGGACGCACCTGGATCGTCGGCCGGGACCCGTCGCCACGTCAGCAGGCGCAGTTCGATAAATGGTTCACGATCATGACCGCGGTGCTGGATGTCGCCAAGGCCGGCGCCACCGCCGCAGACCTGGGCAGTGCGGCAATCAAGGCCAATGGCGGCACCAAGCCGTGGCTGCCGCACTTTTACCTGGGACACGGCATCGGTGTCAATGCCGCCGAAATGCCCATGATCGGAACTGATCTGGGGCAGGAGTTCGACGAGAATTTCGTTCTGCAATCCGGGATGGTGCTGGTTCTGGAACCGGTGGTGTGGGAAGACGGCACCGGCGGCTACCGCAGCGAAGAGGTCCTGGTGATCACCGAGGAAGGCTGGATCCGTTTGACCGACTACCCCTATGACCCGTATGGCAACTGAAGTCCTGCCCGACGAGCGCACGCTCCGTTCGGGCCGCCGCCAACGGGCGCTGGAGCAGATGGCGGCCCACGACCTCGATGTCCTGGTCCTGGGACGGCAAGCCAACGTCCGATACGTGACGGGTGCGCAGCAGTTATGGGTCGCCGGGACCCGGCCGTTCGGCCCAACCTGTGTGCTTATCCGCGAGACCGGTGCAATTCATCTGCTCAGCACCTGGGACGAAGGTGTTCCCGAGGACATCCCGCACGAGAACCTCTATGGCATCTCGTGGAATCCAATGAACACCATGGCGGCCTTGCGGCGCATCGACGGCACTGCCACCGCTCGACGCGTCGGAACCGACGCGCTGTCACCGGTTTTCGCACAGTTACTGCCGACGGTGTTTCCCAATGCCGAGCTGGTTGACGGAGAACTCGCGATGCGGGCCGCCCGGCGCATCAAGACGGCCGAGGAAGTGGCCGCGCTGCGCGAATCGGTCGCGGTAGCCGAATCCGCGCTAGCTGCCGCGGTGTCCGAGTTGCGGCCAGGGGTAACCGAACAAGCGTTGGCCGGCGCGTTGCTGGAGGCCGCGGCGGCCGGCGGCGTGAGCACCCCGTCGAATCAGGATGTCGCATGGGTGACTTCACGCGAACATCCGTGGCGACGGGCCAACGGTGACGGTCGCATCCAGGACGGCGATCTGGTGGCCTTCTCTGCTGGAGTTCTGGCCGGTGGCTACGTCGGTGAGGTAGGGCGGACCTGGCCCGCAGGCAAGAAACACGGCGGCACCGGCGCCGCGGCGCTGTACCGGCGCTGGGAAAGCTTGTGGGCCAAACTGATCGCCGCATGCCGACCCGGCGCCGGGGCGGGGGAATTGATTGCCGCCTACCAAGAAGCGGGCGAGCCCGCGCCGCCGATGCCGGTGGCGCGGGGACTGGGCATGGGCTTCGACCCGCCAGTCGTCTCCAAGCATCTACCCGCGACCGCGGCCGAGGAACGCTTGGAGTCAGGGATGGTGCTGGCCGTGACGGGCTACGTTTGGGAACAGGGAGTCGGAGCGGTATTCGGGCGAGAGGCGGTCCTCATTACCGAAGACGGTCCCGAGGTACTGACCTCGAGCCCGTTCTGGCATGTCTAGCGATGGCTGAAAAGTCGGAGCCGCCGGCGGAGGAGATCATCCGCTACGACAAGGACGTCGAAACCCGTATCGCCACCATCACCTTCGACCGGCCGGACTACCTCAACGCGCCGACAATCGCCGCCCGCCTGCGCTACGCCGAGCTGTTGCACCGCGCCGGCATCGACGACGACGTCAAGGTGCTGGTGGTCCGCGGAGCCGGCGATGACCTCGGCTCGGGCGCCGATCTCACCGAGGCCATGCGGGTGCGGGATTCGGCGGACCAGGATGCGCGGCTTGCCGAGTACAGAATCGGCGCCGACCCCAAACTAGGAGACGTCAGATATCCACCCGTCGGCTCGTTCCGGAGCGGCGCCACCCTCGGCCAGTGGTATGCCAACCCGAACTCCGGCATCCGCGGCCTGCAGGACTTCAAAAAGATCAGCATCCTCGAGGCCAAGGGCTATTGCTACGGCTGGCACTTCTACCAGGCCGCCGACGCCGACCTGGTGATCGCCAGCGACGACGCACTGTTCGGGCATCCGTCGTTTCGCTATTACGGCTGGGGGCCCCGCATGTGGTGGTGGGCGCAGACCATGGGCATCCGGAAGTTTCAGGAAATGGTGTTCACCGGAAGGGCTTTCACCGCCGCCGAAATGTACGACTGCAACTTTCTCAACAGCGTGGTCCCCAGGGATCAGCTCGAAGCAGAGGTGGAGAAGTACGCGCTGGCCTGCGCGCGCAATCGCCCCACCGACACGGTGTTCATGCAGAAGGTCTTCTTCGAAATCATGAAGCAGTTTCAGGGGGAGTATCTGGGCAGCATGCTCAGCGGCGTTTTCGAGTCGTTGGGCAGCACCGTGCGTCCGGATGCCGGCGACGGGCTGACGCTTGCCGACGCGATGGAACGCGGTCTGGGCGACGCGGTCAAAGACAACGACGGCAAGTTCCCCCCGGATTGGCGACTGAGCAAAAAGGCGCGCAAGAAGGACTCCAAGGGGAAGAGAAAGCACTAGTGGTCCTAGTAGTCCAGCCCTCGGCCGAACCGCCGCTGACCGGCTATACGGTGGTCGACCTGTCCACCGGAATAGCGGGCGCCTACTGCACCAAGTTACTGGCCGACGGCGGCGCCGATGTCATCAAAGTCGAACCGCCAGAAGGTGATCCGCTACGTTCGTGGTCGGCATCCGGTGCCGCCATCGACACCGGCAGCGACGGCGCATTGTTCAGCTATCTGGCGAGCTCAAAACACAGTGTGGTCGCCGACCCCGCGAACGACGAAGACATCGAATTGGTCACCCGGCTGCTGGCGTCGGCGGATGCGGTGGTGTGGTCTGCCGGTTCGAAAGTGACTGAGCACGCCAGCTTTACACCTGAAGCAATCCACCGCAGCAACCCACACCTCACCGTCACCTCGATCACACCGTTCGGGCTGGAGGGCCCATGGCGCGACCGCGCAGCAACCGAGTTCACGCTGCAGGCGTGGTCGGGCGGGATCGTCGGCCTCGGACGTGGCGATCCGGAACGTGCGCCGGTATTCGTCGGGGGTCAGGTCGGCGAATATTTGGCCGGAGCCTACGCGAGCGCCGCGACCCTGGCGTCGCGATACCGCCAAATCAACGGCGGCGGTGGCGATCTGCTCGACCTGTCGATGCTGGAAACACAAATCCTGTGCTTGACGTACTATCCCGTCACCTACTTCGAAGTGCTTGGCCGGCCGTGGCGCGATGCCCGGCGGCTGACGGTGCCGGGCGTCGCGCACGCCAAGGATGGCCTGGTGGATCTCGGGTGCGGGACCGCGCAGCAGTGGTTCGACCTGTGCGCGATGGTCGGTCACCCGGAGTGGATCGACGAGGAGTCGCCGCTGACGATCACCGAGTCGGCCAACGTCTACGCCGAAGAGATCTATGCATGGGTGGCGAGCAACACCGTGGACGACATCCGCGAGCTCGCAACGGCTTTCCGGATTCCCAACGCGCCCGTCGGCAACGGCGCCAACATCGCGTCGTTGGACCAGTTCGCCGAGCGCGGTGCGCTCGTGCGCAATCCGCGCGACGGATTTCAGCAGCCGGGTCCTCCCTACCGCATGCGTCCTGCGCAGCTGCGCCAACCGCAACCCGCGCCGCGGCTGGGTGAGCACACGGAGCATTACCGGGCCGCGCGGCTGACCCCCCGACCGGAACCGACCGGCGCCGCAAATGGGCTGCCGTTCGCGGGACTTCGGGTGCTGGACATGACGACGTTCTGGGCGGGCCCGTCCTGCACCCACTTTCTGGCCATGTTCGGCGCCGAGGTCATCCACGTCGAATCCACCCGTCGTCCCGACGGCACCCGGCTGATCGCCGGTGTGCCCGTCAGCGAAGACCAGTGGTGGGAGAAGTCACCAATCTTCATGGCGCTCAACACCAATAAGAAAGGCCTGACGCTGGATCTGCAGAACCCGCGCGGGCGAGAGGTACTGCGCCGGCTCATCTCGACCTGCGACGTGATCGTGGAAAACTTCACACCTCGGGTGCTGGACCAGATCGGGCTGGATTTCGCCACGATTCAATCGATTCAGCCCAGCGCAGTAATGGTGCGGATGCCCGGGTTCGGGCTCGACGGACCCTGGCGCGACAATCCCGCGTTCGCCTACGTCATCGAGTCCGCATCCGGCCTGAGCTGGCTGACCGGCTATCCCGACCGCCCTCCCATCGAGCCGTATTCGATCGGTGATCCTAACGCGGGCGTACATGCGATCAACGGGCTGCTGCTGGCGCTGGAACACCGTCGCCGCACCGGCGAGGGTGGGTTGGTCGAAGCGGCCATGGTCGATGCCGCGCTCAGCATCTCCGCCGAGCAGATCGTGGAGTACTCCGCGTACGGGGCACTGCTGGAACGCGCGGGCAACCGTGGGCCGACGGCGGCGCCACAGAATCTTTACCGCACCGCAGATGTCGACGAATTCGGCCGGCTCGACAGCTGGGTTGCTATCGCGGTGGCCACGGACAACCAGTGGGAAAGGTTGCGCGAGTCGCTCGGATCACCCTCTTGGGCAACGGATCCCAAGCTGTCGACCGAGGCCGGACGGAGAGTCGAGCAGGATCTGATCGATGAGCGGCTGGCCGCGTGGTGTGAGCACCGCAGCGGCGACGACATCGTCGCATCGCTCTGGAATGCCGGCGTGCCGGTGGCCAAGGTGATGCAGCCCCACCGCCAAACGGAGTTGGATCAGTTGGCGTTTCGCGGCTTCTTCGAATACGTCAACCACCCGGTGGGTGGGCCGGCGCGGCTCAGCACCGTGCCGATGAGGTCTTCCGGCGGCCCCGAACGTATCCATACCCGGCCTGCGCCCCTGCTTGGGCAGCACAACCATGAGGTGCTCGCCGAGTTGGGCCTGACCGCGGCGGAGATCGCGGAGTTGGAAGCCGACGGCATCATCGGGCAGGCGCCCGCCTGACCCCTGTCTCGCCGGAGGCTAGTGGCGCCACCCCGCGGCGGCCTGCGCGTCGAACGCACTCTCAATGCGTTCGAACCTGCGCCGGATGGAGGCACGGGCGGCCTCGTGCGGCAGGATATACAGCCGGTTGGCTTCAATCGCGTCGGCCGTTAGCCGGGCGACGTCATCGACGTCGAGGGTGTCGTCCTGCGCCGGGAGTGGCCCGAGCCCACCCGTCACATCGGGCGCGGACGACAGTCCGTAATCAGCGCCGCGGATTCGTTCGGAGTTGGAGAGCAACTTGGTTTCGACGACCATCGGGCAGAGCACCGAGACGCCGATGCCGTTGTCCTTGACCTCGCGGGCCAGCGTCTCCGCCAAGCCGACGACGCCATATTTGGCAACGCAGTACGTGCCGAGGCCGGCATTGGGTACCAGGCCGGCGAAGGACGCCGTGAAGGCGATGTGGCCGCCCGTGCCCTGCTCGAGCAACCTCGGCAAGAACGCCTCGACGGCATGGATCGAGCCCCACAGGTCGATGTCGATCACCCAGCGCCAGTCGTCGTGCGTCATCTGCGCGAGGGGGCCCGCGACGGCGATGCCGGCGTTGCTGAAGACCACGTCGACCTGCCCGAGCAAGCGGAATGCCTCATCCGCGAGATGAGTGACCTCGTCGAGATGCCGCACATCGCACAACACGCCATGGGCCTCGAACCCCTCGGCGGTCAGCCGCCCGACGGCCTGTTCCAGGCCCGGCTTGTCGACATCAGCGAGCACGACTTTGGCGCCGCGGCGGGCAAACTCCGTGGCGGTGGCCAAACCGATGCCACTCGCACCGCCGGTGATAACGGTTCCGCGGCCCCCGAAACTAGAAACGAATCCGTCCATATGACGGAACTCTATTTCAGGCAGCTACCCGCGTCGACGGGCAGGGTGACACCCGTGACGTAGCGCGATTCGTCGGAGGCGAAGAACAGCACCGCGTTGCTGATGTCGATCGGGTCCACCCAGGGAACTGGAAGCGTGTGGAACATCTGACAGATCGGAGCCATGTCGTCGGCGTTCGGGTTTTCCAGATCCGGCCGGAACAGCTTCCAGGTCCCTTCGTTCATGATCATCGCGGTGCTGACATGCGTGGGGTGGACGCTGTTGACCCGAATCATGTGCTGCCCCAACTCCACTGCGAAGGACCGCATGATGCCCACCACGCCGTGCTTGGCCGCAACGTAGCTGCCGCAGTGGGGGTAGGCCTTCAGCCCTCCCACCGAGCTGGTTAAGATGATCGAACCGCCTTTGCCGCCCGTGATGATATGTGGCACACCGGCTTTCACCGACTTCCACACACCCGACAGGTTTATGTCGATCATCTCCTGCCAGTCGTATTCGCTGGTCTTGTCCAGTGTGTCGCCGCCGTTGCCGATGCCTGCGTTGGCCACGATGATGTCCAGCCGGCCCAGCTGCTCCACGCCGGCATCCACAGTGGCTTTCAGTGCGTCGTAATCGCGCACATCGACTTCGGCCGTGAAGATTCTGCGGTTAAGGCCCTTGACCAGGTCGGCGGTCTCGGCGAGATCCTCGGGCGTCGACGCCGGGATGGTGGTGTTCTGCACGATCGGCTTACAGACGTCGACGGCGATAATGTCGGCGCCCTCTTCGGCCAACCGCACCGCGTGGCTACGGCCCTGACCGCGCGCCGCCCCGGTGACGAAAGCGACCTTGCCTGCCACCCGTCCACGGTCTTCAGTCATGACATACCTCAATTCCTGACTTGATCCGACCGGCACGTCTCAGCGGAGAACGGCCGGCATTGTCTCCCAACCCCGCACGGTGGATGTGGGGGAAAGCTTGCACTGGTCAATGTCGACATCCCATTCGGGGAAGCGCTTCAAGATCTCCTCGAGCGCGATCCGGCCCTCCAGGCGCGCCAGCGCCGAGCCGAGGCAGTAATGGGTGCCGACACTGAACGTCAGATGTTGGTGCATCTCGCGCCGGATGTCGAAAACGTCTCCGTCCGGCGGGAATTGGCGGTGGTCGCGGTTGGCCGCTCCGATCAGCATCATCATGACGCTGCCCTCGGGCACCCGCTGGCCGTAGTACTCGATGTCACGGGTGACGTAGCGCGAAACGTGCGGAGCCGGCGGCTCGTAGCGCAGTAACTCCTCGACGGCCGCCGGAATCAACGACGGGTCCTCGGCCAGCGCTCGCCGCTGGTCCGGATGTTCGGCCAGCACCTTGCCGGCCCATCCGATCAGCCGCGTCGTGGTCTCGTTACCGGCGCCGGACACCACGCCGATATAGGTCAGGAGCTCGTCACGCGTCAGCCGGCGGACGTTCCCCGTCTCGTCCTCGAACTCGACGTTGAGCAGTTCGGTCATGATGTCGTCGGAGGGATGCTCGGCGCGCCAGTCGATGTACTGGCCGAAGAAGTCGGGGCTCGCGACATTAGCCATCGAGGTCTCCATCGGCTTACCGGCCTCGGTGCGCAGCTGCGCGTTCGCGAAATCGCGTGCGGCTTCTTGATCTTCCTCGGGAACGCCCAGCAGCATGCCGATCACCCGCATGGGCATCTGCGCGCCGAGGTCGGCGACGAAGTCGAAGCCGCTCGCGCCGATCAGCGGATCCAAACTGCGAGAGCAGAATTCGCGGATCTTGGGCTCCAGCTCGTTGATCTTGCGTGGAGTGAACATCCGGGACAGCAACTTGCGGTGGATGTCGTGGATCGGGGGATCCTCGAAAATGACCGTACCGGGCGGGATGTCGATATTGGCCTTGATGATTTCCAGGATCGCGCCGCTGGCCGAGCTGAAGGTCTGGTAATCGACCAGCGCGTCATCGACGTCACCGAACCGGCTCAGGACGTAGAAGTCGTGTTGCTCGTTGTAGTACAGCGGCGCTTCCTCGCGCAGCCGCCGAAACATCGGGTAGGGGTCGGCGTTCAGCTCGACGTCGTAGGGGTCGAAATAGACATCGTTGGGCGCGCTGACTGTCACCGATTATCGCCTCTCGCCGGAACCGCGTTGTGCCAGGATTTGTGATTCTGAATATTAGAGAACCCGATTCTCACAGGCAAATGCGGTGCGATAGTTGCTCAGCTCGGCGGCCGAGGGGTCTCAGGCAGACGTGCCGACGAATCCGCGTGAGCAGAAGTCCCACACCTCGTCGGCGGAGATGGGATGGACCGTCGCGTCGTCGGAACCGCCGCTGGACTGGGCGATGAACATGACCGTCTGCATCGTCATCGCGGCCATCCGCTTGGCGTTGACCTCGGCGCGCAATTCGCCGGCGTCGTAGGCGGCTTCCATGAGTTCGGTCAGCAACGCCACCAGCGGTGCATGAGCCACCTTGACCTCGACCGGGTGCGTAACCAGCAACCGCGGCGCAAAGTCAGTGAACAGCGGGCGCTTGGCCGTTGGATCCGGACGAGAGGCCTCGTAGAGCAGTTCGACAGCGACCTTGAGCCGCTCGAGCGGATCGGACTGGCTTTCACTGGCGGCGCGGATCTGGTCGGCGGAGCGGCTCAACGCGTCTTCGAACAGTGCGAGCAGCAGCTCGTGCTTGCCGTCGAACTGCAGGTAGAAGCTCCGCAGCGACTGACGGGAGCGGTCAACGACCTCCTGGACAGTAAAGTCCGTGCTGCCCTTCTCGATGATGATGGCCTGCGCAGCGTCCAGGAAGCGCTGAACGCGCTGTGCCGCCCGCAGTTTTGCGGTCTTGATGGACCGCTCGACCGCGCGCTGCTTCCAGGCGGGCTCCTCGCTGGGGCTGGTCACCGGCGGCTCTGATGATTGCCGCGATTGGAGAACATGGTTGGACTCTACCGGAGAACGGCGTGCCATCGCTGTGCTCGACCCCCTCACGGACGACGTGTTGGAGATTGTAACTTTCCCACGACGAGAATACTATTCTCTTACACGTGTGTATGGAAGCGGAATCGCAAGAGCAGAACGCGCCGTTGCAGAGAACGTCGAAATATTGATCTGCTGACGGTTTTCCAGCCGAAACCGACCGGAGAATTGCTGTGCAGCTGACCTTTGACGCCGAGGTCGAGGCGTTCCGGGCCGAATTCGTGGCCTTCTTGGACACGCATCTGCCCGCCTTCGTAACCGGCTCAGCGGACACGCTGGAGCGGCCGCGGTCGAGTTCGCACATCCCGGAGTGGGCCCGCCGCTGGCAACGACTGCTGTTCGACAACGGCTGGCTGCTGCCCGGCAACCCACCGGAGTTCGGTGGACGCAACGCCACCTTGTTGCAGCAATACGTGTACATGGAAGAGCTGGCACGGCGGCGGATGTATCAAAGCTTCAATCCGCAGGGCGTGGGCATCATCGCCGCCTCGCTGTTGTCGTTTGGCACGCCGGCCCAAAAGCAGCGTTGGGCAGTGCCGATTCTGCGGGCCGAGATGACCGCATCGCTGGGCATGAGCGAACCCGGCGCGGGATCGGACCTGGCATCGCTGAAAACGCGGGCGGTACTTGACGGCGACCACTTCGTGGTCAACGGACAGAAGGTATGGACGTCCGGCGCCCACCACGCGGATGTGCTTCTGACGTTCGTGCGTACGGACCCCGACGCGCCAAAGCACAAGGGCATCAGCGCTTTACTCATTCCGACCGACACCCCCGGTGTGGTGCGCCGTCCGTTCGGTTCGGTGTCAGACCACGAAGACGTGGACTTCAACGAAGTATTTTTCACCGACGCGCGTGTGCCGGTCGAGAATCTGGTGGGAGAGCTCAATGCCGGGTGGCGGGTGGCGACCGGTTCGCTGGGCCACGAACGCGCCATGTTGTGGATGGACTATGCCGACATGTTGCACGCGCTGACAGTCGAATTCGGTCCCTCCGGGGCGCTGCAGCGTGATCACTACGCGACCCTGGTGATGGATCGCCACGCGCTGCAGCTGCTGGGGTCGGCGACGTTGGCCAAGGCCGCTCGCGGGGAAGAGGATGTACCGGCTCAGTCGGTGCTCAAACTGCTCGGCTCCGAGGCAATGCAACGCGCCTGCGAGGACGCGCTGAGCGCCAAGGGGCCTGAGGGGCTCGTGCTCCGCGCGGTCACCGCCCGATACGCGCCGCTGAACCTGGACAGTCACTACGGCAGCTGGTTCGACCGGTATGTGCGCACCTTCGCGGCGACCATCGCCGGCGGGACCTCGGAAATCCAGCGCAACATCATCGCCGAACGAGTACTCGGACTGCCCCGAAACCTCTAGCGCGAAAGTGCATTTGGCGGCTGCAAATCCTCTACTGGGTGTCCCGCCAGGCCCAGTAGCCGATGGCTGCCAGCCCCGCCGCGATGGCTACCGCTCCTAACACCATGCCGGCCACCGCGGTACGGGGATTGTTTGCTTCGCCGCGCTTGACCCGTCCCCGGCCCAGATCGCCAGTGATAACAGCTGCGATGCCGAAGGGAACCCCGATCATCAACCAGCAGGTCATGAGTGCGACCAGGCCCAAGATCACGGATGCGACGCCGAACTCGTTTCGCGGTGCGTCCGGGGTCTGCCGACGAGGAACCGGTCTGCTCATGTGTGTCCATGTTAGACCCGTCGCGAATGACACGTATTGATGACGCTACTGCGGATTCAGCGAGAGCCGTTGGCGCGCAGGCGTCAAAGTTGCGCCAGCCGCGGCGCAAAACCTTTGGCCCGCAACGTCGCTCCGGCCTCCCGGGTCAGCTCTCGCGTGCTGCCGAGCAATCCGTCCAAGATCAACGACCGCTTGATGTGGCGGTGCAGCTGGTGCTCGGCGGTGAATCCGATCCCGCCGAGCACCTGCTGGCAGTGCCGCGCGGTGGTCAGCGCCGCCTGGCCGGCCGCGGCCTTGGCCAGCAAACTGGCCAGCTCGTCCGGCTCGGCACTCGCGGTGTGTAGCGTCGCCTCGGCGCCTTCGATCGCGACGAGCGTCTCGGCCAGCCGGTGCCGGATCGCCTGGAACGAGCCGATGTGTCGGCCGAATTGAACGCGGTCCAGGGCATGCTGGCGCGCCAATGCAAGCATGGCGCGGCTGGCGCCCACCAGCCACCACCCCAAGGCTTGCCGGCCCGCGGCCAGCGCCGCGATCGGCAGTGGATCTCCTTCTCGCGCGGGGTGTATCGCCAGCTCGCCGTCGATCGCCGAAGTGGGTGCGTCGCCACGTTCCCAGGTCACCCAGGAGCCGCCCGTGAACGGCAGCGGCGTCGTACCGCCGGGCGCGCTCCCGCCCGCGCGCAGCACGACGTCGTTGAGCACGGGTGCGTGCGCGCCGGTCTCGCCGAGCAGCCGGAACACCAGAGGAATTGCCACATCCGGGATTTCGTCGAGCATGTCCAGCCAGCCGACGTCGGACAGCGCCGCATCGAGCTTGGCTCCTGAGGCCGCGCTCATCGTCGTGCGCAGCGAGTCGGCCAGCATCTGCAGTGCCTCGGGATCCATGGCTCACTCCTTCCCGAGGTCAAGCAGGCGGCGCGCGATGATGTTGCGCTGAATTTCGGCGGTGCCGCCATAGATGGTCGCCGCGCGCGAATACAGGTACTCGGAGCGCCACGGCGTGTCCTCGAGTTCGAGGGTTCCGGGCAGCAGGTCGCGGACGGTGTCGTAGAGCCGTTGCTCGGCGCTGGCCAGTAGCACCTTGTCGATGGAGGTGTCGGGTCCGAGCCTCGCGCCGTCGCGCAACCGGTGCTGCGTGATCCGGGAGCGGCAGCGCAGCGTGTGCAGGCCGAGATAGGCCGCGCCGAGCTCGTATTCGTCGTGGCCGTCGAACGTGGAATTGCCGGCAGTCTCGTTTGATCAGCTCGTCGAATCGTGCGTAGAGGTAGGCGATCCGCTGCCAAAAGCAGCTGGAGCGCTCATAGGGCAGCAGGTCCATCGCCAGTCGCCAGCCGTCGCCCGGCTTGCCGAGCATCCGGCTCGCCGGGATGACCACGTCGTCGTAGTAGACCTCGCAGAATTCGTCGACGCCGTGCATGGTGCGCAGCGGCCGGACGGTGATGCCCGGGGTGTCCAGGTCGACGAAGAAGGCGGTGATCCCGTCGTACCCGGGTGCGGTGCGGGTGAGCAGCACGCATCGCGTGGAGAACTGCGCGAAGCTGGTCCACACCTTCTGCCCGTTGACGATCCAGTTGTCCCCTTGCTGGGTGGCGCGGGTGGTCAACGACGCCAGGTCGCTGCCCGAGCCCGGCTCGGAGAAGCCCTGACACCACTGCTCGCGGCCACTGAGCAGCCGCGGCACCATCTCCGCGGCGAGTTCGGTTGGGGCGTAATCGATCATGGTGGGCGCGAGCACCTCGAGCATCGAGTACGGCCCGGGTTCGGCGAGACGCCGGCCGACCACTTCCTCGCCGACGATCGCGCGAAGCAGCGCCGGACCACCCAAGCCACCGACCTCCACAGGCCAGCCGTACCGCATCCAGTCGGCGTCGTAGAGCGCCCGACTAACCCGGGCGAATTGCTGCATATGGCCCTGCAGCGAGTGGTCGGGTCCGGGGGTCAGGTCGTGCTCGTCGAGCCACGCACGCAGACCGCTCCGGAACTCCTCGACTTTCACGGCGTGGGACGGCCGATGGCGTGCGGGCGCCCCGAGTCGTGCACGCCGCTGCGGCGAATGAACGTCATGGCTCGCGTCTTGAGCCGCCAGCCGTCGGCGGTGCGCAGGTAGGTGTCGCGGTAGTAGCCGATCCGCATGTCGTGGGTGGCGTGGTCGATGAAGCACAGCGGCTGTGTCCCGCTCGCCGAGTCGCCGTCCAACTCCACCACCGCTGTTCCGGTGAGAAACAAGCCCTTTGGCGCGGCGGCCACCAGTTCGGGAAACCTGTCCAGGGTGTAGGTGGAACCGAATGCGCTGTAGGTGCCGTCGGGCGTGAAGACCTTGACCAGCCCGTCGATGTCCTCTTGGGTGATGGTGACGGCGTAGCGGGCCAGCAGCTGCTGAATCTCGACCAGGTCCTCAGTTCTTGTTGGCATAAACCTTGCCGCCTTTCATGACGAAACCGACGTTCTGCGTGACGGTGATGTCTTCCAACGGGTTTCCCGGCACGGCGATGATATCGGCGAGCAAGCCCGGCGCGAGGCGGCCCCGGTCTTCTGCGTTGATCAGCTCGGCGGCGGTCACCGTGGCCGCCCGCAGGACCGCCAACGGCGGCAGGCCCCAATCCACAAGCGTGACAAGCTCGTCGGCGTTCTTGCCGTGCGGTATTGCCGGCGCGTCGGTGCCTACCGCGATCTTCACCCCGGCTTTGTACGCGGCCAGGATCGAGGTGCGCGACTTCGGGAACATCTCGGCGGCCTTGGCCTGCAGCTCGGGCGGGGCGTGCGAGACGTCCATCGCTTCGGCCAGGCGCCGGGTGCTGACCAGGAATGTGCCGTGCTCGACCATCGTTGCGATCGCGTCGTCGTCGATCAGGAAGCCGTGCTCGATGCAGTCGATACCGGCCGCGACCGCGTGCTTGACCGCATCCGCGCCGTGCGTGTGCGCGGCGACGCGCAGCCCGCGCCGGTGCGCCTCGTCGACGATCGCGCACAGCTCCTCATCCGAATAATGTTGTGCGCCAGGTGGTCCCGTCAACGACATCACCCCGCCCGAGCAGCAGACCTTGATCAGCTCGGCGCCGTGCTTGATCTGGTAGCGCACCGCCTTGCGGATCTCGTCGATCCCGTTGGCGATGCCTTCCTCGACCGTCAGCTCTAAGGTGTGCGGGGCGAACGCCGCGAACATCGTCGGATCCAGATGCCCGCCGGTCGGGGTGATCGCGTGCCCGGCCGGCACCACCCGCGGACCGTCGATCCAGCCCGCGTCGATGGCCTTGCCCAGAGCCACGTCGAGCAGATAGCCGCCGGTTTTGACGAACAGCCCGAGATTGCGGACCGTGGTGAATCCGGCGCGCAGCGTGCGGCGCGCGTTGCCGACCGCGCGCAACACCCGCGTCGGGGGATCGTCCTGTACTTGGGAGAGCCCAGGCTTCTCGCCCCGCCCACCCATCAGGAGGTTGACCTCCATGTCCATCAGACCGGGCAGCAGAATCTGGTCACCCAGATCAATCAGCTCGCCCTCGGCGTCGCCGCCGACACCGACGATCCGGTCGCCGTCGATCGCAGGATGAACCGGGCGAGACGATCTCGCCGGCGTCGACATCGAGCAGCCCGGCGGCCTTGAGCGTCAACACCGTCTTAGATCACCGGCTCCCGGAGCACTTCAACCCACGCCGCGCCGCTGTCGGGGACGCGTGGCTGCTTCCATGCCTCGATCGGGAAGGACACCATGACCAGCGACTGCATGATGTGCATGAGAGTCTTTGCGTCATCCGGCAGGTCGTCCAAGCGGATACTGGTCGCAGTATGCAATGACGTCGTTCAGCAACGGGAACGCGACGTCGTAGAACTCCTGCATCTGGGCCATCGTCGAGGCCAGTCGCTTAGCGTAGCGCTCGGGCTCGGTGGCCAGATCCCAAGCCAAATAGGGCTCCAGGGCCGAGAATTCAGACGGTAGCGCCATTGCGCTGGTACTCCTTCACGTAGTCACCGGTCGTCTTGTGCAGATGACGGATCAAGACTTCCTGGTCGCACAGCAGGAACTCTTTGACGGCCCGGGTGCCGATCATGGTCTGGGTCGCTTCCAGGGTGTTGGCGTCCTGTAGCGCGTACTCCTTGAACGTCACGGCGGCCAACTCCTGGGCGAGTCGCTCCCGCGCATTGCGCGGCGGCACGAAATACAGCGACGACTCGAAGATGTGTTTGTCCACCGCGGTCGGCCAGTAGTGGTAGGTCAGGTACCAGCCCGGCTCCCAGATCAGCAGCATGAAGTTCGGGTAGAAGAGCCACGAGTCGATGCCCCACTGCGGCACCCTCTTGACGTTGACACCCGGCGGCAGCTCCAGCTTCTCGATGATCTCCGGCTTGTCCCACGGACCGAACAAGCCGCTGCGCAACACCTGGTCCATCGGCTTCACCATGCTCATGTCCGGCGGCGGCGCCTGACCACCCCAGGTTGACTGCAGGTTGTGCGGGCCGGCCAATTCGTAGTGCAGCGCCTCGTAGCCGAACTTTTGGATCTTGGCGGCTTCTTCCTTGGTGTACTGACCCTGGTGCAGGATCGGCGCGTGGTAGAACTCGACGAATGCGTCGATGAACAGCTTCCAGTTGCTGCCGACCTCGGCCCGGTAGGAGTAGGTCTCGGTCATCTCGCCGAAGGGGTAGCCCTCGATGCTCTTGGCCAGCGGCCCGAGGTAGTCGGTGAGCGGCGCCGCGTTGTTGTCGAAGTTGATGAAGATGAAGCCTTCCCACACCTCGCAACGTACGGGTGCCAGGCCGTAGTTGCCCTTGTCGAGGTTGAAGAACTCTTCTTCTTGTTGGACGAAGGTCAGGTCGCCGTCGAGGTTGTAGCGCCAGGCGTGGTACTTGCAGGTGAACTGCCGGCAGGTGCCAGAAGTCTCCTCGTTGGGAAAGTCGTTCCACACCAACTTGTTTCCTCGGTGGCGGCAGACGTTGTGGTAGGCCTTGACGGATCCGTCCTTGGTCTTGACGATGATCACCGACGTGCCCTTGCCGGCCGAGGGCAGCTCCTTGGTGAAGTAGCTGCCGGTGCGCGGCAGGCGGTTGACGCGGCCGACGTTGAGCCACGTGCGCCTGAAGACCGCGTCGCGCTCGGCCTCGAAGAATGCCGGATCGATCGAGTCGGTGTAATCGACCGGCGCAGTGCCCAGTTCGGGGTAGTTTTCGGTCCAGCTGCCAGCGGCTGGTTTAGGGAAGTGGGGCAACGTTCTTACCTCTCTGATTCGACCTTGTTACCGGCTGTGGCGGCGTTCTCGAGCTCCACGCCAAAAGTGTTGAATGCCATGGCCAGCAGCGTGTAGCAGCCGACCGTGAAGACGAAATCCATGCGTTGCTGGTCGTTGAGGCGCTCGCCGAGTGCCGCCCAGGTCTGGTCGGACAACTGCGATTTCTCGTCGAGTTCGTCGACGCCGGCCAGCACCGCGCGCTCGAAGTCGTCGAAGTGGCCGGCGCCCTCGCCGGCATAACACGGCACCGCGGCGATCTCGTCGTCGGTGATTCCCTCGTTCTTGGCGAGTTGGACATGCTGGGTCCACTCATAGAGGCAGTCGCGACGATGCGCGACCCGCAGGATGGCTAGTTCGCGGATGCGAGCAGGCAGCGTGGATGAGTACAAGAGGTGGACGTTGAACCGGAGAAACGCCTTGGCCAGCGCCGGGTGGTGGGCGAAGGTGGCAAGCGCGTTGTTGGCATCCTTGGGGCCCTCCGCCGGCAGCATGGGAGCGAGTGCCCGCTGGACAGCCTCGTCCCACTGATCGGCGGGCAGTGGCGGCAGACGCATTGCGCTGGCTTCCTCTCGGTCCAGGAGAATCATATTCTCATTTCCAACCAATAGATTTGCATGATTCGGTCTTTTGGTCAATCCTGGCGCGTACCGATCCTCAGCTCCCTGCCGCCGTGGTGGGACCCTTCCTGGGTTCGGGGGGCACTTCGCCCGCTTCCGCGTGAGAGGGTCCGCGCTCTCGCGGGTGGGCGCCCAAAAAAGCGCTTTTCGCGGCCCACATTTGCGGGCTCAGCGGCGGGTAATTTGCCCGGTCGCCCCAGGCGCGAGATCACCGGATGCATACCGCTCGGCTACGCTGGATGTTGATTCTCACTTCGCGAGAAGATAGTTTTCACATTAGTGATCTTTGCGCTGGGCGGCGGTTTCGCCGAGGCTGGATAGAGCAGCGCGTCCGATGACTTCGATAGAGAAGGAACGGTTATGAACAAAGAAGACATGATCCTGATCAGCGTCGACGACCACACCGTCGAGCCCCCCGACATGTTCAAGAACCACCTGTCGAAGAAGTACATCGACGACGCGCCCCGGCTGGTGCACAACGAGGACGGCTCGGACATGTGGAAGTTCCGCGACACGGTAATCCCGAACGTGGCGCTCAATGCGGTCGCCGGCCGGCCTAAGGAGGAGTACGGGATTGAGCCAACGGGGCTCGACGAGATCCGGCCGGGTTGCTACAACGTCGACGAGCGCATCAAGGACATGAACGCCGGCGGCATCCTGGCGTCGATCTGCTTCCCGTCTTTCCCGGGCTTTGCCGGTCGCCTGTTCGCCACCGACGACACGGACTTCTCGATCGCACTGGTGCAGGCGTACAACGACTGGCACATCGACGAGTGGTGCGGGGCATACCCGGCGCGGTTCATTCCAATGGCGATACCGGTGATCTGGGACGCGGAGGCGTGCGCTGCTGAGGTGCGACGAGTCGCGAAGAAGGGCGTGCACGCGCTGACCTTCACCGAGAATCCGGCCGCGATGGGCTACCCCAGCTTCCACAACGAGTACTGGAACCCGTTGTGGGAAGCCTTGTGCGACACCAACACCGTGATGAACGTGCACATCGGGTCCTCGGGCCGGCTGGCCATCACCGCGCCCGATGCGCCGATGGACGTGATGATCACGCTGCAGCCGATGAACATCGTGCAAGCCGCGGCGGACTTGCTGTGGTCGCGGCCTATCAAGGAGTACCCGGACCTCAAGGTCGCGTTATCCGAGGGCGGGACCGGGTGGATCCCGTACTTCCTGGAGCGCGCCGACCGCACCTACGAGATGCACTCGACGTGGACGCATCAGGACTTCGGCGACAAGTTGCCGTCCGACGTGTTCCGTGATCACTTCCTGACCTGTTTCATCAGCGACAAGGTGGGCGTGGCACTGCGCAACATGATCGGCGTCGACAACATCTGCTGGGAGGCGGACTACCCGCACAGCGACTCGATGTGGCCGGGCGCGCCGGAAGAGTTGTGGGATGTGCTGTCGTTGAACAGCGTTCCGGACGACGAGATCAAGAAGATGACCTACGAGAACGCGATGCGTTGGTACTCGTTCGACCCATTCACCCACATCACGCCGGAGCAGGCGACCGTCGGCGCGCTGCGCAAGGCCGCCGAGGGGCACGACGTCTCGATCCGGTCATCCAGCCACCACAAGGACACCAGGGCGGGTTCGTCGTTCGCGGACTTTGCTGCCAACGCGAAAGCGCTTACCGGCAACCAGGACTGAGTCAGTGTCGGCACCCGGCGAGCAGACGCAAAAGCGCTCAATTCGCCGGCGTGTCGGGGGCTTTTGCGTCTGCTCGCGCTGAAAGGAGGCACCCCCGGTGCCCGACGGTGGAATGAATTTCGAGCTGACCGACGACCAGGAGCTGATCCGCAAGTCGGTCGCGGAACTGGCGCGGAAGTTCGACGACCAGTACTGGATGGAAAAGGACCAGGCGCACGAGTTTCCTTTCGCGTTCTATAAGGCGATAGCCGACGGCGGCTGGCTGGGTATGACGATCCCGACCGAGTACGGCGGCCACGGCCTCGGCATCACCGAAGCCACCATCCTGCTCGAGGAGGTCGCCAAATCTGGCGGCGCCATGAACGCCGCCAGCTCGATTCACCTGTCGATCTTCGGCATGCAACCGGTGGTGGTGCACGGATCCGACGAACTCAAGGCCCGTACATTGCCGTCGGTTGCGACCGGCGAGGTGCACATCTGTTTCGGAGTCACCGAACCCGGTGCCGGGCTTGACACCTCGCGGATCACCACGTTCGCCAAACGCGACGGTGATCGCTATGTCGTCAACGGCCGCAAGGTGTGGATCTCAAAGGCGATGGAGTCCGACAAGATCCTGCTGCTGACCCGCACCCAAAGCTACGAAGAGGTGACCAAGAAGACCGACGGGATGACGCTGTTCCTCACCGATCTCGATCGCAGCCGCATCGACATCCGCCCGATCCGCAAGATGGGCCGCAACGCAGTGAGTTCCAACGAGTTATTCATCGACAATCTGGAAGTACCGGTCGAGGACCGAATTGGCGAGGAAGGCAAGGGTTTTCAATACATTCTCGATGGCCTGAACCCGGAGCGGATGCTGATCGCCGCCGAGGCGCTGGGTATCGGCCGAGTGGCGCTGGAAAAAGCGGTGAAGTACGGAAACGAGCGCGAGGTCTTCGGCCGGCCGATCGGCATGAACCAGGGCATCCAGTTTCCGCTCGCGGATTCACTGGCCCGGCTGGACGCCGCCGAGCTGATGTTGCGCAAGGCGACGTGGCTGTACGACAACGGCAAACCCTGTGGGCGCGAGGCGAATACCGCAAAATACCTGTGCGCCGACGCCGGCTTCACTGCCGCGGATCGGGCATTGCAAACGC
The DNA here is from genome assembly GCA_963708995.1 of uncultured Actinomycetota bacterium. Classification (GTDB taxonomy): domain Bacteria; phylum Actinomycetota; class Actinomycetes; order Mycobacteriales; family Mycobacteriaceae; genus Mycobacterium. Next base: position 104,682 of record CAVPUR010000009.1, read on the forward strand.
ACGGCGGCATGGGTTACGCGGAGGAATACCACATCACGCGCTATTTCCGTGAGGCCCGGCTGATGAAGATCGCGCCGGTCAGCCAGGAGATGATCCTGAATTTCCTGGGATCCAACGTCCTGAAATTGCCGAGGAGCTATTGATGCCCGATCGCCTGCTCGGCCGCCGCACCCGACCGTGACCGAAGCGCCCGTGCTGCTGTCGGATGACCGCGATGGGGTTCGCACGCTGACCCTGAACCGTCCGCACCGCAAGAACGCTATCAACCCGGAGCTGTGGATCGCCTTGCGCGATGCGCTCAACGCTGCCGGTCGCGACGGCGGCGTGCGCGCACTCGTGATCACCGGCGCCGCCGGAAGCTTTTGCTCGGGTGCCGACATCTCGGTCCCCGAGGACATTCATCCGAAATACAAGCTGCAGCGCCTGACCGATGTGGCGCTGGCGTTGCACGAGCTTCCGATTCCGACGGTCGCAAAAGTCACCGGGGTCGCCGTCGGCGCCGGCTGGAACCTGGCGCTGGGTTGCGATTTGGTGGTCGCGACGCCAGAATCCACGTTCTCCCAGATCTTTTCCAAGCGGGGGTTGTCGATCGATCTCGGTGGTTCCTGGCTGCTACCGAAACTCGTTGGCTTGCAACAGGCTAAGCGGCTCACGCTGCTGGCCGAAACGATCGATGCCAGCGAAGCCCATGCACTGAACCTGGTGACGTGGGTGGTGCCGGGCGCGGAGATCGACGTCTTCGTCAACAACCTCACCGACCGGTTGGCGGCGGGTCCGCCCGTCGCGCTCGCTCAGAGCAAGGCGCTGCTGAACGAGGGTGCGGACCGTACTATGCGCGACGCGCTGGCCAACGAGGCCCGCGCGCAGGTCGGCAATTTCGCGACCGCAGATGCCCAAGCCGCCTATGCCGCTTTCGCGCAGCGGCGGGAGCCGTCGTTTACTGGTCGGTGGGCGTTGTCAAAATCCAGCGATTCTGAGAAGTCGGAGTAGAGATATGCGTGAAACAGTCATCGTCGATGCGGTGCGGACGCCGGTCGGGAAGCGAAACGGCGGGCTGTCCGGCATGCACGCCGCCGACCTGTCCGCCGTCGTCCTGAACGAACTGACGGAACGCACCGGTGTCGATCCCGGGGTCGTTGACGACGTGATCTGGGGCTGCGTCTCCCAAGTCGGCGACCAGTCCAGCAACATCGGCCGCTACGCCGTCCTGGCCGCCGGCTGGCCCGAGAGCATCCCGGGCACCACCGTCAACCGCGCGTGCGGATCCAGCCAGCAGGCCCTGGACTTCGCGGTGCAGGCCGTGATGTCGGGCCAGCAAGATGTCGTCGTGGCCGGCGGTGTTGAGGTCATGAGCCGCGTGCCGCTCGGTGCGGCCAGGGCGACGGGGATGCCCTACGGCCCGAAAGTCCTTGCCCGCTATGACGATTTCTCCTTCAACCAGGGGCTGTCGGCGGAGATGATCGCCAAGAAGTGGGGTTTCTCGCGGACCCAGCTCGACGAGTACTCGGCTGTGTCCCACGAGCGGGCCGCCGCGGCCCAGGACGCGGGCGCCTTCACCGACCAGATCGTCCCGGTGTTCACCGACGAAGGGGCGTCGTCGTCGCCGACGAGGGTGTGCGGCGCGGGACCAGCGTCGAGAAGCTCGCCGGGCTCAAGCCCGCGTTCGCCGAGGACGGGGTGATCCACGCGGGCAACTCCTCGCAAATCTCCGACGGCGCGGCCGCGCTGTTGGTGACCACGTCGGAGATGGCGGTGCAGCTCGGGCTGACCCCGCTGGTGCGGTATCGGGCCGGCGCGGTCACCGGAGCGGATCCGGTGCTCATGCTCACCGGACCGATCCCGGCGACCGAGAAGGTGCTGACCAAGGCCGGTGTGCCGTTATCGGAAATCGGCGTCTTCGAGGTGAACGAGGCCTTTGCGCCGGTGCCGCTGGCCTGGATCGCCGAAACCGGAGCGGACCCGGACCGGGTGAACCCGCTCGGCGGCGCGATCGCGCTCGGCCACCCGCTGGGGGCTTCCGGTGCGGTGCTGATGACGCGCATGGCCCATCACATGCGCGACAACGGCATTCGTTACGGGCTGCAGACCATGTGCGAAGGCGGCGGGACCGCCAATGCCACGCTGGTCGAACTCGTCACTTAACCTGCGCATCAAGCGTGGCGACCAAGCCCTTGCCACGGCCGCCAAACCAACCTACTGTGTGTTCAGTTAGTTGGTTTGGCCGATCGCTTCGAAGGAGTCCGGTGCCCGCCGCACGGCCGTATGACGCGCTGCTCGCCAAGGGCGAGGACCGCAAGCAGCGGATCCTCGCGGTCGCGCAGCGGCTCCTGACGCGCAACGGCTGGCGCAACACCACGCTGGCCCAGATCGCCGGCGAAGCCGGGGTTACCCCCGCGGGATTGCTGCATCACTTCGAATCCAAAGAGCAGCTACTGCACGCTGTGCTCGACGCGCGTGACTTCGACGACGAGACCCATGCCGACCGGGGCGGCAATCTCTTCGGCGAGATCACTCAGGTCGCCGATCGCTTCACGCGGGCGCCCGAACTGATCGGCACGTTCACCGTGCTGCTGGCGGAGAACATCCTCCCGGAGGCTCCGCTGCACGACCGCCTGCTGGCCAGGCACCGCGACGCGATCGACATCGTCGCCGAGGCCATCCGCCGAGGTCAGGCGGCCGGGCGGTATCGCACGGACCTGAACCCCGCCGTCAAAGCGGTCGAAATTCTCGCTTTCGTCCACGGAATGGAAACAATATGGTTGCTCGATCCTTCGATACCCCTGACCGAGGTGTTCAAGGAGTACGCCGAGGCTCTGGCGCGGGACTTCGCGCCGCCGACGACTGAAAGACGTGCAAGACATGCAAGACATGAGGTACCGCCTCGACGTCGTCGCCGCGAGCGTGGCTGACGTGGTGCGGTTCGCCGGCGGTTGGCTCTTCGACCGGGCGATGGCCGGATGGGACGTCACCGTGCTCCTCGCAGACCACGTAGCCGACCACACCGATGATCGGCCACTGCAGATACTCGGAGCCCAGACACTCGACCTCGAAGATGCGCTGGCTGCGATCGAGTCAGGGGTCGAAACCCGGCCCCGGCCCCAGGCCGCTGGCTGCCGCGGCGGACCTGTTCGGATGCGACCCGCGGGTGCGGCAAGGAGTCTTGCAGGCCCTCGATCATGGCGTCACCGAGGTCACGCTCTGGGGGGAGACCTGGCCCGCTGAGCTCGATGACAGCGTTGGCGGGGTGCACCATCGGCTGAGCATGGCCGCCCGGACCTTCAAGGCGCAGGCGCTGGCCGCGGCGTTGAATGTCGCGGAGGCCCCGCCGAGCTCGATCGGTCACACCGAAACCTTCCGAAGCGGGCTGCTGAGCTGCCCCTCGGTGGCCGCCGATCTGGTTCCCGCCAGCTGAATCGCTATCCGCGATCTGCGCCAGGCGCGGGACCGTTGACGAGTCATACGTCCTATGGAAATGTAATACTCATCTCTTGAGAGGCACGTTCTCACTAGCCGAGATTGAAATGGAGCAAGCGATGGCGAACGACTTCGCCGAGATGGATTTCTTCCGCGATAAACGGCTCGTCGAGGACCCTTACCCCTACTACGAGGCACTGCGCGAGCAGTGCCCCGTCACACGGGAGGACCATCACGGCGTGACCATGGTGACCGGCTGGGACGAGGCCTGCGCCGTGCTCAACGACGCCGAGACATGGTCGTCGTGCATTTCGGTGACGGGTCCGTTTCCCGGCTTTCCGGTATCCCTCGAAGGTCTGGGGAACTCTGACATCACCGAGCTGATCGAGGAACATCGCGACGAGCTGCCGTTCAGCGACCAGCTGCCCACCCTCGACCCGCCGACCCACACCAACCATCGCTCCCTGCTGATGCGGCTGATCACCCCCAAGCGCCTCAAGGAGAACGAGGACGCCATGTGGGTGCTCGCCGACCAAGTGCTCGACGAGTTCCTGGCGCCCGGCGAGGGTGAGTGGATCAAGGGCTTCGCCAGCCCCTTCACGCTGCTGGTCATCGCCGATCTGCTGGGCGTGCCCATGGAAGATCGCGACAAGTTCGTCAAGGGCATCCGTGACCACTCGGGTGGCGGCATCGGGGGCACCGGCAAGGAATCGCTGGCGCACAGTCCGCTGGAATTCCTCTATGGTCTGTTCTCCGACTACGTCCGGGACCGCCGCCGCGAGCCCCGCGACGACGTGCTGACCGGCCTCGCGACGGCTACCTACCCCGACGGCTCGATACCCGAGGTCGAAGACGTGGCCCGCGTCGCCAGCAACGTCTTTTCCGCGGGCCAGGAGACCACCGTGCGGCTGCTGGGTGCCTCGTTGCAGACGCTCGGGGAGCGCCCCGACATCCAGGCGCAGTTGCGCAAGGACCGCAGCCTGATCCCCAACTTCATCGAAGAGTCGCTTCGCCACGAGAGCCCGGTCAAGGGCGACTTCCGGATGAACCGGGTGCCCGTCAATATCGGTGGCGTAGACCTGCCCGCGGGCACCACCGTGATGGTGGTGCAGGCCGCCGCCAACCGCGATCCGCGCCGGTTCGAAGACCCCACCACATTCGATCCGGGCCGAAAGAATGCCCGCCAGCACATCTCGTTCGGACGCGGGATCCACAGCTGCCCCGGCGCGCCGCTGGCGCGCGCCGAGACCCGGGTGGCGATCGAGCGGCTGCTCGACCGGACGTCTGACATCAGGATCAACGAGCGCATCCACGGTCCGGCGAATGACCGTCGCTACCAATATGTTCCGACCTACATCCTGCGCGGCCTGACCGAATTGCACCTGGAGTTCACGCCGGCATGAAAGTCTGGGTTGACGATTCGCGTTGTCGCGGTCATGGCGTATGCGTCACGCTCTGCGCCGATGTGTTCAGCCTGACCGACGACGGATATGCGGTGGCCATAGACTCCGATGTGCCAACGGAATTGGAGGCCGATACCCACGAGGCCATCCAATGCTGTCCCGAGCAGGCCATCAGCGAGACCTGATGAAATACGCTGGGAAGCAAGGAGTTTCGAGTGACTAACGGGCCAAAAGGATACGTCATCCTGACCGAAGCCATCAAGGATCCGGAGGGCATGAAGGCCTACGGTAAGGCGGCGGGATCAGCGATGAGCGGTGCGACCGTCCTCGCGGTGGATACCGCCCCCAAGGTACTCGAAGGCAGTTGGCACGGCGATCAGACCGTCGTGCTGGAATTCGAATCGGTGGATGCAGCCCGCGCGTGGTACGAGTCCGAGGGCTACCAAAAGGCCGCGAAACTGCGGCAGGCGGCAGCCGACTGCAACGCGGTCATCCTCTCCGGCTTCTAACCGCCCGAGGTCAATAGCCGACCGCTAATCCTCGATCGAGATCGCCTGCCGGGGGCATTGACGGACCGCTTCACGCACTAGAGATTCGTTCTCCGGCGTCACTTCTGGCTGCAGGATCGACAGCATGTCGTCGTCTCCCAGTTGGAAGACCTCCGGGATGATGCCCATGCACACCCCGTTGCTTTCGCAGAGATCCCAATCGACTTCGATTCTCATCGCAGCACCTTCACCGGTACGTTCTGCCAGCCCATCACGTTTTGCATCTGGACGCGTTTGCAACCATCCCAGTCCACCTCGAAGCGGGGCATGAAATCAAGCAGCTTCTCCAGCGCGACCGCGCTTTCCATGCGGGCCAGCGCTGCGCCGAGGCAGCTGTGAATCCCGTAGCCGAATCCCATGTTCTGCGCTTCGGTCCGGTCGCGGTCGACGTCGAACTTGTCGGGATCGGTCCAGGCCTCCGGATCGCGGTTGGCCGCGCCGTTGATCAGGAAGATCGGCTTGCCGGCCGGAATCGTGACGCCGTGCAGCTCGACGTCTCGCATGGAGCGGCGGACCTGGTACTGCGACGGCGCCTCATAGCGCAGGAGTTCCTCGACCGCCGCCGGAATCTTGCTGCGATCGTCGAGCAATTTCTGCCACTGCTCGGGATTGCGACCGAACACCACCGGCGCATTGCCGACCAGCTTGGTCACGGTCTCGGCGCCGGCGCCGCCCAATAACGTTGCAAAACCCGAGATTTCGATGTCGTCCAGTTTCGTCATTTCGCCGTCGCTGCGCTCGAGCTCGGCGTCGATCAGCTGGGTGAACAGGTCGTCCTGCGGATCCTCACGGCGTTGCTTGACCAACTCGTAGTACAACATCGCGGTGTTGATGTTGGCCTGCATGCCCTCCTCGCCGACTTCGACCTGCCCGGGTTCGCGCGTGAGCGACACGTCGATCCAGTGCCGGATCTTTTGGGCATGTTCCTCCGGCACCCCCAGCATCGTCGTGATCACCTCGACCGGGAACGGTCCGGAGAAGTCCTGCACGGCGTCGAAACGGTCGGGGTTGACCTTGCTGAGGTACTTGTCGATCTTCTCGTTCACCATCTCCCGCTGGGACTGGATGGCGCGCGGTGTGAAGACCTTGTTGAGCAGGCTGCGCATGTGGCGGTGGTCGGGCGGGTCCATGAAGATGATCGACTGCGGCGGGCGTTGCCCGGAGCGCACCATCGACAGGTCGATGCCGTAGGCCGACGAGTACGTTTCGAAATCCTTCAGCCCCGCGGCCACGTCGGCGTGCCGAGTCAGCGCGTAGAAATCGTACTGCTCGTTGTAGTAGACCGGCGCTTCCTCCTGCATACGCCGGTACGTGTCCCAGGCGCCGTTCCAGTATTCCTGAGAGAACGGATCGAAAACGATCTTCGATGTGGTCATTGCATACTCCTGGCTGACGAGTTGCGGGCTGTAACCGTTACAGCGGAAGGCCTGACTGTAATGCTAACGGTAGTGGTCTGACGGCGAAGCGGAAAGGGGCTCTGCGGCTTGCCCGGTAGATCCACCGATCCACATTCTTGTCGTCGGTGACTATCACTGGCGCCTCCTTGCGGTACTTGGACCGGAACATGCCGCACGAACATGGCCGGGGGTTCGACGACGTGGTCGTCGATGCTCACCAGGATCAGATCGTCGACCTTTATGCAGGCATCGGGCGCAAGCGACACCTCTAAACTCTTAGAGGCTGTGGTTCAAGCAAAACTTGAATGGTCCGGCATCTGGGGGTCGGCTGCAACAAAGCCATCGGTTAACCGCGAGACCGATGCGTCGGGCTGATTCGCTCGTTGCGGGACGATCTGTCCTGATACGCCGCGGCGATGCCGTTGATGATCGCGCTAAGTATTCGGTCGAGGTGTTCACCATCGTCGAACGCCCGTTGCCCGGCGACTAGCCGCATGAACACGCCGCTAACGAAGTTCTGTGTGGCAGAAGCTTGCTCATTGATGACCATGGGATCAAGGTCTCGATCCGGTTGGGAGCGAATAACGATATCGCGTTGAACGTCGGCGAACATCTCCACGCTTTCGCGGAAGACCTCGGCCAGGGAGGGGTCTCGGTTGGCCTGCAGGATGAGTTCGATGCGAGCCTTGGTACGACTCAGTCGTGGCTCTTGGGCGGACAGCACGATCAACGCCGCCAGGGGGGAAATATCAGGCGGCCCTTCATCGGTCGACACCTCGCGCCGAGGGTGAAGGACGGCGGAAAGATCGGCGAGATCCAGTTCGCACACACGTTGGGCGGTCGCCAACAACAGCGCTGTCCGCGTGCGGAAGTAGAACGACGTGCTCCCGGCGGGAAGTCCGGCCCGCTGGTCCACTTTCGGGTGACTGAGACCCTTCGCGCCCTCGTCGGCGAGCAGCTGGATCGCCGTGTCGCACAGCGTTGTGCGACGCTCGGTGCCGTTGGGTTTGCGTCGATTCACGATGGCCGAATATTACCTCGCAGGCGTATCGCGAGGATCGGCAACGAAAATTCCTTGTCGCTGGTACTAGCTCCTGACCAACAGCGAATTCTTACCGAGAATTTCGTTGATTGCGCCTCCCGCTCTAACCATTTAGAGTGTGCCCGCGTGGGCCAAAAAATCGGGTCTGGGATCGGCGCAACGGCCAAGAAGCCTCCGGGGAGCGCGAGGATACAAGAACCTTCGGCATGGGCACATGGCAGCAGCCATGGATGACCAGCGGATCAGCGACGAGCTAGAGATCACCGCACTATTGCACCGTTACGCCCGGGCGGTCGACACCAAGGATTGGGAGCTCTACCGCTCGGTGTTCACCGACGATGCGGTCATCGACTACTCCTCAGCCGGGGCGATCGCGGGCTCGCGCGACGAGGTCACCGACTGGCTCAGTAAGGGGTTCGGTGCGATTCCGTGGACGATGCATTACATCACCAACGTGGAAACCAATATCGATGGCGACCACGCGCGGGTGCGGGCCATGTTCTACAACCCGATGCAGCTACCGGGCATGGCGGAGATGAGCTCCTGCGGCGGTTATTACCACCATGCACTCGTGCGCACGAACGACGGCTGGCGCAGCCGCAACTTGCGTGAAGAGAACGTCTGGTTCACCAACGCACCCCAAAGCTGAACGACTGGGCAACGGGAATGGAGATTTGGACCGGCGCGGCGTACATGGCGCCAGCCGAGGCAATCCCGGTGGCGTTACGGCGCGCGACGCGGCTGTGCGACGGCTGGGTCGCCACCGTCTCACCTGGCAGGACCCGGTTGAGAAAGGCCGTACACTCAACCCGCTGCGAGGCGAATACGGCACCGCAACAAGGCTTTCGAGATCATGCTCGCGCTTCGCGAGCCGGTGTCGGACGATCTGTTCAAACGAGCCGAGGACATCGGCGTGACAGCGGTGATGTGCAGTCCCTGGGCGATGGCCGATGACGCCATCGAGCGATTCGCCGAGGAGATCCTCAGCCAAGATGTCGTAGGGGGCGCGGTGAGCGCAGTTTCAGAAACGTTTAGCACGAAGGAGATTGATGGCAGAGCCTCCAGCTCAACCGCATGGCCCGAAACCGCCTGAAGGTGACTGGCTCGGAACCCCCTTCTTGAAGTTCACCCGGGAAGGCCCGTTTGGTGTCTGCACCCTTGACCGGCCCGAGGCCCGCAACGCGATGACTCCGGCGATGTACTTTGGCATCAAGTACGCGGTCACCCACGTCGGCTCCGAACCCGATCTGGCGGGCCTCCTCATCACCGGCACCGGCGACGTCTTCGCACCCGGCGGGGACATGGGCGGCGGCGGTGCCGACAACTGGTTGACTTTCGGCTCGGCGCTGGGCATGGACGCGCTGCCGTTCGACACCCTGCGTCAATCCGTCAAACCGGTCGTCGCCGCGGTCAATGGGCTGTGCCAGGGCGGCGGTCTGCAGATCGCGCTGTGCGCCGACATGGCCGTCGTCAGCGATCGCGCTACCTTCCGGGTCCCCGAGCTCTACCGCGGCATCGCCGACACCTACTACAGCCAGATGCTGGCCCGGCTCATCGGCCCCGTACACACTCGCGATCTGATGTTCACCGGGCGCACCTTATCCGCGCAGGAGGCGCTGGACTGGGGAATGGTGGCGCGAGTCGTTCCGCACGACGAGTTGGCCGACGCCGCCCGGGCGGTGCTCGCGCAATGCTGCCGCACGGCGCCGGCTGCCCGCGCGGTGATCAAGTCCAGCCTGGACAACTATCTCGGCCTCTACGACCGGATCGGGATGCAGTCCAGCCTCGGCGCTCCAGAGTCGATCGAGGGCTTCCTGGCTTTCAAGGAACGCCGATCTCCCAATTGGGTGCATCCGGAATTGCGGGTGGAGGGGCGGCTGTGAACCCGCTATCGGACGTGCCCGCCGGCGTAGGCGGAACACCTTCGACGCCGGCAACTAGCCTCAACGACTTGTTTGGGCTGACCGGCAAGGTCGCGGTCGTCACAGGTGCGGCCAACGGCATCGGCCTGGGCATCGCACAGGTGCTCGCGAATGCCGGGGCCACCGTCGCGCTAGCCGACCGAGATCACGCCGAGGCCATGCGCCAAGCCGCAGCCATTAGCGCAGCCGGGCATGATGCCGTCGCGGTCGCTGTAGATCTCGCCGACGAAGACTCGGTCGTGGCGGCATGCGGGCACATCGTCGCGAATGTTGGCGTGCCTTGGCTATTGGTCAACAACGCCGCGCTGCAGGACCGTGAACCGTTATTGGAAGCGACAGCGTCGGAGTGGGACAGAATCCATGCGGTCAACGCGCGCGGCGCCTTTCTCATGACGCGGGAAACGGCGCGCGCCATGGTTGCGGCCGGACAGGGCGGCAGGATCGTCAACATCGCATCCAACGCGCTGCGCGGCGGCCTGATCAAGGGCCTGATCTCGTACGCATCGTCCAAGGGAGCGCTTGCCGCGCTGAGCCTCGCGACGGCGTTCGAACTCGCCGAGCACTCGATCACGGTCAACACGATCCTGCCGGGAGCGGTCATCACGCCCGGCGCCATCAACGCCAAGGGCGCGATCAGCGATGGTCCGGCGACGCGGCAGACGCCGTTCGGCTTTCAGCAGCCGCACGAGATCGGCGCTGCCGTACTGTTTTTCGCCTCGCCTGCGACGCGCCCCATCACCAATCAAGTGCTTGCCATCGATGGCGGATTCTCGGTCAGCTGACCAGAGCGAGGTTGAAAGACATTGTCTTACGCGGCAGCATGTTTTATCCCCAGGGCGTCCCGGCATTCGCTGTGACCAACGCTAAAGGGCTGAAAATTAGCCGTTTGCGTCGGGCCCGGAGCGAAAGGCCGTTTGCGACAAGGGAAATCAGTACGCGATTTGGTGGTGGTTCTGCGATCGTCTTGGGGCGTGCAGGGGCCTGAGGTTCCCGCCAAAGTAGTCGCCAGTGGGCCCATCGGCTTTCGAGCGACAGTTGTCCTGGCACAGCTCAGCCTTCATCTCGCAGTGCGAGCGCGACGGCCGTGCGCGGTCGCATCTTTCGCGGGCTCAATGCTCGAAATGATCATCTCGAGCCATCCCCGGTACAGGTCCTCCCCGTAGAGCTGGCTGGCCAGGGTGATGCCCTCGTTGGTAGCCAGCAACACCCGGGCCATCGTTGTTGCCGGAATGCGTAGCTCCCCGCCGACACGGGCCACGCCGTCAGTGAGGTACTCGGTGAGCCAGCGAACCGTCTCGACTCGTTGCGCGGCCAGGCGTTCGCGGGCGTCGGGGCTGCGCAACAGGAAGAGGGTGAATTCGTGCCCGAGTGCGGCCTGGTCGCCTCCCTTTTCGCTCATCAAGTCCCGCCAGCGATGCGCCAGCTCGTCAAGCTTGATTTCTTCGAGTCGATGGAACGACGAGATGACGTCGGCGAATCCATCTAAGAACCGTTGCCGATGGCGTTCAATGACCGCCAGGAAGAGTTCCTCTTTGCCACCGAAATGGGCGTAGATGGCACCGCGGGTGTATCCGGCTGCCTCGGCGATCTCCTCAAGGGCAGCGGCGCTGAAGCCCTTGCGCGCGAAGATCTCCTCGGCTGCGTCCAGCAGCATCGTGCGGGTGTGCTCGAGGCGTCTCTCCCTGGTCCGGCGCTGCGCCATCGGGCCATTCTCCCAGACCGAACCAGCGGAAAGGCGGTGTCCACCGATGACCGTGCGGGCCGCAGCGGCAGGGACCGCATGTTGGCGGTCCACCTGAGCGCCACTGGCAGCGCAGTCAAAGTTTGCGCCGACGGAGTCCTATCCGACGACACTGCGATTCCACGCACATACACTCTAGTATCTGACATACTTGTTCGTATAAGGTGATACACGCCACGTGTCTACGGCGGACGTGCCGATGAGGAGGACCAAGCCATGTCAACGGATTTCGTCGAAACCACGCGGCCCGGCGAATGGGTTAACACCGTCGATGCGTTGCCCGACGGCCATGACCTCTATCCGATGCGCATCCCGACCGAGCGCTACACCTCCGTCGAATTCCAAGGGCGTGAGCGGGAAGCGATCTGGATGCGGGTGTGGCAGATCGTGGGCCGAGTCGACGAACTGCCCAAGGTAGGCGACTGGAAGGTGTATCAGATCTTCGACCAGTCCTTCATCGTCGTGCGGGGTAAGGACGACAAGTTGCGTGGGTTCGTCAATGCCTGCCGGCATCGCGGCAACATGTTGTGCAAGGGCACCGGCAATGCCAAGCGCGGGTTCTTGTGCCAATACCACCTGTGGTCCTATGACCTCGAAGGAAAAATGCGGGGCGCCCTGCGGGAGCAGGAGAACGTCATCACCCGCGAGGACAAGGACGAGAACGGCCTGTTGCAGGTGTCCGTCGATACCTTCGGCGGCTTCATCTTCTTGAATCCCGATCCGAACGCGGACCCACTCACCGAGTTCCTGGGCCCCGAGGTGGCCGAGTTGCTCGCGCCCTACCACCTCGACCAGTTCACCACCGTCATGGACGTCCGCGAAGCCCTCGACTGCAATTGGAAGGTCGTCATGGACGCCTTCAACGAGGGCTACCACATCTCCGGCATTCACCCGCAACTGCTGCGCGTCATCCAGATCGATCCCAGTAAGAGTCGCTACCGGTTCTTCGAGTCGCACAGTGTGGCCGTCGCGCCGTTCGAGGTGCAGGGTGCCGGCGCCCAGCAGCAAGTCGACGGGATCATGGACCTGCCCGAGACCTTCCCTTCGACGGTCGCGGTGCTGCCACGCTTCGAGCAACTGGTCAACGAGTACCGCACCGCGGACGGATCGGTGGACTTCCCCGACGGTGTCAACGCCCGCAAGTTGCTGCAGCAGGCCACCCGCGACACCCTCACGGGCATGGGCCTGGACGTCAGCAGGTTGACCGAAGCGCAGATGAGCGACAACCAGGGTTGGGTGCTGTTCCCGAACTTCTTCATGACGGTTCGTGCCGGTGAGTGCCATGTGATCATGGCCTTGCCGCACCCGGACGGCGATCCCAATCGATGCATCTGGCACGTCGCCAGCTACATGTACTTGCCGGAGGAGCACCGGGATGCGTTGCGCGCGAGCCTGATCGAAGTCGACGAACCGGGCAGCTACAAGTATTTCGAAGCGCTGCAACAGGATTACGAGCAGATGCCGCGCCAGCAGATCGGGCTGCGCAACAGCAGGCTTGACCATATGTCTTTGGTGAAGGAGGAAGTCGTCATCGCCTACTACCACTCGGTCCTCGACCGCTACCTCGCGGGTGGTGTGAAATGACGTTGGCTCTCGAAGAACGGATCGGTACCTCTGAGTACGTCGAGGCGCTCGAGCGCTGCCTGGCAGCGGCGGGCGTCTCCGTCTGAGGAAAGAGCGATCACAGTGCTACGAGACATCCGCGACGTCATCGACAATCACGTTGGTCGTTCCCGCACGGTGCTGGAATACGGGCTGGTCACCAAACGCCTGGTGGACGAGGCCAAGAGGCCCGGGTTCTGTGTCGACAGCTGGGCGCCGCTGGCCGAGCTGGTGGCCACCGACGAGTTCGAGCGAGTTGGGGCATTCAAGGAAGTCATGGACTGGCCGGCATACGTCGACTTCCTGACCAACTGGGCGACCTCCTCGGAATGGGAATGCTCGCTGCGGCGCATCACCGAGACACCCGGCGCGGTGTTTCTCGAGCTCGAGGAGCGCAGCCGCATCGGCGAATTCGCCAACGTGGTCAACTCGCTGTCGGTCTACGAGTTCACCGACGCGGGCAAGATACGGCACATCGACCTGTACTTGCAGATGGAACTTCCGCCCGCTGAGATGCTGAAAAGTTTTGAAGGAGTCGAGATCTCGGCATCGCCGACAGAGATTTCACCGAACCCTCGGTGAAGCGGCCCTCAGCGATGAACCTCCCGCAGCATCAAGGTGACCACGATGCCGGGTGCGTGATTGCGCGTCATACGCGCTCGACGATGGGGTGTTCACGAGACGAGCCACCATGGGTCGGCCTATCCGTCCTGCACCGATAAAACCGACTCCACCGTGGCCTTATCGGGGATAGCCCATCTGTGCCAGCGCGGCGTCGGCCGCATCGAGTACGGCGCCGCCGCGGGTTTCGGCCTGGTCGGCGAGGTCGACGACCAGCCGGACATCCTTGCGCAGCAGCGTTCCCGCAAGCTCGGCCATTCGGCTCAGGCCCTCGTCGCCGCCGATCACGTTGAGTGCGAAGCTGTTTCCACTGCTGCGGGAGACGACCTCGGTGAGGCGGTCGGGCGCGACGCCGAGGGCTTTGCCCAGCGACAGGGCGGCGGCCGCGGTTCCCAGGTTGGCGGTGAACAACAGGTTGTTGAGCAGCTTGGTGGTTTGCCCGGAGCCCAGGTCGCCGAGATGGACGACCGGATCGGCGTAGGTCGCAAAGACCGGACGGCAGCGCTCGACAACATCGGCATCACCGCCGACCATCACCAGCAGACGACCGTCGGCCGCCGCCGGACCACCGCCGCTCACCGGCGCGTCGATCGACCGAAACCCCCTGGGCACCTGCCTTTTTCGCGAGCTCCTTACAGGTGTCGGGATGAACCGTGCTGTGCACCGCGATCACACTGCCAGGCTTCAGCCCCGCCAGCAGACCGTGTTCGCCGCCGGTGATCTCGTCGATGTCGGCGTCGCCGACGACGCACAGGCAGACCAGATCACTGACGGCGCCGAGTTCGGCCGGGGACTCGGCGACCTTCGCGGCCGTGTCGGCGAACGGCTCGAGCGTCTCGGGTCGGCGCGCCCAGAGAGTCGTCGGGTAGCGGGCTTCGATGATCCGCCGCGCCATCGGGCCGCCCTGGCTGCCCAATCCGATGAATCCGACCTGCATCAACCGGCCTCTTCGCTCGCCGCGGGCGCCCCGGCCGCGCATTCGTCGACGAACGCAAAGACGTTGCGGTGATAGTCGGCCGCGCTGTGTCCGAGGCTGATGTTGTGTCCTGCGTCGGGTTGTCGGTTGACGGTGAACCGCGGCGAGCCGGAGAACAGTGCGGTGATCTCGGATACCGCGGAATCGTCTGCTTGCCAAACCTTTTCGTACTCAGCAATGCTGAATTGCACCGGAACGCGCACAGCGGGGGCCAGCGCCGGGAAGGTTTGCCGGGCCCAGTCGGACACCATCTGGTCCTCGTAGGACGGGGCCGACGGGGAAATGGTGGCCCCGTTGAGGACCTCCGGCGGATACAGCCGCTCGGGGGTCCATAGCATGTCGTAGATGCCCGCCGGCCGGCGTTCCCTGGTTGCCGTCTTCAGGATCTCGCGGGCCGTGGGGTGATAGTGGCGGCCGGTGCCCGCCAGTTCCATGCCGAGCAGGTCGGCGCCGCGCTCGTCGGCGGCCATCCGCATCGCGAGTTCGCATCCGCCCGAATGGCCCATCACGAACAATCCGGCGCCGCGCGGCCGCTCACCGAGGATGCGGTCCACCGCTCCATACGCGAGGTTGACCCGCTGCTCGGGTGTGGCCATGCCGTCCGGATAGGGCGCCGAGCTGCCGTATCCGGGCCGGTCGAGGGCTACGACCGTGAATCCGGCCGCCGCGCCGGTCCGCAGCAGGGACGACGACGGATGGCCCGGGCAGTCGAAATAGATGGCGGTGGTGCCTCCGCCGTGGATGGCCACGATCACGGCCCGGGGTTCGGGTGCCTCGGCGACCATCGCCGACATTGGCACGCCGTCCACGATCACCACCCTGGGGAGGGGCGCTTTCATGCGTCGGCCCGCAGCAGGAGGACTCCGCTGGGGGTCAGGCCACCGCTGCTGACCACACCGACGCGGGCGTCGGCGACTTGGCGGTCGCCGGCCTCACCGCGCAGCTGGCTGATCGCTTCGTGGAGCAGGCCCATGCCGTGCGTGCGGCCGTGTGACAGTTGGCCGCCGTGCGTGTTGAGCGGCAGCAGGCCGTCGCGGGCGATGTTCTTGCCGCCGTCCAGGAATTCCTTGGCCTCGCCGATTCCGCAGAATCCCAGCGCCTCGATCCAGGACAGGCAGTTGAAGGTGAAGCCGTCGTACAGCTCGGCGACGTCGACGTCGGCGGGTCGCAGCGCGGTGCGCGTCCACACGTGCGCCGCCTGGCCCAGCACCTGCGGCTCATGGGTCAACGTGCTCTGGTCCCAATCGAGGCGCTCGACGATCTGGGTCCCGACCGCCTCCACGAAAACTGGTGGCTTGGGCATATCGCGCGCGGCATCGACGGCCGAGACGATGACCGCGATCGCAGCGTCACAGGGCACGTCGCAGTCGTACAGCCCAAAGGGTGTGGTGATGGGCCGCGCGCTCAGGTAGTCGTCCATCGTCATCGGGCTGCGATAGATAGCGGTCGGGTTGAGTTCGGCGTTGGCCCGCTGGTTCAACGCGATCCAGCCCAGCGTCTCTTTGGTGGTGCCGTAACGCTGAAAGTGCCGCTGCGCGTTCATCGCCAACGTGTGAGCCGCCGAGGTGGCGCCGAACGGCATCTGCCAGCCCGACATACGGCTCATCGACGGGATGATTTTGCCCTGCTTCATCAGTTCACCGTTGGTCGCTTCCCACAGCGTCCGGAAGCACAGCACGTGACGCGCCAGCCCGCAGGCGATCGCAAGCATTGCGGAGATCACCGAGCCGCCGGGTCCGAACGTCTCCATGGTGCCGTTGTGCCACGTCGGCCGGATTCCGAGCGCGGCCTCCAGCGCGGTGACACCGCCTTCCCCCATGCCGGCGACGTTGAGCGGGCCCGGATAGGTTGATAGGCCGTCGATGTCTGCGAAAGTCAGCCCGGCGTCGGCGATCGCCGCCTCGCACGCATCGATGGTCAGCGACAGCGGCGGCACCATCAATCGCCGCCCGATCTTCGAGATGCCGATCCCGGTGAGGGCGGACTTGTCCTCGAATTTCTCCGTGGTCAGCATGGGCCGCACGTGTTGGCCGAAGCGTTCCGGCGCGATTTCGTCGGCAGGCAGGGGAGCGCGCTCAGCGCCCGCTATCGGCCGGAACAGGGGAAACCACACGTCGCCGACCTGTTCGAAGACGACCTCGACCTGTTGGCCGAGTTCGAGCCCGCTGGGATCGCAGTCCACGATGTTGGTGGTCAGCCGAACGCGGGGATCTTCCGTGATCGCCACCTCGGCGATCACGTACGGCGCCGGCAGCCCGGGCAGGCTGAACCGCTCGTTGATCGTGAAGCCGGCCAGCGTCGCTCTACCGGAGAGCTCCCGCACACCGATGTCGCGCGAGCGGCAGTAGCGGCACACCGGCGCCGGCGGATGGATCAGCGAATCGCACGCCTTACATTCCTGCAATCGCAATTTGCCGTCGGCGCCGGAGGTCCAAAAGTATTCGTTCTCAATCGTGACCAGGGGCAGCGGGCGATCCGGTGCTGCTGACACGTCACCTCCGGGAGTCGGGGCGGCCCGACGACAGGGTCTGGTAGGCCCGTTATACGAATCGGAGAATTACGTTATCACTGCCCAGCTGGCACGATCTAGGCCGCAACTGCCTAGGAGCATAGTCAGAGCGGCACCCAGACGCCGTTGAGGTAGACGCCCCACTGATGAAAACCGACGCTCCACGTCGGAGCTATCGGTGACCACGATGGCCACGGCGGAGGAGGCGGCACATCCTGCCCCGCAAATGACGGCGCATACGCTGGCCCGGGTGTGTACCACGGCGGCGGCGCGGGCGGCTGTTTGCATTCTTTGGTGGTCGGGTTAAATGACATGTTGCTGGCGCACTCCGCCGAGCTAACGGCCGGTGTCACCAGCACCGCAGCCGCCATGGGCACGAATGCGATTGCGATGACGCCGACCAGGCGATGACTGAACCACCTCATGGTGAGCCTCCCAGAGGACCATCCGGATTTTGGCTGCCTGGAGTTTATGCCTTCACCGCTGCTGAGACGTAGTGAAGGCGCTGATTTCGCGGGCCAGGAACGGCAGCTATGCTCCTGCGAGGTATCAAGTACTTTATATTTGGCAATGCTGCTGACGGGAGTACTCGTTGCTCGACTCAGAGAAGATCCTGATCACCGGCGCGACGGGCAAGATCGCGTTTCCCATCGCGCGCGCTCTGGCTGTAAAGAATGAGGTGTGGGGCGCCGCGCGCCTGAAAGACCCCGCCGCCCGCGAGCGACTCGTAGCCGCCGGCATCAAACCCATCGCGCTGGACGTCAGCGCGGGCGACTTCTCCGAGCTGCCGGACGATTTCACCTACGTTTTCCACGCGGCCGTGGACGTCGGCACAGACGACTGGAACCGCTGCGTCGAAACCAACGCGCAGATGTCCGGCGAATTGCTCTACCACTGCCGCTCCGCCAAGGGTTTCGTCTTCTGTTCCACCGGCTCGATCTACGCCTACCAGGGCCAGCGCCCACTGACCGAGACCGATCCGCCGGGCGTCCCCTTGCGGGCGAACTACAGCATCTCCAAGGTCGCGGCAGAGGCGGTCTGCACGTGGATCGCCAAGCATTATCGGATTCCGCTGACGATCATCCGGATCTGTTCAACCTACGGACCGGAGGGCGGCGCGCCCGCCGACCGTCTCGATGCGATGTTGGCGGGCAAGCCGATTCGGCTTCATCCCGACAAGCCGAACAACTACAACCCGATCTATGAGGACGACTACGTCGAATTCGGCATCCGCGCCATGGAAGTCGCCGCGACACCGCCGGTCGTGGTCAACTGGGCCGGCAGCGAGACGGTCAGCGTCGAGGACTACTGCAGGTACATGGGCGAGCTGATCGGTGTCGAGCCGATCTTCGAATACACGCCCAAGGCGCACACCCCGCTATGGCCGGACGTCACTTACATGCACGAGGTACTCGGCAGCACGAAGGTGCCCTGGCGTGACGGCTTCCGGCGGATGATTCAGGCCCGCCACCCTGAAATCGCGCTGCGCCAGCCCAATTCGGCAAGGTCTTAGGGGCGCAAGTGATGCAACTTCCCGGCACGCCGTCGGACGAGGTCGCTGACGTCCTCGCCGCTGGGCGCGGAGAGATCACTACCCTGTTCGTGTCCATGGCGACCCGCCATCCCGACGGGACCGACGCCGATTACCTGCGCTGGCACACCCTCGACCACCGCCCGGAGCAACACCGGCTGGCCGCGGTGCGTGCCTCGTTGCGGTTGGTGTCCACGCCGGCCTGTCGCTCCGCGCGCGCGGTCAACGGTGGGCCGTTGGACGCGGTCGATCATGTGATGACGTACTTCTTCACCGACCAGGCCGGCCTTCGTGGGTTCAACGAACTGTCCACGGCGCTGGGGGACGCCGGTCGCAAACTCCCTTTGCTGCCCCCGGTGGAGCGTGGTGTGTACGAGGTGCAAAGCAAATCGGCCGCGCCGCGGGTCAAGGTCGGATCGGACGTACTGCCGTGGGTGCCCGTGCGGGGCGCGTTCCTGTTGGTCGAGCGCGGACCGGCACCGGTGAACCCGCTGATCGAAGTCGAGGGCGTGGCCGGCGTCTGGTCCGGTCTCTCGCAGGAGGTCGACGCCAATTTGGCAAGCGCTCAAGCGAATCAGTCGATCACGTACTGCTTCCTTGACGGCGACCCGATCGCCGTCGCGGAACGGCTGCGGCCGGTGCTCGCGGCCCGCTGGGCCGAGTCGGGCGCCGAACCACTCTTTGCCGCACCGTTTTTCGCTGTGGTGCCCTATGAATGGGATCGGTATGTGCCGTAGGGGTTGGGTCGCGTGCGCGTCGGTGTGATGGTGGGCTCCGATAAGGAGCGTTCGCGCGCTGATCGGTTGGCCGGGTTGGTCGCCGACGGTGCCGCGGCCGAAAGCGCGGGCTTCAGCGCGTTTTGGATGCCCCAGGTCCCGGGCTATCTCGACGCGATGACCGCGGTGACGCTGATCGGACAGGCCACCGAGCGCATCGAAATCGGAACGGCGGTCGTTCCGATCCAGACCCGCCATCCGATGATCATGGCGCAACAAGCGTTGACCACCCAGGTCGCGTGCGCCGGCCGGTTCACGCTCGGTCTCGGGCCGTCGCATCATTGGATCGTTGATGGTCAACTCGGACTGTCCTACGATCGTCCGGCCCACTTGATGGGCGACTACCTCGACGTGCTGCACGCGGCGTTCGCCGGACCGGGCACTGTCGATGTCGAAAATGCTAGCTACCGCGTGCATTCGCCGGTGGATGTCGCGGACACACTCGAGATGCCGATCTTGTTGTCCGCGCTTGGGCCGGCGATGCTGCGACTCGCGGGTGAGCGGGCCGGCGGCACCATTCTCTGGATGGCCGACGAGCGGGCGATCGGCGACCACGTCGTTCCGCGCATCACCGCGGCGGCCAGCCAGGCCGGCCGGCCCGCGCCGCGCATCGTCGCCGGTGTTCCCGTCGCGCTGTGCTCGAACAACGAGACGGACGCTGCTCGCGGTTACGCCAGTGAGGTTCTCGGGCACGCGGATTTCTCGCCGAACTATGTGCGACTGCTCGAGCACGGTGACGCCGAGGACGTCGGCGACACCATGGCGGCGGGCGACGAGTCGGCCATCGTTTCTCGGCTGCGCCGCTACCGCGACGCGGGTGTTACCGATCTGGCCGCGCGAATTGTCCCGTTGGGCAAGGACGCAACGCAACGGAGCGAGTCGAGGCGTCGGACGCAGGAGTTCCTGTCGTCACTGTGTCCCGCTTTATGAATCAGCGCGACGGTAGGCCGAGTACTCGCTGGGCGATGATGTTGCGCTGAATCTCGGAAGTGCCGCCCGCGATGGTGCCCGCGTAGCTGCTGTTGTAGCGGGCGAACCAGCTGGCGGTGAAAAGGTTTGGGGCGTAAGGGTTGTACGGGGCGGTCAGCACCTTGTCGCGCAATCCGTCGACTCCGGCCGCGTCCAGCGCATGCCTGAGTGCGTTTTGTTCGGCTTCCGAACCGAGGACTTTCAGCGCCGACAAGCCCGCCACATCGACGTCACCGCGGGCGGCTCGGCCCAGCGCCGCCGAGCCGAGCAGCCGCAGTGCGTAGTAGTCCATCACGATGGTGGCGTAGTGGTCTCGGTTCACCTCATCCGCCGGCCGGTAGTCCTCGAGCAGCTGCTCGAGCCGGTTGGCGAAGGCCATCCACATCAAGGTGCGTTCGTGGCCGAGCGAGCCGTTGGCGACCTGCCACCCGCCATTGAGCGGGCCGACGAGGTTTTCCGCGGGTACCTGCACGTCGGTGAAGAAGACCTCGTTGAAGTCCAGATCGTCGCGGTCATAGACGGACGCGAAGGGCCGGCACACCACCCCGGGGGTATCGGTGCGGATGAGCAGCGCGCTGATTCCCTTGTGCTTGGCGGCGGTGGGGTCGGTGCGTACGAATGTGAGCACGACGTCAGCGTCGTGGGCGCCGGAGGTCCAGACCTTCTGCCCGTTGACCACGAAGTGATCACCGACCAGCTCGGCTGTGGTCTTAAGCCCGGCCAGGTCGGAGCCGGCTCCGGGTTCACTCATTCCCAGTGACGCGGTCATCTCCGCTCGCAGGATCGGGACCGCCCAGCGCCGCTTCTGCTCGTCGGTCCCGAAGGACAGCAGCGACGCCGCGATGATGCCGACGCCCTGGGGGTTGAAGCAGTGATAGATCCGGCGCCGCGACAGCTCCTCGCGGTGCACGAACTGCTGCAGGATGTTGGCGCTGCGCCCGCCGAATTCGGGTGGGTTGCCCGGCAGCAGCCAGCCATGGTCGAACTGGAGCCGCTGCCAGCGGCGCGACCATTCCGGCACGTCCGACGTCGACGACGGCCGCTCGGCGGCCTGTGCCTCCGTCGGAAGATGTTCGGCCAGAAAGCCGACGAACTCCGCGCGGAAGGCTTCTACCTCGGCGTCAAAGGTGAGTTGCACGACGGCTCAACGCGTGAAACCCCACTGCGCTTCGTTCGACTCGGTGTGCAGGTTCTCGGCGGGATCTTCGGGGCTGCTGGAAAATGGATGCGCGGCTTCGGGTATGCGCTCACCGGGCTCGGTGATGGCGTGCACCGGGCAGTCCATCAATGCCCGCATGACCGCGTCGCGGTCTTCTTCGGCCACGGTGCCATCGCCGATGAGGGAGGCATATCCCCAGTCGTCCAGCGAGAAGTAGCCGGGGGCGTGCTTGGCGCACACGCCGAAGCCGTCGCAAACGGTGCGGTCGAGACGGATTTTCATGCTGACCTCATCGCCGCTCGGCCTGGTAGGGACGGTCTGCGCGGAATGCGCCGCGGCTGCAGTGATTGGCAGCTGCCGTCGAGGTGGTGTGTCACCTCGTCGGGGAACTGGTCGAGCAGGGTCGCCGCGACATTGGTGGCGGCGTCCAGTGTCGCGCAGGCGCCGCGCCCGCGCAGCACTACCGACCAGCGGCGCAACCGGTCGAGATCCTCGGTCGTCGCCGCGCCGTCGCGTAACGCCCCGGCCGACGGCGGCCATCGCCGCTGTCCCGTTGAAACACGAGCCGCACTGCCCGGCATTTTCGCGATCGAAGTAGGCCAGCACCGATGCCGCGACCGCGACGGGGCAGTCGTCGGTGAGCACCGAGATCGCACCGCAGCCCAGCCCGCTGCCGAGTGCTCGGAAGGTCTCGTGGTCCAGGCTGGTCTGCAGCACGCGCTGGTTGAGGAACCCGGCGAAATAGCCGCCCATCAGCGCGCCTCGCACGTCGCCGGGCGAAACCCCGTGCAGGGCAAGCAGTTCGGTGAACGGCAAGCCGTGCGGGAGCTCGTAGAGAACGGGCGGGCGGCCGGCTCCGGTGATGGTCGCAAGGAACGTGCCCGGCGACAGCGACGTGCCCTGCGAGCGGAACGCCGCCGAGCCGTGGCGCTGCAGGTAGGGCAGATTGGCCAGGGTTTCGACATTGCTCACCAGGGTGGGCAGCCCGCCGACGCCCTCTTCGAACGGGCGCGGCGGCTTGTCGGTCGGCTTGGCCGGGCCGCCGTTGAGCGCGCGGACGGCGGCGGTCTCCTCGCCGGCCACGTATCCGGGCTGCACCATCCAGACGTCGATGGTGACCCCGCCGAGCGTGTCGGCATTTAGTTCAGTGAGTTCGCTCAGCGCGGCTTCGACGCTGCGAGCCGATTCCGCGTCGGACACATAGACGTAGGCGCGCTTGGCTTCGACGATCGCCGCGGCCAACCGCAGTCCGTCCAAAACCATGTGCGGCCGGTTCCGCAGCAGCCAGCGGTCCTTGATCGAAGCCGGTTCTCCCTCTTCGCCATTGGCGACGACGGCGGTGCCGCCGGCCCCCGCGATGAGGCGGCCGTTGTCGCGAACCGCACGCAACTTCACCGCGAGCGGAAAGGCGGCACCGCCGCGGCCGAGCAGCCCGCTGGATTCGACTTCGGTCAACAGCTCGTCGACGCCGGCGAGCGTCCGATACCCGCCGAGTCCGCGATACGCCGCGAAGTCCTCGCGGGCTTGGCCGGGATGCTCGCCCAGCATCCTGGGTTCGCACCCGGGCGAAGTGGCGACAGTGACTGCTGCTTGTGTCGTTTCCTGTGTTGTTTCCATGGTCTATTCCGCGATCGTTAGCATTGCGCGCATGCGGACGGCGGTGGTGCGGGTCAATGTCGACCCAGAAGGCGTGCTCGCGCCTGCACAGTTAGGAGAGGGCATCGCGGTGCTCCTCGGATCTCGTGGGCGAGATAGGCGCCGGCGTGGTCGACAACAACCTTGCGGCGATGCCGGCGGACCGCCGCGAGGTCGAGGTGCTCATTGCCGCCGATGATGTCGATGCGGCAAAGCAAACCGCAATCGACCTGTGCGCCAAGGCTTTCAATACCAAACCGGTGCCCGGCGTGGTCACCTTCGTCAGCAGGGGGACCGACGACGACGCCCGCGGTGTGTTGTCCGCGTTCGGGCTCACCGGCGAAGTTGTGCGCACGCCCGGCGACGACGGCTACGACGTCGTCTACGTGACGCTGCGTGAGGAGGACCTCGACCGTGTTCCGGAAAGCCGCATTCACACGGCCCTGGAGGCCTCGCTCAACTGTGAGGTCCACATTCGCACCGTGTAGAACCATTACGAACCCAGGAATTCGAGGATCGCGGGTGCGGCTTGCACCCAGGTGTCGAACATGTTGAAGTGCTGCACCCTGCCCGCGGCGCGCTCTTCGGACGCCCGCTCCCACGCATCCTCGGGCCAGGGCGGATCGATGAGCTTCGATCCCTTGATCAGACAGCTGACTTCCAACGACGTCCGTTTGGGGTGATCCATGTCGTTCTCGCCGCCACGAATGATCAACGTGGGGACCTTTATCCGGTCGAACATTTCGTCCTCGACGCCCGGAATCGTCTGTCCCGGCTTGGAAACGAACGCGTTGAGCCAGCGCAGCATGACCTTGAGAAACTCGTCGCGGTCGAAGTCGAGGAACCGCTGCTTGTTGGCCGGGTTTTCCGCGATGCGCTCGCGCCACTCCTGCACCTTCACCACGCCGTCCATTCCGGTACCTCGCACAGCGAGAATGCTCGGGACGATGTAGAAGGAACCCAGCACGAACGTGCCGTAGATGCCGCCGACGATGTTCCACACCACGAGTTTGGTAACCATCTCGGGGAAGAGCATCGTGGTCAGCATGGAATCCCTCGCCCCACCGGATCCTCCGGCCAGGATGCACCGCTCGAATCCGAGTCCGGTCACCAGCTTGTTAAGGGTCTCGGCGCGCATGTGTGATTCGCTCTGCCCGTAGAACTGCACGTCGGAGGCCCCGCAGTTAGGCCGGTCCCACAACAGCACCCGGTAGCCGCCGGCGACCAACGCCTCGGCCAGCGGGCGCAGGCCCTCGATTTCCTTGCTGAACCGCCCGCCCGGCGTCAGCGCAATGAGATCGCCTGAGTCGCCGAGGATTTCGTAGACAACGTTTCCACCGTTGATCTCGAAAGAAGACACCGATTCTCCTGTAGTTACGCCATCACCAGAACGTCGTTGCCGACGACACGGACCGGATAGGTGCGGATGCTCCACTCCGGCTTGACCGCGGTCGTGCCGGTCGCCAGCTCGAAACCCCATTGATGCCAGGGACAGTAGATGTACTCCAGATCCCGCACCATGACGGCGTCACCGGCCGCAGCCTCGTCCACGATGGTGCGCCCGCGGGCGCGCCCCGAGCACAGCGGTCCGCCCTGGTGCGGGCAGTAATTCGCGATGGCGTAGAAGCTGCCGTTGACGTTGTACACGCCGACGCCGTGGCGTCCGATCGGCACCAGCTTGTGGGTGCC
This sequence comes from uncultured Actinomycetota bacterium, assembly GCA_963708995.1. Taxonomy (GTDB): domain Bacteria; phylum Actinomycetota; class Actinomycetes; order Mycobacteriales; family Mycobacteriaceae; genus Mycobacterium. Next base: position 129,616 of record CAVPUR010000009.1, read on the forward strand.
CGGCGGGATCTCGTCCACTGTCGCGACAACATGCTCGCGGCCCTGGGCGAGACGGGGCTCGGGCCGCTTGGCTGCCCGTTTTTCTTCAGAAGTCAATTCAGAGCACCCGAACCTGACCCTCGAGCACCGGAACGGTCTCCGGCAGGTGATAGGTCGCGATGCCGTTCTTGTACATCACCGCTTCCCGGGCCGCCTTGGGAAGGTGCTTGACCAACCAGCGCGGGTCGTCGAACGTCCAGTGCGGGTAGTCCGAGGAGTACAGCAGAATCTTGTCGCACTCCATCCACTCGAACGCGCGGCTCAGCTCGGTCTTGTCCTCGGGGTAGTCCAGCGGCTGCGTGGTGAATTTGATGTGGTCCTTGACGTACTCCGACGGCTTGCGCTTGATGTCCACCCACGACTTACGCGCTTCGTAGATCGCGTCCATCCGCCACATCAGCGGCAGGATCCAGGTGAACGCGTGCTCGACGAACACGATCCGCAGCGTCGGGAACCGGTCGAAGACGCCGTCGAAGATGAGGCTCATCACCTGGTTCGCCGCCAGCAGCGAGTAGGTCACCATGAAGTCGTGGTTGTAGCTGGGGTAACCCACCGGCGGCGTCGGCAGCTCGTCGAACTGGCTGCGGGACAGGTGGCAGCTCACGGGGATGTCGTGCTTGCTGGCCGCAGCCCAGATCGGGTCGTATTTCGGGTGACCCCAGGACGGCCGCGGCTCGGCCTTGATCAGAATCTGCGCCATGTAGGGATGCCCGGCCCAGCGCTCGATTTCGCGCACGGACGCTTCCGGCTCCTCGATGGCGGCACAGATCGACCCGCGCCACCGCTCGTGCCAGTTGTTGTGGCTGTCGAGCCAATGGTTGGCCTGCCAGTCGTTCAGGGCGTACGACATCGCGTGCTGCGCTTCGGGCAGGCGAGCCGGGTAGGCGGCGGGTTCCAGGATCGCGATGTCGGAGCCCGCCTCCATGATCAGCTGGCGGAACGCCATGTCCGGGTCGCTGCCGGGGAACTCGCCGTTCGGCGGGAAGGTGTCCGTGCGCATCGCGTACGCATGCGCGTAATCGGGGGCGTCGTAGTAGATCTGCTCACCCACATTGCGGGTGAGGAAGTACTTGCTGCGCCACGGCTCGGGGATGTACTGGATAATCTCGCCCCGTTTGGGCACCGGGTGGACATCCGAGTCGACGCACCGGACGGCTATGCGCTCGGCGGCGGGAACCCGTTCCTGCATGTGAGTCAGCGTCATCTCGAAGCTCCTGTGTTTCCCTTGTTTTCTTCTACTGTGCGCCCGAGCCGACGGCGATGTCTATGCCGTATAGGTTGGCCGCGTTGCGCCAGCACAGCTTCTCGCGCTGTTCGGCGGACAGCGATCTGGGCAGCTTGTGGATATCGGCGCACTGCCAGTGCGGATAGCTGGAGCCGAACATCACCATGTCGTCCTTGCCGGTGAAGCCGAACCATTCACCGGCGAACTCGGTGTCGCCCGGGCCGTCGAGGCTGCCCTGGACGAAAAACACGTGACCGGGGAGGTAGTCGCTGGGGATGCGCGGGGCCCACGGCGTCTGCTCGAGGTGCGGCCGGCCGAACGTGTCCATCCGCCAGATGAACGGCGTCAGCATGTCCGCGGCACCGTCGGCCCAGACGAACTTCAACGTGGGGAACCGCTCAAAGACACCCTCGGCGATCATGTTCATCAGGTGGTACAGGTAGTTCAGCGCCATGAAGCTGACGTATTGCTCGTAGGTGCGGGTGTTTCCGGACGGCGTCGGCGGGAAGGCGATGCCCGATCCGACCTCGATGTGCGCCGTCACCGGAAGGTTCGCGTCGGCTGCGGCTTCCCACAGCGGCCAGAACTGCGGTTTGCCGTAGACCTCGCGGGACTGCAGCGGAACGCCGATCTGGACGACACGCGGGTGCCCACGCCATTTCTCGATCTCGCGCAGTGCGCCGGCGATGTCGTCGGGATTGACCCGGATGGTGCCGCGGAATCGGTCACCGAACTCGTCGTGCTCCAGCCAGCGCGACACCATCATCTCGTTATGCGCGGCGTGCAGCGCGCTGCCCAGATGCCGGTCCGGCATGATGCCGCGCGCCATCGGGTGCAGGACCGCCACGTCGACCCCGCGTTTCGAAAACAGTTCATTGGCAACGAATTCCGGATCCGAACCCGGGTACTGGCGGTCCGGCCCCTTGGTCCCAGGGGCGTACTCGCCGCCCGGCGCCCCGTACCAGTCCATCTCGTAGTCGGGGAACCCGCGGCTCTTGAACGGCTCACGCAAAAAAGACCGCAGGTCCCTGTTGGACGGGAAGAAGATGTGCACGCTCGCGTCGATGACGGGCGTGCGCGTTCCGTCTGCGTGTTCGATCACTGAAGCCACCCTCCGGCTGCGGCGGCCAAAGCCGGCCTCGCCAACTCATATGATAGACAATCTAACATTCTCATCGGCGGTCAATCAATCGAAATCCGGTAAGCGTTTCGTTTAGCCGTTGGCCCTGGTAGACACCAATATTGTGATGCTTATGGGTAAGAACCTTCTTTAATATGAATAATATCATTCTCTCACTTTCTGGCGGGTGTCGCACGGCGCCGGGATGTTCGTCAGCCCTCCCTGCCGACGGTGACGCCGGCTGCTTTCTCGAAGGGCTTGATCACCGCTGTGAAGTCGGACTCGGGGCCTTGATCGCGTGCGGTGGCCTCCCACAGCCGGCCGATGGTTTCGGCGACGTCGACCGGCACGCCGAGCGCCTTGGCTTCGTCGAGATAGAGCCGCACATCTTTGACCATCAAGCCGGTGGCAAAGCCGTAATCGAAGGTGCGCGGAAGGATCGCGCGGGGGAACTTGTCGCGGCTGGCGCTCGTCGCACCCGAGCCCGCATTGAGCACTTCGATCATCACGGCGGGGTCGAGCCCGGCCTTGACGCCCATCACGATGACCTCTGCCGTCGCAACCAGAACGTTGGCCGCCAGGATGTTGTTGGCGAGCTTCATCGTCTGTGCGGAGCCGGGCTGCTCGCCGATATAGAAGGGCCGGCCGATCGCGTTGAGTGCGGTTCGGATGGCGTCGAATTCACCGCGCGGGCCGGACACCATGACGGCCAGCGCCCCCTTTTCGGCCCCGCCGACACCGCCGCTGACCGGGCTGTCGAGTGCGACGATGTCCCGCTCGGCAAGCAGGTCGTGAATCCGGACCGCCGTTTGGCTGCCGACGGTTGACAGGTCCACGTAGCGCTTGACCCGCGAGCCCTCAATCACTCCCGCTGGGCCGGTCGCCACCTCGAGCGAGGCCGTCGGCGAGGGCAGACTGGCCATGACCGTTTCGCAACGATCGGCGACTTCTCGGGACGACGACGCGGCTTGTGCTCCCTGATCGACGGCGCGATCCAGTGCGGCGCCGCTCGTGTCGAAGGCGACGACGTCATGACCTTCCTGAATGAGCCTGCGCGCCATGGGAAAGCCCATGTTTCCCAATCCGATGAACCCGATCTCCACGGTCGGCCCTAGCCCTCGTCCAGTTGGCTGAACACCTCGCGGGCGATACGGAAGCTGTCGACCGCGGCCGGCACGCCGGCGTAGATGGCGACCTGCAGGAAGACTTCGCGGATCTCGTCGCGGGTGACGCCGTTGGTCAATGCCGCCTTGATATGCGTCCGTAATTCGTTGGGGCGGTTGAGGATCGGAATCATAGCCAGGTTTAGCATGCTGCGCGTCTTGAGCGGCAGTTCCGTCCGCCCCCACACCGCCCCCCAGCAGTACTCGGTGATCAGATCCTGTAGGGGCTTGCTGAAGTCGTCCGCATCGGCCAAGGCTTTATTGACGTACTCCTCGCCCAACACCGCGGAGCGAATCTCAAGACCCCGCTGGTATGTCTCGCGATCCAATTGGCTTCTCCTCAGCGGCTAAGCGTTGCGGCCGTAAAGTCTTCTCTGTCGAATATCTATCCACTGCTGTATATTTTTGTCAACTAATAGCCAAATATATACAAGTCTGGATACTTTTGATCGTGGTGACGACTACCCGACGTGGCCGGCCGACGCAGGCCGAAGCGAAGAAGCTGGACCAGAAGCTGCGCAAGGCCGCCGTCAGGACCTTCATCAAATATGGCTATGACGGCACCAGCATGGAAGCGATCGCGCGAGCGGCCGGAATCACCCGACGCACGCTCTACGCCCGCTACCCGGACAAGCGCGCCGTCTTCGTCGACGTCATCCCGTGGGCGCTGACGCGCAGGACAGAGCGAGATCCGGACGAAGCCGTGTACGACGCCGACCTGCGCACCGCCCTGGTCGCGATCGGGCGGGCCGGGCTTGCGCGCGCGATCCATCCCAGCGTGGTTCGTCTGACGCGCATCGCGATGACCGAGTCGGCGCGATTTCCCGAGTTCGCCATCAGCGCGCACTCGATGATGTGGTCGGGTCGGCAGCGACAGGTCGTGGAGTTGCTTCGTCACCACCAGGAGGCCGGAACCATCGAGGTGGACGACCTGGAGCTGGCCGCGGGCCACTATATTGCGATGATCGAGCATCTGCCCGCACGACTGGCCGAGTGCGGCATCTATCGCAGTGCCGAGGAGGAGGAGCGTCACTTGCAGCACGCCATCAATCTGTTCCTTCGCGGCATTCTGCGCCGCGACTGATCCGGCGCGGTCACTGGCGCCGAGATGGCTCGGAAATGACGTTGCCCGGCCTGGTGCTGGTCCACGGCGGCGCGCACGCCGGCGACTGCTGGGACCTCACGGTCGCCGAATTGGCCAGAAAGGCACCGGAATTGGCAGTCCTCGCGGTCGATCTCCCAGGCCGCGGTGGCAGGCCGGCGGATCTGACGGCCTTGAGGATCACCGACTTTGTCGACTCCGCGGTCGCCGACATCGAGGGTGCCGGGCTTGGCGATGTTGTGGTGGTTGGACATTCGATGGCCGGGCTGGTCGTGCCGGGCATCGTGGCGAAGCTCGGAGCCACGCGGGTGCGCGAGATGATTCTGCTCGCGGCGTTCGTTCCGCCGCAGGGATTGTCGGTGGTGGACACGCTTCGCGGTCCCTTGGCGCCCTTGGCGCGATCGGCGCGTTGGGTCCAAAGGTCGTCAATACCGAGGGCTTTGGCGCGATACGCCTTCTGCAATGGGATGACGCGCGAGCAGCGGGAATTGACGCTTTCGCGGTTGTGTGGCGAAGCGGCGAATGTGATCTTCGAATCGGTCGATCGCAGCGACCTACCCGACGGCGTGCCGCGGACGTGGATCATGACGCTGCGCGATCGAGCACTCTCGGCGCGACAGCAGCTCACCGCGATCGAATCACTCGGCGGCGTCGACACGATGATCTGTCTCGACGGCTGCCACGACGTGATGGTCAGCGACCCAGCCGGCCTGGCCGGAATCTTGGTCGACCGCTGTCGGTTACGAGCCCGCGGTTAGAACTCGAGGAAGGACCGGAACGTGACGGGAGCCAGTGCTGACGTTTGGGAGGTGATGTCGACCGCTCGGACGATCCGGCGGTTTTCCGACGAGCCGGTCGACGACGGCACCCTGACGCGCTGCCTCGAAGCGGCACGGTGGGCGCCGTCGGGCGCCAACGCGCAGGGCTGGCGTTTCGTCGTGCTGCGTTCGCCCGAGCAGCGGGCCGTCGTGGCCAAGGCCGCCGCGCATGCGTTAGAGGTGATTGAGCCGGTCTACGGGATGAGCAGGCCCGCCGACGACGACAACAGCCGTCGCGCCCGCACCTTCCGCGCGACCTACGAGTTGCACGACCGGGCGGGCGAGTTCACGTCGGTCCTGTTCGCGCAGAAGCACTTCCCGGCGGCGTCCGAACTTCTCCTCGGCGGTTCGATCTTCCCCGCCATGCAGAACTTTCTGCTGGCCGCCCGCGCCCAAGGTCTGGGCGCATGCGCGACCAGCTGGGCGTCCTACGGCGGTGAGCAATTGCTGCGGGACGCGATCGGTGTCCCGGAGGACTGGTTGATTGCCGGCCACGTCGTGGTCGGTTGGCCCAAGGGCAACCACGGGCCGGTCCGTCGTCGCCCGCTCGCCGAAGCGGTCAACCTCGACCGCTGGGATGAGCCGGCGGACGAGCTAATCCGCTGAGTGCGTGGCGAAGAAGCGCGCCGCCTTGCGGATGGATTCTTCGACCGGCTCGGGTTTCCAGCCGAGTTCGCGTTCGGCCTTGCTGTGGTCCAGCGGCGACATCAGCTCTGCCATGCGCGCTCCGACATAGGCGAACGGAAGGTCACGCCGCAGCAGCCGCGCGGCGAGATCATTGAGGCGCGCACCGCCGCGCATGACGGCCATCGGAATCGGGATGCGTGGTGGTCGGCGGCCGACGGCACGGGCTGCGATGTCGTGGACTTCGCGGGTGCTCATATAGCGGTCGGAGATGATGTAGCGTTGTCCGTCGCGGCCTCGGTCGGCGGCGAGAAGCATTGCGCGGGCGGCATCTTCGATGCCGACCACCTCGGCGGAGAAGCCCATGTAGAAGGGGAATCTGCCGGCGGCCACACGGGCGATGACCGAGCCGTGCGGGGTCGGCGCCCAGTCGCGCGGGCCGTAGGTGGTCGAGATGCACAGCGCGACGGCCGGTAGTCCCTTGTCGCGCGCGTACTGCATGACCAGATCCTCGCCGGCTTTTCGGGCTTCGATGTAGGCGCCGCCGTCGTTCCAGTTGTGCGGGTCGTCCTCGGTGACCGGGCGGGACTGGCTGATCGCTAATGTCCCTGTGGTGCTGGTGTATACGAACTTGCGCAAGCGCGCGCTGACGGCGGCGTCGAGCACGTGCCCGAGGCCTTCCACATTGGTGCGGAACAGTTGAGCCGAATCGCGCAGCCACATCCGGGCGTCGACGACGCAGTAGTAGACGACGTCGCATCCGGCCATGGCCGCGCGCAGCGCCGCGTCGTCGAAGACGTCGCCGTAACAGCGTTCCACGGCCAGATCGTCGATGCCCCTGGTGGAACTGTTGCGCCGCAACATGACTCGCACGTCTTCACCCGCGGCCACGAGTTGACGGGTGACATGGGAGCCCAAGAAGCCGCTGGCCCCGATGACAAGTTTCGTTGCCGTCATGAGCTGGATGCGAGCATGTCTGGTCCGTACTTATTGGCCATCAGCGTCCACGGGTCGGCGTAGGAACCACGGTGTTCGAGGTGGCGTTGCAGCGCCAGGAGCGCGCGCATGGTCGGACGCAGCACCGGGCCGAGCGCCTTGAGCAGCATGCGGCGCCGGCCCATGGCGTCGGCGACCCACGCGAGGGTGGCGGGCCAGTCGTGTTTCTGATAGTCAAGCAGGGCTTGGGATTCGGTGGTATCGAACCAGCCGGTGAAGGCCCACCCGCGGTCGTCGTCGGGATCGCCGGGCAGGCCCGCGGAGGGGCCGAGCCGACCGATGCCGACCGCGGCCATGACGTCGTCCTGCATGTCGCTCCACAGGTGGACGTACGTGTCGTTGCCGCCGATCACCAGTACCTTGCCGTCGATGGTGTCTCGGCGGTCCACGGCGTTGGCGAAGGCCAGTGCGACGTCGCGGGCATCGACCGAGTGGATGCGGTTGTCCGTCGGGGTGGCGCGCACCAGGAGCAGATAATCGCCGTCCAGGTTGGCCTGGCCGTCGGGCGAAAAGACGCCGCCCAGCCGCAAAATTGCATGCGGCAGGCCGCTTTTAGTGATGACGGCTTCGGCCATGACCTTGTCCTCGCCGTACTGGTCGATCGGATTCACCGGGGTGTCGCCGGTGATGCGTTCGGGTTGCCGGTTCGGGTTGCGTGAGCCGTACACCGCCGCGCTGGAGGCGAACACGAACAGCGGCGGATCGCTCAGGGCCCGCGCCGCCTCCGCGAGGTGCCGGGTGCCGTCCACGTTGACCCTGCGGGCCAGCCGGGGATTGCGGTACGAGGGCGGCGAGACGATCGCCGCCAGATGCACGATCGCCTCCGGTCGATGGCGCTCCACCACCGCGGCGACCGCGTCGGCGTCGGTGAGGTCGGTGTATTCCGGGATCAGCTTGCCGGTATGCGACGTTGCGGCCAGGTCCGCGGCGGCGGCCGCAGAACGGTCGCTGCGGACGTCCATCGCGATCACCGTGCGCCCGCGGCTCAGCAAGATTTCGGTGCACCGCTTACCGACCTGGCCGAAGGCGCCGGTGACGAGTACGGTCTGGCTGCTCATGCGCCGAACCTGCGCGCCACCGCTGCCCCCGCGTCACGCAACCGGGGCGAGATGCGCACGGAGAACACCGGATTGAACACGTCCTCGCGCAGCCGGGTCAGCGTGGAGGTCTTGATCAGCCACCGGCCGTCGACCTTTTCGTAGGTTTCGTGGTAGTGCCCGCGCCCGTCGAGGTTGACGCCCGGCGCCAACCGCACGACGTCATGGAGCGCCCACACTCCGGTCGCGGTCGTGTCCGACGTCAACGTGATCTCGGGGGCGTGCACCTGGTGAACGGTCGGTTGCGACGGCTTCCCCAGCGTGCCCCGAACAAAGGACACGAACTCGTCGGCGCCGGCGATCCGCTTGCCACCCGACGGCGAGGTATCGCTGACGAAGTCGTCGGTGAACAACGTCCGCCAGTCGTCCCACTGCTTGGTATCCAGGTAGCGGCAGTATCGGGCCTTGAGCTGCTTGATCGCTTCGATCTCCCACAGCGTCGTTGCGGTGTCCGCCATCACGGCCCCTTCCGGGTGCATCGGCACCTCAATAACCGATTTATGAGATTACTACTTCCGCAAGAGAGAATGTTATTCTCGCCTGGGTGACGAGGACAGGAGGCGGCTCGGATGCTGTTGGAATTCGATGCTGATCAGCGGCTGTGGCAGCAGACCGCACGAGACGTCGTCACCAAGGAGTGTCCAGCCTCGCTGGTGCGCAGCGTGGCCGAGGACGGCGCCGACCCCAGCGCGCTATGGAAGGTCTATGTGGACCTCGGCTGGACCGAGCTCAACGATCCGGCCGGCGCAGTGGAGTTGGCGATCGTGCTCGAAGAGCTGGGCCGCGCCACCGACCCCACCCCGTTCCTGGCGACCATGAGCCAGTTCGCGCCGTTGGCCGGGGATCGGTTCGATCCGCACGAATCGGGCACCGCCGTCTACAACGGTGTGACGGCTCACCGCGACGCCGAAGGCTGGGTGCTCAACGGCACGGCCCGGCACGTGCTCGACGGCGATCGCACCGACCGGCTGGCGGTGCTGACCGACGCCGGGGTGTTCATCATCGCGGCCGATCAGGTGTCGGCCCGGCGTTCGGAAGTGTTCGATCCCGTGCTGCACGTCGCCGACCTGTCGTTCGACGCGGTCCGCGTGCCCGACACCACGCGGGTGATCGTCGACCGGGAGCGCGCCGACCATCTTGCGCTGACGGGCATGGCGATCACCATGGTCGGCGCCTGCCAGCGCACCCTCGACCTGGTGCTCGAACACGTGCGCAGCCGTCAGCAATTCGGTGTCCCGATCGGTTCCTTCCAGGCCGTGCAGCATAAGGCCGCGGACATGCATGTCGCGGTGGAGCGGGCCCGGGCGCTGGCCTACTTCGCCGCGTTGACGATCGCCGCCGACGATCCGCGCCGCCGGCTGGCGGCCGCGATGGCCAAAGCATCGGCGGGCGAGTGCCAGGCGCTGGTGTTCCGGCATGGCTTACAGCTACACGGCGCGATGGGCTTCACGTGGGAGAACGATCTGCAGTTCGCGCTGAAGCGGGCCAAGGCCGGTGAGCTCATGCTCGGCGGCGCCGCGGAGCATCGGGCGCGGATCGCGGAGGAGTACCGTGCAGCTGACTTTTGATCCCGACGTCGAGGAATTTCGGGCGGAGTTTTCGGCGTTCCTCGATGAAAACCTTCCTCCCGCAAGCGAAACGCTCGAGCGTCCTCGCTCGGTCTCGCACATGCCGCAGTGGGCACGCGAGTGGCAGCGGCTGCTATTCGACAACGGCTGGCTGCTACCCAGTCAGCCCCCGGAATTTGGTGGCCGCAACGCGACCGTAGTTCAGCAGTTCGTCTACTTCGAGGAGCTGTCCCGCCGGCGGATTTACCACAGCTTTAACCCGCAAGGCGTGAATATTATTGCGGCATCACTGTTGTCGTTCGGCAGTGAGGAGCAGAAACGCCGCTGGGCGTTGCCGGTCCTGCGGGCCGAGATCACCGCTTCGCTGGGGATGAGCGAGCCCAGCGCCGGCTCCGATCTGGCGTCGTTGCGTACCCGGGCCGTGCTAGATGGCGATCACTTCGTCGTCAACGGGCAGAAGGTGTGGACCTCGGGAGCCCACGACGCCGACTTCTTGCTGACCTTTGTCCGTACCGATCCCGACGCGCCAAAACACAAGGGCATCAGCGTATTAGTGATCCCGACGGATACCCCGGGTGTGGTGCGCCGGCCGTTCCCGTCGATCGTGGCCGGCGATGACCTGGATTTCAACGAGGTGTTTTTCACCGATGTCCGGGTGCCCGCCGAGAACCTGGTCGGTGAGCTCAATGGGGGATGGCGGGTGGCCAATGGCTCGCTGGGTCACGAGCGCACCATGATGTGGCTGGGATTCGCGGATCGACTCGACAACGAGATCGCCGACTTCCATCCCCGCACCGAGGTCGAGCGCGACCAGTACGCCACCACGATCATGGACAAGCAGGCGCTGCGCCTGCTGGGCTCGGTGGCCCTGGCCCGCGCGGCCCGCGGCGAGGACGACGTGGCCGCCATCTCTGTGCTCAAGCTCCTCGGGTCCGAGGCCGAGTTGCGCGGGATGGAACAGGCCCTGACGTCTGCCGGGCCCGACGGGCTCATCCACCCCGGTCAGACGGGCCCGTACGCGCACATGAACCTGGACCACTACTTCGCCAGCTGGTTCGAGCGCTACGCCCGCAGCTTCTCCGGCACCATCGCCGGAGGCACGTCAGAAATTCAGCGGAACATCATCGCCCAGCGCGTGCTGGGTTTGCCGCGCTGAGTTCGCGCGAGCAGACACAAAATCCCCCGACACGCCGAGCGGGCGAAGGCTTTTGCGTCTGCTCGCCCTACCCGCGCGAGTTCTAGACCGGGTCGAACTTGGTGATCAGCCAGTTGCCGTTGACGCGGGCCATGCTCACCAGCACACTGCTGGACGACATGGAGGGATCGGGCCTGTCCTTGCTCGTGGTGCTCTGGTCGACAAACACCAGAACCACGGCCGAATCCGGATGCAACTCCGACACCGCGGCCCCCATCACGTGAGCGTTGGTCTTCAGTGACTTCTCTCTGGCCGCCGGAGCCACGATCTGCTCGGTGAATTGGCTGTAGTACGACAGGAAATCGCCCGACAGGTGCGACTTGGCGGCGGTGAAGTCCTTATCGAGCGACTCGGGTGAGTACGACAGCAATGCAACCGTTCCGTCTGACGCCGCACTGACCACCGCCCGGGCGACGCTGGGATCAGTACGTTGATTTGGCTGATAGCGCTTGAAGTACACCCACGTCGCAGCGCCGCCGGATATCAGCAGCAACAGGACCAGAATCACGGGAACGACTTTTAGGTTGAGCTTCACGTTGCTCGGAAAGCGCGGGCGGCCACGTCGCCGGCTGACGGTTGGCTCGGACGACTCGTCGGGTTCGGCGGGTACTTCGGTCACCGAGTCGTCGGCCTCGGTTTGCGCTGCCTCCGCGTCCTCGACGGCTTCAGCGGTATCGGCGGGTACTTCGGTCACCGAGTCGTCGGCCTCGGTTTGCGCTGCCTCCGCGTCCTTGACTTCTTCAGCGGTATCGGCGGTTTCAGTATTGCGGCTGGAATCGGTCACACTACAAAGTCCACTTTCGACATCTTGTATTGTCCGCCATCCTCGGTCACGGTTACGCGGAGCCTAAATACGCGCGGTTCGTCCTTGGCGCCCGCGGCATTGGTGATCTTCGATGTCGCCAAGATCAGTACCGACGCGGAATGCTCGTCCATTGATTCGAGGGCCGCCGAGCTGACCGTTCCTTGGGTGACCACTTTGGACTGCTCAACGACCGATGCGAAATCCTTCGCACGCTGCTGGAAGTCGTCCCTGAACTGGCCGGTAGAGCTGTCGATGACTCGCTGGACGTCGTCCTTGGCCCTGTTGAAGTCAAGGGAGGTCATATTGATGATGCCCTGCCTGGCGCCGGCTACGAAGTTCGCGGAGCGCTGCGCTCGCTCGGCAGCGTCATGGTCTCGCCACATCATGTATCCGGTGGCCGCGGCAAAGGCGCAAATGAGGATTACCGCGGCCACTTTGGAAATTGTCGACAGCGACAGTGACGGCAATCGTCGTCGCCGTCTTACGGGCCCGGATTCCCCTTCTGCGGCTGTGATGGTCTCGTCGGGTTCTTCTTCATCGGTCTCCCCGTCAACGGATTCGACGGTGTCGTCGGTCGTCAACGGATTCGACGGTGTCGTCTGCGTCCTTGTCTTCGTCGTCCTTTTCGGCGTCGTCCTTGTCGGCGTCCGCGGCTCGCTTCTCCGCCTCGGCGGCCTTCGCCTTTTCCGAGGCCTTTTCCAGCGCTTCACGGCGCAACCGGGCGGCGCGGGCGCGGGCTCGCGCAGCGGCGGCCTCGGCTTCGGCTTCGGCGGCTTCTGCCTCGGCTTCTTCGAGCAACGCCATCGCTTCGGCTTTTGCGGTGTCTGAATCCTCAGGCGGTGGTTTCGCCTCACTCACTGCGCTTACCGCCCGTCACCATCATCATCGTTGACCTGAACCCCGGTGTCTCTCAATGTACCGGCCGTTCCTAGCATCGGAATGGCCGGCGAATCCCGTGCGCAGACAGAAGCTGCGCCTACCATCGCACGAGCGAGAAGGGGTAAGTGTCGGAGCCCCCTGGACCGCCACCGCAGCCGGTGTCGTACGTGGACACCACTTGACCGCCCAGTGAGACCGCGTCCCAGGTATAGACATCATGTGAGGGAAAGAACTGGACCACGCAGCGCACACCGTCGGGCACATCGACGGCCATGGTGTAGCGGCCGTCGGACAGGTGAGCATCCGTTTTCCAGGTCGCCGCTTGCCCGTTGGGTTGCGGAGTTGCGTAGACGGTCGCGCATCCCGGCCCCTTAGGAGTGCACGGGTTAATCGACCAAATCCAGCTGTGGCCAGGATCCCGGTTTGTGTCCAGCCTGTAGTTGCCAAACAGCATGTCCGCGTGGGCGGTCGGCGTGACAGTCAGCGCGGCCGTGGCAAGCGCGAGGCTCACTGCGAGAGTCTTCACCGATTCGTCTCCCATCTCTGCACGAGCTTGGCCTGAATATAGAGCGCGACCGTGCCGAAACAAGGGCTACTCGGAAAATTTGGAGCAGTCAACGGCCCGCGAGCGGCTCAATCGATGACCGCGGCTTCCTTGCGCTCGGTGACGGGGCGGGCCAGCTCTTGCTCGTCGCAGATGCGCTGCAGCTTGTCCAGGGTCTCGTCGAGTCCCGCACCGATCTTGGTGCCGGGCGTGAAGGTGGCCGGCAGCTTGCGCATGCCCTGGATGACGCCGATGCACTCGTAATGCACCGTGCCGTCCGGGTCGCAGCGGTAGTCGGGCATCCGGTCGAGGACCGCGGTCAGCATGGACTTGAACACCGTGCGCGCCACGTTCGATCCCACGCAGCGGTGCACGCCAATGCCAAAGCTGAAGTGCCGGTTACCTTTTCGGTCGAGGATAACCTTGTCCGGATCGGCGAACACCGAGGAGTCGCGGTTGGCCATGGCCCACGAGATCCAGAGCCGCTCGCCCTCTTTGAAGTGATTGCCCTCGATTTCGACGTCGTCGGAGAAGGTCCTTCCGTCGCCGGCGGCCGGGGTGAAGAAACGCAGAAACTCTTCGGTCGCGGGGTCGAGCAGGGTCTCGCGGTTCTGGGACAGCCGCTCACGCTCGTCGGGGTGTTCCGAGAGCCACTCCAGTGAGTGGGCAGTCAGCGCCGTCGTCGTGTCAAAGCCACCGCCGATGACCAAGCCAAGATTGCCCAGGATTTCCAGATCGGGCGCGGGCTCGCCGTCGATCCGCATCTCGAGCAGGCCATTCACGATGCCGGGTCGCGGGTTCTCGCGGATCTCGAGCATGTTGTTGACCATGTCGAGCCCCATCTCCCGGTGCATCGCGGTGACGCGCTCGATGTCCGGGGAGTGTTCCGGGGTGTAGACCGCCGCGTGAACTGGCTCGCTGTAGAGGTTCCACTTCTTTAGCGGGATGCCCAGCATCGCCAGGGTCAGCACCGCCGGCACGATGTTGGCCAGGTCGTCGACGAAGTCGATGCTGCCTTCTTCGATCTTCTCGTTGACGCAGGCGCGGGTGATGTCGTGAATGAACGGTTCCCAGCGCTTGACCGCGGCCGGCGACAGATAGGGATTGAGCACGGTGCGGTAGGTGCGGTGTTCGGGGTCGTCCATCTCGAGGATGCCGCCGCGCACCATGCTGACGCGTCTGGCCTTCGGGATCGAGATGCCCCCGTAACCGCGACGCTCGTTGTTGATGTCGTGGTCGTTGGAGACGGCAGGGCAGCGGGCGAGCTCGAACACTTCGCTGCTGCCGGCTGCGACCCAGTGCCCGCCGTAGGTGTCGGTCCACGCCATCGGGCACTTGGCGTGCATGTCCTCGGTGATCTGTTTGAACTGCGACCGGTACTCCGCGGCGTTTCGGTCGAAGTGGTACGTCGGCTTCTTACGGTCGCTATCGCTCACGACGTCGTCGACACTCAACCTGCTGTCTCCCTTTGCGCTTCGTCCGTGATCATGATGGCCTGCTCCGGACACGAGTGCGCGGCTTCCCGCACCTGGTCCTCCTGGTCGGCCGGCACCACTTCGTTGACTGCCGACGAACTGCCGTCGATGTCGCTGAGCTCGAACGAATCCGGAGCGATCATCGAGCACAGGGTGTGTCCCTGGCAGCGTTCTGGATCAACCCAGACCTTCACGGTGTCTCCTCGTGGTTTCAGGTGTTCCGGCCGCCGTTGACGCCCAATATCTGACCGGTGATGTAGCCGGCTTCCTCAGATACCAGAAAGGCGCACGCTGCGGCGATGTCTTCTGGCTTGCCGATCCGGCGCACCGGGGTCCGTGCGATGGTCTGCTCGATGTCTCCGAGGAACCCTTGCGCCTCGGCGTTGCGCAGCATCGGAGTGTCGATGAAACCGGGTGGCACGGCATTCACGGTGATGCCGCTGGGCCCGTACTCGAGCGCCAGCGACTTGGTGAGGCCGTTGACCGCGGACTTGGCCGCGACATAGTGCGACATGTACGGCGCGCCGGAATGCGTGCTCGATGACGAGATGTTGACGATCCGTCCCCAGCCCGCCTCGACCATGTCGGGCAGCACCGCCTGAATGGTATGGAAAACCCCGTGCAGGTTGACATCGATCACTCGCTGCCAATCCTCGAACGTGAGGTTGTTGAAACGCTTGAACCCGTCCAGGCCCGCGGCGTTGACCAGGACGGTGACCGGGCCCAGCCGGTCCCGGATGGCCGACAGCGCGGCATCCACCTGCGCCCGGTCTGTCACGTCGGCCGTGAAAGCCAGATCGGTATCCGACGGCTTGAGGTCGACGACGGCGACGTCAAGACCGTCGGCACGCAGGCGATCCGCCACTGCCGCGCCGATACCGGACCCGCCGCCGGTGACCACCGCGGTCTTCATGTCCACAACATCCAAGCCCCGCCCGAAAATGTGACAGTCTCAAGCACAAAGAATCTCCCTTGCAATTATGAGAACCTTACTCTCACGCCAGAACGGCTCGCAAGGTTGCCCCAAAACCGCACTCGGCCAGCACAGTAAGGCCCCGACGGCTCAGCGCTGTGCGATTGCCCAGCATGTCAGCGGCCTAGGCCCATTCCTGAGAGTTTCTTGAATTATCGAGACGCGAATGTAAGATTCGCGACGACCGAGAATTGAATTATCGTGACGACCACCATATAGGGGGCTGGGTGCAGTTTCAGGTCACAGTTGCGACCAACGCGCGGACGGTAACGGGCGCGCGGGTTGTTCTGGGAGCCGAACGGTGAGGCCGCTGGAGGGCATCCGAGTCCTGGAAGTCGCCATGTACGGGTTCGTCCCATCGGCGGGCGCCGTGCTGGCCGAATGGGGCGCCGACGTCGTCAAAGTGGAACATGCGGTGACGGGCGATCCGCAGCGCGGGCTGCGCCAGACCGGCCTGCTGCGGGTGGAGGGTGATCCCAATCCCAACATCGAGCACGCCAACCGCGGCAAGCGCAGCATCGGATTGGACATGTCGGTCCCCGAGGGCCGCGAAGTGCTCTACGAACTGGCCCGGCGAGCCGACGTGTTCCTGACCAGTTTCCTGCCCGACGCGCGCAAGAAGTTCGGCATTGACGTCGACGACATCCGGGCGGTGAACCAGAAGATCATTTATGCCCGCGGAAGCGCGCTCGGTCCTCGAGGCGCGGAGTCCGACAAGGGTGGTTACGACATGACTGCCTTCTGGTGCCGGGCCGGAACCGCGGCCACCATCACCCCGGCGGGGATGCCGGGCATGATCGCGCCCCCCGGACCGGCGTACGGCGACACCATCTCGGGCACCAACCTCGCGGGTGGCATTGCGGCGGCGTTGCTCAAGCGCGAGCGCACCGGCGAACCGTCCGTCGTCGATGTGTCGCTGCTCGGCAGCGGGCTGTGGTCGATGGGGCACACGGTCGCGTTGACGCTGCACCTGGGTCAGCGGATGGAAGCCTTCCCTCCGGGCGTGCACGGTTCCCCCGTCAATCCGCTGGTGGGTCTCTACGCAACTGCTGACGACCGCTACATCTCCTTCGTGATGATGCAGCCCACCAAGTTCTGGGCGGACGTCTGCCGCCACGTCGATCTGCCGGAATTGGCCGACGATCCACGCTTCGCCACCGTCGAGAGCATCGCCGCCAACACGTCAGACGCGGTCGAGCTTTTGACCAAGGCCATCGCTGCCCGCACCCTGGCCGAGTGGAGTGAACGCTTTGCCACGCTCGCCGGGCCATGGGCGCCCGTGCAGGACACGCTGCAGGCCGCGGACGACGCGCAGGTCCGGGCGAACGAGTATGTGGTGCGTGCGGGCGAGCTTGAACTCGTCGCCAACCCGGTCCAGTTCGACGTCGCCGCACCGCAGACCGGACCGGCGCCCGGATTCGCCGAGCAGACCGACGACATCCTGATGGAACTCGGCCTCGATTGGGACCGCATCATCGAACTCAAGACGGCTGGCGCCGTCACTTAGGAGCAGGGCCCAGATGTGTAAGCCGAACGTAGCCGTTAAGGGAGCCACCGGTTCTTCGATAACGGTTGTGCAGTTTTTGCTCCACCTGGACATGGCATGAGTCACAATGACCGGACGCCTCAAGGAGTCGGGGTTTGGCCGGCCAGCATTCCTCGGGAGCGCCAACTCGCGCGACGGAACGGAGGGCCGGGCGTGAGGTGCGAAACCGTCGGCACGAGTCTGGAAGGGCCTCGAATCAATGGCGATTAGGGGAGCGGACCGCTGGACGGCGGGAATTTCATTGGGACGTGGGGCCAAGCCGATGCAGGCGATCGGGGGCCTCTTTGCGATGTCGGCCGACGCGGTCAAGTTTGCGTTCCGCCGGCCCTTTCAGTGGCGTGAGTTCTTAGAGCAGTCGTGGTTTGTTGCGCGCGTCGCGATCGTGCCCACGTTGTTGGTGGCCATTCCGTTTACCGTGCTGGTCAGCTTTACGCTCAACATCCTGTTGCGGGAATTGGGCGCCGCTGACCTGTCCGGTGCGGGCGCCGCATTCGGCGCGGTCACCCAGGTCGGCCCGCTGGTGACCGTGTTGATCGTGGCGGGTGCCGGCGCGACGGCGATGTGCGCGGACTTGGGCTCGCGAACGATCCGCGAAGAGATCGATGCGATGGAAGTGTTGGGTATCAACCCGGTCCAGCGTCTAGTGACGCCGCGCATGCTGGCCGCGGGCCTGGTGGCTTTTCTACTCAACAGCCTGGTGGTCATCATCGGCATCGTGGGCGGATACCTCTTTTCGGTGTTCGTCCAAGACGTGAATCCCGGCGCATTCGCGGCGGGCATCACGTTGCTGACCGGCGTGCCCGAAGTGATCATTTCGTGCGTCAAGGCGGCGCTTTTCGGCCTGATCGCCGGATTGGTCGCGTGTTATCGCGGGCTGACGGTTTCCGGCGGAGGCGCCAAGGCGGTGGGCAATGCCGTCAACGAAACGGTGGTGTTCGCGTTCATGGCTCTACTGGTTGTCAATGTGGTGGTCACCGCCATCGGCATCCGCATGTCGGCCAAGTAGCCCGAAGGAGGGTTGAACACACGCTGTGGCACAACTGCGAGCCGTCTATCCGCGACTGACGCGACAACTCGAGAAGCCGGTCGGCACTCTTGGCCGACTCGGCGATCAAACGCTGTTCTACGGTCAGGCGATAGGCGGGATACCGTTCGCCGTCACCCGCTACCGGCGGGAGATCATCCGTCTGATCGCCGAAATCAGCATGGGTGCGGGGACTTTAGCGATGATCGGTGGGACGCTGACGATCGTTGGCTTCATGACGCTGGCCGCGGGCGGCACGCTGGCGGTCCAGGGATACAGCTCGCTGGGAAACATCGGCATTGAGGCGCTGACCGGATTTCTGGCGGCCTTTATCAACGTCCGGATCGCGGCGCCAATTGTCGCCGGGATCGGTTTGGCCGCCACCTTCGGCGCCGGCGTGACCGCGCAACTGGGCGCCATGCGGATCAACGAAGAAATCGACGCGCTGGAAGCGATGGCGATCCGGCCGGTGTCGTATCTGGTCAGCACCAGGATCGTTGCAGGAATGATGGCGATCACGCCGTTGTACAGCATCGCCGTCGTCCTGTCGTTTTTCGCCAGCCAGTTCATCACGACGGATCTCTTCGGCCAATCAAGCGGCTTGTACAACCACTACTTCACGACGTTCCTCAACCCGATCGACTTGTTGTGGTCGTTTTTGCAAGCGATCGCGATGGCGATCACGATCTTGTTGATCCATACCTACTACGGCTATTTCGCGTCGGGCGGACCGGCCGGTGTAGGTGTCGCGACCGGTAACGCGGTAAGGACATCGCTGATCGTGGTCGTGTCGGTGATCCTGCTGGTTTCACTGGCCATCTATGGCTCCAACGGCAACTTCAACCTCTCCGGCTAGCGAAAGGTGGTGAAAGGAAAGTGACGCACAATCCGCGTCCCGGGCCTAGTAACCGCCCGGCCCGGCCTGTGGCGGCATCGTCCGGCCAGCCACTCCGGGTCGCGATCGTATGCGCGGCCGCTGGCTGGGTTGGCGACAATCCTTGTGATTGGTGCCATCGTCGCCGTCTCGCTGGGCCTGTTCGCGGGCGACTTCACCCAAACCGTTCCGGTAACTGTGATCTCGCAACGCGCCGGCCTGGTCATGAATCCGAACGCCAAGGTCAAGATGCGCGGCGTACAGGTCGGCAAGGTCGACACGATCGAATCGCTGCCCAACGGCCAAGCGGCCATTCACTTGGCGATGGACCCATCGCAGCTGAAATACATTCCCAGCAACGTGCTCGCCGACATCAATTCGTCGACGGTGTTTGGCGCGAAGTCCGTCGAGCTGGTGCCGCCCGCCGAGCCCTCGGCAGCGCGGCTGCACGGCGGCCAGACGCTGCGGGGCGAGCACGTCATGGTCGAAATCAACACGGTATTCCAGCAACTGGTGTCGGTTCTGGCGCACATCGACCCGCCGAAGCTCAACGAGTCACTGGGCGCGCTGGCACAAGCGTTCAGTGGGCGGGGCCCACGGCTTGGTCAGTCGCTGAGCGACTTGGACTCGTTTCTGGCCAGGCTGGAGCCGAGCCTTCCCGCATTCCGTCATGACCTGGCGGTCTTACCGGCGGTGTCCAACGCTTATGCCGACGCGGCACCGGACCTGGTGAAGACCGCGGCCAACGCGACCCGGATCAGCAAAACGATCGTCGATGAGCAGCACAACCTCGATGCGTTGCTGATCAGCGCGATCGGCTTGGCCGACATCGGCAACGACGTCTTGTCGGCGAACCGCCCACTGCTGACGAGTGCGCTGCATCTGCTGGTGCCGACCACCGATCTGACCAACGAGTACGGCCCGGCGCTCACCTGCAGTTTCGCTGGCCTCATACAGATTGGGCACGGTGCGCCGTTGTCGGAACCGAGCATCAACATATCGGCGAGTCTCACGTTGGGCGCCGAACGTTATCGGTATCCGACGAACCTGCCCAAGGTTGCGGCGACGGGCGGCCCGCGGTGCGTGGGTCTGCCGAAGCTGCCGTTCAACACGAACCCGCCGCAATTGATTACCGATATCGGCGCCGACCCGGTGGGGTACGGAAACCCACAGGTACTGATCAACTCCGATCTCCTCAAACAGCTGTTGTACGGACCGATCGCGGGCCCGCCACGCAACTCCGCTCAGGTTGGACAACCCGGATGAGAACGCGCGCCACGCTGATCAAGTTCGCGATCTTCGCGGTCGTGATGGCCATCCTGAGCTCGTTCCTGTTCTTCATCTTCGGCCAGTACCGGACGGGTTCGACGACCGGATATTCGGCGGTGTTCACCGACGTGTCGCGTCTCAAGCCGGGGCAGTCGGTGCGGGTCGCCGGGGTCCGGGTGGGCACGGTCGACAGCGTCTCGCTGCAGCCGGACAAGAAAGTTGTGGTGAAATTCGACGCCGACCGCAACATCGTCCTTACCGAGGGCACCAGGGCGGCGGTCCGCTACCTCAACCTGGTGGGCGATCGCTACCTCGAACTCGTCGATGGTCCGGGCTCGACCACGCGCCTACCGGCCGGCGGTCAGATTCCCGTCAACCGCACCGCGCCGGCGCTGGACCTCGATCTGCTGCTCGGCGGACTGAAACCCGTTACCCAGGGCCTGAATGCGCGCGATGTCAACGCACTAACGTCAGGATTGTTACAGGTGTTCCAGGGTCAAGGTGGGACTCTCGAGTCGCTGTTCTCCAAGACGACCTCGTTTTCAAATGCCTTGGCCGACAACGATCAAACCGTGCAGCAACTAATCGACAACCTCAACATCGTGGTCGGCACGGTTTCCAAGGACGGCACCCAGTTCTCCGGCGCAATCGATCGCCTCGAGAAGCTTGTCAGCGGGCTGTCGGATGACCGCAACACCATCGGGTCCGCCATTGACGCCCTGGACAGGGGAACCGCCTCGCTGGCAGATCTGTTGGCCAGCGCGCGGCCGCCGCTGTCCGGCACCATAGCTCAGTTGAATCGGCTGGCGCCGATACTCGATGGCGACAAGGACCGCCTCGACGCTGCAATCGGTAAGGCGCCTAAGAACTACCGCAAGCTGGTCCGACTCGGCGTGAACGGCGCCACCATCCCGTACTACCTGTGCCAGTTAGAGCTCCGCGGCACGGATCTTTCGGGCAAGACGGTGCACTCCAATATCTTCAGGTCAGATGCAGGAAGGTGCACGGAACCCTAATGCTCAAGTATCGCGGAGCTGGGCTCGTCAAGGCCGGACTCATCGGCGTTGCCCTCATCACCATGGTCATCCTCGTGGGCCTGTCGCCCGACCGATTCATCTCGTGGGCGACGATGGTCCGATACCAGGCGCTGTTTACGGAAGCCGGCGGCCTTGCGAATGGCAACCCCGTGACGGTGTCGGGGATGAAGGTCGGCACGGTGTCGGATGTGAAGCTGCGCCACGGCGATGCGCTGGTGACGTTCGTGATGAAGGGCGACATCCTGCTCGGGTCGGAGACCACCGCGCACATTCGCACCGGCTCGCTCCTAGGCGAGCGGACGCTGACGTTGGAGTCCGCCGGCAGCGGAACGATGCGTCCGATGACTCTCATTCCGGTCTCGCGTACGTCGTCGCCCT
The DNA here is from genome assembly GCA_963708995.1 of uncultured Actinomycetota bacterium. Classification (GTDB taxonomy): domain Bacteria; phylum Actinomycetota; class Actinomycetes; order Mycobacteriales; family Mycobacteriaceae; genus Mycobacterium. Next base: position 151,367 of record CAVPUR010000009.1, read on the forward strand.
ACTCGCTCACGGAAGCGGTTAGCGACCTGACATCCGACACTGCCGGAACCAACACCACGGCGCTGAACCAGTCGTTGGACACGCTGTCAGCGACGCTCGATCAGATCGCGCCCCAGATGGGGCCGGCCTTCGACGCACTCACCCGGCTATCACACACCCTCAACAGCCGCAACAAGAACCTGGCCGAGCTGTTCAAGGGTGCCGGCGACCTCACCGGGATACTTTCCGAACGCAGCCAGCAGGTCAACAAACTCATCCTCAACTCCGACTCTCTGCTCCAAGTCCTGGTGGCGCGCCGACAAGAGATCGTGGACCTGCTGGCCAACACGTCGGTGGTGGCCAAGCAGCTGACGGGGTTGGTGCACGACAACGAAAGCACATTGGCACCGACGCTGGAGAGGCTGAATAGGGTGACCGGGGTGCTGGAGAAGAACCGCGACAACATCGCCAAAGCCCTGCCGGGTCTCGCCAAATTCGAGATCACGGTCGGCGAGGGCATCTCCAGCATGTACGCCTACTCGGCGTTCGTCCCGAACTTCCTTGCCCCGCAACTCTTCCAGCCGTTGTTCGACTACCTCTGGGGATTCCGCACCTTCGACACGGCTCGCGGTCCCGGCTTCCCATCGCAGGTGCCTCGGTCGCTGACCCCCTGGCCGTACAACGCTATTCCGATGTGCCCTACTTGTACGTTGGGTGGCAGGGTCGGGGGATCGCAATGATCGCCCGGATCCCGCGCAGCAGGCTGACCGCCATGGCGGCGGTTGTCCTAGTCGGGCTCGTCGTTGCCGGCGCTGCCCTGCTCGTCCGCAATAAGCTCTTCGGCCCGCACACGATTACGGCATATTTCACCACCGCCACCGCGATCTACCCCGGCGACGAGGTGCGGGTCTCGGGTGTCAAGGTCGGCACCATCAAATCCATTCAGCCGCAGGGCACACAGGCCAAGATGACCCTCAAGGTCGACCACGGCGTGTCCGTTCCGGCGGACGCGAAGGCGGTAATCGTCGCCTCGAATCTGGTGGCCGCCCGCTACGTCCAACTCACACCGGCCTATAGAGATAGTGGGCCGGTCATGCACGATGGCGCAGTGATACCGGTCGAACGGACCGCAATCCCGGTCGAGTGGGACGAGGTCAAAGCCCAGTTGATGCGTCTGGCAACGGATTTGGGTCCGAAGAGTGGTGTATCGGGTACGTCGGTGGGCCGGTTCATCGACAGCGCCGCCAACGCGCTGGAGGGCAACGGCGACAAGCTGCGGCAAACACTCGGCCAACTGTCAGGGGTCGGACGCATCCTCGCCAACGGTAGCGGCAACATCGTCGACATCATCAAAAACCTGCAGACCTTCGTCGGCGCGCTGCGCGATAGCAACGTCCAACTCGTGCAATTCAACGACCGCCTGGCGACGCTCACCAGCGTGGTCAACGACAGCAAATCCGACCTGGACGCGGCGCTGACAGATCTGTCGACGGCGGTCGGCGAGGTGCAGCGATTCATCGCCGGCACTCGCAACCAGACCAGCGAGCAGATTGCCAGGTTGGCCGACGTCACACAGAACCTGGTCGATCACCACATGGCCCTGGAAAACATTCTGCACGTCGCGCCGAATGCGTTCGGCAACTTCTTCAACGACTACAACGCCGACACCGGAAGCATCGTGGGCGGGTTCGGGTTCGCGAACTTCGCGAATCCCACGTGGGGCGGTCAGCTTCTGCTTTCCATGCCGGGCTGCGACCAAATCGGCGGCATCGAGAACGTCACCGCGGTCGAATCGGGCAAGCTGTGCGCCCTGTTTCTCGGTCCCGGATTGCGACTCCTCAACTTCAATCAATCGCCACTTCCCATCGACCCATTCATAGCCAAGTCGATAGACCCGTCCAAGATTCTCTACACCGAACCGCGCCTGGCGCCCGGCGGCGAGGGCCCGAAACCCGGACCACCCGAGATCCCGCCCGCGGTGTCGGCCTTTACCGGACTGCCGGGTGATCCGGTGGGGCCGCCGGGGGCGGTGCCGCCCTCGGCGATACCCGGCGCTGCGATGCCGCTGCCGCCCCCACCGTCGACACCGATGCCACCACCACCGGCCCCGAGCGTGTCGGGCATGCTGCTGCCGGCCGAAGGGACACAACAATGATCGCCCGGGTAGCGGCTCGGCGGGTGTTCGTCGTCGGCTGTTGCGTGGTGTTGACGGCGACGGGATGCGCATTCCACGGCCTGAACTCACTACCACTGCCCGGTGCGGTCGGGCGCGGGCCGGGGGCCGACATCTACCACCTCGAGCTGCCGAATGTCGGGACGATGGAGTCGAATTCGCCGGTGATGATCGACGACGTCGTCGTCGGCAGTGTCGGCACGATGAGGGTGCAAGGCTGGCACGCCGACGTCGAGATCTCGGTCAAGCGCGATGTCGTCGTCCCGGCCAACGTGGTCGCCACCGTCGGTCAGACCAGCCTGCTGGGGTCGATGCACGTGGAACTCAATACGCCGCTCGGCCAGCAGGGAAGCGGACGACTGCAGCCGGGCGCCACCATCCCGCTCAGTCGGTCATCGGCCTACCCGTCGACAGAGCAGACGCTGTCGTCGCTGGGAGCGGTCGTCAACGGCGGGGGACTGGGGCAGATCGGGGAGGTCATCCACAATTTCTCCGCCGCCCTGTCCGGGCACGAGGGCGCCTTCCGTGATCTGATTACTCGCCTCGACACGTTCGTGGGAACTCTGGACGAACAACGAGACAACATCGTCGACTCCATCCAGGCGCTGAACCGGCTTGCGGCCACATTCGCCGGACAACGCGACGTTCTCACTGATGCGCTGCACAAGATACCGCCCGCCCTCGATGTGCTGATCAAGGAGCGGCCGCGCCTGACGGCCGCCCTCGATCATCTGCGCGTGTTCAGCAACACCGCCACCCGGTTGGTCAACGACGCTCAGGACGACCTGGTCAAGAACCTCAAGAACTTGGAGCCGACCATCAAAGCACTCGCCGACGTCGGACCGGAGTTCGGCATGGCGATCGCGGCGGCGTTCGTGTTCCCGTTCACCCAGAACTTCGTCGACCGAGCGGTCCGAGGCGACTACTTCAACCTGCATGTCGATCTTGACATCACGATTCCACGGCTCAAGCGGACATTGTTCTTGGGAACCCACTGGGGGCAGCTGGACATGCCCGCACCGCCGGAGCCCGGGGACCCGTATCGCTTCAATTACACACTCGATCCTTTGCACAACCCCGTGCGGCCACCGTGGGTCGATCCCAATGCGCTGCCGCTGCCCGGGCCTCCGCCGGGTGCAGTCCCGCTGCCCGGACCGCCACCATCTGCAGCCCCGCTGCCCGGACCGCCGCCATCTGCGGCACCGATGCCTGACGCGGGTCTTGGCCAAACGCCACTCCCGCAGAGGCGCCTGGAACGGGAGGTGGCGGATAGATGCTGACGCGCTTCGTTCGGATCCAGCTGCTGATCTTCGCGATCGTCGGGACCATCGGCGTGATCGCGATGGTGCTCTTCTACATCCAAGTGCCCACCCTGCTCGGCATCGGTCGGATGACGGTGACGCTGGAGCTGCCGGCCACCGGCGGCCTGTACCGGTTTTCCAACGTGACCTACCGCGGGGTTCAGATCGGCAAGGTCACCTCGGTGGGGTTGACGCCGACCGGCGCGAAAGCGACGCTGTCGCTGAGCACTTCACCGAAGGTGCCCGCGGACCTGACCGCGAAGGTGCTCAGTGTCTCCGCGGTGGGCGAACAGTACGTTGACTTGCAGCCCAGAACCGATTCGGCGCCTTACCTGCATGACGGCTCGGTCATCGCCGCGCACGACACGACAATTCCGCAGGCGGTCGGGCCGATGCTCGATCAGCTCAATACCTTCGTCGGCAGCATCCCGAAGACCAAACTCGGCCAATTGCTCGACGAGACCTTCCAGGGCTTCAACGGTTCCGGTTACGACCTGGGGTCACTGATCGATTCCTCCGAGACAATCTCCCGCGACGCCAACGGCGTCGTCGATCGCACCCGAGCCCTCACCGAAGACACGGGGCCGCTATTGGATACGCAAGCACGCACGACCGATTCGATCAGAACGTGGGCACGAAGCTTCGCCGGAATTTCGGATGTATTGGTGAACGACGATTCCCACTTCCGCACCATCCTGCAAAACGGTCCTGGGGCTGCGAACGAAGCGTCCCGGCTTCTCGATCAAATCAAACCGACGCTGCCGGTGTTGCTGGCCAACCTGACGACCATCGGGCAGATCGGCGTCACCTATCACCCCGCGATCGAGCAGCTGCTGGTGTTGCTGCCGTCCGCGGTTGCTATTGAGCAGGCTGCCCAGGGCGAAAACCATCCCGACGGCAAGGCCATCGGCGACTTCGCACTCACGATCGACGATCCGCCTATTTGCACGGTCGGCTTCATGCCACCCAGCTCATGGCGATCCCCGGACGACCTCACCGACATCGACACACCGGACGGGTTGTACTGCAAACTCCCGCAGGATTCACCACTCTCGGTCCGCGGTGCCCGCAACTATCCCTGCATGGGTCACCCGGGTAAGCGCGCGCCTACCGTCGAAATCTGCAACAGCGACAAGCCGTTCATGCCGCTGGCGATGAAACAGCACACCATCGGTCCTTCTCCACTGGATCCGAATCTGCTTGCCCAGGGCGTCCCGCCCGATGACCGAGTTACCAGCAACGACAGGATCTTTGGCCCGGTGCAGGGAACGCCGCTGCCACCGGGGGCGGTGCCGCGCGGCACACCCGCGGGGCCGAGGGGAGAAAATCCGCCACCGGGCACGCCTGGGGCAGCTTCACCCCCCGTGCCGTCGTCGGGACCGCCCGCGCTGGCACCCATGTCGCCAATGGCGGCTGACCTTCCGCCGATCGCGCCACTCGACGTTCCTTCACCGGGGCAACTTCCCCCGCCACCCGCCGCGCCCGCACCGCCGCCGCCACCACCTGCCGCTCCCGCACCACCGGATCAGGTCGGTGGTGGACAGCCCCAGGCGGCGCCAAGCTCGTTCGGAGCCAACGCAGCTAAGCCCGCGCCCTCGGTCGTGGTGGCAAAGTACGATCCGCACACCGGGCGCTATGTCGGCCCGGACGGGAAGTTGTACCAGCAGTCGGATCTCGCGACCTCGAAAGCGCCCAAGACGTGGAAGGACATGCTTCCCACCTGAAACCGCTAGCCGGGCGGCGGGGACCCGACGCTACGAGACGCTACGACCGCCCGGTCAGGAGAGCTGATCCAGGCGCAACGGCATTGCGATATCAAGCCACTGGTTTTGCCCGCAGGCACCGCTCGGGCCGACCGTCTTGTCCTTGCCGGATAAGACCCGCGACCCGACTTGATATCCACCATTGTCGTTCACCGGGAAGAAATAGAAAGTCTGCTGTCCGCTGAACGCGGTACCGTCTTCGCACCGCTCCCAATTCGGCACGTCGCGTTTCACCTTCCACATCTCCCCATCGTTCATATATAGGGGCGCGCTCCATCCCTGGTCGCTGGTCACCGTGCCGTGGCATTCCTGAAACGTCTCGCACGTCGAGCTGATGGTCCATATTTGGTAGACCGTCGGCTCGCCGAAGTACTGGTCATTTCTCTGGGCCCAATCGCCGATCGATGTGGCGCGGAACGTCCCGTTGATGGCCACTTCTTCCTTGGTTGTCGCCTGGGCTGTGGATGCCGTGCCCAAACCGCCGAATGCAGTGGCAGCCAGCAGCGTTGCGGTGGTGAGTGTTTTGACTGAACGCATCAGGTGCTCCTCGAAGCGCATAATCCGACAGTGCCTCTGGCAGCTTTTCGCCATCGGTTGCGGCATTCTCGAGCGATGACGTTACACCGCTTCGGCCGACTAGGTAACGGTTAGAACGAGATTTGCCGCGCTCATGCGGCCGGGTCGAATTTCGCGATCAGCCAGGAACCGTTGACCTTTGTCAGCGTGACCAGGACGGCGCTCTGGGTCTTCTCGGGATCTTTCTTTTTCGTGCTTGCCGTGGTCTGGTCGACGAAAACCAGCACGACGGCCGAATTGGGATGCAAATCCGAAATGGCGGCCCGAATCACCTTGGCGGACGCCGTCAATTGCCCCTGCTGCGCGGTCGGCGCGACGACATTGTCGGTGAATTTGCGGTAATAGGTCAGAAAGTCGCCGGTCAGACGCGATTTCGCGTTGTCGAAATCGCGATTTAAATGGTCGTAGGAATAGGACAACACCGCCACCGCGCCATCCGACGCCGCCTGGATTGCCCGGTGTGCCGCCGCATCGTCGACCCGCTGATCCGGCCAGTACAGAATGAAGTACACACCTGCAGCGACTCCCACGGCGGCAACGACCAACGTTGTCGCGACTATCGAACGCCACCTTGCCAAACGCCGGCGGGCCCGGCGCCGAATCGCTGCCAGCCGGTGCAAGCGTGCCGATCCCTGGCCAGCGTGTGGCCGTCCATCCTTGTCGGCGTGCGGAATCTCCACACCGTCAATCGCCGTTTCGGTGCTGTCCAGCGACGAGCCATGCTCGACAGTCATTGCAGGAAATCAACTTTCGACATCTTGAGCTGACCGCCGTCGCGATCCATATTGACACTAAGCCGAAACAAGGCCGGTGGTGGTTTGGCGTTATCCGGCCCAGTGGCATCGGTTTTCGCCGCTACAAGCACGACTCCCGAATTGTCGCTCAACGACTCGATGGCGACGGCTTCCACGGTGACCTTGCTGCCGACCTTCGATTCCTCGGCCTTCTTGACTATCAGGGTTGACAGCACTGACAGCGTGTTCTTCTGTTCGCCCGTAGAGGCATCGATCATGCGCTGGACGTCCTCCTTGGCATGATCGGGGTCAATCGACATGAGCGCCGTGATCCCTTGCCGGGCGGCTGCATTGAACTCCGCGGCGAGCTGCCGATTATGCACCGCGGTGTGGTGCTGCCACAGCATATAACCGCTCGCGCCAAGGGAAGCGGAGGCGAGCACGATGCCGACGCCAACAGCAATTATTTTCCGCCCTGGGCGTCGCAGCCACCCTGGCCGCCTCAGCCGCCTGGGACGCCGCGGCAACCGCAGTCGTGCCCGGGCCGACTTTGCGGGGCGCTGCTCGACATCTTGGGAGACGGCTTCGTCGTCCGCGTCGTCCGCGTCCCCGGTTTCGGCTGCCTCGCGCAGCTTCAAGAGTCGTGCCCGAGCCGCCTCGGCGCGCGCTTCAGCCGTGGCAACTTCGTCCTCGTCGGGATCGGTGACGTCCGTCGGGTCATCACGATGGTCGGCGTCAGACCCCTCCGCATCGTGCACGGAGAAGGAGCTTATCACTTCGGCCTGGCCCAACGCTGTCATCGGGCAGCTGCTTTCGTGCCCCTTACATGCGGAAACGCTCGCTCGCCCGGGGACGGGGTGGAGCGGCGTCGGAGTGGCCGGGCTTCGACGGCCGTTTGGCTGAGATGATCCTCTCCAACCAGGAGAATTTTCTTTTCGGGTATGGCAAAGTAATCGGGTGCGATTCATCGTGGCAATGGCTGCCGCGTTGGTCGGCGCCAGCGTGCTGACGGCGCCGCCATCGTCGGCCGGGCCGACCGTCTGTGACTACCCCGCCTGCACCCCGGGCATCATGCCGCATCAGGTTCTCGGCGCGCCATGTGACAACACCACCTACTACGCCTTCGGCGTCACCGACGGGTACGTTTCTTTCGCCTCGGAGCCCGGACGGCTGATGTTTTGCGGTTCGCCGAGGAGATACCAGCCGCGATGGTTCCGGTCACCTCCCATGGCGGGCATCAAGGACGAAGGTGCCGACTGCCAGAATTACCAGAACTACGTCGCGCAGGCGCCTGATGGCCTATTCCTCATCTGTTTTGCCCACGACGGAATAATGAGCTGGATCCGCGCCGACACGTAGCCGCACCGTCGCGTTCAGCACGACGGCGCAAAGACCGGCGTAAGTCTCGCGAGTGGTTTCTAACCCACCGCCGCAACGGAATCGGCGGTCGTGAAGCTCAGGTGCAGCTGGCTGAGGCCGCGCAGAATGTACGTCGGTTCGTAGCTGTAACGGCGGTCGGTCGCCGGCCCGTGATGAGCCTCGTTGATTTCGATGTGCGGCATCCGGTCGAGGATGCGCTCGATCGATACGCGGCCCTCCACCCGGGCCAGCGGTCCGCCCGGGCAGGAGTGAACCCCGCGGGCAAAGGCCATGTGCTCGCGCACATTCTTGCGGCGGATGTCGAACTCGTGCGGGTTCTCGAACCGGCGCGGGTCGCGATTGGCGGCGCCCGGCAGCACCATCACAACGGTGCCCGGGGCGATGTCGACGCCGCCGATCGTGGTCGCCCTGCGGGCCAGGCGGCAGTCGCTCTTGACGGGGCTGTCCATGCGCAGTGACTCCTCGATGAACCCGGGAATCAGGCTGCGGTCATCACGCAGTTCCTGCTGAATATCGGGCCGGTCGCCGATCACCTGAAGTGCGGCGCTGAGCAGCTTGGCCGTGGTCTCTTGCCCGGCGGCGAAAAGGAAGGTGGCCGAACGGGAAATCTCGATGACCTCGGGCGTGGAGCCGTCCGGGTACTTCGCCGTCGCGAGCGAGGTCAGCACGTCTTCGCGCGGGTTGCCGCGCCGGTCCTCGATGTAGGAACAGAACTTGTCGTCGAGCCACTCCAACGGGTTGATGCCGACCGACTCGTGGTCGAGTGCCCCAACCCGCGCGCCCGGCCGGTCGGCTCCTAACACGCTCCGAAACTCCTTATGGTCCTCCTCCGGGACACCGAGCAGATCGGCGATCACCAGGGTGGCAAACGGCTTGGAGTACTCGGCAATGAACTCGCACTCGCCAGTGCTGAGGAACTCGTCGAGTTGGCGGTCGGCGAGGCTCCACATGAACTCCTCGTTGTGCTTCAGCCGGCTCGGCGTCAGCAGCCGGCTCAGCACGGACCGGGCGCGAGTGTGGTCCGGCGGGTCCATGGTGACCATGTGCTCGTTCATCGGAAAGGAACTGCGGTGCTGGTCGATCTGGGCGCTGATGTCGTCGCCCTCGGGCTGGAAAGGCAACGGCGGGAACGGGCCGCCGAGCGCGACGATGTTCGAGAACGTCTCCGGGTCCTTGTAGATCTCGGTGGCCTCTGCGTAACCGGTGACGGCGACAACCCCGTAGTGCGGCAGGCGCAGCACCGGGTTCTGGCTGCGCAGGTAGTCAAAGTAGGGGTGTGGATCTGGGACCAGCGACTGGTCGGTGAAGAAGTCGATCGAGTCGTAGTCGCTCATAGAAATGCGTCCCCTTGGGCTGGGTTTACGGGTCTTGTTCGGCAGCACGCGTTGGTGCCGCCCGATTTCGGGATCGAGAAATGTGCTGGGCACCTGCTTAGCATGACGGTAATGTCGTGGTCAAGGCGACAACGCCGGGCCGCGATACGATTCGTACGATCGGCAAGCAAATGCAGAGAGTACGGAGCACGCACATGACATCGGCCCGCAGGATCGGGGCGCCGGACGCGAAGAATCGCGGCCTGCTGCTCGACGCGGCCGAACAGTTGATGCTCGAAGAGGGCTACGCCGCGGTCACCTCGCGCCGGCTGGCGAACAGGGCGGGGCTGAAACCCCAGCTGGTGCACTACTACTTCCGCACCATGGAGGACCTGTTCGTCGAGGTCTTCCGCCGCCGCGCCGAAGAAGCACTCGAAGTGCACGCGCGAGCGCTGCAATCGCCGCAGCCGCTGTGGGCGCTGTGGCGGTTCGGCACCGACCCCGCATTCACCCGGATCTCCATGGAATTCATGGCGCTGGCAAACCACCGCAAGGAGATGCGGGCCGAAATCGCTTATTACGCTGAGCGTTTCCGCGAGGACCAACGCCAAGCGGTGGCGGCCGCGTTGGAGCGGTACGGGGAGGCAAGAGAAGATATGCCGCCCGTGGTGTGGACGGTCCTGATGAGCAGCCTGTCGCGGTTCCTGGTGCTCGAGCAGGCAGTTGGCATTTCCGGCGGCCACGCCGAAACCGTGGAGCTGGTCGAGAGTTACCTGCGCAGGCTGGAAGGTGAGCCGCAACCCGTCACGGGCGTACCGGAAACCTGGGTTGTTCACCAGTTCCGCAGCGAGCAAAGCACGCCTTTGGGGCCGTCCTTGGATACGACGACGACTCCGTCCACCGCCAGCTCACAGTGAAGCCCCGGCGTGCCGGGCTCCGTGCCCGTGCTCGCCACGACCATCGCGTAGTCGTCGGGTCTCGACATGTCCAGCTCGAAGCTCCACGGCTTGCCCGGGCCGAGATCGACATCGACGTGCGGTGTGAACGAGTAGGGGTTGTGGCTGTAATCGGAAAACATGGCCGGCTGGTGGTCCAGGTAATAGATATCGGTGTAGATCGGATTCTGTGCGGTGACGGTGTACTTGACGTGATGCATGACCGGGTCATCGGCATGGGCCCGTCCGGTGCTCACGAGTAAACCGGCCATCGCGACCAACATCGCCGAGCCCGCGCCGAACCATCTGTACACAGTCGTCATGTCGCTCCTCCGGCTGCCGGGCGCGGACCGCGGGTGCGGTTCATCGCCCGCTCTGCGGCCTGCCAATGTGCGTCGGCAACCCACAGTCGTGCAAAAGATGCTATCGCCTCGTCCGGCGAAACTCCGCTGATTACGCGTTTTATCTCGGCCGCCGGGCGGCGAGCCAGCGACCTGGCCACCGATCGCCATCCGTCCTCAAAGGAGGAGCGGGGCAACACCACATCCACCAAGCCGATCCGCTCGGCCTCGGCCGCGTCGAGCGCGCGTCCACTGCCCGCCAGCAGCAGCGCCCTGCTCTTTCCGACCAGCGCGGCCAACCGCTCGGCGCCGCCCCAGGCCGGCATGATCTCCAGCGTCACCTGATTGAAGGCGATCTTGATGTCGTCGGCGGCCACCCGGATGTCGGCGGCCACCGCGACCTCGGCGCCGCCACCGAACGCGTGGCCGTTCAGCACCGCGATCACCGGAGCCGGGAAGCCGGCGAGCTGATCGCAGATGGACCGCATCCGTTTCGCCATCGCCGCGGCGTCCTCTTCGGTCCGCAGCGCGCTCAGCTCCTTGAGGTCGCCGCCCGAGACGAAAGCGCGATCGCCGGCGCCCTTGATCACCAAGGCTTGGGCCCCCGCTGCGGCGTCTATCGCCTGTTTCCAGCTGCGCCATGGTGTCGAGCGAGATGGCATTGCGCGCGTGCGGGCGATCGATGGTGAGCACCGCCAGCCCTTCGGACTCTTGGTCAAACTCCAGGTCCACCACGTGCTACCGCTCCTTGAACCAGCGGGGACGAAAACGCCGATATTGGCATTCTCATCCAGGGAGAATAACATCATCACAGCGGGTCCAGGAGGCCCAGCGTCCGAGGATTGAGGTGGCCAAATGCCCAACCGAATTGCGGCCGCGGCCACCGCAGCGCTGGCGATACTCGTTCTCGGCGCTTGCGGTTCACAGACCGCCAATTCCAGCACCGCATCGGTGACCGTCGACGGCAAAGACGCCAGGATGCAAGCGGTTAAGTGCTCGCAGATCGACTGGTACCGCACGATTGACATCGGCGGCGACTTGGCGGGCGTTACCGCCGTCGTCGACCAACACGCGCAGCCGCTCACCGCGATCTCGGTCCGCATCAAGAATGTGGGTGGCTTCACCGGCGCGTATTCACAAGGCGGCAACGGCGACGCCAACATGAGCTTCAGCGGCGACAAATACACGATCAGCGGTACTGCCAACGGCTTCAAGACCGACAAGCCGAATGAACCGGCATCCGCACCGTTCAAAATCAGCGCCACCTGTTGAGGTCCGCCTAAGCCTCGGCCTGGGGGGCACGTTGCGGCGGACCGCTGAAGAGAATAGTATTCTCGCAAATCGCGAAGGAGGATTCCATGGGCCAGTTGTCGCATCGGGAAGACGTCCCGTTTCCAATCTTTGACGCGGATAACCATCTCTACGAGCCGCCGGAAGCGCTGACCAAGTTCCTGCCCAAGGAGTACAAGGACTACGTCCAGTACGTGCAGATCAACGGGCGGACCAAGATCGCGATCCGCGGCCAGATCAGCAACTACATTCCCAACCCGACCTTCGAGGTCGTCGCCCGGCCGGGTGCCTGGGAGGAGTACTTCAAGTTCGGCAACCCGGACGGCAAGACCAAGCGCGAGCTGTTCGGTGAGCCGATGCGCGCCATCCCGGCGTTCTTCGAGCCCGGCCCACGCCTGGAGGAGATGGACAAACTGGGCCTGGACCGCACCCTGATGTTCCCGACGCTGGCCAGCCTGCTCGAGGAGCGGCTGCGCGACGATCCGGTCGCCATCCACGTCCTGGTCCACGCGCTTAACGAGTGGCTCGATGAGGTCTGGGGCTTCAACTACCAGAATCGCATCTTCACCACCCCGGTCATCACCCTGCCGATCGTCGAGAAGGCGATCGAGGAGCTGGAATGGGCGGTCAAGCGCGGAGCGCGTTGCATCCTGGTCCGCCCGGCTCCGGTGCCCGGATTTCGCGGTCCGCGGTCGTTCGCGGTACCCGAGTTCGACCCGTTCTGGGAGCGGGTCGTCGAGCACGACCTGCTGGTCGGCATGCACTCCAGCGACAGCGGCTACTCGCGGTACACCTCCGAATGGGATGGCGCCGACCAGGAGATGCTGCCGTTCCAAACCAACGCAATGGGCATCCTCAACGAGTGGCGGCCGATCCAGGACTCGGTGGGGTCGTGGGTAATCCACGGCGCGCTCTACCGCCATCCCAAGCTGAAGGTCGCGATCGTCGAAGCCGGTTCGAAGTGGATGACCCCGCTGCTCGACGGCCTGGCCGAGGTATTCCGGAAGGCCCCGGAGGCTTTCCCGAGCGACCCCGTCGAGATGGTCAAGAACCGCATCCACGTCAGCCCGTTCTTCGAGGACGGCATCGACGATCTGGTCAACCTCGTCGGTGTGGATCAGGTGTTGTACGGCTCGGACTGGCCGCATCCGGAAGGGCTGGCGGAGCCGACCTTCTACGTCAACGCGCTGTCGCACCTGTCCGTCGACGACCAGGCGAAGATCATGGGCGGGAACCTCTCTCGCCTCGTCACGGTGTGACGCTGGAACACTCTTGGCAGACCATCCCCGAGATGGTCCTGAGCGCGGCGGACCGCTTCGGCGACGCGGAAGCGGTTGTCGACGGTCCGCTGCGCTTGACATTCACCGAACTTGTCACGCGAATACGTTGCGCTGCAGGCGCTTTCGCGGACCTCGGGGTCGACAAGGGCGATCGGATAGCCCTCTGGGCGCCCAATTCGGCTGAGTGGATAATCGCGGCGTTCGGGCTGCTGACCGCGGGCGGCGTGCTCGTGCCGGTCAACACGCGGTTCAAGACCGACGAAGCGGGTGACATCATCGCCCGCAGCGGGGCCAAGGTTGTGCTGGCCCAGAAGGGATTCCTGGACCAGGACTACACCGCGCCCGCCGGCATACCGGTCATCGACCTGAAATCCGAGTTCCTTTCCAGCGGTTCCCCGTTCGAACGGACGGTGACCGGTACAGACGTCTCCGACATCATCTTCACCTCGGGCACCACCGGCCGCCCGAAGGGCGCGATGATGAATCACCTCCAGACGCTGCGAATGTACGAGGAGTGGGCCACCCTCGCGGACCTGCGCGAGGGCGATCGCTATTTGCAGATCAACCCCTACTTCCACACCTTCGGCTTGAAAGCCGGACTCATCACCTCCTTCCTGCGCGGTGCGACGATGCTGCCGGTCGCGGTCTTCGACATCGACACAGTCGTGGATCTCATTGAACGCGAACGCATCACGATGCTGCCCGGCCCGCCGACGCTGTATCACTCGCTGCTGACGGTCGGCGACAAGTCCAAGCTGTCGACGTTGCGGGCGGGCGTGACCGGCGCCGCCGACATTCCCGTCGAACTGGTCCGCCGTATCCACGGCGAACTGCCGTTCCAGACGCTGATGACCGGTTACGGTCTCACCGAAGCCGGCAACGTCACCCTGTCCCTGCCCGGCGATTCCTTCGAGGATGTCGCCACCACCGCGGGCGTGCCCTGCGACGGGGTCGAGGTGCGCATCGCCGACGACGGCGAGGTGCTGGTCCGCGGCTACGGCGTCATGCAGGGCTACCTCGACGACCCGGCCGCCACCGCCCAAGCGATCGACGGCGACGGCTGGCTGCACACCGGAGACCTCGGGACTTTCACCGACGGGTCTGATGGTGGTGACCCGCCGCGCCCAGCTCCGCTGGGCTCGCGATCACCACGGGACGCCTGCGCATTGTCGGCCGCAAAAAGGACATGTTCATCGTGGGCGGCTTCAACGCCTACCCCGCCGAGATCGAGGGCTTCCTGCTTGAGCATCCCGCGGTGGCGCAAGCCGCCGTGATTGGAGTTCCCGATGAGCGCCTTGGCCAGGTGGGTAAGGCCTTTGTGGTGGCGAAAAGTAAGATTTCCGAAGATGACCTGCTCACATGGTGCCGAGAGCGGATGTCAGGATTCAAAGCGCCGAGATCCATCGTGTTCCTCGACGAGCTGCCGCTCAACGCCACTGGGAAAGTGATGAAGGACCGACTTCGTTGACTAGCGGCGACATTCACTCGATGGTCATCGCGTCGGACTACCGCGTCCCGGATCCGACCCGGGTATGGCCGTTGCTCGAGCGCAATAAATCGGCTCTGGCCGACATCGGGGCCCACCACGTTCTGGTCTACACGTCGACGCACGACCACGGCCGCGTGCTGGTGATGATCGGGGTGCACAGCCGCGAACCGATCGTGGAGCTACTGCGTTCGCGAATCTTCTTCGACTGGTTCGACGCCGCCGGCGTCGACGACATCCCCGCGGTCTTCGCCGGGGAGATCATCGACCGCTTCGTCGCGGAGCCAGAGTCGAATTCACAGGCGCCGGGGGTCGTGGTCGCCGCCATCGCGTCCGTCGACGACGTGTCCACCGTCACCGCGGAGGTCCACGGTGCGATCGGCAGGTTTGCCGCAGCAGGTGTCCGAAAGATGTGGGTTTTCCAGGCCTTCGATGATGAGCGGGAAGCGTTGATCTTGTCGGAGTTCTCCGACGAGGAGGGAGCCAGGCGCTGGATCGACCATCCTGACGCCGCCGCCCAGTGGATGACCAGGGCCGGAGTGGGTCCCTACCCGCCGCTGTTCGTCGGCCGCCTCTTCGACGTGATGCGTATCGAGACCGAGTGAGCTGATCGCTCGATGTTCGTGTGCCTGTGTAACGGCGTCACCAGCCAAACGGTCGCCGACGCGGTCGCGGCCGGCGCCTCGACCACCAAGGATGTCGCCCAGGCCTGCGGAGCGGGCGCCGATTGCGGGCGCTGCCGGCGTACCGTTCGGGCGATCATCGGGTCAACAAACACGGATCGATCAGCCCGTCCCGTCTAGGCCGGCCCCGGCGGTGCCATGGGTCCAACGAGTTGGGCGAGCAGGGGTGGGATCTCGAGCTTCGGCAACACCACCTCGACGAGCACCATGCGGTCCTGATGCTCCGCGGCCGCGGTGAAGGCGTCGTCGAGCTCGCCATAGGTATCCGCCCGGAACGCAAGGTGATTGGCCACTCCCAGCGCGTTGGGAATCTCGGTCCATCGCCAGCCGACAATGTCGTTGTAGGGCGCCGTCTTTCCGTGGATTGCCCGTTCGACGGTGTAGCCGTCGTTGTTGACCACCACGATCACCGGGGATAGGCCTTCGCGATAGAAGGTGCCCAACTCCTGGACGGTCAGTTGCGCGGCGCCGTCGCCGATCAGCAACACCGTCCTGCGGTCCGGATGCGCCACCCCGGCCCCGACCGCCGCCGGCAGCGTGTAACCGATTGAGCCCCACAATGGTTGGCCGATAAAGGTGACCCCGTTCGGCAACCGGTGATCCGCCATCCCGTAGAACGAGGTCCCCTGATCGGCGAGCACCACGTTGCCCGGGGTGAGCGCCGCGCAAAGCCTGTTCCACACCATCTCTTGGGTGAGCGGTTGGTCCCGCGCCGGTGTTTGAACCGGGAGGGCTGTCGGTCGGCGAGGCCACGGGCGGTGAATGTATCCCGCGCCGCTTCAGGATGTCGGCCAGTGCGTCCAGCGCCGCGCCCATTTCCAGCGGCGCGAACACTTCACCGGCCACACTGCTTTGGTACTGGCCGACATCGATGGTTCGGGCCGGGTCGATCCGCTGGCTGAAGAAGCCGCTGACCATGTCGGTGAACACCACCCCCGCGGTCACCAGCACGGGCGCGTCTTCGATCGCGGTCCGCACCCGCTCGGCGCTGGCCGCTCCTGCGTAGATCCCCAGGAAGGTGGGTGAGCTCTCGTCGAGCAGGCTCTTTCCCCACATCAACGTGGCGTGCGGCACCACGTCGGCCGCCAGCAACGCCTCCAGCTCTTTGACCGCCTGCAAGCGATGGACCAACAAGTCGGCGAGCACCGTCAACTGATGGTCGGCGATGAGGCCGGTGGCGGCTTCGATGAACATCGCCAGCGCGCGCGGGCTGGTGCCGCCGGTGTAGCGGGGCAACGGGGCACCGGGGGGTTCGGTGGGGAAGCGCGCCACGTCGGCGGACAGCAGTATGTATCCGGGCAGCTTGTGCTCGCGCACCTCGGCCAGCACCCGGTCGATCTCTCTGCAGGCCGTTGCGGGCATGAGATTGGCTTGGGCACAAGTGATTTCGCGGCTGATCCGGAAGAAGTGCTCGAAGTCGCCGTCGCCGAGCGAGTGGTGCAGCGCCCGGCGGGTGCCCTGGGCGTCTTTGGTGGGGCCGCCGACGATGTGCACGACCGGCACGTGCTCGGCGTAGCTACCGGCGATCGCGTTGCTCGCCGAGAGTTCGCCCACGCCGAATGTCGTTACCACAGCTGACATTCCGCGCAACCGGCCGTAGCCATCGGCGGCGTAGCCGGCGTTCAGTTCGTTGGCGCTGCCCACCCACCGAATGGCGGGGTGGGCGACGATGTGGTCGAGGAATTCCAGGTTGTAGTCGCCGGGAACGCCGAAGATCTCGGAGACGCCGAGTTCGGCGAGACGGTCCAACAGGAAGTCACCGACGGTGTAGACGGGATCGGACGAGGGATCAGCCACGAAGACGACGGTACGCTTGGTCGAAACCCCTTCCGGCCGGACGCCGACTGGCCTATCGTGCGGGCCATGGCAATCAAAGAATCCCGCGAGATCGTCATCGAAGCCAGCCCCGGGGAGATTCTGGACGTCATCGCCGATGTCGAAGCGATGCCCGAATGGTCGGGACCGCACCAGAGCGCGGAAATCGTCGAGATGGGAGACGACGGCCGGCCCAGCCAAGTGAAGATGAAGGTCAAAGTCGCGGGCATCACCGACGAACAGGTGGTGGCCTATACGTGGAGCGGCAACGAGGTGAGCTGGAAGCTGGTCAGCTCCAGCCAGCAGAAAGCGCAGGACGGCAAGTACATTCTGGTCCCCGAGGGCGACAACACGCTGGTGAAGTTCGAGGTCGCCGTCGACCCGAATGTTCCGCTGCCCGGCTTCGTGCTCAAGCGCGCCGTCAAGGGGACGATGGATGCCGCTACCCAGGAACTGCGCAAGCGGGTGCTGCAGGTGAAGGGTAAGTAGGCGCCCGTGGTCGGCGCGGGCCCCCTGGCCGGGGTGCGGGTAATCGAGCTCGGCGGCATCGGACCCGGGCCACACGCGGGAATGGTGCTTGCCGATCTGGGCGCCGACGTGGTGCGGGTGCGCCGGCCGGGCGGCCTCCAGATGCCGTCCGAGGACCGCGACCTGATGCACCGCGGCAAGCGGATCGTCGACCTGGACGTCAAGACGCAACCGGGGACACTGTTGGAGCTGGCCGCCAAGGCCGACGTGCTGCTCGATTGTTTCCGGCCCGGCACCTGCGAGCGGCTCGGCATCGGTCCCGACGACTGCGCGGCGGTCAACCCTCGGCTGATCTTCGCGCGCATTACCGGATGGGGGCAGGACGGCCCGCTGGCCTCGATCGCGGGCCACGACATCAACTACTTATCGCAGACCGGTGCCCTCTCGGCGCTGGGGCATCGCGATCGGCCGCCGATGCCGCCGCTGAACCTGGTCGCCGACTTCGGCGGCGGCTCCATGCTGGTGCTGCTGGGCATCGTTGCCGCGCTGTACGAGCGGGAGCGCTCGGGTCGGGGTCAGGTTGTCGACGCGGCGATGGTCGACGGGGTCAGTGTGCTCGCCCAGATGATGTGGACCATGAAAGGCATCGGCAGCCTGCGCGACGAGCGCGAGTCGTTCCTGCTCGACGGCGGCGCCCCGTTCTACCGCTGCTATGAGACCTCCGACGGCAAGTACATGGCCGTCGGCGCCATCGAGCCGCAGTTCTTCGCCGAGCTGCTGGCCGGGCTCGGCCTGTCCGCCGCCGATGTGCCGAACCAGCTCGACCCCGGGTCGTACCCACGGATGCACGACCTCTTCACCGAGCGGTTCGCCAGCCGGACCCGCGACGAGTGGACACAAGTTTTCGCCGGCACGGACGCGTGCGTCACGCCGGTGTTGACGTGGAGCGAAGCCGCCGCCAACGATCATCTGAACGCGCGGTCGACGGTGATCACCGCCCACGGCGTCGAGCAGGCCGCGCCTGCTCCGCGTTTCTCCCGCACACCCGCCGGACCCGTCGGGCCGCCGCCGGCCGGTACCACATCGATTGGCGAAATAGGCTGGTAACAAACTAATTTCCGAGAAATGGTACGCGAGCGGGAGCGCTTTGCTAGCCTGGGATAAGTGGCTGTACAAGCATCGCGGGAAGTTGTGATCGATGCGCCGCCGGACGTGATCATGGAGGCGCTGGGGGACGTTGGCGTCCTATCGGAGTGGTCTCCGCTGCACAAGAAAGTTGAAGTGCTCGACCGCTACCCGGACGGCCGGCCCCACCACGTCAAGGCCACCATCAAAATTATGGGACTCGTCGATAACGAGATACTGGAATATCACTGGGGCCCGGACTGGGTGGTATACGACGCCAAAGACACGTTCCAGCAGCATGGTCAGCACATCGAGTACCGGGTGCATCCCGAGGGTGTCGACAAGAGCCGAGTGCATTTCGACGTCACCGTAGAACCGGCGGGGCCAGTTCCGGCTTTCATCGTCAAGCGTGCGACCAAGATGGTGTTGGATGCCGCCACGGAGGGGTTGCGCGAATGGGTCGCGAACAAGACGGTTGTCCGGCACGGGGAGGACTGACCGTTTGTCGAGTGCAGCTTTCTCATAGTGGCCGTACAAGCATCACGAGAAATCGTCATTGATGCGCCGCCGGAAGTGATTCTTGAGGCGCTCGCCGATATCAGCGCGGTGCCGCTGTGGTCTTCGGTGCACAAAAGGGCCGAACTGATCGACACCTATCCCGACGGACGGCCGCACCATGTCAAAGTCACCGTCAGGGTGCTCGGAATCGTCGATCAGGAAGTGCTCGAATTCCACTGGGGGCCTGACTGGATGGTGTGGGACGCGCAGAAGACGATGCAACAGCACAGCCAGCACGTCGAGTACACGCTGCGGCGCGAGGGAGAGAACGGGACACGGTTGCGATTCGACATCACCCTGGAACCGTCGGCGCCGCTGCCGGAGTTTCTGGTGAACCGAGCGCGCGGGCGGGTGTTGCGATCCGCGACTGAGGGCCTGCGGGATTTCGTGATGAGTCGCGACCGCTCGGAGAACGTCTAAGTAACCGGGCCGTCCTTTAGCGCGGACAGTCGCCTGATCGCCTCATCGAGGGTGTCGTCGCGTTTACAGAAGGTGAAGCGCACCAGGTGATTCCACACGGGGGCCTGCGGTGCCGCCGGATCGCAGAACGCTGACATCGGGATGGCGGCCACCCCGACTTTTTCCGGCAGCGCCGCGCAAAATGCGGTGCTGTCGTCGTAGCCCAGTGGACGCGGATCGGCGCACAGGAAGTACGTGCCGTGGCTGTCGTGCACCGCGAACCCGATGTCGCTCAGCCCAGACGCCAATCGATCACGCCGGTCCTGCAAACAGCTCCTCAGCGCGGCCACCCAGGCGTCCTGGGTGTCCAGCGCCAGCGCCACCGCCGGCTGAAACGGCGCGCCCCCGACGTAGCTCAGATACTGCTTGGCCGCGCGTACCCCGGCGATGAGTTCGGCTGGGCCGCAAGCCCATCCGATCTTCCAACCGGTGCAGTTGAACATCTTGGCGGCACTGGAGATGGTGACCGTGCGCTCGGCCATGCCGTCGAAGGCGGCCAGCGGTAGGTGGTCACGGTCGTCAAACACCAGGTGCTCATAGACCTCGTCGGTGATAACCAAAAGGTCTGCGGCTAAGGCGATCTCGGCGATGGCCGACAGCTCCGCCTTGGTCAGCACCGTGCCGGTCGGGTTATGCGGGGAGTTGACGATCAGCGCTTTCGTGCGCGGGGTCACCGCCTTGCGCAATGCGTCGGTGTCCAGCCCGAAGCCGCGGCCGTCGGGGACCAGGGGCACGGCCACCCGGTGCGCGCCGGCCATCGCAACCACCGGCGAGTAGGAGTCGTAGAACGGCTCGATGAGCAGTACCTCCGAGCCGGGTTCGACCAGGCCGAGGACCGCCGAGGCGATGGCCTCGGTGGCCCCGACCGTCACCAGCACTTCGGTGTCGGGGTCGTATTGGATTCCGTAGTGGCGGCTGCGCTGGGCCGCGATGGCGTGCCGCAGCGGCGCGATGCCCAACCCCGGCGGGTACTGGTTGACACCGTCGGCGATGGCGTCTTGGGCGGCTTTGAGCATTTCCGGCGGGCCGTCTTCGTCGGGAAAGCCCTGCCCGAGGTTGACCGCGCCGATGCGCGCGGCCAGCGCCGACATCTCGGCGAACACCGTGGTCGCGTAGGGCTGCAGCCGCGACACCGTCATGGTGGTCGAGCTTAAGAGTCGCCCTGGCCGAACGTGAAGCCAGCTTCACGCTGGAGAGCGAACGTGCGGCTCGCTTCACGTTCGGAGCGTTGACCAGCACCATTATTCCCAACCAACAGGTTGGCCGGGGGCGCTGTTAGGGTGTAACACGGATCTAACACCCCATTTTTGGCGAACAAGGAAGCCGATATGTCCGAAGAAGCCTTCATTTACGAGGCCATCCGCACCCCGCGCGGCAAGCAGAAGAACGGCGCACTGAACGAAGTCAAGCCACTGAACCTGGTCGTCGGCCTGATCGAGGAGCTGCGCAAGCGCAATCCCGACCTCGACGAGAACCTGATCAGCGATCTCATCCTGGGGTGCGTCTCGCCCGTCGGCGACCAGGGCGGCGACATCGCCCGCGCCGCGGTGCTGGCCTCCGGCATGCCCGTCACCTCCGGCGGTGTGCAGCTCAACCGGTTCTGCGCCTCGGGCCTCGAGGCCGTGAACACCGCCGCGCAGAAGGTGCGCTCCGGCTGGGACGACCTGGTGCTGGCCGGCGGTGTGGAGTCGATGAGCCGCGTGCCGATGGGATCCGACGGCGGCGCGATGGGCCTCGACCCGGCCACCAACTACGACGTCATGTTCGTCCCGCAGGGCATCGGCGCCGACCTGATCGCCACCACCGAAGGCTTCTCCCGCGACGACGTCGACAACTACGCGCTGCGCAGCCAGGAGAAGGCTGCCGAGGCGTGGTCGGGCGGCTACTTCGCCAAGTCCGTGGTGCCGGTCCGCGACCAGAACGGTCTGCTGATCCTCGACCACGACGAGCACATGCGCCCCGACACCACCAAGGAGGGCCTTGGCAAGTTGAAGCCGGCCTTCGAGGGTCTGGCGGCGATGGGCGGCTTCGACGACGTCGCGCTGCAGAAGTACCACTGGATCGAGAAGATCGAGCACGTGCACACCGGCGGCAACAGCTCCGGCATTGTCGACGGGGCGGCGCTGGTGATGATCGGCTCCGAGGCCGCCGGCAAGTCACAGAACCTGACACCGCGCGCCCGCATCGTCGCCACCGCCACCAGCGGGGCCGACCCGGTAATCATGCTGACCGGGCCCACGCCCGCCACCAAGAAGGTGCTGGACCGTGCCGGGCTGACCGTCGACGACATCGATCTGTTCGAGCTCAACGAGGCTTTCGCCTCGGTGGTGCTGAAGTTCCAGAAGGACCTGGACATCCCCGACGAGAAGCTCAACGTCAACGGCGGCGCCATCGCGATGGGCCACCCGCTGGGTGCCACCGGCGCCATGATCCTCGGGACCATGGTCGACGAGCTGGAGCGCCGCAACGCCCAGCGCGCATTGGTGACGCTTTGTATTGGCGGCGGCATGGGTGTCGCGACGATCATCGAGAGGGTTTAAGCACATGGCCGACAACACAATTCAGTGGGACAAGGATGCCGACGGCATCGTCACACTGACCCTGGACGACCCGTCGGGGTCGGCCAACGTAATGAACGAGGCCTACATCGAGTCGATGGGCAAGGCCGTGGATCGCCTTGTCGCCGAGAAGGATTCGATCAACGGCGTGGTGATCACCAGTGCGAAGAAGACCTTCTTCGCCGGTGGTGATGTCAAGAGCATGATCCAGATCGGGCCCGAGAACGCCGGTGAGGCCTTCGATCTGGTCGAGAACGTCAAGAAGCAGCTGCGCACGCTCGAGACCTTGGGCAAGCCGGTGGTGGCGGCACTCAACGGCGCCGCGCTCGGCGGTGGCTTGGAGATCGCACTGGCCTGCCATCACCGCATCGCGGCCGACGTCAAGGGGTCGCAGTTCGGATTTCCCGAGGCGACGTTGGGCCTGCTGCCCGGTGCCGGTGGCATCACCCGCTCGGTGCGCATGTTCGGAATCCAGAATGCCTTCGTCAACATCCTGTCGCAGGGCACCCGGTTCAAGCCGGACAAGGCCAAGGAACTCGGTCTGATCGACGAGTTGTTGCCGACGGTCGAGGAGCTGGTGCCCGCCGCCAAGGAATGGATCAAGGCCAACCCCGACTCGCACGAGCAGCCGTGGGACAAGAAGGGCTACAAGATGCCCGGCGGAACCCCGTCATCGCCGGGGCTGGCGTCCATCCTGCCGTCGTTCCCGGCGCTGCTGCGCAAGCAGCTCAAGGGCGCGCCGATGCCGGCGCCGAAGGCCATCTTGGCCGCTGCGGTCGAGGGCGCGCAGGTCGACTTCGACACCGCCAGCCGCATCGAGAGCCGTTACTTCACCACGTTGGTCACCGGCCAGGTGTCCAAGAACATGATTCAGGCTTTCTTCTTCGACCTGCAGACCATCAACAACGGTGGGTCGCGGCCCGAGGGCATCGACAAGACCCCGATCAACAAGATCGGTGTGCTCGGTGCCGGCATGATGGGCGCCGGCATCGCCTACGTCTCGGCCAAGGCCGGGTATGAGGTGGTACTCAAGGACGTGAGCGCGGAAGCCGCCGCCAAAGGCAAGGGCTACTCCGAGAAGCTGGAGGCCAAGGCGCTGGAGCGCGGGCGCACCACCGAGGAGAAGTCGAAGGCGCTGCTCGCGCGGATCACCCCGACGGCCGACCCCGCTGATTTGAAGGGCGTCGACTTCGTGATCGAGGCGGTGTTCGAGAACCAGGACCTCAAGCACAAGGTGTTCCAGGAGATCGAAGACGTCGTCGAGCCCAACGCGGTGCTGGGGTCCAACACCTCGACGCTGCCGATCACCGGCCTGGCCACCGGCGTCAAGCGCCAGGAGGACTTCATCGGGATCCACTTCTTCTCGCCGGTCGACAAGATGCCGCTGGTGGAAATCATCAAGGGCGAGAAGACATCTGACGAGGCCCTGGCCCGGGTGTTCGACTACACGCTGGCCATCGGCAAGACCCCGATCGTGGTGAACGACAGCCGCGGGTTCTTCACCTCCCGCGTCATCGGGACCTTCGTCAACGAGGCGCTGGCGATGCTCGGCGAGGGCGTCGAGCCGGCCAGCATCGAGCAGGCGGGTTCGCAGGCCGGCTACCCGGCGCCGCCGCTGCAGCTGTCCGACGAGCTCAACCTGGAGCTGATGCACAAGATCGCCGTCGCCACCCGCAAGGGCGTCGAGGACGCCGGCGGCACCTACGAGCCGCACCCGGCCGAAGCGGTGGTGGAGAAGATGATCGAGCTGGGCCGTTCTGGCCGGCTCAAGGGCGCCGGGCTTCTACGAATACCCCGACGGCAAGCGCACCGGGCTGTGGCCGGGCCTGCGCGAGACGTTCAAGTCCGGCGCGTCGGAGCCGCCGCTGCAGGACATGATCGACCGGATGCTGTTCGCCGAGGCGCTGGAAACGCAGAAGTGCCTCGACGAGGGCGTGCTGACGTCGACGGCCGACGCCAACATCGGGTCGATCATGGGCATCGGGTTCCCGCCGTGGACCGGCGGCAGCGCGCAGTTCATCGTCGGCTACTCGGGTCCGGGTGGTACGGGCAAGCAAGCCTTCGTGGCGCGGGCCCGCGAGCTGGCCGCCAAGTACGGCGACCGCTTCCTGCCGCCGGACTCGCTGACGTAGAGGCTGCCGCGAGCAGACGCAAAAGCCCCCAAAAATGCGCGTTTTTGGGGGCTTTTGCGTCTGCTCGCGGTCAAAGCGCGCAGCTCACTGCTGGCGCTTCAGCACGTAGCAGCGCGCCGCGAATCGGTTGCGAATCAACGCGACCGGTGTGTGTCGGTAGGCGGACCCGTTGGCAAACGCCATCTTTTCCTCTGCCGTCGACAGCAGCGTCCACGCGGGCGTGAATCGGCGCTCGACCTCCGCCTGATCGAGTCCGAGAAGCCGCACCGGGCCACCGGGTGGGGCGGCGACGATCAGTAGGCTCGCGCCGGGGGCGGCGGCCGTCGTGATCTCTTGGACGTAAAGGTCACGGTCGCCGTCGCTCATGCCGTGCAGGCAGCCGTTGTCCACGATCAGCTGGAAATCCGCGGCTGTCCCGGCCTGGCTCAGATGCGTGACGTCAGCGTGTACGAAGTCGACTTGCACGCCGGCAGCACGAGCCTTAGCGCGGGCCTTGTCGAGGGCCTTAACCACAAAGTCGACCCCAGTGACGTGCCATCCGTGTTGGGCAAGGTAAATCGACGAGTCTCCGGTGCCGCATCCGACGTCCAGCGCCGCTCCTGGCGGCAACGCCGGTGTGTCAGGGGTTCCCTCGATCAGCTCCCGCAGGCTGGTCGCATGCGCATGACCGTCCCACGGGGTAAAGCCGAGCCCGTAAAAGACCCGGAACAAGGTGTGTCGAGAAGCCATGACTCACGGTATTCCTTCACAGCCGTTAGCCGACTACTGGCGTGCTGTACTCCTTGTACTGCATCGAGTCGTAGAGCCGCACACCTTTGGTGTTCAGCCTTGCGACGGCCTTGGTCAGGGGAGCGGGCAGCATCGAGATCAGTTGTGCGCCATGGGTCAACGCCCAAACTCCGGCTCTTGAGTTCGGAATGAGCCCCTTGGCAATTCCGCGTGCCATGGCCCGGCTGCGACGCACCGGTTCACCCATCTCTGCCTCGTAGGCCGCGAATGCCTGGGTGTAATTGCCGTTGGCTTGTGCCAGTTCACCCGCCAGAATGTACGCGCCCAGCACCGCGATGCTGGTGCTGCCGCCGACCGCGGGCCCCGGGCAATACCCGGCATCGCCCACGAGGGTGACCCGTCCGCGGGACCAGGTGTCCAGCTGCAACTGGGTGATCGAGTCGAAGTAGAACGTAGGTGCGCGGTCGAGCTCGTCCAGCCAGCTGTCCACCGCTGGAGCCATCCCGATAAACGCCGCACGCAGTAAGTCCTTCTGCCGCACGACATCTCGGTAGTGGTACTGGAGTTCTTCCTTGCTGCGGAACATGAACAATGCCCGCGCGTCGTCTAGAGGCTGCGCGGTGTAGATCGCCGCGAGGCGGCCTGCGCCGATGTGACCGTTCATCTCGCCGTCGTGCGCAAGCGGTTTCGGCACCGACTCCACGGCGAGGTAGCCGCCGAGGAACTGGGTGTGTCCGGCGTCCTCACCGAAGATCAGGCGCCGAACGTTCGAGTGCAGACCGTCGGCGCCGACGACGACGTCGAACGTACGTGGTGCCGCGTGCTCGAAGGTCACATCGCCGTCGGGGGAGATGGCCGTGATCGAGTCGCCGAAGATGTACTCGACATCGTCGCGGCCGGCGTCGTAGTAGGCCTCGCTGAGATCGTCTCGCATGATCTCGACGTGGCGGTCGGATACGGCGCCGACGGCCTTGGTGATATCGACGCGGACCGGCCGCCCCGTGCCCTCGCGACAAATCGTCGCGGTGTTAGTCCCAGTGGCCAGCGTCTCGATCCGCGGCAGCACGCCCATCTTTTCCGAGATCTCCATGGCCGGCCGGAAGAGGTCGACGGCGTGGCCGCCGGTTTTCCGCAGTTGCGGCGCGCGCTCGACGACGGTGACGTCGAAACCGTGCCGGGTGAGCCAGTACGCGAGCACCGGGCCCGAGACGCTGGCTCCTGAAATGAGAACGCGCATGACAACCTCCTCACCTGAAGTTAGGCAAGCCTAACACAGCGGCTTACCGATCGGTAAGTAAGTTAAGCTCCGGAGGTGAGCAGACCGAGGTCGGGCACCCGGCAGCGGATCCAAGAGGTCGCCCGGGATCTGTTTCTGCAGCAGGGTGTGCAGCGGACCAGTCTGCAGGACATCGCCGACAAGCTGGGGATCACCAAGCCCGCGTTGTACTACCACTTCGCGTCCCGGGAAGAGTTGGTGCGCAGCATCCTGGTGCCGTTGATCGATGAAGGTGAGCGGTTCGTCGCCGAGCAGGAGAGCCGCGGCGACGTAGATGCCCGCGAGGTGCTGGAGGGCTACTTTGATTTCCACTACCGGCACCGCGAGGACCTGGTGCTGGTGCTGGCCGAGTTGACGATGTTGGCCGACCTTGGCCTGATCGACAAAGTGCTGGCTTGGCGGGACCGGCTGGGCAAGTTGGTGTTCGGCCCGACCCCGACGCTGGCGCAGTCCACCCGCGCGGTGGTGGCGTTCGGCGGTTTGCAGGACTGCTGTCTACAGTTTCCCGACACCCCTTACCAGGCGTTGCGCGCGACGTCGGTGGAGGCCGCCCTCGCCGCGCTGGGCGTGTGAGGCCGGGTTACGTTCCCGGCCCCGTTCGCGGTGCTCTGGTCCTGAGCGTTCTGCGTGAAGATGTCGCCGGAGGTCTGGCCGTTGTCGTTGACGCCGCCATCGTCGACGTCGACGACAACGGGGCTTGCCCCGGCCGGTGCGGCCTGCAGGCCGACGGGAGCGGTGGCCGGCACCGACCCCGATGCGACAGCGGTTCCGGCGTCACCGGGCTGCGCGGCGCTGAATAGCGCGAGAGTCGCGATGGTCGCGGCCCCGGCGAATACCATTTGCGCCACACGGATTTGCCGACGCCGGGCGTCGGCTGGATTGATTTCAGGCCCAGTGATCGTTGATCGTTTGTTTGTCATCCATCATGTTTATCGCGTCGTCGTCATACGCAGGCTGGGCCTTTATTAGCGATCCGCTGTGAAGTTATGGCCTACGCGTGTAAGGCCGAACCGGAGGAGAGCATGCAACGCGTCGTCATCCTCGGCCGCGGCGGTGCAGGGAAATCGACACTGGCACAACAACTCTCGAATGAACTCGGCTTTCCGGTCATTGAGCTGGACAGTATCTTCTGGCAGCCCGGCCTCAGGCCGACACCCGAACCCGATTGGACGGAGATCCAGCGCGAGCTTCTCACACACGACCGCTGGATCATCGACGGTGACCTCGGCCCTTACGACACCGGACTCGAACTACGTCTGCGCGCGGCCGACACGATCATCGTGCTGGATTTCCCACTATGGCGCTGCGTTTGGCGGGCCTTGCGGCGCTCGCGGGAAAGCCGCGAGTTCTGGATCTGGGTCCTTCGTTACCGCCGAGACAGCCTGCCCGCCATCAACCAATCGATCGCGACTCACGCCCCACGTGCGGCCGTGCATATGCTCCACAACCCGCGTCAGGTGCGCCGGTTTCTTGGGGGCTAGAGTCCAGGGCTATGCGCTTTGGCTTCTTCATTCCGCAGGGCTGGCGGATGGATCTGGTAGGCATCGAACCGGAGAAGCACTGGGCGGTGATGCGCGACCTGGCCACCTACGCCGACGACGCCAGCGCGTGGGACTCGCTGTGGGTCTACGACCACTTCCATACCGTCCCATTGCCGAGCGACGAAGCCACGCACGAGGCATGGTCGTTGATGGCGGCCTACGCCGCGGTCACGTCGCGGATCAAGCTCGGCCAGATGTGCACGGCGATGAGCTACCGCAATCCGGTCTACCTGGCCAAGGTGGCGGCCACCTCAGACATCATCTCGGGTGGCCGGATTCAGATGGGGATCGGCGGCGGCTGGTACGAACACGAGTGGCGCGCGTACGGGTACGGCTTTCCGTCGGCCGGGGAGCGGCTGGCCCGGCTGGACGAGGGCGTGCAGATCATGCGGGACGCCTGGCGCGACGGCAAGGTCAGCTTCGACGGTAAGCACTACCAGGTTGACGGCGCGATCGTCGCGCCGAAGCCGCTGCAGGACAACGGTATTCCGCTGTGGATCGCCGGCGGCGGCGAGAAGGTGACCCTGCGCATCGCCGCGAAATACGCGCAATACACCAACTTCACGCCGGAGCTCGCGGCGTTCGCGCACAAGTCCGAGGTGCTGGCAGGGCACTGCAGCAAGCTGGGCACCGACTTCGACGCCATCGTGCGCTCGGCTAACTTCTCCGTGATCGTCGGCACCTCGGATGCTGACGTCAAAGACCGGCAGCAGCGCATCCGCGACCGGCTTGCCGGCTATCTGCCCGACGCCCTGCTGGATTCGATGATCGCCGCCAGCAGCGGCCCGGATTCGACGACGGGTACACCGGAACAGGTGGTCGAGCGGATCGGCAAAGTCCGCGACCTCGGCTGCGAGTACGCGATCTGCTATTTTCCGGAGGCCGCCTACGACCGTTCCGGCATCGAGTTGTTCGAACGCGAAGTGATTCCCGCGCTTAGCTAGACGGTATGTGGGGCTGGGGCCTCGCTCACATGTGAACGTGGGTTGCCGACAGGAATTGGGTCCTGGCCGGTAGAGCCACAAGATGTGGGAGGCCCCAGTGAAGTTTCAGCGTACGAGTGTTGGGTTGGATGTGCACGCACGTTCGGTGGTCGGGTGTGCGTTGGACGGGGATACCGGTGAGGTGTTCGAACGTCGGTTGACCCCGAATCATCAGGAGATTGTGGAGTGGTTGCAGTCGCTGCCGGGCCGGGTCGCGGTGACCTATGAGGCGGGCCCGACAGGGTTCGGGTTGGCCCGGTTCCTGACGGCAGCAGGGCTGATCTGCCTGGTAGCCGCACCCTCGAAGCTGCAGCGCCCGCCGGGCGATCGGGTCAAGACCGATGCCCGTGACGCCGCGCATCTGGCCCGATTGCTGCACCTGGGCCAGGTCGTCGAGGTCAGCGTTCCCAGTGCTGAGCAGGAGGCAGCTCGGGATTTGGTCCGGGCTCGCGAGGACTGCCGCGGGGATTTGATGAGTGCGCGGCACCGAGTATCGAAACTGCTTCTGCGGCAGGGGGTCATCTATTCCGGTGGACGGGCATGGACCGGCGTCCACGAGCTCTGGTTACGCAAACAGCGCTTCGATGCTGCAGCCTTGCAGTTGGCTTATGACACGGCGTTGGACACCATGCTGGCGACGGTCGATCGTCGGGGCCGCCTGGATGCAGCCATCACCGATATGGCGGCCGATAGCGCCTACACCCCAGTGGTGACCCGGCTGGGCTGCCTGCGCGGGGTTTCCACGCTGACCGCGTTCGGTCTAGCCGTCGAGATCGGCGACTGGCACCGGCTGACGGGCCGTTCCATCGGCGCCTATCTGGGATTGGTGCCCACCGAGTACTCCTCGGGTGCCTCACGCTCGCAGGGGTCGATCACCAAAACCGGCAACGGCCACGCTCGCCGTCTGTTGATCGAGGCGGCCTGGCATCACCGCAAGCCATATCGTCCCGGAGTTGAGCTGCGTCGGCGTTGGGACGTGGCCAGCCCAGCTGCTCGAGCGCGGGGTCAGCAGGCCAACCGGCGCCTGCACACGCGGTGGTGCCGTTTCGACGCCCGCAACAAGCGTCCAGTGGTCGCCAACACGGCCATCGCCCGCGAGTTGGCCGGCTGGTGCTGGTCGCTGGCCGTCTTGGACACCTAAGCTCGCCCCGAAATCCCACAACTGTCCGAATCTGAGCCCGATGGCGGCAGCGCCGGGAGCGATCCGCGAGACTTCTATGAGCAACCATATTGCGCTGCAATGTGATTACGCTCGTTGCTAGACCCAGCGATCCCGCTCCAGCAGAACAGTCCGTCCTGCGGTAACCAACCCGCGAATATCAGACTTGACAACCGCGTCGACAACATCGACACGCTCGCCAACAGGCCCAGTTCGGTCAAACGAAGCGGGCGCCACGACGACGGTCATGGCGCCCGCTTCCTCTTGCCCTATTGACAAAATGGACTACATATCAGAAGTCCGCGCTGACGTACCTCGTCTTGACCGGAGGCGCGGCCAGCAGCGGGGGGAGCTCAGCGATCCGGCCCTCGCCGGCGCGGAACCTACGATAGGCCTCGTCGTGCTCGACGCTGTCCCACAGTTCGTAGATGACCCAGTGGGCTTCATCGTCCTCGTTGACGAGAACGTCGGTGCGGAGGTTGCCTTCGAACGCCCGGGTGTCTTGCAGCGCCCGGCCCATGACATCTTGCGCCTCGCGCACAGATTCAGGCTTCACCTTGAGCTCGAGTATCACCGTGATCGGCATAGCCGCCAACCTAACGCAAGGGGGCCATGCGCTTGTAGAGAGAACGCGGTTTCCACTTTTCGGAAGGCTGTTATACGGTTCAGTGAGCACGATTCTGTTGGCGAATAGACGATCGGTGGAGGATCGCTCGATGCAAAAGGCAATCGACCCCAGCATCTCTACGTGGCCCGAGGAGAACCCGCAGCTGATCGGCAGTCAATGCGGCGACTGCGGCGCCACCACCTTCCCGGTGCAGCAGCGGTGCCCGCGCTGCAGCGGCGGTGAGATGAGCGAGTTGTTGTTGCCGCGCAGCGGAACCCTGGTGGCGTGGACTACTCAGGGTTTCCCGCCCGGCGCTCCCTATGCCGGTCCGACCGGTAACGATTTCGTGCCGTTCGGCGTGGGGCTGGTGCAACTCGGTGACGTGATCCGAGTCGAGGGCCGGCTGACTGAGAACGACCCCGCCAAGATCCAGTTCGGCCAGCAGGTCGAGCTGACGATGGTGCCATTCACCACCGACGCCGACGGCAACGAGATCGTCACGTTCGCTTTCCAGCCGGTTTAGAGGAGTCCTGAGATGACCAACGATGTCGCCATCATCGGCGTGGGCCTGCACCCGTTCGGCAGGTTCGACAAGACCGCGATGCAGATGGGCGCCGAGGCGATCCAGTTCGCCCTCGACGACGCCGGTGTGAGTTGGCAGGACATCCAATTCGGCTTCGGTGGCAGCCACGAGGTATCCAACCCCGACGCGGTGACTCGCCTGGTCGGGTTGACCGGAATCACGTTCACCAACGTGTTCAACGCCTGCGCCACCGCGGCCAGCGCCATCCAGCAGACCGCCGACACCATTCGGTTGGGCAAGTACGACATCGGCATCGCCATCGGCTTGGACAAGCACCCGCGCGGCGCCTTCACCGATGATCCCGCCAAGCTGGCGTTGCCACAGTGGTATGCGCAGAACGGGCAGTTCGTCACCACCAAGTTCTTCGGGATGAAGGCCAACAAGTACCTGCATGACCACAACATCTCGCAAGCCACGTTGGCCAAGGTGGCCGCCAAGAACTTCCGCAACGGTGCGCTGAACCCGAATGCGTTCCGCCGCAAGCCGATTACCGAAGAAGAGATCCTCAACTCTCCGGTGCTGAACTACCCGCTGACGCAGTACATGTTCTGCGCGCCTGACGAAGGCGCCGCAGCGGTCGTCATGTGTCGGGCCGACATCGCGCACAAGTACACCGACAAGCCGGTGTATGTGCGTGCCTGCGAAATCCGTACCCGCCGTTACGGCGCCTACGAGGTGCACGCCACGTTCGCTCCGCTGGACGGCGACGTCTCCCCGACGGTGTACGCGTCCAAGGCCGCCTACGAGGCCGCCGGCATCGGACCCGAGGACGTCGACGTGGCTCAACTCCAGGACACCGACGCCGGCAACGAGGTGATCCACATGGCCGAGACGGGCCTGTGCGCCGACGGCGAACAGGAGAAGCTGTTGGCCGACGGCGCCACCGAGATCCACGGCTCGATCCCGGTCAACACCGACGGCGGGCTGATCGCCAACGGCGAGCCGATCGGCGCGTCGGGGCTGCGGCAGATGCACGAGCTGGTGCGCCAGCTGCGCGGCGAGGCGGGCGAACGTCAGGTGCCCGGCAACCCGCGCGTCGGCCTCGCGCAGGTGTACGGGGCCCCCGGCACCGCGTCGGCGACCATCCTGTCGCTTTAGCTAGCGCGAGCAGACACAAAAACCCCCATTTCGTAACGAAATTGGGGGTTTTTGCTGGGGGCACCTCCCGCTTGCGGGGGACTGCTCGCGGTTAGATCGCGGGGCCGAGCAGGTCGTCGGCGTCGCGGATGATGTAGCCGTAGCCCTGCTCGGCTAAGAACCGCTGGCGGTGCGCGGCGTACTCGGCGTCCAGGCTGTCGCGGGCCACCACCGAATAAAAGATTGCACCACCGCCGTCGGCCTTGGGCCGCAGCAGCCGGCCCAGCCGTTGCGCCTCTTCCTGTCGTGAGCCGAATGTGCCCGAAACCTGCACCGCCACACTGGCTTCGGGCAGGTCGATAGAGAAGTTGGCGACCTTGGACACCACCAACCTAGAGACTTCACCTCGGCGGAAGGCGTCGAACAACTCTTCGCGTTCACGGGTCCGCGTTGATCCCTGGATCACCGGAGCGTCCAGCGCGGCGCCGAGTTCGTCGAGCTGATCCAGATAGGCGCCGATCACCAGGGTTTGCTCGCCGGGATGCTTGTCCAGAATCGACTTGACCACGGCGATTTTGGTGTGGACCGTCGAGCAAATCCGGTAGCGCTCTTCGGGTTCGGCGGTGGCGTAGATCATGCGCTCGTTGTCGGTCATCGTGACCCGGACTTCCACACACTCCGCCGGCGCGATCCACCCCTGCGCCTCGATGTCCTTCCACGGCGCGTCGTAGCGTTTCGGCCCAATCAAAGAAAACACGTCACCCTCGCGGCCGTCTTCGCGGATCAACGTGGCGGTCAGGCCCAGGCGCCGCTTGGACTGCAGGTCGGCGGTCATCCGGAACACCGGCGCCGGCAGCAGATGCACCTCGTCGTAGATGATCAGGCCCCAGTCGCGGCTGTCGAAGAGTTCCAGATGGCGGTACTCGCCCTTGGTGCGGCGGGTGACCATCTGGTAGGTGGAGATGGTGATGGGCCGAATCTCCTTGCGTTCTCCCGAATATTCGCCGATCTCCTCCTCGGTCAGCGAGGTGCGCGCGACCAGCTCGCGCTTCCATTGCCGGGCCGCGACGATGTTGGTGACCAGGATCAGTGTCGTCGCTTGGGCCTTCGCCATCGCGGCCGCGCCGACCAGTGTCTTACCGGCGCCGCACGGAAGTACCACCACCCCGGAGCCGCCGGCCCAGAACGAGTCCGTTGCCAGCTGCTGGTAATCGCGCAGGTGCCAGTCGTCCTGTTGCAGGCTGATCGGGTGCGCCTCGCCGTTTACGTAGCCCGCGAGATCCTCCGCGGGCCAACCGATCTTGAGCAGCAGCTGCTTGACCCGGCCCCGTTCGCTGGGGTGCACGATCACGGTGTCGTCATCGATGCGGGCGCCCAGCATGGGTGCGATCTTCTTGTTGCGCAACACCTCCTCGAGCACCGCACGATCGAAGCTCACCAGCGTCAGGCCGTGCACCGGGCTTTTGACCAGTTGCAGCCGGCCGTAGCGGGCCATGGTGTCGACGATGTCGACCAGCAGCGGCTGCGGCACCGCGTACCGCGAGAAGGACACCAACGCGTCGACGACCTGTTCGGCGTCGTGGCCGGCGGCGCGCGCGTTCCACAACGCCAGCGGTGTGATGCGGTAGGTGTGCACGTGCTCGGGCGCGCGTTCCAGCTCGGCGAACGGTGCGATGGCGGCGCGTGCCGCGCCGGCCAGCTCGTGGTCCACTTCGAGCAGCACCGTCTTGTCAGACTGCACGATCAACGGTCCATCAGTCACTGGCGCCGCTCCTCCTCATCGCTGCGCTCTGCATCGTCGCCGGCGCGGGTCATAGCGCTCATTATCCGGACTCGGCCGACACCACCGACGTGATGCGGTGGATGGCGAAGTCGCGCAGCCGACCGGACGCCGAATCGAAGGCCGCCAGCTGACCACCGCGTACGACGATCGGGGACACCACCCGCTGGGTAGCCACCCCGGCGGCGTCGAGGTAGCCGATCACCAGCGTGGATTCATCCTTAACCGCGCGCTGCAGCAGCGACATGGTGACCGCCGGGTCGACGCGGATATTGCCGAACGGCGCGGCAGTCACCTTGCGCAGCACCGCGACGACCGCGTTGAGGGTCTCGCCGCTGGGGCGCGGCGGGGAACGGTAGGAGCGGCGGTGCTGCGGGGTGGGCACTCGGGCCCCGCGAATCCGGACGTCGACGATCGCGCCGGAGGAATCCTCGGCGGCCGGGGCGAAGCCCGCGGCCCGCAATGCCGCGAGCACCTCGGAAAGCGGTGCGGGAGACACCGCCACCGTGGGAGCCAGGGCGCGCAACTGCAGCTGTTCGGTCGCCGCCACCGCTTGGGCCAGCAGCGCGGGATCCTCGCACCGCACGAACGATGTGGCGACCCCGATCCGAAGCTGGCCGTGCCGGCGGGCCACATCATCGATGAGGTAGGTGAGCCCTTGTGGCACGGGAGTTTTGGAGTGGTTGGCGAACAGTGCGTGCATCCAGTCGCGGGTCTTGCCGATGTCGAGCGCATGCCGGATCGACTGCTCGCTGATGCGATATACCATCGCCGCGCCGGCCGATTCGACCGTGGCGACCGATGCCAGGTCGTCGGCGAGGCCGCGTTGTAGCGGCCCGGGCACCACGACGGTCAGGTCGGCCTGCAGCAGGAAGTGGTCGATGGGTTTGGGCATCGCGTGCGCCATCGCATCGACCGCCGCCCCGGTGGCAGCGGGTTCACCGGGCTCGTTCAGCAGCGCCCGCCCGGGCGTGCTGATCGCCCCGCGACCGACCAGGCCCAGCGCGTGTGCCTCGGCCAGCAGATCCGCGACGGGTCCGGGCTGCAGTCGCCGGGCCCACCGCGGGCGCCGCCAGATCAGCGCCGCCGACGCCGAGGCCGCGTCGACGCCCGCGCCGGCGGGCAACTCGGCGAGCATGCCGAGCAGTAGCCGGCGATCCAGTGGCGCCGCCGTCGAGTACAGCGAATCAGACAGCGCGCCATAAGGTTTGGCGTCCGGACCGCGGCTGCCAATCAGCGCCGGCCGACCGGGCAGGTCGATCCAGGTGCTGGCCAGCAGGTGCCATCGCTCGGCGGGCGACATCGCGTTGTACCGTTCGACGGCCGCCGTCGGCGCCCAAAAGGGTGCGTCGCCGGCGGCCGGTTCCGGATCGGGCTTGCCGCTGGCGATTAACGTGGCCGCCGCGGCGACCTCGAGTATCAGGCCTAGCCGGGGCTCGTCGATGCCGGTGGTTTTGGCCAGCCGTTTGACGTCGCGCACTCCCAGTCCACCGCTGCGCAACTCGGAAACCGGTGCGGCGCCGAGGATCTCGAGCAGCACGTCGAGTTCGCGCAGCAGGTCGATGACGGCTCCGGCCGCGGCGGCGTCGCAGTCCTCGGGCGTAGTCGTCGAAACGATCGGGTCGGGCGCCGTCAGTTGCATCGGGCCGGGCTGCTCGCCGCGCAGCACCTGCCCGACGTGTCGGGGCAAGATCACGGTCTCCGCGTCGACCCGTCGCAGCAGACCCATCGCCAGCAGTTGCGGCACCGGCCGATCCGGCGCGGCGCCGGGCGCGGCGTCGCGGGTACGCCCCATCGGGGAGCCTTCGAGCAACTTCTCCAGCACTTCGCGCTGGGCTGGGTTGAGCCCGTCGATCAGATCGGCGATCTGTTCGCCGCTGCGCACAGCGTCCTCGAGGGTGACCTGCCCCGCGTGCCATGGCAACGCCGCACCGGCATCGGCGCCCACCTGCACCGCGGTCTCGCCCCAGGCTAGGGCGCGCTGCTTGAGGTCATCCAGCGCGCCGACCACGTCCGCTTCGGGAGCGCCGTCGCCGATTAGCGCTAGCAGTTTGGTCGTCGGCACCGGTGTCGCATCGGCCTGCAGCACCAGCAGCGCGTCGAGCACGGCCAGCCGCAAGAAGTCGAGGTCGTCGGTGGCGGCTTTGACCGACTGACGGGCCTGAGCGCGCGCGGCCAGCGCGGCGATGCTGCCCGGTGGCGGCTGGGCGAGGTCCGGCCGCAGCTTCAGCAGCCGGATCAGCCGCTCGTCAGGCAAGTCGGCAAGCCAGGACCCCAGCGGGATGTCTGGGGTGGTGTTGTCGGTCATTGTTGACCAGCGTAGGCAAGTGGGCCGTCTAGCAAGAGTCGGGAGCGGCAGCTTCGCGTCACGCGCGGGTGTGAGACCTGTAAGAATGTATCCCGTGGCAGACATTGCTGAGAGTGACGCGCAAAAAAGCAAGTATGTGGACCCGGGCTGGCCGACGGAGGATCCAGACGACCACGCGGTGAGCGAACTGGTGTCCGACCGCACGGGCGCGCTGTCGCCCTTCGGTGAGGTGGTGTTCCCGGTGCCCGCCGACGGCCTGCCCTACGTCCACCCGGTCACCGTCGTCAACAGGTAAGCCGCCGGGATGGCTCGGACCTCCAAGGCGACCGATCCCGTGACCAACGGGTCAGCGGAATCTGGCTCGGACCCGTTGTCGCATCTGGATGAGCGGGGGGCCGCGCACATGGTCGATGTCACCGCCAAGGAAGCCACTCGGCGCACGGCCGTCGCCGCCGGCGCGTTGCGCACCTCGGCGCGCGTCGTAGAGCTGATCTCAGCCGGCGGCCTGCCCAAAGGCGACGCCCTGGCTACCGCGCGGGTGGCGGGCATTCTGGCGGCCAAACGCACCAGCGACCTGATCCCGCTGTGCCATCAGCTGGCGCTCACCGGGGTCGACGTCGATTTCACCGTCGCCGAATTGGATATCGAGATCACCGCGACGGTGCACAGCACAGACCGGACAGGAGTGGAGATGGAGGCGTTAACAGCCGTCAGCGTGGCCGCTTTGACGCTCTACGACATGATCAAGGCGGTCGACCCGGCCGCTCGCATCGACGACATTCGGGTGCTCCGCAAAGAGGGTGGCAAGACCGGAACGTGGGAACGGCGATGAGCGCCCGATCCGCGCGGGTCGTCATCGCCTCGACCCGGGCCTCAGCCGGTGAATACACCGATAAGTGTGGGCCGATCATCGCTGAATGGCTTGGACAGCAAGGGTTTCCGCCTGTGGAGCCGGTAATAGTGGCCGACGGCGGACCGGTCGGCGAGGCGCTGAACGACGCGCTGGACGCCGACGTCGACCTGATCATCACCTCCGGCGGCACTGGCATCTCGCCCACCGACAGCACCCCCGACCAGACGGTGGCGGTGCTGGACTACATGATCCCCGGGCTGGCCGACGCCATCCGCCACTCCGGCCTGCCGAAGGTGCCGACGTCGGTGCTCTCGCGCGGGGTGTGCGGCGTGGCCGGGCGCACCCTGATTGTCAACCTGCCGGGCTCACCCGGCGGGGTGCGCGACGGCCTTGGGGTGCTTGCCGACGTGCTCAACCACGCGCTCGACCAGCTCGCGGGCGAAGATCACCAGCAATGACGCTGGTGCTGCGCGCCGCGCTGACCGACCAGCCGATCTCTCTTCGCGAGCACGAGGATCTGGTGAGCCACCAGTCGGCCGGAGCCATCGTCGGATTCGTCGGCGCGGTCCGCGACCATGACGGCGGACGCGGGGTGCTACGGCTTGAATATTCGGCGCATCCGTCGGCCGCGCAGGTCCTTGCCGACGTGGTCGCCGAGGTCGCCGAGCAATCCAGCGGGGTGCGAGCGGTAGCGGCCAGCCACCGGATCGGTGCCCTGCAGATCGGCGAGGCAGCCCTGGTGGCCGCGGTCGCCGCCGACCATCGGCACGCTGCCTTTGCCACCTGCGCGCAGCTGGTGGACACCATCAAGGAGCGGTTACCGGTGTGGAAGCACCAGTTCTTCGCCGACGGAGCCGACGAATGGGTGGGCTCGGCCTAGCTTGGATCCTCAGCTGCCGGGCGACGGCTGTGCCAGCGCGTCGAGCGCATCGTTTCCTTGCACGTCCTCAGACCGGATCGCCTGCCACAGCTTCTGGGTGTAGCCGACGGTCGAGGCCTGCTGAGGTTCCGCGGGTGGCGGCGGCGCGTCGGCCGGGGGCGCGGGCGGGACGGCGTCCGCCGGCGGCGGCGCGTCGGCGGGCGGCGCCACGTCAGCGGGCGGCGCCACGTCAGCGGGCGGCGCGTCGGCGGGCGGCGCCACGTCAGCGGGCGGCGCCACGTCAGCGGGCGGCGCCACGTCAGCGGGCGGCGCCACGTCAGCGGGCGGCGCTGGCGGGAGGGCGTCCGCGGGGGGTGCCGGTGCGGGGTCGGCGACCGGAGCGGGCTGGTTGTTGGCAGCCAGCTGCACCGGCGGAGCCGGGTCGGCGGGCGGCGCCGGCGGGAGGGCGTCCGCGGGCGGTGCCGGCGCGGGGTCGGCCACTGGGGCGGGCTGGTTGTTGGCAGCCAGCTGCACCGGCGGAGCCGGGTCGGCGGGCGGCGGTGGAGGCGGCGGTGGCGGGGGAGCGTCCGGTGGGGGTGCGTCCGGAGGCGGCGGGGCCTGCGGTGCAGGGGCGCCGTTGATCCCGGGCGCGTCCAGCGGCGCGTCCAGCCCAACCGTGGTGGCGGGAAGGACGTTGCGCGGGGTCGGACCCGACAGCGGGCCACCACACACGGGCCACGCGCCGCGCCCCTGGGTCGCCAGCACGCGCTCAGCGACCGCGATCTGCTGTTCCCTGGTGGCGAGCTGGGCAGAGGGGGCGAATTGGTTACCGCCGTGCGAGGCCCAGGTACCGGCGTTGAATTGCACGCCGCCGTAGTAGCCGTTGCCGGTGTTGATTCCCCAGTTGCCGCCGGACTCGCAACGGGCTACCCGATCCCATTCGCCATCGGTGGCCGCGGCCGCCTGGCCGGCGAGGGCGATGCTGCCGCCGCCAAGTACCGCCCCGGTAAAGGCGATCTTGGCGACGCTGATGTTAGAAGTAGTGGGCTTACGGTGACGACCACTCATACGCGCCGAAATTTCCTCTCTCGGTGCGCCTGCGAGGTCAGCTGTCGGGTTCGGGTGGGAGAGGCTACCCGGTCAGCGTCGTTTCCCAGCGGGAGACGACGCCGACTTCACCCCAAGGAGCCGTAAACGGCTCCGGTCGGATCACGGTGGACCGGTGGGTCCCCCGCCTCCATCCACTTTTTGGTGTTCCCCCGACCTACTGGATGGAGCTCGGCGCTATAGGGAGGGAAGTACGCCACCGGTTGCTTGGCGAACTTCGGGAGACGCTAGCGGGTTCCGTTGGTTCAGTCACTTTTTACGAAACTGGGCGTTTCCCTCGCGGCCATCTCCGAAAACCCCAGGAAGACTTGGGGTTTGCGCAGGTCATTCCGCCCGAAATCGGG
The DNA here is from genome assembly GCA_963708995.1 of uncultured Actinomycetota bacterium. GTDB lineage: Bacteria > Actinomycetota > Actinomycetes > Mycobacteriales > Mycobacteriaceae > Mycobacterium. The sequence goes on from CAVPUR010000009.1 coordinate 190,922, forward strand.
CCGTGTCCGCGCCGTTATCGTTCCGTTACGTGACGTATTTCACAGTTTCATCCGCCAGCAAACGGCGGTAGCACATCGATGGTGTCACCGGAGCGCAACGCAATGGTCTCGTCCCGAACTGCGACTCCATCGCGCAAGTAAGAGCATCGGTTCAATACGTTGGCCAGGAGTTCACCGCGTCCGGCGAGGGTCTTGACCAGCTCGGCCACCGTGGTACCCGAACGCAGGGTCGTTGTCTCCGAATCGGCGCCGGCGGCCGCCCGCGCTGCGGCGAAGTAGCGGACCGTCACCTGGATTCCGCCCGGTTCGTCAGGGCTAGCCACCGATGGCGCTCATCGGGCGGTCGGGCTGGATGAAGTCGGGGTCGTTGATGCCGTGGCCGGCCGGCTTGGCCCACATCGCGGCACGCCACGCCGCCTCGATCGCGTCGTCGTCCGCGCCGCCACGCAGCAGGCCGCGCAGGTCGGTCTCCTCGGTCGAGAACAGGCAGCTGCGGATTTGACCGTCGGCCGTCAGCCGGGTGCGGTCACAGGTCGAGCAGAAGGCGTGCGACACCGAGGCGATCACACCGAACTTGCCCGCCGGCGTGTCCGGGCCCGTGTCGGCCAGCCAGAGCTCGGCCGGCGCAGAACCGCGCGGCGCCGGGTCCGGCTGCAGCCTGAAGTGCGGTCGCAGCGCCGCCAGCACGTCGTCGGCGCTGAGCGCGGCGTCGCGGCGCCACTGATGTCCGGCGTCCAGCGGCATCTGCTCGATGACCCGCAACTGGTAGCCGTGCTGCAGGCAGAAACGCAGCAGCTCGACGACGTCCTCGCGGCCGGTGACGGGGTCGAGAACCGCATTCACCTTGACCGGCGCCAGGCCCGCTTGCTTGGCAGCGGCCAGGCCGGCGAGCACGTCCGCGAGCCGGTCCCGCCGGGTGATGGCCGCGAAGCGCGCCGGGTCCACGCTGTCCAGCGAGATGTTGACCCGGTCCAGGCCCGCCTCGGCCAGTGCAACCGCCCTGCGCTCTAGTCCCACACCGTTGGTGGTCAGCGAGATCTCCGGGCGGGGCCGCAGGCTGGCCGCCGCTGCGATCACTTTTTCGAGGTGGCGGGCCAACAGCGGTTCGCCACCGGTGAACCGCACGCTGGTCACACCGAGCCGGGTGACGGCGATGTGCATGAGCCTGCCCAGCTCGTCGGGCCGCAGCAGGTGGCGATTGGGCAGCCAGTCCAGGCCCTCGGCCGGCATGCAATAACTGCACCGGAGATTGCAGCGGTCGGTCAGTGAGACCCGCAGATCGCTGGCGACCCTGCCGAAGGTGTCGCGCAGTGGACCAGTGGTGGGCACGTCGCCGAATACGGCGCCCGGGCTTGCCCGGCGCACGGTCGGTACCCCCAGCGCGGTCAGCGTCATGCCGGCACCCGCTCGAAGCCGAGCCAGCTGGCGTTCATGATCAGGGGCATATCTCCTCCAGCGGTACTGCCACCCTACCGAGTGCAGGCCAAACTGGGGTGCTTGCCGAGCAACGATCCGAGTAGGATCACACTTCGAAATCGCGTCCTGCGCAGGCGGGACGCTTCTTCTGTTAGCCATCCGAGTGACCCGTCAGACAAGCAGGTGAGACCAGTGCCGACCGGCAAGGTGAAGTGGTACGACTCCGAAAAGGGGTTCGGCTTCCTGTCGCAAGAGGACGGCGAGGACGTCTACGTCCGTTCCTCGGCGTTGCCTGAGGGTGTCGAGGGCCTCAAGGCCGGGCAGCGGGTGGAATTCGGCGTCGCTTCGGGTCGGCGCGGACCTCAGGCATTGAGCCTCAAGCTGATCGATCCGCCGCCGAGCCTGACCCGGACGCGCCGCGAGGCGCCGGCGGAGCACAAGCACACCCCCGATGAGCTGCACGGCATGGTCGAGGACATGATCACCCTGCTGGAGGGCGCGGTGCAGCCCGAACTGCGTAAGGGCCGCTATCCGGACCGCAAGGTGGCCCGCCGCGTCTCTGAGGTGGTCCGGGCGGTGGCGCGGGAGCTCGACGCCTAACCGGGCTGCGCGCCGGCGCTCGTCCTGTGACAGGTGCGACCAATGCGATCTCCAGAACTGATGCGTGCGCTGTAAAGCTACTGGCGCGTAACTTGGACATCAGTACATCGATGTACATCTTGGCGAGGAGGCGGCGATGGCACAGCAAGCGCAGGTCACCGAGGAGCAAGCGAGAGCCCTGGCTGAGGAATCTCGCGAAAGTGGTTGGGATAAACCATCATTCGCCAAGGAGTTGTTTCTCGGGCGCTTTCCGCTGGAACTCATCCACCCCTTCCCCAAGCCGTCGGACGCGGAGGAGGCTCGCACCGAGGCGTTCCTCGAGAAGCTGCGGGAGTTTCTCGGCACGGTCGACGGCAGCGTCATCGAGCGAGATGCGCAGATTCCCGACGAGTATGTGAAGGGTCTGGCCGAGCTGGGCTGCTTCGGCATCAAAATACCGTCCGAGTACGGCGGCCTGAACATGTCGCAAGTTGGCTACAACCGCGCCCTGATGATGATTGCGACCGTTCATCCCAGTCTCGGCGCATTGCTGTCGGCCCATCAGTCGATCGGGGTACCCGAACCACTCAAGCTTGCCGGGACCGAAGAGCAGAAGCGGAAGTTCTTGCCGCGCTGTGCCGCCGGCGCCGTGTCGGCGTTTCTGCTCACCGAAGCGGATGTGGGCTCAGACCCGGCGCGCCTGGCTTCCACCGCGACGCCGATCGAGGACGGGCAAGCCTACGAACTCGAGGGCGTGAAGCTGTGGACCACCAACGGTGTGGTCGCCGAACTGCTGGTGGTCATGGCCCGCGTCCCCAAGAGCGACGGGCACCGCGGGGGAATCAGCGCATTCGTTGTCGAGGCCGATTCGCCCGGGATCACCGTGGAGCGGCGCAACAAATTCATGGGAGTGCGCGGCATCGAAAACGGCGTGACCAGGCTGCACCGCGTTCGAGTCCCCGCCGAAAACCTGATCGGGCGGGAAGGCGACGGTCTGAAGATCGCGCTGACCACACTCAACGCCGGACGGCTGTCCCTGCCCGCGGTGGTGACCGGGTGCTCCAAGTGGTCGCTGAAGATAGCGCGGGAATGGTCGAGCGAGCGAGTGCAATGGGGAAAGCCGGTCGGCAAGCATGAGGCCGTCGGCCAGCAAGCTCGCCTTCATGGCCGCCACCACTTACGCGCTCGAAGCGGTGATCGAATTGGCCGGTCAGATGGCCGACGAGGGTCGCAATGACATCCGGATCGAGGCGGCGTTGGCCAAATTGTGGTCCAGCGAGATGGCCGGCCAGATCGTCGATGAGCTGTTGCAGATCCGCGGCGGCCGCGGCTACGAGACCGCGGAGTCCCTTGCCGCCCGCGGGGAGCGCGCGGTGCCGGTGGAACAGGCCGCGCGGGACCTGCGGATCAACCGAATCTTCGAAGGATCCAGTGAAATCATGCGGCTGCTGATCGCCCGTGAGGCGGTCGACGCCCACTTGACCGCCGCCGGTGATCTCGCCAACCCTAAAGCCGATCTGCGACAGAAGGCCGCGGCCGCGGCCGGCGCGAGCGGATTCTATGCAAAGTGGTTACCCAAGCTGGTTTTTGGCGAAGGCCAAAATCCCACCGCATACCGCGAGTTCGGTGCCCTGGCGACTCATCTGCGCTTTGTCGAACGCTCTTCTCGTAAGTTGGCCCGCAATACCTTCTACGGGATGGCGCGCTGGCAAGCCGCTCTGGAGCAAAAGCAGGGATTTCTCGGACGCGTCGTCGACATCGGTGCGGAGCTGTTCGCGATGTCCGCGGTATGTGTGCGCGCCGAGGCGCAGCGAGCCGCCGGCTGCGGCCGAAGGTGAACAGGCATACGAACTGGCCGACGCGTTCTGTCAGCAGGCCACCCTGCGGGTGGAGGCTCTGTTCCACGCCTTGTGGACCAACACCGACAGCACCGATGTGCGGCTGGCAAATGACGTCCTGGACGGCCGATACACCTGGCTGGAACAGGGGATAATCGACCAGTCAGAGGGGACCGGACCGTGGATCGCGCACTGGGAACCCGGTCCATCCACCGAGCCCAATCTGGCCCGGAGGTTTCTGACGTTGTCTTGAGTCATGAAAACCCAAGCCTCCTACGTCGGCACCGGCGAGTTCAACCGCGACACCAACTACATCACCACCCGCATCACCGCCGACGGGCGCGACGGCTATCCGGTTGAGCCCGGCAGGTACCGGCTCGTCGTTGCCCGTGCTTGCCCGTGGGCTAACCGCGCGATCATCGTCCGCCGGCTGCTGGGCCTGGAAGATGCTCTCTCCATTGGATTTTGCGGCCCGACCCATGACCAACGCAGTTGGACGTTCGACCTCGACCCGGGCGGAGTCGACCCGGTGCTCAAGATTCCACGACTGCAAGACGCCTACTTCAAGCGGTTTCCCGACTACCCCAAAGGCATCACCGTCCCGGCGGTCGTCGATGTTCCGACCGGCGCGGTGGTCACCAACGATTTCGCGCAGATGACTCTCGATTTCTCCACCGAGTGGACCGCCTACCACCGCGACGGCGCGCCACAGCTATACCCCGAGCCATTGCGGGACGAGATCAACGAGGTGAGCAAGCGGGTCTACACCGAGGTGAACAACGGCGTCTACCGCTGTGGCTTCGCGGGCTCGCAGCAGGCTTACGACGCGGCCTTCGATCGGCTGTTCACCGCGCTCGATTGGCTGAGCGATCGCCTCGCCAACCAGCGATACCTGGTGGGCGACACCATCACCGAGGCCGACGTTCGGCTGTTCACCACTCTGGCCCGCTTCGACCCGGTCTACCACGGACATTTCAAGTGCAACCGGACCAAGTTGTCCGAGATGCCGGTGCTGTGGGCCTACGCGCGTGACCTGTTCCAGACACCGGGCTTCGGCGATACCGTCGACTTCGTCCAAATCAAGCAGCACTACTACATCGTGCATTCCGACATCAACCCCACCGGTATCGTGCCCGATGGTCCAGACCTCTCCGGCTGGTTGAGCGCGCACGGCCGGGAAGCCTTGGGCGGCAGGCCTTTCGGTGACGGATCTCCTCCCGGGCCGCCGGTCGACGGCGAGCGAGTGCCGTCCGGTCACGGCGCGTAACGAATGCTAGAGTCCGCGCATGGCGGTGGCTGCATTCGTTTTGTCGCTGTGCGCGCTGATCGTGTCGCTGGGCGCGATGGTCGCCGCGATCATGTCGGTTCGGTTTGCGCGGTCGTCCGCGAACGCCGCGAACCGCTCGGCTGAGCTGGCCGAGATCGTCGAGAGGGGCCGGCGTTACGGCTGGCGCATCGAGGCCAGGACCAGCGACAAGCCGCGCAGGTTCTACACGCTGCGCAATGTCGGCACGGTCAATGCGCGCGACGTCTCGCTGACCGGTGACTACAAGGAACTCGCCTTCGTCGATGGTCAGAGCTCGGTGGATGTCGCGGCGGGTCAGACCCGGCTGTTCTCGACGATGCAGCCCAGTGACAACCAACCAGGTGAAATACACATCACCTGGACGCCGGAGTTGCCCGACGCCGAGCCGTTGACGTGGACCGAAACGCCACCGCCGGCACGTCAATAGTTGAGGTGCACAGACCATTCCGCGTGCGGGACGTCGCGTAGCTCACCGGAGGGGTCGACCACCAATGTCAGCAACTGCACGACGATCCCGGTCAGCTGCCCGCGCTGCGGGTCGACGGTGGGGAGTGTGACGGCCAGCCGGCTGTTGGGCCGGAACAGCGTGCTGGTGGTGTTGGTGGGGTCCTCATACACCTGCAGCAGCCGCCACGGTGCCCGCGAAATGGCGTCGGGCACCGAGAGCTGCACCGGATACCGTGCGCTCGCCGGCAGCTCGCCTTGGGCCTGCGGTGTCTGACAGTCGTCGAGGTTGAGCACGTTGCAGTACTGGTACGGACCCACGCGGATCAGGTGGCCGTGCGAATACGCGCTGATCTCGGGTCGCTGCGGGCCGGGCTTGCGCACCAGCAGCCACGCGCCGACCCCGGCCGCGACGGACAGCAGCACCACGACCACCGCGAGCAGCGCGGCCGCGCCGCGATTGAATCCGGACTTCACCTACGCACCGCCGACGGGCTGTCGGCGCCGCGGCGCTTGCTTTCCTGCTCGACCATGACGGGCCGATTACCGCCGAGGCCGGGGATCAACGAGTCGCCGCGGAAGCTGACGACGGTTTGGGCCAAACCCAAAATCAGCAGACCGCTGACCGCGGTGAAGCCCACCCACAATTCGGTGTAAACCAATACGCCGAGCGCGCCGCCCAGCACCCAGGCCAGCTGCAGGGTCGACTCCGAACGACCGAAGCCCGAGGCGCGCGATTCTTCGGGCAAGTCGTTTTGCAGCGAGGCGTCCAGCGAAGCCTTCGCAATGGCGCTGGAACCCGAGGTGACCAGGGTGGCGATGGCGGCCACCACGAGGTTGCCGGCCAGCGCGGCCGCCAGCGCCAAGACCGTCACGGCCACGGTGCAACGCACCACCAGGACGGCCGGCCTGCCCAGTTGCAGGCGCGCGCTGGTGAAGTTGCCGGCGAAATTGCCGATCGCGGCCGCGGCCCCGATCATGCCCAGCATGCCCAGCTGATACCAGGCGCTGGCTTGATGCGCCTTGGCGACAAACGCCGGATACAGGAACAGAAAACCGACCATCACCTTGATGGTGCAGTTGCCCCACAACGAGGTAATGATATTGCGGCCCAACGGTTGTCGAAGCGTCCCACTGACCTTCTTGACTTCGTCCGGCCAGCTTCGCGATGGCGGGGACGGTGGGTCGCTGTGCCGGCGATAGCTCAACGTGGCGGGAACCTCGCCGGTGGTCACCTCGACCCAGCGCGGGATCCGCATCGACAGCAACGCGCCGGCGACCGAGACCGCGATGACCACGAACAACGCGCCGGGCAGCTTGAACAGGTGGGTGCAAACGAACTCGACGCCGCCCGCGATGGCGCCGCCGGCGATGGTGCCGCCCAGCAGACCGAACACCGTCAGGCGGGAGTTGACCCGCACCAGGTCGATCGTCGGCGGCATCACCCTCGGCGTCACCGCGCTGCGCAACACGCTGAACGACTTGGAGAACACCATCATGGCCAGCGCGCAGGGATAGAGCACCCACGACGGGTAGCTGCCGCTGGCGCCGTCGTAGTTCATGATCAGCACCACCGCCAGCGCGGTGCGCAGCGCGAACGAGGCCGCCAGCGCGACGCGGCGGCCGTGCTGCAGGCGGTCCAGCGCCGGGCCGATGAGCGGTGCGATCACCGCGAACGGCGCGATGGTGATCAACAGGTATAGCGCGACCTTGGACTTGCTCTCCCCGCTGGCCGCGGCGAAGAACAGCGTGTTGGCCAGCGCGACGGCCATTGCGGCGTCGACGGCGAAGTTCGCCACCACCGGCCAAGTCAGCGCGGTCAGCCCGGACTTGTCGGCGCCGTCGGCGGTCGCGGCCCGCTGGACCATCCAGTACATGCGGGAACCCATTTCGCGGCTGCGCATTGCCGCGGCGCGGGTGACGGTGATTCGTTCGTTGGGGGTCGGACCGCGGGGCGGCGCGCCGCTGGGTTTGGAATCTGGCCGCTGCTGTTCGCCCAACGGCGGGAGATAGCGGTTGGCGCTGGGCATCGGCGGCGGGCGGCGCGTACGGCGATAGTCAGAGTCGTCGGCGGGGTAGTTGGCCATGCCCGGATGCTGGTTGGCCGATCCGTTACGGGTGCGGCGGCCTGAGCTCGAGGCCACTCGGCCCGGGTGATCACGCCGCCGTCCTGACACATATCAATTCTGTCCTATGCCGTCAGGCAACCGGGCGTGGCTCGCCAACCTAGTATTGGAGGCGCATTGCAGAAAGGGGACAGCGTGACCGGATCCGTTGACGGCTCGGTGGACTCCGCCTTAACCGGCCCTGCAACCGGCGCCGTGACCGTGGCCGAGTGGCCCGCGGAGACGGCGGCGCTGCTCACCGGTGCCGTCGATCAGGCCAGGGCCGCCGTCGCGGAGTTCAGCGGCCCGGAGGCGGTGGGCGACTATCTGGGCGTCGGCTTCGAAGATCCGACCGCCGCCACCCATCGGTTCCTGGCGCATCTGCCCGGCTACCAGGGCTGGCAGTGGGCCGTCGTCGTGGCTGCCTATCCCGGTGCCGAGCAGGCCACGGTCAGCGAAGTGGTGCTGGTTCCCGGACCGACGGCGCTGCTGGCGCCCGAATGGGTGCCGTGGGACCAGCGGGTCAGGCCGGGCGATCTCAACCCCGGAGACCTGCTCGCGCCGGCCAAGGACGATCCGCGGCTGGTTCCCGGTTACACCGCCAGCGGTGACCCGCAGGTCGACGAGACCGCCGCCGAAATCGGGCTGGGCCGTCGCTGGGTGATGAGTGAGTGGGGCCGGGCGGTGGCGGCCCAGCGCTGGCACGACGGCGACTACGGTCCGGACTCGGCGATGGCGCGGTCGACCAAACGGGTGTGCCGCGACTGCGGCTTCTTCCTGCCGCTGGCGGGATCGCTCAGCGCGATGTTCGGTGTGTGCGGCAACGAACTGTCCGCCGACGGGCATATCGTCGACAAGTACTACGGTTGCGGCGCCCATTCCGACACCCCCGCTCCGGCGGGCACTGGTTCGCCGATGTATGACCCCTACGACGACGGCGTCCTGACGTCCTGGATGTCATGGAGACGCAGACAACAGAGCCGTCCGAGCCGTCCGAATCGGAGTCGCCCGACTAGCCGTTTTCGGCGCCGGCGTGGAGTCTGGCCAACGTGGCGAGGCGATCTATTTCGGGTTGAGAAAAGTCTCGAGTCCGGACTGTGCACCGCGCGCACCCCGGCGCGCAGCCGCAAGCTGCAACAGGAAGATGCTCGTCCCCACCAACCCGGTTCCCAATCCGGCCAGCGTCATCGGACGCCAACTCTGCAGGGCGGGCACGACGAACGCGGCGACCGTCGCGAGCAGCCAGCCCAGCTCGCCGACCGCGATGATCGGCCACACTGCGAGCAGCCTGGCGGGCAGCGGCGGCGCCTCGGGGCTCGGCTCGCGGCTGGGGCCAGGGTCGGTGCTCATCGCGATCAACATAGCCCGGCCCCGGAGCGAACCAAAGCTCGAAGTCTGTCGTTTCTCGCAACTAGCTCATAGGTTCGATGTAACCTCGCGCCATGGCTGACAGCGATGCGCGGCTGGCCGCCGACCTGTCGCTGGCGGTCATGCGGCTGGCCCGCCAACTGCGGTTTCGGAATCCGCAATCGCCGGTGTCGCTGTCCCAGCTGTCGGCGCTGACGACCCTGGCCAACGAGGGCGCGATGACGCCCGGTGCCCTCGCGATTCGCGAGCGGGTTCGACCGCCGTCGATGACCCGGGTGATCGCCTCCCTCGCCGACGAGGGTTTCGTGGATCGCGCACCGCACCCCGTCGACGGCCGGCAGGTCGTGGTGTCGGTGTCCGAGTCCGGCGCCGAGTTGGTCAAGGCGGCGCGACGTGCCCGCCAGGAGTGGCTGGCGGAGCGACTCGCGACGCTGGACAGCGAAAAGCTGTGCACCCTGCGCGAGGCCGCCGACATCATCTTGGCGCTGGTCGACGAAAGCCCGTGACTGCGCCGGACGCATATGTCCAGGACGTCCAGGATGTCGAAGACCCCGAGGATCCCCGGCTTGACGACTTCCGCGATCTGAACAGCGTCGACCGTCGCCCCGATCTGCCGACCGGCAAAGGCCTGGTGATCGCCGAGGGCGTGCTGGTGGTGCAGCGCATGCTCGCGTCTCGGTTCACCCCGCACGCGATGCTCGGCACCGACCGCAGGCTGGCTGAGCTGCGCGACGATCTGGCCGGGGCCGGGGCCGGGGCCGGGGCGGTCCGGGCGCCGTACTATCGGGCGTCCGCCGACGTCATGGCGCAGGTGGTGGGCTTTCACCTCAATCGCGGGGTGCTGGCTGCGGCGCGGCGGGTGCCCGAACCGAGCGTCGCCGAGGTGGTCGACGGTGCCCGCACCGTCGCGGTGCTCGAAGGCGTCAACGACCACGAGAACCTCGGCTCGATCTTTCGGAACGCGGCGGGACTGGGCGTGGACGCGGTGGTGTTCGGCAGCGGCTGCGCCGATCCGCTGTACCGCCGCGCCGTGCGGGTGTCGATGGGTCATGCGTTGCTGGTGCCCTATGCGCGGGCAACGGACTGGCCGGCCGACCTGGTGACGTTGAAGGAACGCGGCTTTCGGCTGTTGGCGATGACTCCACACCGGGAAGCGCGGGAGCTGCCGGAGGCGATGACCGCGGTGCGCGACGAACGGATCGCGGTGCTCGTGGGCGCCGAAGGCCCCGGACTGACGGCGGCCGCCCAGCGGTTGAGCGACGTGCGGGTGCGCATCCCGATGTCGCGGGGCACCGACTCGTTGAACGTCGCGACCGCTGCGGCGCTGGCCTTCTACGAGCGGGCTAGGGTGGGCTCGTGAGTGACGCGCCCGTGCCGTGGGGGACGGGTTTGACGGTAGCCGGGTTCGTCGCCGCGATCACCGCCCTGGCAGTTGTGGTGCTCAGCCTCGGACTGATCCGGGTCCATCCGCTGTTGGCCGTCGGGCTCAACATCGTGGCGGCCGGGGGGCTGGCGCCGACCCTGTGGGGCTGGCGGCGCACTCCCGTCCTGCGGTGGTTTGTGCTCGGCGCCGGCGTCGGGGTGACCGGGGCGTGGGTAACGTTGCTGGCGCTGACAGCTGCCGGCTAGCCGCGACCGCCGGAACGGACCCCGAGCAGCACATCCTCCCAGGCGGGAACGGCCGGCTTGCCGCGTCGACTGCTTACCGGACTGCTCGCCGGTTGTTCGGCGGCGGGGGCCGGGGGAGCCTGGGCGGCTTGCGCAGCCTGGACGGCCGGGGCGGCTGTGGCCGCGGGCTCGTCGAACGCGAGGCGGGCCACCGGCGCCAATGGCCGCAGCGGGGGCTTGAACTCCGGGTCGATCAGCTCACTGGCCGGGTCGTCCATTGCGGTCACGGTTCCGCCGTGGGCGCCCGGAGTGAAGCGGAAGTGCGCGAGGTTGTCGGAACGGCCGGCCTGCCACGAAAGCTGCACCGTCCAGCGGCCGTCCTCGTTGCGCCAGGCGTCCCAGCCCAGCTTGGCCGGGTTGAGGCCGCGAGCCACCAGCGCGGTGGAGACGGTCTCCAGGAGCGTGAGCACCGAGGGGCCGTCGGCGAGGAGCGGGTGTGCGGCGGTGGCCAGCTCGGAGGCCCGCGAACGTTCCAGCAACACGGGGTGGGCGAATCGCCGGATCCGTGCGATGTCGGAACCCGACGCCGTCGCCACCTGCTCGACCGACCCGCCGGAGCGGATCCGGGCCTGAATCTCTTTGGGGCTCAGCAAGTCGGTGACTTCGATGTCGAGTGCCGGCTGGTCAGGCGTCGCCGCGTCGCCGCGCACGGCCGCCTTCAGCCGGTCGTCGACAGGGAGCTTGAACTGCTCGCCGGAGGTGCCGCCCTCGCAGATGATGTTCTTGCCGTCGGCATCGAGTCCAACCACTTTGAGTTCCCACATGGCTTCTCCTCGCAGGCTCCGTGCAGATCAGCGCCGGACCCTTCAGGGCGCACTCTAATGCGCCAGGCGTCGTTAACCTGGCTGACACGCGGAAACGGTTTCGCCTGGAGCTGGCGTTCTCGTCGCCGCCGGGCCCGAGCGTCACGCTGGCGTGACGCTCGGCGCCCAGCGTCACGCCTGCGTGACGCTCGGCGATTGAACGGGTTACAGCCGCTCGACTACCCAGTCGACGCACGCGGTGAGGGCGCTGACGTCGTCGGGATCGACGGCGGGGAACATCGCGACCCGCAGCTGGTTGCGGCCGAGTTTGCGGTACGGCTCGGTGTCGACGATGCCGTTGGCCCGTAGCACCTTGGCGACGGCCGCGGCGTCCACGTCGTCGACGAAGTCGATCGTGCCCACTACCTGAGAACGCAGGCCGGGGTCGGCGACGAACGGCGTGGTGTACGCGCGCTCCTGCGCCCACGAGTACAACCGCTGCGACGAGTCCGCGGTGCGCTTGACCGCCCAGTCCAGCCCGCCATTGCCCAGCAACCAATCGAGCTGCTCGGCCATCAGCGCCAGGGTCGCGATCGCCGGCGTGTTGTACGTCTGGTCCTTGAGGCTGTTCTCGATCGCGATCGGCAACGACAGGAAGTCGGGAACCCAGCGACCCGACGCCGCGATGGACTCGACCCTGGCCAGCGCGGCCGGGCTCATGACGGCCAGCCATAGGCCGCCGTCGCTGGCGAAATTCTTCTGCGGCGAGAAGTAATAGGCGTCCGTCTCGGTGATGTCGACCGGCAGGCCACCGGCGCCGGAGGTGGCGTCGATGAGGACCAGTGCGTCACCCGAGCCAGCTGGGCGGTGGACCGGCACCGCGACACCGGTCGAGGTCTCGTTGTGCGCCCAACCGATCACATCGACCGACGGGTCGCTCTGCGGCTCCGGGGCGCTGCCGGCGTCCGACTTGATGATGATGGGATCGCCGACGAACGGGTTCTTGGCGACGCAGGAGGCGAACTTCGCGCTGAACTCGCCAAAAGACAGGTGCAGCGAGCGTTTGTCGATCAGCCCGAACGCCGCGGCGTCCCAGAACGCCGTCGCGCCGCCATTGCCCAGAATGATCTGGTAACCGTCCGGGACAGAGAACAGATCGGCCACCCCCGACCGAACCCGGCCCACCAGGTTCTTGACCGGTGCCTGCCGATGCGATGTGCCGAACAACGACGCCGCGGTGGTGCTCAGTGCCTGTAATTGCTCGGGTCGGACCTTTGACGGGCCACACCCGAAGCGGCCGTCGCGGGGTTTGATGTCTGCGGGTATCTGGAGCTGGTCAGCCATGATCCCCAGCGTAATGAGCCGCCGAGGTGTGACTCCGCACACACCGCGCGTGTGACCACCGGTCAGGCCACAGGGCTCCGCACGGGCCTGGCGGATTCCCAGTACCGGCGGTACCGTGTTCTGCGTACGTCCGAACGTCAACCTCGTTGGGGAGGATGCTATGGCTCCGGTGAAGGCTAGGACGCGAATGGTTCAGCGTTGGCGCCGCAACATGGAGGTGCGCGACGACGCTGAATATGTGGACATGCTCGCCACACTGTCCGAGGGGTCTGTGCGGCGAAACTTCAACCCGTATACCGATATCGATTGGGAATCGCCGGAGTTCGCCGTCACCGACAACGATCCCCGGTGGATCCTGCCGACGACCGACCCGCTGGGCCGGCACCCCTGGTACCTGGCGCAGTCCGATGAACGCAAGATCGAAATCGGCATGTGGCGGCAGGCCAACGTGGCCAAGGTCGGACTGCACTTCGAGTCCATCCTGATCCGCGGGCTGATGAACTACACGTTCTGGGTGCCCAACGGGTCGCCGGAATATCGGTACTGCTTGCACGAATCGGTTGAAGAGTGCAACCACACCATGATGTTCCAGGAGATGATCAACCGCATCGGCGCGGACGTTCCGGGCATGCCGCGCAAGCTGCGCTGGATTTCGCCGGTGGTGCCGCTGGTGGCCGGTCCGCTGCCGGTGGCGTTTCTTCATCGGGGTGCTCGCCGGCGAGGAACCCATCGATCACACCCAGAAAAACGTTCTGCGCGAAGGCAAGTCGCTGCATCCGATCATGGAGCGGGTGATGGCCATCCACGTGGCCGAGGAGGCGCGGCACATCTCGTTCGCCCACGAGTTCCTGCGTAAGCGGTTGCCGCAGTTGACCCCGATGAAGCGATTCGTGGTCTCGATCTACTTCCCGCTGACGATGTGGCGGCTGTGCCGGGCGATCTTGGTGCCGCCCAAGGAGTTCTGGGTGAAGTTCGACATCCCGCGTGAGGTCAAGAAGGAGCTGTTCTTCGGGTCGGCGGAGTCTCGGAAGTGGTTGCGCGACATGTTCGCCGACGTCCGGATGCTGGCCTACGACACCGGGCTGATGAATCCGATCGCAAAGCTGGTGTGGCGGATGTGCAAGATCTACGGCAAGCCGTCGCGCTACCGTAGCGAGCCGCAGCGCCAGCACCTGGCCGCCGCGCCGGCTGCCTAACCTACTGCGAGTTTCTTTATGCCGCATGTCATTACCCAGTCGTGCTGCAACGACGGGTCCTGTGTCTTCGCGTGTCCGGTGAACTGCATTCACCCGACGCCGGACGAGCCTGGTTTCGCGACGGCGGAGATGCTCTACATCGATCCGGTGGCCTGTGTGGACTGCGGCGCCTGTGTGAGCGCCTGCCCGGTCGGTGCGATCGCTCCCGACAACCGGTTGGACTGCCAAACACCTGCCGTTCGTTGAGATCAACGCGTCGTTCTATCCGGAGCGGCCCGCGGACGTGAAGCTTCCGCCGACGTCGAAGCTGGCTCCGGTGATCCCGGCCGCCGAGGTGCGGGTTCGCCGCCAGCCGCTGACCGTGGCCATCGTCGGGTCCGGGCCGGCGGCGATGTATGCCGCCGATGAGTTGCTCACCCAGCATGGCGTGCGGGTCAACGTCTTCGAGAAGCTGCCTACCCCTTATGGTTTGGTGCGCGCCGGGGTGGCGCCCGATCACCAGAACACCAAGACGGGTCACCCGGCTCTTCGACCGGGTCAGCCGTCATCGCCACTTCCGGTTCTACCTCAACGTGGAGATCGGCAAGCACCTGAGCCACGCCGAGCTGTTGGCCCACCATCACGCCGTGCTGTACGCGGTCGGTGCGCCCGACGATCGCCGGCTGGACATCGACGGGATGGGTCTGCCGGGGACGGCAACCGCCACCGAGTTGGTCGCGTGGATCAACGGGCATCCCGAGTTTGCCAATCTGCCAGTCGATCTCAGCCACGAACGTGTCGTGGTCGTCGGCAACGGCAACGTCGCCCTGGATGTGGCCCGCGTGCTCACCGCCGACCCGAACGAGCTGGCCCGCACCGACATCTCCGACCATGCACTAGAAGTGCTTCGCGGCTCCGCGGTCCGCGAGGTGGTGATCGCCGCCCGGCGCGGGCCCGCGCACTCGGCGTTCACACTGCCGGAGCTGATCGGGCTCACCAGCACGCGCGACGTCGTGCTCGACGCCGACGACCACAAGCTGGTGGAAAGCGATCTCGCGACCGTCTCGGACGGATTGACCCGCAGCAAGCTGGAGATCCTGAGCAAACTTGGCGACGCTTCGGTGCCCGCCCCCAGGATCCGGCTGGCCTATCAGCTCACGCCGAAGCGCGTCCTGGGGCGGCAGCGCGTCACCGGCGTGGAGTTCTCGGTCACCGGCACCGAAGAGGTGCGGCGGCTCGACGCGGGCCTGGTGCTGACGTCGATTGGCTACCGCGGCAAGCCGATTCGCGATCTGCCCTTCGACGAGTCGGCGGCAGTGGTCCCGAACGAGGGCGGCCGCGTGGTGCCCGGCGCGTACGTCGCCGGGCTGGATCAAGCGGGGACCGACCGGCTTCATCGGCACCAACAAGTCGTGCTCTTTGCAGACCGTCCAGGCCCTGGTCGCCGACTTCAACGCCGGCAAGCTGACCGACCCGGCGGACAAGCCGGCGGCGCTGACCAAGCTGGTGCACGCTCGCCAGCCCGACGCCGTCGACTCGGCGGGATGGCGTGCCATCGACGCCGCCGAGATTACGCGCGGCACCGACGAGCGCCGGCCGCGCAACAAGTTCACCGATGTCGCCGACATGCTCGCGGCCGCGGCCACCGCGCCGGCGCCGCCGCTGCGGCGCCGGCTGGCGGCCCGGTTGCGGTGAGGACCATCCGCCGACCATTAGGCGATTTACAAATGCGATATCGCAGGCGGTATCACATTCCACAGTCGCCTATTGGTCAGTCGCGCAGCACTAGCCAGCGCCCGACATCGCCGCCTGGACCTCTTCGACGCTGACCTCGCGAACCGGCTGCCCCAGCGACCAGTGGTGGCCGAACGGGTCGGCGACCACGCCGTAGCGATCGCCCCAGAACTGGTCCGTCAGCTCGGCGACCACGGTGGCGCCCGCGTCGACCGCCCGCTGGAACCTGGTGTCGACGTCGTCGACCGTCAGATGGATGGTGACCGGGGTTCCGCCTAGCGCTGCAGGCGTCATCGACTTGCCGCCACACGTCTCCGGGAAATCGTCGGCGAGCATGACCAGGAAGCCGTTGATGCGCAGCGCGGCGTGGACCAACTTGCCGTCGGGGCGGGGAACCCGGCCCAGTTCGACGGCGTCAAAAGCCTTGACGTAGAAATCGATCGCCGCAGCGGCATCGTCGACGACCAGGTGCGGGGACAGTGCCGGTTCGACGGTGATAGCCATAGAGCTCTCCTTGTTGTCGGGTTGGGGTCACAGGTATTGACCGCATGCACGACGAAAAGTCATCGCGCGGGCCCATTCAACCGCGAGGCACCGACAAGTCAGGCGTCGGTGAGAACCCGGTCCCAGCCTTCGACCGATTCGGGGCTGCGCGGAGCCGGTCCGACATAGATGGCCGACGGGCGCACCAGCTTGCCGAGTCGCTTCTGCTCGAGAATGTGAGCGCACCATCCGGCGGTGCGTCCGCAGGTGAACATGGCCGGCATCATGTTGGCCGGCACCCGGGCGAAGTCCAGGATCACCGCGGCCCAGAACTCGACGTTGGTCTCGATGGCCCGATCCGGACGGCGTTCCCGCAGCTCGGCCAGGGCGGCCTGCTCGACGGCGACCGCGACCTCGTAGCGCGGTGCGCCCAGTCGCTGGGCGGCGGCGCGGAGCACGCGCGCCCGCGGGTCCTCTGCGCGATAGACCCGGTGGCCGAATCCCATCAGCTTCTCTTGGCGGTCCAGGATCCCCTTGACCAGGCCGCGGGCGTCGCCGGTGCGCTCCACCTCTTCGAGCATCGGCAACACCCGGGCCGGCGCGCCGCCGTGCAGCGGCCCGCTCATCGCCCCGATCGCCCCGGACAGCGCCGCCGCTACGTCCGCGCCGGTCGAGGCGATCACCCGTGCGGTGAACGTCGAGGCGTTCATGCCGTGCTCGGCGGCCGACACCCAGTAGGCGTCGATGGCCTCGACATGTTTGGGGTCCGGCTCGCCCTGCCAGCGGGTCATGAAACGTGCTGTCACCGTTTGGCATTCGTCGATCACTCGCTGCGGGACCGCCGGCTGGTAGATGCCGCGCGCGGACTGCGCAACGTAGGACAGTGCCATCACCGACGCCCGGGCCAGCTGATCGCGGGCGGTGGCCTCGTCGGTGTCCAGCAGCGGCTTGTATCCCCAGATGGGCGCCAGCATCGCCAGGCCCGCCTGCACATCGACGCGCACATCACCGGTGTGGATCGGCAGCGGGAACGGCTCGGCGGGCGGCAGCCCGTGGCCGAACTTGCCGTCGACCAGGAGTGCCCACACGTCGCCGAACGTGACCTGCTGGTTCACCAGATCCTGGATGTCCACGCCGCGGTAGCGCAGCGCGCCGCCGTCCTTGTCCGGTTCGGCGATTTCGGTGGTGAACGCCACCACGCCTTCCAGGCCGGCGACGAAATTTTCCGGGACCACAGTCATGGGAAAATTCTCGCACCCCACCCTCGGGCCGACGCTACCGGCCGGTAGCAACGCTGGGTAGCGTTGGCGCAATGGCGGGATCAGAGAACGAACACCTCGCGGGGATGCGGGTGGAGTACGGATCCATCGAGAAGGACCGCAGCCCCGATCTCGACGCGGATTGGCTGGACGGCGGTTGGCTTGCGTTGTTTCGCAGGTGGATTGACGACGCCGAACGGGCCGGTGTGTCGGAGCCCAACGCCTTCGTGCTGGCGACCGTCGCCGCGGGCAGGCCGGTGAGCCGATCGGTGTTGTGCAAGAGCGCCGATGAGACCGGGATCACTTTCTTCACCAACTATGACTCGGCCAAAGGGGATGAGCTGGCGGCGACGCCGTACGCCTCGGCGACTTTCCCCTGGTTTCAGCTGGGGCGGCAGGTCCACCTCCGCGGCCCGGTAAGCAAGGTCGATCCCCAGGTCACCGAGGACTACTGGTCCAAGCGGCCGCGCGGCTCACAGCTGGGCGCGTGGGCGTCGCACCAGTCGCGGCCGATCGCGTCGCGCGCGGCGTTGCTCGAGCAACTGGGCGAGGTGACCGAGCGATTCGCCGACTCGGAGAGCGTCCCGGTGCCGCCGAACTGGGGCGGCTACCTCATCGCGCCCGAGGTGGTGGAGTTCTGGCAGGGCCGGGAAAACCGGGTGCACAACCGGATACGGGTCATCGGCGGCCAGGTGGAGCGTCTGCAGCCTTAAGCGCTTGCGGGAGCCATGTCATGCATTTTCGGCGATCCATTTGGCGGTGAAGCGCTGCATCTCAGGGATGCTCTCCGCCAAACCGTCTCCGATGGTCTTTTCGAATTTGCCGCCCAACAACGGGATTTTGACCTGCACTTTCACGGCGCAGCGCAGTTGCGAGCCTCGCGAGCCATTGCCGACGGGTTCCAGCCACGCTTCGGCACCGCCCGATCCCAAGCCGGGCGAAGCCGAGATTCTGACCTGCCCGCGAACCTGGCCATCGCCGACCGGTCGCCACGTCTCGATGTGGACCATTCTCAGCTCGGTGGGAATGAGTTTGGCTACCGGCCCGGGCAGTAGCTGACGGCCCACGTGCTGGGTGACCTGGACCTTCACCGTGCCGTCGTCGTAGACCTTCAGGGAATCCAGCGTGGTGACGGCGGCGCCGGGCTCGATGCGGGCCAGCCAGTAGTCCTCGCTGCGGAACGCCGCATGAATCTCTTCAACGCTGGCGGGCGACTCGGTCACGATGTCGAATGAACGCGGCATAGCGAACCATTCTTGCAAAGCGAACTAAGAGTCGCCCGTGGGCGCTTGCTCTGCAGCACCTGGTCCGTGTGGTTAGTTCGGCTGAGACTTGACGCTGAGCTCGTCGAACCTCGCGAGCGCGGCGTCGAGGTCTGCCTCGTCGAACATCTCGCAGCGGCTGATCAGGTCGCCTTCGACCGTGAAGATGGCGATCATCCGCCACTCGGCGTCGAAGTCCTCGTGCGAGATGCCACGCGCGGTATGGGTGACGACCGCTCCGAGGTCGCTCAGCCGGTGCACAGCTTCGATGTAGATGCTGATGTCCGGCGTGAGGTCCCAGACGGCACGGATGGATGCGGGCAGATCACTCGCCTCGATCGCTATGACCGGCCGATGGTCGAGATAGACAAAGTCCGGTGTCGTTGCGGGAAGTTCATGCCGGTTGAATCCCGCGTACAACGCCGTGATGACCGACCATGCGTGCGAGTGGGCGGCCGCTTCGCCAGCAAGGTATCGAGCATCAAGCTCCTCGAAGGCGGCGTCTGATGTCGTCGAGGTCGAACGAGACGATTTCGACGACCCGCTCATCGGCATTGATCTCGACGAGGGTGAGCGGCTCTGTGACAAATCTTTCGGGCCCTTGATCGCGGCTCGAGAAGCAAAGACGCATGAGGGCAAGGCGTCCCCCGCGCGTCGCGATGACGGTTGAAGTCACGTTCGTGGCCCAGACATCGGCGACCGCCCGCATGTCCGCGATCTGGGCGTCGCGACCGTGTCGGATTCCCGCGCCCACCACTCGACGACGATCGTCGTTGGACAAGTTGTCGGCCAGGATCTCCGCCATCGCGTCCCAGCCGCCTGCCGCGAAGTGCGCCAGGAACCGCTCGGCCACTTGGCTTGCCGCGTTTTCCAGCCGCGGCGCCTGCGGTTGCAGTTCCTCAAACCGCGCGAGCGCGGCATCGAGGTCTGTCTCGTCGAAGATTTCGCAGCGGTTTATCCGGTCGCCGTCGACCGTCAGAAGTTGGATCATTCGCCACTCGGCGTCGAAGCCTTCTGGCGAGGTCCCATACGCCGCATCGGTGACGACCGCTCCGAAACCGCTGAGCCGATGCACGGCCTCGATGTGGATCCTGATGTCGGGCATGAGGTCCCACGTGGCACGGATGTTCGCGATCAGATCACTCGTGTTGACCGTTACGAGCGGCCGGTGGTCGATGGTGACCCAGTCCGCCGCAGGGAGTTCGTGCCGGTTGAACGCGGCGCATTCCCGTGCGATAACCGACCACGTCTGCGAGTGGGCGCCCGCTTCGCCTGCAAGGTATCGCGCATCGAGTTCGGCGAACGCGGCGTCGATGTCGTCGGGGTCGAACAGGATAGCTGCTGCGAGCCGCTCCTCGGCGTCGATCTCGAGAACGCGAAGTATCTCGCTGTGAAACGGCTCCGGCGCCTGGTCGTGCCCCGAGAAACGGACACGATCGAGTACGAGGCGCTCCCCGCGGATCGCGATGGCGGTCAACGTCACGTTCTCGATTCCGATGTCGAGGGTGGCCCGAATGTTCGCGAGGTTTACATCTCGACCAAGTTGGACCCCCGCGCCAACCACCCGACGGCGATCGTCAGTGACGCTGTCTTCTGCCACCATCGCGGCCATCGCGGCCCAATCTTCGGCTGCCAGGCAAGCTTGAAAGCGTTCCCACGCTCGGCTTGCCGCGTTTTCCAGCCGCGGCGTCAGCCGCTGCAGCTCCTCAAAACGAGCCAGCGCGGCGTCGAGGTCTGCCTCGTCGAATATCTCGCCGCGATTGATCAGATCGCCTTCGACTGTCAGAACGTTGATCCCCCGCCACTCGGCTTCGAAGCCCTCTTGCGAGGTCCCATGCCCCGCCCAGGTGAAAACCGCTCCGAGGTTGCTCAGCCGATGCACAGTCTCGACGTAAACGCTGCCTTGGGGGTCCTGCGACGCACGGAGATATGCGGTCGCGTCACCGGGCGCGAACGCTATTCCCCGACGGTGGTCGATATTCACCCAGTCCGGCGTCGTCGCGGGGAGTTCGTGCCGGTTCATCGCTGTGTAGGCCCGCGCGATGACCGACCACGTCTGCGAATGGGCGGCCGCTTCGCCGGCGAGGTACCGGGCGTCGAGCTCCTCGAAGGCGGCGTCGATGTCGTCGAGGTCGACCATGACGCACGCCGCGATCCGTCCGTCGGTGTCGATTTCGGCGATGCCGAGCACCTCAACGCTTGGCGCCCCTGACCGCCGGTCGCGCCCGGAGAAACCGAGCCGATACAGGGCGATGCGCCCTCCGCGTGTAGCGATGACGTTGGACCTTATGTTCGTTACCCCGACATCGGCCGTCGCCCGCCAGTCGCCGATAACGGCATCCTTACCGCGTCGGACCCCGACGCCCATCAGCCGTCGGCGGTCGTCCGAGGACGTGTCATCGGCCAGCATCGCTGCGAATGCTTCCCAATCGCGGGCAGCGAAGTGCGCCAGGAAGCGCTGTGTCACTTGGCTTGCCGCGTTTTCTAGTCGTCTTGGCTGTGGGTCTAATTCCTCAAAGCGGGCAAGCGGCGGCGTCGCTGTCTGCCGGGTCGAATATCTCGCAGCGGTCGACCAGATCCCCGTCGACGGTCACAAGGTTGATGTCGTGCCACTCGACCTCGAAGGCCCTCTTGCGATGTCGCATGCGACGCGTGGGTGACGACCGCTCCGATGTCGTTCAGCCGATGCACAGCCTCGATGTAGATGCTGGCTTGCGCCGTGAGGGCCCATGTGGCATCGAGGAATGCGGCCAGATCAGCCGCCTCGAACGCGCCGATCGGCCGATGGTCGACCATGGCCCAGTCGGGCGTCGTCGCGGGAACTTCGTGCCGGTTGACCGCGGCATAGGTACCCGTGATGACCGACCACGTGCGCGCGTGGGCGGCCGCTTCGCCGGCGAGGTATCGGGCGTCGAGTTCCTCGAAGGCGGCGTCGATGTCGTCGAGGTCGAACGAGACGGAGGCGACGATCCGCTCATCAGCGTCGATTTCGGCGACGCAGAGCACCTCTGTGCGAAAAGCATCGGGTTTTTGATCGCGATCCAAAAAGCCCACACGGAAAAGGACAAGGCGGTCCCCGCGGGTCGCAATGTCCGTCCACGTCATGTTCGCGATAAACAGGTCGGCGATCGCTCGCATGTCCGCGATCTGGGCTTCCCGACCGATCCGGACTCCCGAGCCCACTACCCGACGGCGATCGTCACTGAAGAAGTCGTCGGCGATTATGTCCGCCATGGCGTCCCAGTTGCCTGCCGCAAAGTGCGCGCGATACCGCTCCCCCACTTGGCTTGCCGTGTTTTCTAGCCGCGGCGTTTGTGGTTGCAGTTCCTCAAAGCGGGCAAGGGCGGCGTCGAGGTCTGTATCGTCGTAGACCTCGCAGCGGTTGAATTTATCGCCTTCGAGCGTGAGAACGCTGATTACCCGCCATTCCGCGTGGAAACCGTCTTGCGTCGTCTCGTGCGCCATGTGGGTTATGACCGCTCCGAGGTTGTTCAGCCGATGTACCGTCTCAATGAAGTTGCTCAGGTCAGATATCCGATTCCACGCGGCGCCAAGTAACGCAGGCATTTCACCGGGCGCAAATGATGTCCCTCGTCGGTGGTCGATGTTCACCCAATCTGGCGTCGTCGGAGGCAGTTCGCGCCGATTGAGCGCGGCAAAGCCCCGCGTGACGGCTGACCACGTTTGTGCGTGGTCGGCGGCTTCGCCTGCGAGGTAGCGCGCGTCGAGTTCCGCTGTGGCAGCCTCGATGTCATCGAGGTCGAACACGACGGCCGCCGCGATCCGTTCGTGGGCGTCGTGCTCAACGACCTGAAGGACATCGACTTGAACCGCGTCAGTTTCGCGGCCCGAGGCGCGAAAGCGCGTGAGAATGAGGCGTTCACCCCGGGCCGCAATGACCGTCGACGTCACGTTGGTCAACAATCCGACGTCGGCTGCCACCCGCAGGTCTTCGATCGCGGCATTCCGACCGCGTCGGACCCCGGCATTGACGACCCGACGACGATCGTCGCAGTAATAGTCGTCGGCGAACAACTGCGCCATCGCGTCCCAGTCACGGGCCGCGAATTGCGCCAGGAAGCGCTCTGCCACCACGTTTTTCAGCCGCCGGGTATGCGCATGCAACTCATCAAACCGGGCAAGGGCGGCGTCGATGTCTGAATCGTCGAAGACCTCGCAGCGGCTGAACGAGTCACCGTCGGAAGTGAAAAGCATGACCTCTCGCCACTCGGCGTCGAAGCCCTCGCGCGAGGTCCCGCGCCCCCGATGAGTGGCGACTGCGCCGAGATCACTCAGCCGATGCACAGCCTCGATATGGAAATAGATGTCTTGGTCGAGATCCCACCCGGCACGGAGATATTCGATCATGTCTCCGGACGCGAAAGCTGCCCCCCGCCGATGGTCTATGCTCTCGAAGTCCGGTGTCGT
This sequence comes from uncultured Actinomycetota bacterium, assembly GCA_963708995.1. Classification (GTDB taxonomy): domain Bacteria; phylum Actinomycetota; class Actinomycetes; order Mycobacteriales; family Mycobacteriaceae; genus Mycobacterium. The sequence continues at coordinate 214,074 of CAVPUR010000009.1, forward strand.
GGCGGGGAGTTCGCGCCCGTTGATCGCGGCGTACGCGCCTAAGACGGCGGACCACATGTGAGAGTGAGCGGCCGCCTCACCAGCGAGGTATCGGGCATCGAGTTCCGCCAAGGCGGCCTCGAAGTCGGCAATGTCGAAGGAGACGAGCGCGAGGATCCGCATGTCGGCGTCGATCTCCACGATGCAGAGAGCCTCGGTGAGAAATGATTCGTTCCCTTGATCGCGATCCGTGAACCGGCTCCGCGCGAGGGCGAGGCGCTCTCCGCGAGTCGCCATGTAGGTCGTTGTCACCTTCGTCAGCGACACGTCGGCGATCACCCGCATGGCCTCAATCTGGATGTCTCGACCATGTTGAACGCCCGCGCCCACCACCCGACGGCGATCGTCGCTGGAAAGGTTGTCGGCCAGTGTCTCCACCATGGCGTCCCAGTCGCCTGCTGCGAAGTGCGCCAAGAAGCGGTCAGCCACTTGGGTTGCCGCGTTTTCCAGCTGTGGCGCCGGGCGGCTGAGCTTATCGAACCTAGCAAGCGCGGCGTCGAGGTCTGCCTCGTCGAACAGTTCGTAACGACTGAGCAGATCGCCGTCGAACGTGAAAATCCCGATCTCCCGCCATTCGGCCTGGAAGCCCTGTTGCGAGGTGCCATGCGCGGCCTGGGCGATGACGGCTCCGAGGTTGCTCAGGCGATGCACGACCTCGATGTAGACATTGATGTCCGGCGTGTCGTCCAACAAGTCGTTGAGGTAGGCCGTCATGTTGCCGGTCGCGAACGCTGCCCCGCGCCGGTGGTCGACGTTGACCCAGTCCGGAGTCAGCTCGGGTAGTTCGTGCCTGTTGATCGCGGCGAAGGCGCCCGCGATGAGTGACCATGTGTGTGCGTGGTCGGCGGCTTCGCCTGCGAGGTAGCGGGCATCGAGCTCGGCGATGGCGGCGTCGAAGTCATCGAGGTCGAACACTACGCGTGCCGCGATCCGCTCGTCGGCGTTGATCTCGATGACGTCTAGGACCGCGGTATGGAACTCCTCGGGCCGCTGGGCGCGGCCCCAGGTGCAGAAGCGCCTGAGGACCACGTGGGATCCCCGGATCGCAATAAACTCTGACGTGGCGTTCTTGACGCCGAGCGCGGAAAGTGTCGATATTTCGGCGATCACGGCCTCCCGGCCGAGTCGTATCCCTTCGCCCACCACCCGCCGGCGATCGTCGGTCGAGACGTCGTCGGCCAGTATCTCCGCCAGCGCGTCCCACTCGCGGGCTGCGAAGCATGCGTGGAGGCGTTGGCACACCCGCGTCGCCGCATTTTTCAGTCGTGGTGCCTGCGGGTGCAGTTCCGTAAACCGCGCGAGCGCGGCGTCGATGTCGGCCTCATCGAATAGTTCGCAGCGGGTGAACCTTTCGCCATCAATTGTCAAAAGGTTGATCTCGCGCCACTCGACGTCGGAACCCTCTTGCGAAGTCCCCTGTGCCGTGTGAGTGATGACCGCCCCGAAGTCGCTAAGCTGATGGACGGTGTCGATGTGCATTTTGACGTCTACGCCGAGATCCCATGCAGCCTGCAGATATTCGAAGAGATCGCCGGGCGCGAACGGTGCTGCATGGCGATGGTCGATGTCCTGGAAGTCCGGCGTTGTCGCGGGGAGTTTCTGGCGGTTGAGCTCGGCGTAAGCCTTTGTGATGACCGACCACGTCTGGGAATTTGCGGCGGCTTCTCCGGGCAGGTAGCGTTCGTCGAGCTCGGCGATGGCGGCACTGAAGTCGTCGGGGTCGAACGTGACCCAGGCCGCGATCCGGTCGTCGGCGTCGATCTCGACTACCCATAAGAGCTCGACGTGAAACGACTCGGGTTCCTCATCGCTGCGCGATAACCGAGAACGAATAAGGACGAGGCGCTCCCCACGGGTCGCAATGACATCTGACGTCGCGTTCGTGACGCCGAGGTCGGCGGCCGACCGGAAATCTTTGATCTCAGCATCGCGGTCCTGCCGGATGCCGGCATTCACCACCCGACGACGATCCTCGGTATAAATATCGTCGGCCAGGATCTCGGCAAAGGTGTCCCAGTCTCGGACGGCAAAGCACACTAGGAAGCGCCCAATCACTTGGCTTGCCGCGTTTTCCAGTTGCGGCGCCGGGCGGTTGAGCTGATCGAACTTCACGATCGCGTTGTCCAGGTTTGACTCATCGAAGAGCTCATTGCGGTTGATCAGGTCGCCTTCGAATGTGACCAGGAGGACTTCCCGCCATTCGGCCTCGACGCCATCTCGCGAGGTTCCACCGACCGTGTGACTGATTACTGTCCCGAGATCGCTCAATCGATGGACGGTCTCGATGCGGTAGCTGATGTCCGGAATCTGATTCCAGGCGGCGCGGGTGTAGGCTTTGACGTCACCGGGCGCGAACGGTGTCACCCTGCGATGGTCAATGTTCACAAAGTCGGTTGTGGTGGCGGGCATTTCACGCCGATTCAGTGCGGCGTAGCAACCCGTGACTGTCAACCACGTATGTGCGTGAGCGGCTGCTTCGCCGGCGAGGTAGCGAGCATCGAGCTCGGCGATCGCGGCTTCCAAGTCGTCGAGCTCGAACACTACAAGCGCCACGATCCGTTGGTCGGCGTCGATCTCGATGAGGTGAAGAACCTCACCTCGAATCGCCTCTGGGTCGCGGCCCGAGGCTTGAGTACGCGAAAGGATGAGGCGCTCGCCCCTGGCCGCAATGACGGTCGGCGTCAAGTTCGCGAAGCCTACATCGGCGGCCGCCTTCAGGCTTTCGACCTCAGCCTGTCTTCCGTGTCGCACCCCGGCGTTCGCGGTCCGGCGGCGATCATCGGCGGAAACGTCGTCGGCCAGGACCTCAGTTATTGCGTCCCAGTCGCGGGTCGCAAAGTAGCTCCAGAAGCGTACGGCGACACAGCTTGCTGCATTCGCCAGCCGCGGTGCCTGCTGGGGCGCCGCCTCGAACCGGGCGTGTGCGGCGTCGAGCTCCTCGATTGCGGCGTCGACGTCTTCGATGTCGAAAAAGACCTCTAGCGCAACTCGACCGTCCTCGCCGAGGCCGATCAGCTGAAGCATCTCGTCGTGCGGCGCGCCTGGGCTCACGTCGTCCGTGCCGATTTCTATTCGACAGAGCGCCAAGCGCTCGCCTCGCACCGCAATGACCGGGTTATTTCGGGGTTGCAGTGCGTGGCTCTCAACCATGCGTCTAAATTCGCTAATGGAAAAATCGTCGCGGGTAAAGCCGACGATCTTCCGTCGACTTTCGACGGGGTGGGGCGTGAAAAGCTCCTCGAACTCGTCCCATGCCCCGCGTTCGATGGCTGCGGTCACGCGTCGGACCATCCGCGCGCAGGCGTTGTCCGGCTCGACGCTGACCGCTTCCGTTGGCGTTGCGGCGTTGTGCTGCGCGTCGAGTTCGGCGAGTGCGGCGTCGATGTCTTCGACGTCGAACTTCACTTGCAGCGCTATTCGACCTTCATCGTCAAGCCCGGCTACCTGGAGCATCTCGTCCTGCGGCGCCCCCGAACTCAGATCTGCAGTGCCTAGCTCCAGTCGGAAGAGGGCGAAACGGTCGCCACGCACGGCGAGAGCCGTTTGGCGGTAGCGCACCATGCCCGCCTCCAGATAACGACTCATATCCTGAGGCCACTGGCTTGATGGGACGTCCATCCGCGCGAAGCCCACGATCTTCCGGCGACTTTCGACGGACACGGATGGGGCGAGGAGCTGCGCCACCTCGTCCCAGGCCTCGCGATTGACGGCATCGACCAACCGGCTGCCTGCTTGCGCGCAAGAGTTGGTCGGTTCGACGGGCCCGGCTTCGAGTTGGGGCGGTTGACGAAGGTCAGCGGTGCCCAAGATGCAACGCGCCTTATCCGCAAGCGCCGCAGCCCCTTTGCGCTCGTATAGGTCGACCGCCCGCTCGGCGGCGGCTCGCGCTCCACGGGCGTCGCCGGCGGCATCCAAAACCGTTGCCAATGCTAGACATGCGTCGCCGTGATCGACCAACGCGTCGGTGCGCTCGGCCCGATTCACGGCTGCCTCGGCGACATGCCGAGCCTCGTCGTGGGCACCTCGGCGCGAAAGCAGCTTCGCCCGAAGCGTGCGCCAAGCGATCGAGGCCTTCAGCGCGTTACCGGCGAGATGCTCACTCTCCGTACATAATTCGTCGGCTTCGTCTTCTCGGTCGAGCGCGAGGCAGGTGCGTCCCAGTAGCGCTGCGGTCTCGGCGGTGTCGGCGTCGAGACCCATCCGACGAAAACCGTTGTAGGCCTGACGCAGATGCGGTTCGGCCGCGGCGGGATCGTCCATGACCAACTCGACGATGCCGGCAAACTGCTCGACCTCGAGAAGGGCATGGCGCAGGCCGAGTTCGGTGACCGTGCGCCGGGCCGAGTCGATCATCCGTCGGGCTGCGGCGGCACGTCCGCGGAACGCCTCTAACACGGCCTGGCACCGCGTCGACGTCGCTTCGACCGCCGGCGAGTCGGTCGTGATTCGCAGCAGCCGCACCACGTCAAGACACCGCCCACCCGCACGCGGAACCGGGTTCGGGTCCCCACAGCGCCGCGAGCGGCGCATTCGCCAGCACCGCGTTCACCCGGCGGTGTTCACGCGCGCGCCGCGCCGCGGTGAGGGCGTCGTCCAGGGCGATTTCGCAGTCGCCGATTCTCCCGAGGCGGGCGAGGCACGTGGCACGTACGGTGTGCGCCTTGGCTTCTCCGGCGGTGTCGTCCAGTTCGGCCAGCTTGTCGGCGGCCGCGCTCACCGCGGCCTCGACCTCGTCCAGCCGGTCGGGATGGATCAGCATCGACAGTTGGCCGTCGAAGCACGCCGCCCATGCCGCGAGACGGACCGAACCGCGTGTCGCTTCCTGCAATTGCGAGACCGCGCCGGCCGCCGAAGCCACGTCACCCGCGGCCAGCAGGGCCTCGCAGCGCGGGACCAGCAGTACGGCGACCTGCTCGTCGCGGTCGGGCAGCTCGTCGTCGATCTCCTCCAACGCGTGCAGGGCCCGGTCGTAGAGGTCGGCGGCGCCTTCGTAAGCCAGCCGGGCCATCGCCTGGTCTGCGGCGCGGCGGCAGTACTCGACGGCCTTGGCCGCGTTTCCCGCCCACGCACATTCGAAGTAGTGGTGCGCCAGTTCGGCGAGCAGCTCGTCGTCGGCGTCGGGCTGGTCCTCCAGCGTCGCGGCGATGCGCTGGTGCAGCCGCATGCGCCGCACGGACGGCAGCTCGGCGAGCAGCGACTGACGAACGAGGGCGTGGTTGAACCGGTAGCGACCGCCGGGCTCTTCGATGACGATGCCGGCCTTGCACGCCTCGTCGAACGCGTCGACAAGATCGCCTCCGACCACGTGCTCGACCAGTTCCAAGGCAAACCGGCTGCCGACGACCGCGGCCGCCGCAAGGGCCTTGTTCGTCTCCGCCGGAAGCCGCGACAGCCGGCGGCTCACCGCTTCCCGAACCCCTTGCGGCAACGTGCTCGGATCCCATTGGCCGCCACTCTCGTCAACATGGCGCAGGGCCTCGATCAGGAAGAACGGATTGCCACCTGTGACCGACGCCAGGGCTCGAGCAAGCTCTTCGTCGTGGTAGCCGGCCTCGGCGACGTACGCGGTGACGTCGTCCTCGTCGAGGCCGCTGAGCTGAGTGCGATTGGCGGTGCCGTCACGGTGCAGGTCGGCGAGCATCGCGGCCAGTGGGTGGGAGCGGTCGAGATCGGTGCTGCGGTACGTGCCGATGATCTGGACGCGGGCCTGCTCGCCAAAGCGCAGCAGATGCCGCAGGAGCAGCAGCGTGGGCTTGGCTGCCCAGTGCAGGTCGTCGAGTATCAGCACGACGGGCGCGCTGGTGGAGGCGAGTCCCAACACCGCGACGACGGCGTCGAAGAGTGCGTAGCGTTCGGTGTCGGGGTCGGCGCGGGTGGGTGCGGGCAGATCGGGCAGGACGTCGGTCAGGCCGGGAACCAATGTGAGAAGTGCCTCAACGCCCCGCAGCCCCCGGAGCTTACTGGCGCCCAGGCACGGCACCAACGAACGCAGGGCCTCGGCGAACGGCTGATACGGCGCGCCGAGGTCCTCGTCGCAACGGCCGTAAATCACGAGCGCGCCCTGGTCATAGGCCTGTCGGGACCATTCGCCGGCCAGCCGGGTCTTGCCGACGCCGGGTTCGCCGGCGATCAGCAGTGCGTTCGTGGCACCGGCGAGCGCGGTCTGCCAGGCCGAAAAAAGTTGCGCGAGCTCGCGCCCGCGCCCGACGAACGGCCCGGGGCCGGCCAGCACCGCGGGCAGGAGCGGGCGCACCAAAGGCGCCTCGGTTGAGAAGGGCTCAGGACGGTCGTCGGCGTCTTCCAGACGGAGCTCGAAAACGCGCTCGGGGCGAGCGAGGTTGCGCAGCTCGCGCGTGCCCAAGTCGGCGAGCACAACGTCATCGGGCAGCGAGTCGATGACGAGCTCGGCCGTCGCACCCGAGCACAGGATCTGGCCACCCGCAGCCAACGACCGCAATCGGGCAGCGCGGTTGACCGCGCGTCCGAAGTAGTCGCCGTCGCGGAACTCGACCTCCCCGGTGTGCAAGGCCACCCGGATCCGCATGGGCTCGCGCAGCGCCCACGGCTCGCCGGTGATCGCTTCTTGCAGCTCTAGGGCGGCGGAGGCCGCCGCCGACGGCCGCTCGAAGACCGAGAACGTGGCATCCCCCTCGCCGCGCGTCTTGATCAGCCGTCCTCCGCGTGACGTGACGACCTGTTCGACGAGCTCGTCGTGTCGTGCGAGCGCCACCGCCATGGCGTCGGCGTCCGCCTCCCAGGCGGCTGTCGACCCCTCGATGTCGGTCAGCAGGAAGGTCACGGCGCGAGTCACGGACGGAACATGTTGTACCGCAGGGGTTTCCAGCGCGGAGTCTTGTGCGACGATCGCAGCCTCGAGCCGGCGAAGGTCCGGGCCGGGATCGACCCCCAGTTCATCGGCGAGCAGCGCCCGCGCCCGTTGATAAGCGCCAAGGGCCTCACCCTGCCTGCCGGCGCGGTACAGCGCGAGCATCAGCTGGCCCCATCGCCGCTCGCGCAGCGGGGCATCGGCCACCGCGCCCTCGAGTTCGCCGATGAGCTCCGCGGCGCGGCCGGTCGCGAGTAGCGCGTCGGCCCGATCCTCTACCAGCGCGGCATAGCCCTCGATCCACCGCGTCTTCTCGGATGTTCCTCGCCGGCCCTCGGGCAGTTCGGGGATGCCGCGCCAGAGGGCAAGCGCCTCCTCGAAGCGGGCCACCGCTTGGCTGGTATCGCCGGCGGCGGCGGCGTCACGGCCCGTCTTGGCCGCCAATTTATAGCGCGTCGCATCTACCTCGGGCCCTTGCAGAGTCCAGCCCGTTCCCTCGGTCACCACGACGCCGTCGCCGAGGGCGCGGCGCAGCGAGGAGATGTGGGTCTGCAGGGCCTTGGCGGCGGTGCGCGGCGGATCGTCGCCCCAGAGCAGCGCGATCAGTGTGTCGGCCGACACAACCGACCCATTGTGCAGCCCAAGCATCGTGAGGATGGCGCGCGGTTTCGCGCCCGGGATAGCGACGGGCGCGCCGTCCTGCCGGACCTGGAGAGGTCCCAAAACCCCCAGTTCCACCGATGGAACAGTACTCATGTCAGCCATCGTCGGTGAGGTAATTCAATACACGGTCAAGATCTAGTAAAGCCGCCGCACCTGCGATGCATGCCGACCCCGGGCAGGCGCGCCGTCGCGATAACGACTACCTTCAGCAGTACGCACTTCGTGCGGACAGCCATATCAGCCAGAGCGCAAAGGGGTTCTCGTGGCCGACACCGACGACACCGCCAAACTCGAGTACCCGGGTGGCGAGATTGACCTGAACATCGTGCGCGCCACCGAAGGAAACGACGGCGTTGCGCTCGGCTCGCTTCTGGCCAAGACCGGCCTCACCACGTTCGACAACGGCTTCGTCAACACCGCCGCTTGCAAGAGCGCCATCACCTACATCGACGGAGACGCCGGCATCCTGCGTTACCGCGGGATTCCGATCGACCAGCTCGCCGAGAAGTCGACGTTCATCGAGGTCAGCTACCTGCTGATCTACGGCGAGCTGCCCAGCACCGAGCAGTTGGCTGACTTCACCCGCCGGATTCAGCTGCACACCATGCTGCACGAGGACCTCAAGCGGTTCTTCGACGGTTTCCCGCGCAACGCCCACCCGATGCCGGTGCTGTCCAGCACGGTCAACGCGCTCTCGGCGTACTACCCGGATTCGCTGGACCCCGGCGACAACGAACAGGTCGAGCTGTCGACGATCCGGCTGCTGGCCAAGCTGCCCACGATCGCGGCCTACGCCTACAAGAAGTCGATCGGTCAGCCGTTCCTTTACCCGGACAACTCGCTGTCGCTGGTGGAGAACTTCCTGCGGATGACGTTCGGGCTGCCCGCCGAGCCCTACGATCCTGACCCCGAGGTGGTGCGGGCACTGGACATGCTGCTGATCTTGCACGCCGACCACGAGCAGAACTGTTCGACGTCGACGGTGCGGTTGGTGGGGTCGTCGCAAGCCAACCTGTTCACCTCGATCTCCGGCGGCATCAACGCGCTGTGGGGCCCGCTGCACGGCGGTGCGAACCAGGCGGTGCTCGAGATGCTCGAGCAGATCCGGGCGAGCGACGACGACGTCAGCGAATTCGTCCGGAAGGTGAAGAACCGCGAGGCCGGCGTCAAGTTGATGGGGTTCGGCCACCGCGTCTACAAGAACTACGACCCGCGCGCCCGCATCGTCAAGGAGCAAGCCGACAAGATCCTGGCGAAGCTCGGCGGCGACGACGACCTACTGGACATCGCCAAGGAACTCGAAGAGGCGGCGCTGACCGACGATTACTTCATCGAGCGCAAGCTCTACCCGAACGTCGACTTCTACACGGGCCTGATCTACCGGGCCCTCGGGTTCCCGACCCGGATGTTCACCGTGCTGTTCGCGTTGGGCCGGCTGCCCGGTTGGATCGCGCACTGGCGTGAGATGCACGACGACAGCGACAGCAAGATCGGCCGTCCGCGCCAGATCTACACCGGCTACACCGAGCGCGACTACGTCACCATCGACGGACGGTAATTCTTCAGGCCGAGCAGACGCAAAAGCACCCTAAAAGGGTAGTTTCCGGGGGAGTTTGCGTCTGCTCGCGAGAGAAGCCAGCACCGCCATCGCGGCGTTGTGGCCGCCGATTCCTGACACCGCCCCGCCGCGGCGGGCGCCCGAGCCGCACAGCATGATTCGCTCGTGACCGGTTGCGACCCCCCATTGGCGCGCGGGGGTGTCCAGCGGATCGTCATCCTCGGCGAACGGCCATGACAGTGCGCCGTGGAAGATGTTGCCTTCGGTCATGCGCAGTGTGTTCTGCAAGTCGGCGGTGGTGGTCGTCTCGATGCACGGCCGACCGTGCGCGTCGGTGAGCAGCACATCCTGAATCGGCTCGGCCAGAACGGAATTCAGTGACGCCAGCACCGACTCGGTGAGGCGCTGGGTGTCTAATTCGGTGACCAGCGAATGCGGTGTGTGCAGGCCGAACACCGTCATCGTGTGCGCGCCCGAGTCGCGCAGCGCGGCCGACAAAATGCTCGGGTCGGTCAGCGAATGGCAGTAGGCCTCGCAGGGCAACGGATTCGGTAATTGCCCCGCGGCCGCTTGTGAGTACGCCGTATCCAGTTGGGGCCACGTCTCGTTGACGTGGAAAGTCCCGGCGAATGCCTGTTCCGGGGTGACGCTTTTGTCGTGCAGGCGAGGCAGTCGGCGCAGCACCATGTTGACCTTGACCTGTGAGCCCGGTGCCAATGGCGGGGGCCGTTCACCCAACAGGCCGGCCAACACCGCGGGCGTGACGCCGGCCAGAACGAACCGGCCCCGAATGCGGTGCTCGTCGTCGCCGCTTCGGTAGCGCACTTCGCCGCCCGGGTCCACGGCGTAAACGTCTGCGCCGGTCGTTATTTCGGCGCCGTGGCCGACCGCGGCGGCGGCCAGGGCCGCGGTCACCGAGCCCATCCCGCCGACGGGCACGTTCCAGTCCCCGCCGAGCACGTGATACAGGAAGCAGATGTTCTGCCGCAGCGACGGGTCGTCGAGGCGAGCGAACGTGCCGATCAGCGCGTCGGTGGCGATCACGCCGCGGACCAGGTCGTTGCCCACCGCGTCCGCGATAGCGTGCCCGATCGGCTCATCGATAAGTGCGTGCCACGCTGCCGCCGCGTCGGGACCACCGGCTTCCGCGACGCGCCGCCGGGCCTGCTCGCGGCTGAGCAGCGGTTCGAGCAGGGTGGGCCAGAGTTTGTCGGTCACCAGGTGGCAGCGTCGGTAAAACTCGGCGAATCCGCGCTCATCGCTGGGCGCGCCGATCGCGGCGAACGCCGGTGCGCCGTGCGACCCGACGAGCAGTCCGGTGCGCCCGGCCGCGCCCGGGTCGGGGGTGTAGGACGAAAACGGGCGCCGGGCCAACCGCACCGCGGCTCCTAAGTCGTCGACGATGCGCGGCGGCAGCAAGCTGACCAGATACGAATACCGCGACAAGCGGACCTCGACACCGTCGAAGCCCTGTGCCGACACCGCGGCGCCACCGACGTGGCCCAGCCGTTCCAACAACCGGACGCGCAGGCCGGCGCGGGCCAGGTAGCCGGCTGCCACCAAGCCGTTGTGTCCGCCGCCGACAATGACGACATCGACGGCGTCGAAATCCCGCGCGTCGTCACCACGCGAGCCGGCCATTTTCAGCCCAGGTAGCCCTCGACCTGGTCACCCGGCCGCACCGCCGCCTCGCGCGGGTCGCCGCCGGTTTCACGCAATGCCCGACGCTGCCGCAACAGGTCCCAGCACTGGTCGAGTTCGATCTCGACGCGGCGCAGGCGATCGTGCTCCTCCGACTCGGTGATGTCGCGGTGCTGCAGCTGCGCCCGCAGGTCTTTCTCCTCGGCGACCAAGTCGCGGATGCGTGCCAGGGTGTCGCTCTCGGTCGGTTTGCTCCCGTTTGCCATCGCTCTAGTGTGCCCGAGTTAAGCTGTAGCGCGCTGCCGACTCGGTAGGCTGCATATCGCCGCAGCACCGGAGGGAGCGAATGGTGGGTTTCGGGTCATGGCGAGCGCCGCGTGTGCGGTCGCTTGGCCTTGCCTGGCTGATTGGCTTGGTGGTTATACCGTTGCTGATAGCGGCAATCGGCTACGGAGCCTACGACCACCCCCGGTCCGGCGTCGGGCCGAGCAGCGCAGCGCCGTCGAACAAACCTGGTGCTCCGAAGTTGTCCCTGGCGCCGCTTTCAATTAGCCGCAATGGCAACAACATAACGCTCAGCGGCGATTTCCCCGATGACTCCGCCAAAGCGACGCTGATGAAAACGCTCAAAGGCGCACTCGGCCCGGGAGTCAACGTCATCGACCAAATCAAGATCGACCCCAGCGTCGACGCACTCGATTTCTCAAAGGCAGGGCCGATTTTCACCGACAGCGCGTCGATCACCGATTTCAACCTCACGGTCAACGTGGACACCGTCACCTTGACGGGCACGGCCGCATCGACGGACCAGAAGAACACGATCGACCAGGCCGCCACGCACACGTGGTCGAACCTGAATGTCGTTGATCACCTTGTGGTTAACGGGCCGCCTCCGCCGCCCGGCCCCCCGCCCCCTGACCCGTGCGCCAACCTGCAAGCGGCCATCAACGCCGTGACGGGCGGGCCGATTACCTTTGCGGCCGACGGGTTTAGCCTGACCCCGGCAGACAACCAGATTCTGAGCCAGGTGGCAGACAAGCTCAAGGCGTGTCCGAATGCGCACATCACTCTCAACGGCTACACGGACAATACGGGTACCGAAGGCATCAACATTCCGTTGAGTTCGCAGCGGGGCAACACGGTCGCCGACTTCCTCGTCGCCCAGGGCGCTGCCCGCGATCACCTTGTGGTGCGAGGCCTGGGTTCGATCAACCCGGTCGCCAGCAACGACACGCCCGATGGTCGCGCCAAGAATCGCCGCGTCGAAATCGTGGCCAGCTAAGGAGAATTCGGCATGGACTTCGTGATCCAGTGGTTGTGGTACCTGCTGGCTTTCGTGGCGGGTTCCGCGGTTGCCTGGGCGATCGCGAGGGTCGCGCGGTGATGCAGCACGTGCACTGGTGGCTGTTTGCGTTGTCCTTTTTCCTCGGGTTGGGGCTGACGTTCTTGCTGCTGAAGAAGAGCAGGCCGGCGGTGGAGTCCGAGTCGCCGACGACGAAGATCGTCGTCGCCGAGGAACCTCCGACGACAAAGATCGTCGTCCTGGAGGACCCGCCGACGACGAAGATCCCCGTCGCGAAGGAACCGCCCACCACGAAGATCCCCGTCGTAAAAGAGACGCCTACTCAGAAGATCCCGACGGTGCCATTCGCGCCATACGGTCCGGGCTCTGCGCGCGCGGGTGCCGAAGGCGGTGGACCGGCGGGATGGCTGGTCAAGGGCCGCTCGGACACCCGGCTCTACTACACCCCCGACGACGCGACATACGAGCGGACCGTCGCTCAGGTCTGGTTCAAGGACGAGGAATCCGCGACGCGCGCCTATTTCACGGCGTGGCGCAAGAGCTCCCGGAAGTAAGCGGGCTAGCACGGGGCGGGAAGGTCCAGCAGTAAGCGCGCGCCGCCCAGGGGGCTGCTTTCCAGCGAGGCCGTGCCGCCGTGCAGCTGGGCTTGCTGGGCCACCAACGCCAGCCCCAGACCCGACCCCGAATGTGAGGCCGTCGACCCGCGGGAGAATCGCTCGAACACCACGTGACGCTCGTCTTCGGGCACTCCGCTGCCGTTGTCGTCCACCGCGATTTCCACCCCGTCGCGCGAGCTGACCGCCGACAGCTGGACCCGGGTGGCGCCGCCGTGTTTGACGGCGTTCGCGATCGCGTTGTCGACGGCGAGGCGCAACCCGGCCGGCAACCCCACGATGATGCAGGTTGGCGACGGTACCAGCGAGACATCGAGGTCGGGGTAGATCCGCATGGCGTCGTGTGCGGCGCGGTCGAGCAGCTCGGTGATGTCGACCGGCGCGTGATCGTCGGACGTCGACAGTTCGCCCTGGGCCAATCGTTCCAGCGCGCTCAGGGTGGCCTCGATCCGCGACTGGGTGCGGATCACGTCGCTGAGCACTTCTTTGCGTTGGTCCTCGAGCAGATCCAGGGTGGCCAGCACCTCGAGGTTGGTGCGCATCGCGGTCAGCGGAGTGCGCAGCTCATGGGAGGACACCGCCGCGAAGTCGCGGGCCGAGGCCAGCGCCTCCTTGGTCCGGTTCTGCTCATCCCAGATGCGCTGCAGCATGCCCCTCATCGCCTCGGCGATCTCGACGGCCTCGCTGGCGCCGTGCACCTCGACGCGCGGTGCCTCGTCGCCGGCCTCGATCGACCGGGTCTGCTGGGCCAGCTGCTTGAACGGGCGCACCGCGAACGCCGCCAGCAGCCAGGCGAACACCGCCGCCGCGCCGATGGCGAACCCACAGATCAGCAGCACCCGCCGGTGCAGGTTGTTGGTCTCGGCGATGGTCGCGTCGTATGTCGCGCCCACGGCCATCGACGTCGGTTCTGGACCCGGGATCTCCACCGTGCGCACCCGGTAGCGCACCCCGTGGACGTAGGTGTCGGCGTAGTCGGCTTGCAGCTTGGGCAGCGTGACGTCGGAATTCGACTTGACCAGGCCGCCGCGTCGAACCGTGATGAGGGCGTCCTGGTCATTGGGGGAGCGGGGAATTTCGTCGAGGCCGCGGGGCACAAACGGGATCGCGAAACCGGCGGCCTCGTCGAGCCGGCGGTCCAGCCGCTCCTTGCGGTCGTTGGTGATGCCCACCCAGACCACGATGCCGACGATGAGCACCGGGATCGCCGCGCCGATGGCCGTCGCGAGCACCACCCGCGTCCGCAGCGACGGCGTACGGGCGAAGATCCGCGACAGGATGTTCATGTCTACTGCATCTGGTTTATTGCATTCGCAGCACGAACCCGACCCCACGGACGGTGTGCAGCAGCCGGGGACCGCCGTTGGCCTCCAGCTTGCGGCGCAGGTAGCCGATGAACACGTCGACGACGTTGGTGTCGGCGGCGAAGTCATAGCCCCACACCAGCTCGAGCAGTTGCGCGCGAGACAGCACCGCAGTCTTGTGCTCGGCAAGGACCGCCAGCAGGTCGAATTCCCGCTTGGTCAGGTCGACGTCGACACCATTGACCCGGGCCCGACGACCGGGGATGTCGACTTCCAGCGGGCCGACCATGATGGTCTCCGAGGAGGACGTCGCGGTTGAGCCACGGCGGCGCAGCAGCGCCTTGACCCTCGCGACCAGTTCGGCCAGCACAAACGGTTTGACCAGGTAGTCGTCGGCGCCGGCCTCCAGGCCCGCCACGCGGTCGTCGACCGAGCTGCGCGCGCTGAGCACGCAGACCGGAACGTCGTTGTCCATGGCTCGCAATGCCGTGACCACGCTGACGCCGTCCAGCACCGGCATGTTGATGTCGAGCACGATCGCGTCCGGCCGAGTCTCGGTGGCGCTGCGCAAGGCCTCGGCGCCGTCGACGGCGGTCGACACCTCGAATCCGGAAAGCCGCAGGCCGCGTTCCAGCGAGGCGAGCACGTCGGAGTCGTCGTCGACGACCAAGACTCGAGGTGAGGTGGAACCAGTGTCCATGGTGCCCATTTTGCCTGATTGTTGGCGGTGGAGGTGGGAGGCCACTCGCCGGGTCGCGGGGCAGTGCTCAGCGGTAGGCCAGGCCACTCAATTGGAACGCCAACTGCCGTCGCACGGCGGGAACCCGGGCGGCCAGCCGCATTGCCGAGTTGCGGATCGGGCGCAATGGGTGCGGTAGCGTCGCGATCCGGGTTAATCGTCCGGTCAGCCTCAGTACTTGCTCGGCCCGTCGCCGCTGCGACGCGTTGTAGGCGTCCAGCGCGGCCTCGGGACCGCCGTGCAGGACGCCGGAGAGTGCTCCGGCCAGGGCGATGGCATCGGTGATACCGAGGTTCATGCCCTGGCCGCCGGCGGGGCTGTGCACATGGGCGGCGTCGCCGGCCAGCAGCAATCGACCGGCCCGATAGCTGTCCGCGACGCGGTGGTGGATGTGGAACCGCGTTCCCCACAGCAGCTCGGTGACCTGCGTCTTGCCCGGCCCGAAGGCACGGGCGTCCAGCAGCGACTGCACGAATGCCGCCGATGGTTCCGGCGGTGCGTCCGGGGTCGGCGCGACGATGCGGAAGATGTCGTTGGGAAGCGGCGCCAGCACGTTAAAGCCATCTTCGGCGTAAAACAGGATCACCTGGTCGCGGGGCGCCTCGCCGGACACGCGAACGTCGGCCAGCACGAATGATTCGGCGAATTCGCCTCCGGCGAAACCGATTCCGGCATGTTCGCGAACCGTGCTGTGCATGCCGTCGGCTCCGACGACGTAGGCCGCCCTGATGGTCTCGCCGTCGTCGAAGGTGGCCGTGACCCGGGTTGCGTCCTGGGTGACATGGCTCAGGGTCTTCGGCCGGATCACCTGGCCGCCTAGTTCGTGCAGTCGCTCCAGCAGCAGGCTGCTCGGTGTCGGCCTGGGAGAGCATCAGCGTGTACGGGTGCTGGGTCGGCAGCTGGCTGAAATCGACGGCGATCAGGATGCGAGGTCCTTCCCGCATGGTGAATCGCGGCGCGATCAGCCCGGCCTTGACCATTCGGCGGGCCACATCGAGGTCTTCAAGCACCTCCAGGGTGCGGGCGTTCACGGCTGCCGCCCGGGAGGTGTTCTGGCCCTCCGGCAACTTGTCAACCACGACCGCCCGGTGCCCCCGGGCGATCAGGGCGGCGGCCACGGTGAGGCCGGTGGGGCCGGCGCCTACCACCAGGACGTCGGTGTCGTTCATGGTTGGCTCCCTTCGGTGGAGTTAGTCAACGCTTGTTGGCATGATTCCAGCCTGGCGCGGTCCGCGCGCGATGTCAACACTTGTTGGCCTACAATTGTTGACATGAGGAGATCGTCGGATCAGACCAAGGCAGTCATCCTGGCGGCGGCCCGCGAGCGGTTCGGTGCGGTCGGTTTTCAGGCCGCCACGATTCGCGCGATCGCCGCTGACGCCGGGGTCGACCCCGCGATGGTGATGCGCTACTACACCTCCAAAGACAAGCTGTTCGCCGCCGCGGCCGAGTTCGACCTGAAATTTCCCGATTTCGCCGGGACGGATCGGCAGCAGGTCGGCCGGGCGCTGGTTCGGCACTTTCTCGAACGTTGGGAGGGCGACGAGGCGCTGGTGATCCTGCTGCGCTCCAGCGCTACCAACGGCGAAGCCGGGCAGCGGATGCAGGAGATTTTCGGGACTCAGCTGCAGCCACTGGTTGCCTCTTTCGTGCCGGCTTCGGAGGCCGGCGTGCGGGCCGGGCTGATCGCCACGCAGATCCTCGGTATGGCGTTGTGCCGCTTCGTGTTACGGCTGCCGCCTGTCGTCGAGATGACCATGGACGAGGTTGTCGAGTGGATCGGTCCGACGATCCAGCGCTACCTGGGGCTGCCGGAGGTCTGACCTGCTAAGGCCTCTTAGCGGCGGCGAGTTTCGAATTGACCAGCATCAGCGGCGCGTTGGGGTCGTGCGGCTGGGGAATGGCCGCGAGAGCGAAATCGGCGATCACGCCGGGGCGAAAGACTAGGCAGTGCGTTGAACCGCCGAACTGGAAATACCCGAGTTCCTCCCCCTTGGCGACGCGGTAACCCGAGGTGATGCTGGGGTGGATGACGCAGGTCGACACTTCCGACATGCCGACCGGCACGAAGGCCACTAGGCCGATGACAGGGTTGTCGGCCTCGATCAAGATGATCGCCCGCGCCGCCGTATGCGCCATATAGGCCTGCGAGTTCGTCGGCTCGACCGCGTCGGCGCCTTCGGAGTCCGCCTCGGAGTAGTAGGTGCCGTCCTGGACGAAGGCCCGCACGATCGTGCCGTCCACCGGGCTGTGCCACCGGTGGTAATTGTTCGCGCTCAGGAAGGCCTGATAGACGGTTCCGCCGACAAACTGATCAACCGACTCGTCCTGGGCGAGCAAGTCCAGCAGTGAATAGGGCTGACTCTTGATCCAGAACCGGTCTTGGCGCGCCACGTCGGTAGCGATGCCGTACGGGGTCGACTCGCAGGAGTTGACGATCACCGTGTCGTCAGCGGGAGCGGCGACGGGTCGCTGGCCGTCCTTGAAGCGTCGGGTGAAGAAGTCGTTCCAGGAGGCGAAACCCCAGTATTCGTCGTCGGGGTCGTGCTCGAACTGCTCGATACCGACGGCCCGTTGGGCCGCAGCACTTTTCCAGCCCGACGGTGAATCGTTCAGCACGTACAGCGACTCGGAGCTGTCGAGAAATTCGCACCAGGCGTTCAGAATCTTTTTCAGCATCGCGTTGATCCGGGGGTCGCGGAACGCGGCGAACCCGGCCGGCGTGCCCATCGTCCAGTCCAGAATCGCCCCGAGCGGCGTGGCCACCATGTTCTCGCCGAACTCAGGTGCCATCGTGAGCACCTCATTGATCAGGCGCAGCAGCTGCGGCACGCTCTTCAGGTGCCGCTTGCGGTAATGCTTGGTGGCGGGCACCTGGGAAATCATCTGGTTCAGGTACATCCGCACCACGGGATCGGTGTCGATTAACTCCTGAAATTCGACGAGCACCGGATGAAGTACGACCTGCTCGCCCCGAGCCTCCACCCGCTCCCGGTGCCCGGCGAGCCACGACTCCAACTCGTCTTGATCGTCGGGCAACCAGCCAGCCCGGCGGCGGATATCCACAGCAGTCACAACAGGTCGAATACCCACTGCGCCGGCGACGACTCAGGTCAAGTCGCGGGGCAAGCCGATGTGGCGATAGCGCCGCAAGCGGGCGGCGATGCGTTCGGTGGCGGGAATCGCGCGCAGCACGTGGACCTCGGCGGCGATGGCGGCCGACATTCGCTGCGAGAACTCGACCGGTTCGTCGGCAGCGTCGGGATATTCGGCCACGATGGCGTCGACGATCCCGGATCGCAACAGGTCGACCGACCGAATGCCTTGGGCCGCCGCCAGTTCGGCGGCATGATCGGTGTCGCGGAAGACGATCGCGCTGGCGCCCTCCGGCGGAAGCGGCGCCAGCCACCCGTGCAGTGCGGCCAGCACCCGGTCGGCGGGCACCATCGCCAGCGCCGGTCCGCCGCTGCCCTGACCCAGCAGCACCGACACCGTCGGGGTATCCAGCGTGACCAGCTCGGCCAGGCACTGGGCGATCTGGCCGGCCAACCCGCCCTGCTCGGCTTCGGCCGACAACGCCGGGCCGGCGGTGTCGATCACCAGCACCAGCGGCAGGCGCAGTTCGGCGGCCAACGCCATGCCGCGACGGGCCTCGCGCAGCGACGCGGGCCCGACCCCGCCCATTTCCAACCCGCCGGGACCTCGCTGCTGGCCCAGCACCACCGCAGGCTGGCCGGTGAACCGGGCCAGCGCCAGCAGCGTCATCGCGGCCTCGCCCTGCCCGGTACCGGACAGCAACACCTGGTCGGTGGCGCCGTGTCGCAACAAGTGCCCGACGCCCGGACGGTCCGGGCGACGTGACGCCAGCACCGAGTCCCAGGCCGGCGCGTCGGCGATCGGCTCGGATGCCTGCGGGGTCGGCAGCGGCTCGGGAGCGTCGGCGATCACCGTCAGCGCACGGTCAAGCGTGTGTCGCAGATCTTCGAGCGCGACGACGGCATCGATCACCCCATGCCGCTGCAGGTTCTCCGCGGTCTGGACGCCGGACGGGAATGCTTCGCCGTAAAGCAGTTCGTACACCCGGGGGCCCAGAAACCCGATAAGGGCGCCCGGCTCGGCGAAGGTGACATGGCCCAGCGAGCCCCACGACGCGAAAACCCCGCCGGTGGTGGGGTTGCGCAAGTAGACCAGGTACGGCAAGTGTGCCTGCTTGTGCAGCCGCACGGCCGCGGCGATCTTCACCATCTGCAGAAACGCCACCGTGCCCTCTTGCATGCGGGTGCCGCCCGAACTCGGCGAGGCCAGCAGCGGCAGCCGCTCGGCGGTGGCGCGCTGCACGGCGGCGGTGATCCGTTCGGCGGCCGCAACCCCGATCGACCCGGCGAGGAAGTCGAACTCGCAGACCACCACCGCTACCCGGCGGCCGAATACGCGTCCCTCGCCGGTCAGCACCGATTCGTCCCGGCCGGTGGCGCGCTGGGCGTCGGCGAGCTCCCGTGCGTAGGACTCGGTCATCGGCACCGCCAGCGGCGGGCTGTCCCAGCTGACGAATGAGCCCTCGTCGAGCACCGCATCCTGCAGCTGATCAGTCGTGATACGGCTCACTCTGCGAGGCTAGAGGGCGGCGGTCGCGATGTCACCGCGACGTCCCGTCTGTCACTTGAGCCCCTATGCCAGGAGGTTGTCTTTGTGCCCGCCTACGAGCGACAACGCGTCGTGAGCAGGTCCGCTATCGCAGCTTGTCGCTCGTAGGCGGGCACAAGAGTGTCCCCATCGCGCGGGATACGCGTGTGACCGATGGGACACGCGTCGTCGCCTGCGCTTTATATATCCTTGCCCCCATGATCGGTGTTACCCAGGCCGAAGCCGTCATGACGATCGAGCTGCAGCGTCCCGAGCGCCGCAATGCCCTGAATTCCGAGCTCGTCGACGAGCTACGCGAGGCCGTGCAGAAGGCCACCGCGGAGGACGTCCGCGCCGTGGTGCTGACCGGCCAGGGCACGGTGTTCTGCGCGGGCGCGGACCTGAGTGGCGACGCGTTCGCTGCCGACTACCCGGACCGGCTCATCGAGCTGCACAAGGTCATGGACGCGGCTCTGATACCGGTGATCGGGTATATCAACGGCCCCGCCATCGGGGCTGGTTTGCAGCTGGCCATGCGATGTGATCTGCGGGTCGTCGCATCGGAGGCGTTCTTCCAATTTCCGACTTCGAAATACGGCCTCGCCCTTGATAACTGGAGTATCCGCCGACTGTCGTCGCTAGTGGGTCACGGACGCGCCCGCGCGATGCTGCTGACCGCCGAGAAGCTGACCGCGGACACTGCGTTGCACACCGGGATGGCTAACCGGATCGGGACCCTGGCCGACGCGCAGGCCTGGGCCGCCGAGATCGCCGGGCTGGCGCCGCTGGCGATACAGCACGCCATGCGGGTGCTCAACGATGATGGCTCCATGGAGGATCAGTGGCCAGAGCATAAGGAGCTCTTCGAAAAGGCTTGGGGCAGCCAGGATGTCATCGAGGCGCAAGTTGCGCGGGTGGAGAAGCGGCCGCCGAAATTCCAGGGGGCTTGAGGGTTTAAGGGGAAGTCATGCTTGGCTCAGCGCTGCGACTCGCCGCCGGCACTGCCTCAGTGGCCGCCGGGGGGTGGCTGTTGCGGGCGCTGCACGGTTCGGTGACAGCGATCGGTGGCGATCCCGCGTCGATCGCGGCTGCGTGCGGGGGGTCTCCGAACTACCACGACGGCGTCTTCGAAAACCTCGACCCCGCCTCGGTGTACCTCATGGATCGCGAGGAATGGCGGCTCATCATCTGGGAGTTGCTCGGTCCCCGCAGTGATAGCCGCCCCAAAAAGCCGATCCCGCTGGCCGCGCCGCAGATCTATCGGGGCGACGCCAGCCGCGCTTGCCGTCAGCTGGTTCGGCCATTCGACGGCGTTGCTGGAAATCGACGGTTACCGGGTGCTTACCGATCCGGTGTGGAGTGAGCGCTGCTCGCCGTCGGACCTCGTCGGGCCGCAGCGGCTGCATCCTCCGCCGGTGCAACTGGAAGGGCTGCCCGCCGTCGACGCGGTGATCATCAGCCATGACCACTACGACCATCTCGACATCGACACCGTGATGGCGTTGGCCCGCACCCAGCGGGCCCCGTTCTTCGTGCCGCTTGGTATCGGCGCCCACCTTCGGGCATGGGGCATTCCGGAGCATCGCATCGTCGAACTCGACTGGAATCAGAGCGCGCAGGTCGACGAGCTCACCGTGGTCTGCATGCCGGCGCGGCACTTCTCGGGGCGATTTTTCAGCCGCAACAACACGCTGTGGGCGTCGTGGGCGTTGATCGGCCCTTCGCATCGGGCTTATTTCGGCGGCGACACCGGCTACACCAAGAGCTTCGCGCAGATCGGCGCGGACCACGGTCCGTTCGACGTGACGCTGCTGCCCATCGGCGCCTACAACACGGCGTGGCCGGACATTCACATGAACCCCGAGGAGGCGGTGCGAGCGCACCAGGACGTCACCGACTCGGGCTCAGGGCTTTTGGTGCCGATCCACTGGGGCACCTTCCGGCTAGCGCCGCATCCGTGGGCCGAGCCGGTGGAGCGGGTGCTTGCCGCCGCTGAGCCCGAGCACGTCCAGGTCGCGGTGCCTCTGCCGGGTCAGCGCATTGATCCGGCCGGCCCGTTGCGGTTCAACCCATGGTGGCGACTCTGATCTAAAGTGCGGCCATGACGAAACGTGCGGCTGTCATCATGGTCCTGCTGGCGCTGACGGGATGTCGACCCGCTCCGCCGGTGGCCAACTCGCCGCCGTCCCCGTCGCCGATGTCCGACGCGCCGCCCTACGAGGTGTCGGGAGTCGACATCCCCGCCGGCCGCATCGAAGACGCCGTGTCCAAGGTCGACGGCCTGGTTGCCGACCTGATGAAAAACAGCGGTGTCCCGGGGATGGCGGTGGCGATCGTGCACGGCGGTAAGACACTGTATGCCAAGGGCTTTGGCGTAAAAGACACCAGCAAGGGTGACGCCGCGGACAACAAGGTCGACGCCGACACCGTCTTCCAATTGGCGTCGATCTCCAAATCGGTCGGTGCGACGGTGGTGGCCCACGAAGTCACCGACAACGTGGTCGGCTGGGACACGCCCGTGGTGTCCAAGCTGCCGTGGTTTGCGTTATCGGATCCCTATGTCAGCAGCAATGTGACCATCGCCGACCTGTACTCGCATCGCTCCGGACTGCCCGACCACGCCGGTGATCAGTTGGAAGATCTGGACTATGACCGCCGTCAGATGCTGGAACGGATACGGCACCTGCCGCTGGCGCCGTTTCGAATCAGCTACGCCTACACCAACTTCGGGCTGACTGCCGCCGCCGAGGCGGTGTCCGCTGCGGCGGGCAAGTCATGGGAGGACCTGTCCGACGAGGTGCTCTACCGCCCGTTGGGGATGGCGTCGACGAGCTCGCGGTTCGCCGATTTCCTGGGCCGGCCCAATCACGCCGTCAACCACGTCAAGGTCGGGGACAAGTGGGAGCCGCGCTTCCAGTGGGATCCCGATCCCCAGTCTCCCGCCGCCGGCGTGAGCTCGTCGGTCAACGACATGGCCCACTGGTTGACCATGGTGCTGGCCAACGGAACGTACAACGGCCAGCGGATCACCTCGCCGGAGGCCCTGCTGCCCGCCATCACCCCGCAGGCCGTTTCGGTGCCCCCGGCAAACCCGAAGGCGCGGGCCAGCTTCTACGGTCACGGCTTCGCCGTGTCGGTGAACTCGTCGGGGCGCACCACCATCAGCCATTCCGGTGCCTTCGTGATGGGGGAGGCGACGAACTTCGTGGCGATGCCGTCCGAGGACCTCGCCATCATCGCCCTGACCAACGCAGCGCCTTACGGCGTACCGGAGACACTGACCGCGCAATTCATGGATCTGGTGCAGTACGGCCAGGTCCGCGAGGACTGGGCGGCCCTGTACAAGAAGGCAATCGGCTCGATCAACAACCCCGAGGGCTCGTTGGTCGGCAAGCAACCCCCGGACAACCCGGCGCCGCCCAGGCCGCTGGGCGACTATGTCGGCGTGTACGCCAATGACTACTGGGGTCCGGCCGTCGTGACCGAACGTGACGGCTCACTGCAGCTGGCCTTGGGGCCGAAGAACCAGACGTTCACGCTGACGCACTGGGACAGTGACATCTTCACGTTCACGTTGGCGAATGAAAATGCGGCGCCCGGAACGATTTCCAAGGCGACCTTCGCCGGCAACATGCTGAATCTGGAGTATTACGACGCGAACAAGTTGGGAACGTTCACCCGATGAATGCTTCCGGCCTCAGCGATGCGGCGCAGAAGAAGTTCTTTCTCGACCCGTCGAATCTGGTGGTGACGTCGACCGCGTTGGGTATCGGCGTGCTGGGGGCGGTGGCGATCGAGGCGATGTGGTGGATTCGGGCCAGGATGCTCGGCGTGCAGCCGCGGTTGTGGCGAACACGTTAGGCTCGGTAGTCATGGGTTTCTTGGACAAGGCGAAGGATCTGTTGGCGCAGAACGCCGACAAGGTCGAGACGGCGATTGATAAGGCCGGCGAGTTCGTCGACGAAAAGACGCAGGGCAAGTACACCGACACCATCCACAAGGTGCAGGAAGAGGTCAAGAAGGCCGCCGGCCCGGGCGACCCACCGAGCTGAGCGCATGGCGAAACTCTCCGGATCCATCGACGTACCGCTGCCTCCCGAGGAGGCCTGGAAGCACGCCTCCGATCTGTCCCGATACAAAGACTGGCTGACCATCCACAAGGTGTGGCGCAGCAAGCTGCCCGACGTCCTGGAAAAGGGCACGGTCGTCGAGTCCTATGTCGAGGTCAAGGGCATGCCCAACCGGATCAAATGGACGATCGTGCATTACAAGCCGCCGGAAGCTATGACGCTCAACGGAGACGGCGTCGGCGGTGTCAAGGTCAAGCTGATGGCCAAGATCACGCCCAAAGACGACGCCGTCCGTCGTCAGCTTCAATGTGCACCTCGGTGGCCCGGCGCTGTTCGGGCCGATCGGCATGATCGTCGCCGCCGCGCTGAAAACCGATATCCGCCAATCGCTGCAGAACTTCGTCACGGTGTTCACCGGGCCCGATCCGGGCATGAATGGGCACCGCGGCGTGCGTCACTGACCGGGGCCGATGAGTTTCGGGTTCGGCGGAAGTCGGTACGAGTAACCCCGATCCGGGGACCTACACCGAGGAGGACATTGTGCCCATCCGTAATGGCGCGCCATCGGGCGCTCCCTGCTGGATCGATCTGGCGTCATCGGACGTCGACCGTGCCCAGGATTTCTACGGCACGGTATTCGGCTGGACATTCGACTCCGCCGGACCCGAGTACGGCGGGTACATCAATGCCGCCAAGGACGGCCATCCCGTCGCCGGCCTGATGGCTAACAGCCCGGAGTTGCAGGCGCCAGACGGCTGGAACACCTACTTCCACACCGCCGACATCAACGCGACGGCGTCCACGCTGACGGCGGCCGGCGGTTCGGTGTTCCTGGCACCCATGGAGGTGCCCGCCAAGGGCTTCATGGCCATGGCGACCGACCCGTCGGGAGCGTTTTTTGGTTTGTGGCAGCCGCTCGAGCACGTGGGCTTCGAGGTGATCGGCGAAGCCGGCGCGCCGGTGTGGCACGAACTGAGCACGCGCGACCACCGCGCCGCCGTCGACTTCTACCGCGAAGTCTTCGGATGGCGGACCGAGCAGATTTCCGACACCGACGAGTTCCGTTACACCACGGCGTGGTTCGGCGATCAGCAGTTGCTTGGCGTGATGGACGGCGCAGCGTTCCTGCCCGATGGCGTGCCGTCGCATTGGGCCGTCTACCTCGGTGCCCAGGATGTCGACAAGACGCTGCAGGTAATCGGGGACAATGGCGGCGCCGTGCTGCGGCCGGCTCAGGACACCCCATACGGCCGGCTGGCTTCGGCGGCCGACCCGACCGGTGCGGTTTTCAACCTGTCCTCGCTGCAAAGCTGAGGTCCGCGCGCGCCACGCTGTCGTGACGCACGGTCGAACAGGCGCGAGCCGAAGTCGGCTAATGTCGCAATCATGATTCGGCGCCTGCAACCCGGTTGGCTGGTGGCGCTGTTCGCCGCGGTCGTGTGGGTCAGCGCCTGGATGCCGTGGCTGACGACGAAGGTCAACGGCGGCGGTTGGGCCAGCGCGATCGGGGGCACCCACGGCAGCCTGGTACTTCCGCGGGGGTTCGGCGCCGGCCAGCTCATCGTGGTGCTGTCCTCGACGCTGCTGGTGGCCGGGGCGCTGCTTGGGCGTGGCCTATCGGTGACGCCTTGCTTCGGTTGCCGCACTGGTCATTTCGCTGCTCATCGTGGCCGTGACGGTGTGGTACTACAAGCTCAACGTCAACCCGCCGGTGTCGGCGGAATACGGGCTGTACGTGGGTGCGGTCGGCGCGCTATGCGCGGTGGTCTGCTCGATGTGGATGGTCGTCGCGGCCCTGGCCGGTCGAGCCAGGCGCTGAGGTCTCAGGCCGACGGGAACTCGTGGCTGCCTGAGGCGGCGCTGTCGTCGGGCTCGTTGACCCCAAACACGAAGGGCGCGAACACCACTTCACGCCCATCCGGGTCGCGATAGGTGACGGCTCCCGTCGCCTCCCAGTACGCATGCTGCTCAACGGGTTCCAGCCCCGCCTGCTGCAGCCGTGCGATCGCCGCCTGCTGTGCCTGCTGGTCGGGGAAATACAGACACAGCTGTTCGTGGTCGTCCACGGCGACCCCGTCGACCGCCTCGACGATCTCCAGCGTCAGGTTCCAGCTGGGCAGGCCGAAGATCGCGCCGTTGCTGCCGTAGCTTGCCGCGAACGTCTCGTACAACGGCAGTCCCACCAGCTCGCGGTAAAACCGCACTGTCTCTTCGAAATTCGACGAACGGCGGGCGAAACGAATACCGCCGATCGACGCCAAGTGCGTAGGCCAGTGGGTTACCCGCCGGGCCGAGCCGGGCCACATCGTCACAGCCCCACGGCACTGGCCGCGGACTCCGCGGTATCCCAACGCCGCAATTCCGCACTCGCTACCCAGGCCGAATGTGTGCCGCTGGAAACCCGTTCCGGCAGTTGCAGTTTGCACACCGGCCCATCAGCGACTCGGGCGGCGTCGAAGACCAGGCAGTACGACGCGTCGGCGTTCATGTCGGTGGTTACCGTGACGAGGTAGCCGTCGTCCTCACCGGTACCGCCCGCCCTCGGCGCCATCTGGGTCTCGCTGCCATAGACACCCTCGCCGAACGAAAAGCCTTCCTGGCCGCCGCCGAGCAGGTCGTGTTTCACCAGCCCGTCGAACAGGAACCAGCCCGGTTTGCCGGTGGCGGCATACGTGTAGCGGTAGCGGCGCGCCGCGTAGTCGGCGTTGATGGTCCCGAACTCGGTGATCGACTCGCACAGTTGCTCCTCTTTGACCGCGCCGGTGACCAGATTGAACCGCCACCGGTGCAGCCGGGTCTGTAGGCGGTCCAGCGCCAGGAAGCGAAAAAGCTTGTCCCACTTGGAGCCACCCGTATCCAGAGGCTGGGGCGAACCTTCGAAAAATCCGTCGAGCACGATCTCGTCGCCGTCCTCGTAGGCGTTGGTGAAATGCAGCACAAACGTCGGGTCCGCCTCGAACCAGCGGATGTCGTCGGTCGAGCCCCGCCGCGGCAGCACCGCGAAGCGCGACGGCATCTCCGGATAGAACCGTGGCAGGTGTACGTCGTGCTCGAGCAGCTGCGGATCCCAGAACAACGGGAAATCGTTGAGTATCACGTAGTTTTCGGTGAACGCCATGTCGTGCGGCAGCCGCGGCCCGGGCAGCGGGACGTCGACGTAGTGTGCCAGCTTGTTGTTCGCGTCGACGACGCCGTAGCGCATGTAGGGTTCTTGCTTGCTGTAGTTGAAGAACAGCAGTTCGCTGGTCTTGTTGTCCACCTTGGGATGTGCCGACACGCCCCAGTCGAACGGGAAGCCGCCGTTCCAGGTTTCCTTGCCGAGCGTAGTGGCCGAGTACGGGTCGATCCGGTACAGGTCGCCGCACTGGTAGAAGCTGGTTAGCGCGATGCCGCGGTGCACGATGACGTCGGTGCTCGACGCGTCCTTCATCAGGGTTCTAGCGCCCCAGCCCTGTTCGCGTTCGGCCAGTTGCACCGGTTCGGCCAGGCCCGGCCACAGCGGTCCGCCCGCCTCGTTCTCCGCCAGAAGGCCGTCGGTGCGGACAAAGCGGTTGCGGTAGAAGGCTTTTCCACCGCGAAAGCCGACCACGTGCAGCATGCCGTCGCCGTCGAACGGGTGATAGTTGTTGAACGCCGGGTGCAGCGGGTTCTCGGTGTTGCGTAGGTAGATGCCGTCGAGGTCGCGGGGGATCTCGCCCGCCACCGCGGTGAGGTCGTCGGCGTCGTACTCGGTGGTCTGTGGGCGCCACGGGCCGGTGCGGTAGGGGTGGTCGTCGTCTTCGGGCAGGGTAGACAGAAACTTGCCGACGATTTCAACATCCATAATCAAATACCTTTGCTGACAACGAAACTGACGGTGGTGGCGGTGCTCCCACCGAAATTCAGGGTGCCGAAGGTTTTCGCCCCTTCGACCTGGTAGTCGCCGGCCGCGGCGCTGACCTGCTTTGCCGCATCGAGCAGCATCCGCACGCCGGAAGCCCCGACCGGGTGTCCGCCGCCGATCAGCCCTCCGCTGGGGTTGATGGGCAACCGGCCCCCGATGTCGATCTCGCCGTTTTCGATGGCCTTCCACGATTCGCCCGGGCCGGTCAGCCCGATGTGGTCGATGGCCAGGTACTCGCTGGGGGTGAAGCAGTCGTGCACCTCGAACCCGTCAACGTCGTCCAGGGTCACCCGCGCGCGGCGCAACGCGTCGAGCACCGCGGCGCGCACATGCGGCAACACATGAGTTTCCAGGGGATTGTCAGCCGCGCGGTCAAGCTTTTGCCGCAGACCCAGCCCGACGGTGCGATGCCCCCAGCCATCGATGCGACCGATCGGGCGCGCATCCGGGTGCTCGCGCAAGTAGGCGTCGTTGACCAGGACTAATCCCGCGCCGCCGTCGGTCATTTGGCTGCAGTCGAAGCGCCGCAGCCGGCCCTCGGTGATCGGGTTGGTCGCCTCGTCGTCGGTGATCGGGTCGGGGACGGTCCAGCCGCGGGTCTGCGCGTTGGGGTTGCGCCGCGCGTTGGCGAAGTTGAGTTGCGCGATCGCGCGCAGATGCGCGTCGTCCAAACCGTAGCGCCGGTCGTACTCGTCGGCGACCTGCGCGAACATCGACGGCCATAGATAACGCGCCTCGGCGCCCTCGTGCCCGGTCCAGGCGGCGGCGCCCAGATGCTGGGCGGCGATGTCACCGGGCACGGTCTTCTCCAGTTCGATCCCGACGACGAGCGCAATGTCGTAGGCGCCGGAGCGCAGGTCCGCCATCGCCGCCAGCGTCGCCACGCTGCCCGACGCGCACGCGGCTTCGTGCCGCGAAGCGGGCGTGTCCCAGAGCTCGTCGCACACGGTGGCCGGCATCGCCCCGAGGTGGCCCTGCCGGGCAAACATCTCACCGAAGGCGTTAGCGACGTGGATAACGCCGATATCGGCGGCGTTTACCTTCGCCGAGGCCAGGGTGGCCTCGACAACCTCCGCGGTCAGGGCCGCGAAGTCTCGGTTCTCTTTGCTGAGATTGCGCGCAAAATCGCTTTGGTAACCGCCGAGAACCCACACGCCTGCCGAGCCATCCATAAGGCGCACGGTACTCCGGATTTACGGTGCGGAGCCGGCGTTATGGGCGGTCCCGTCGGCTCTCGGGCTGAACCGACGGGACCTGGGCGCACGCGACAGCCGGCTGCCGCGCAAGCCTCCAAGGACGCATTGCCCCCATTGGCGATTGACAAACATCTTCGGCCCACGGCGAAAGGGCCCGCCCTCATTCGGCGGGGGCGCTGGCGGCGGGTTGGGCGGCAATCGTTAGACGCTGAGCATCGGCCAGGTCGATGGCCGCCAGATCCACGCCCTTGGTCTCGCGGGAGGCCAGGACGGCCACCATGGTCACCGCGGTGCTGGCCCCCAGGTACCAGCCGATGGGCACCGCGGATTTGTACGTCTCGAGCAGGCGGACGGCAATGATCGGCGCCAGCGAACCAGCGAAGATAGCGGTGACCTGATAGCCCAGCGACACGCCCGAATAGCGCATTCGGGTGGGAAACATCTCCGCCATGGCCGCCGGCTGGGGCGCATACATGCAGCCGTGGAAGACCAGACCGATGATGATCGCCGACATGATGATCGGATTGTGGCCGCTGTCCATCATCGGGAAGGCGAAGAATCCCCACGCGCAGCCGCCGAGGGCGCCGACCAAATAGATTGGGCGCCTTCCGAATCGGTCACTGAGATGTCCGGCCAGCTGGGATGACCACGAAGTGCACGGCATGGGCAACCAGCAGCCACTGCAGGATGGACTTGGTGTTCGCGTGGACGTGCACTTTGAGATAGGTGATCGAGAAGGTGACCACCAGGTAGTACATGGTGTTTTCGCCGACACGCAGGCCCATGGCGGTGAAAACACCGCGCGGGTAGCGCTTGAATACCTCGACCACGCCGAGCGATCTGGCCTTGGTTTGTCGGGTTTGTTGCTGTGCTTCGACGAAGATCGGTGCGTCGGTGACCTTGGTGCGGATGTAGTAGCCGATCAGAACGACGATCGCCGACAACCAGAACGCGACTCGCCAACCCCAGCTGAGGAATGCCGCGTCGGGGAGCGTCGCCGTCAAGATCAGCAGCACCACCGTGGCGAGCATGTTTCCGCCGGGCACGCCGGCCTGCGGCCAACTGGCCCAGAAGCCGCGGCTCTGGTTGGGGCTGTGTTCGGCGACGAGCAGCACGGCGCCACCCCATTCGCCGCCGACGGCGAAGCCCTGGATGAACCGCAGCACCACCAGCAGGGCCGGGGCCCAGTACCCGATCTGCGCGAACGTCGGCAGGCACCCCATGAGGAAGGTGGCGGCGCCCACCAGCAGCAGGCTGAACTGCAGCAGCCTCTTGCGCCCGTACCGGTCCCCGAGTTGGCCGAACACGATCCCGCCGAGGGGGCGGGCGGCGAAGCCGACGGCATAGGTCACGAAGGCGGCGAGGATGGCGTCGAGATCGTTGCCGCTTTTCGCGAAGAACACCTTGCTGAATACCAGCGTGGCCGCGGTGCCGTAGAGGAAGAACTCATACCATTCGACGACGGTGCCGGCCATGGACGCGGCCACTACCCTGCGAAGATACCTCTGCCCGCCTTCGAACCCCTTGGGCCGCAATTCATTACGCACTGTTCTCCTTGGCGAAACGCCCACCCGGGGCTCTGACCGGCGCGGATGGCAGCGTACCTGGCCACGCGGCTCGGCGCAGGGCGTTTGCGGGGTGCGGGTGCGGTTGATCGTTATGAGGCGGGCAAAAACCCATCCCCAATCGTTCGGTGGCTCAGGTGACGAGCGGGACGTCGCTGGCCGAAAACGAAAAGCCGCCCCGACACCGGCCGGGACGGCTTTCGCTGCCTGCTACGTATCAGCCCTCAGTGGGGTGGGGGCGGGCACGGCGCCGGCAAGAAGAGGGCCCAGCACACCTTTCGTGGCGGGGGCAGAGGGGCCGGAGGCGGAGGGGCGGGAGCGTCCGCGAGTACTGGACCGAGAGTTGGCGGCGCGAAACCCGGCTGGGCGTGCGCCGCACCCGGGCCCCAACCCAGCCCGATCGCCGCGACGCCCGATAACAGCGCCCCGCCGATGACCCGCTTCGAGAAATGGGTGGTGTTCATGTCGTGGTTCCTTTTGCAGCGAGTCCTTGCGTGGGGTGGGCCGCTTAGCCGACGACGCTCAGATTGCCGCACACCGCTTGCGGGGTCTTCGCAGAATTCATGCGAAATTCTTGCGCTCGGTCGATGGGTCGCGAGGCATTCGCGCGACGCTGCGAGATCAGGTGCTGAACAGCTGGGTGATCTTCGTGAAGAGTTGCCACACGCCATAGCTGAACGGGAGGGCCACCCACAGCCAGGCCAGGGCAATGAGGGCCGGGTGGACGCGCTGGTCGGGCTGGTGGGCGGCAGCTGCTGCCGGGTTGCTCATCGTTGCCTCTCCGGTTGCCGATCGCGATTCGCCTCAGGCGCCAACGCCGCGTCATCGCGCGTTGGAGGCTCATGACGGCTGGGCGCCACCTGCCCGATCAGCTCGTTGCAGATCATGCCGACGACCAGTAGCGCGATCATCACCTCGAACGAAAAGATATAGAGATCCGGGCCGTGCTTTCCGCCCGCCTTCTGCGAGTCCGCGATGGCATTGACAATGAGCGGGCCCAACACGCCCGCCGCCGACCACGCCGTCAGCAACCTGCCGTGGATGGCGCCCACCTCATAAGTGCCGAACAGGTCGCGCAGATAGGCCGGAAGCGTCGCGAAACCGGCACCATAGAACGACAGAATCAGCAGGGTGCACACCAGGAAGGTGACCTTGCTTGAGTTGGTCGTCACGGCCAGCGTCGTGTACAGAAGTGCGCCGCCGCCGAGGTAGAGCCGGTAGATATTCTTGCGGCCCAACACATCTGACAGCGACGACCAGCCGATCCGGCCAAACATGTTGGCCAGCGACAGCAGCGCGACGTAGCCGGCGGCTGCGGACGCTAGTACGGCCGCGCCGGGGGCGGACGGAAAGAAGTCCTGATAGATCGGTGATGCCTTCTCTAGGATGCCAATCCCGGCGGTCACGTTGAAACAGAGCACCACCCACAGCAGCCAGAACTGCGGCGTCTTGATCGCGTTGGCAGCCGACACACTGGCCGTCGTGACCAACGATCCGGCCTTGTGCGGCTTGGGTTTCCAGTCGGCCGGTGTCCATCCGGGCGCCGGAACCCAGACCAGCAGGCACCCCACCGACATGAACACCGCGTAAGTGCAGCCCATCACGAGGAAGGTTTTGGCGACTCCGGTGCTGCTATTGCGGCCGAACGCATGGAGCAGGCTGTTGGCCCATGGCGATGCAATCAGCGCTCCGCCGCCGAAGCCCATGATCGCCAGGCCGGTCGCCATGCCCGGGCGGTCCGGAAACCACTTGATCAGCGTGGACACGGGCGAGATGTAGCCGATGCCGAGGCCGATGCCACCGATCACGCCGTAGCCGAACACGACGAGCCAGTACTCCCGGATCGACACTCCGAATCCCGCGATCAGCAGCCCGGTGCAAAAGCAGACGGTGGCAACGAACATCGCCCAGCGCGGCCCGTAGTAGTCGACGCGGGTGCCCAACACCGCGGCCGAAAGACCCAGCATCACAATGCCGATGGTGAATGGCAGCGCGCTCGCGGTTCCAGAGATGTGTAGCGATTTCTCCAGCGGAATCTTGAAGACACTCCAGGCGTAGGCCGAGCCGATGGCGAGGTGGATGGACAGCGCGGCGGGAGGAACTAGCCAGCGACTCCATCCCGGTCTTGCGACGATTCTCGAACGGTCCAGCAAACCAACAGTCGTCACGACGCACCCTTCTCAGGTCGCCCGGCCGGCGTTCCGCCGTCGAGCCTTTCGCGGTGGCGGGTAGCCACTCGCCCGCACCGTCGCCACTATTGATGGAAAGTTGCGCCGAGGTCAAAGAACAGTTGCTTATCGTTCGATAGATGATTTCTATCAAAGTTGTTGGAGCGCAACATATGACGGGTAGGTTAATCGCGCCACTCCGAACGGTTACTTCATAATGAACGACAGATCCGAGTTGAAACCAGTGAGCGCCAACGAGTTTCGAAAGTTCATTTGATGGTCATGGAATCGCGCGCGTCTCTGGGGCGGTGAGCTTGCTGCGGCAAATATCGTGGGAGCGTGCGTGGTGACGGCAACGGATGGGTGGTCTCAGCCACCGGCAGTCGCTATTGGGGACGCTATGGGGCAGCGGGTCTGCTGCTGCGCGCCCCGGCGCCCGCCGGCGCAGCCGCCGTGCTGCTGCAACGGCGAGCGTTGTGGAGCCACCAGGGTGGCACCTGGGGTCTGCCCGGCGGCGCCCGCGACAGCCACGAGACCGCCGAGCGAGCCGCGCTGCGCGAAGCCCACGAAGAGACCGGCGTCCGCGCCGATCAGATCGACCTGCGCGGCTCGGTTGTCACCGCCGCGCCGGTCGGCACCGACTGGACATACACCACAGTCATCGCCGACGCCGCCGAGCTGCTGCCGGTCGTAGCGTGCGTCGAAAGCGCTGAGCTGCGCTGGGTCGCGGAGCCCGACGTGGCGAACCTGCGGTTGCATCCCGGCTTGGCCGCGAGCTGGCCGGCGCTTCGCGGGATGCTGGCGCTGGCCGTTACGAGTTAGACCGCGTTCGGCGAGCGGCTGGCCGCCGGCGCCGGCGGTGCCGCCGGAACCGCCGCTCCCGCCAGAGCCGCCGTTGGTGCCGCTCGGACCGGTGCCGGCGTTGCCGCTGATGCCAGCGCCGCCGTCACCACCAGTGGCGCCGTGGCCGCCGGTGCCCCCTACGGCTTGTTCAGCGGCGGGGGAACCGAGAGCACTACCGACGTCAGTGCCTGCGCGTGGCCGTCAAAGCCCTCGAATCCCAACTGTGGTGGCGGCGCCAAGCAATAACGGCGAACTGGTGCCCCGGGAGCCTCGCACCGAGCTGACGCCTGTCGTGAATCTGATCGCCACCGAGCGTACTGTCGGCACCCGGAAACGCGGCCGCAATTAAAGGGGCACAGGCAATGACAACACTGCAAGAGATCCGCGACCTAGTGCGAAAGTCCGCACCCCTCGATTGGCACAAGGTCGAGGAAGGGCCGACCTACCGGAGCCGGTTCGGATTCTCGAAAGGCCCAGGCGCCCGGTGGCGCCTCGAAGAGGACAGCCACCACGCCATCCTCGTCTACACCCCGAACGTCGATCTGACCATTGCGTACGGCATGGACTACGATCCGACGAGAAGGGACACCCCGGAGTTCGAGTGGTCGAAAGTGTTCCCCGACAAGTCTGTGCACATCTGCTTCGGAGACATCTTCTGGCGCGGCTCGCTAGTGGACCGGATCCACTACGCGCTCGTCGACGGCGCCCGCGGCATCCTCCCCATGGGCCAAGGCCGCGACGGCCTCAAGATCACCGGCTGGGAACGCGACGCCGCCAAGCTGCTGCACTACCTCAAAGGCGGCAACTTCGGCACCTTCGATGAATTCTTCGACCGGGTGACGTTCCAAGTCACGGAATAATCGCGAGCCGCATGCTTGCGGCCGTTCTTGTCAATCTGCGCCTCGCCCGAATTGGCTGCTTTGTGGCGGTTTTCTTTCTGGGGATTATCTATTTGGGTTGCGGCCTGACTTGATGATCTCGAGGCGCTCCTTGAGCAGTTCGTCGAGTTCCTCGATCGAGCGGCGTTCCCGCAACATGTCCCAAGGCGTGCGCGGCACCTTGCCCTTCTTGGGTTCGACCGGGTCACCACCCTCGATCAGGGTGCCCTCCATGCCGTTGCGGCACAGCCAGGTGCCGGGGATCTCGGCGTCGTCGGCGAAGGGGACCTCGAACTCCCCGCCGTTCTCGGTCCGATACCGCACGACCTGACGTGGCGCTAGGTCGTGGTTGCGTTCAGTCTCGTAGCTCACGGCTCCGAGGCGACTGCCTCTCATGACGCGATCAGCCATCATCGACGCCCGGCTTGATCGGCAGTAGCGCGCATCCGACCAGACAATCGAAGCAGATCGTGTTCGCCCACACCTCCGGGCAGGGTGTAGGCAAGTTGCCGCAACTCGACGGCGTAGTTGCGCATGTCCTGGCGGAGCTGCGCCTCAAAGGTGGGCATGATTTCTTCCTGTGGCGGGGATTTACTGTGACGCTCGGACTTTTTCGTATAGCCAGTCTTGAAATCTGATGCCGTCCAGCTATCTATCCGCGATGCACCTGAGGGTGTATTTGCGTCTCCCAACCGCGCCTGTCACCCTACTCCGCTGGCGGGCTAACTACTACGCGCCGCCCTGTTCGTAGGACGGCCGGTACAACGTAGCCGCGTTACTACTTCCGGGCGGTCATCGACGGCGAGCTTCGGCTACTGGCCGTCGCGTGCAAGCCCAGTTGGTTTATGGTGCGGGCGCGGTGGGCGATGGGTCCTAGCGAAAACGCAACAATTGTGCGTCGGTTTGATCATACTTATGGCCATCCGCATATCTGCATATCTGCGACGGTCGACAACGGCCGGGTCGGAGGTCAGCGATGTCGTATGTGATCGCAGAGCCGAACATGTTGACGGCAGCGGCGGCAGATGTGGCGGGCATCGGCTCGGACCTCAGCGCGGCCCACACGGCGGCGACCACCCGGACTACGGGGCTGCTGGCCGCCGCTGAGGATGAGGTGTCGGCGGCCATCGCGTCGCTGTTTTCCAGCCACGGACAGCAGTTTCAGGCGATCAGCGCTCAGGCGGCGGCGTTTCATTCCCAGTTCGTGCAGTCGTTGAGCGGTGCGGGCAGTTCGTATGCGCTCGCCGAGGCGGCCAACGCCTGCGCCGCTGCAGGCCGTGGTGCAGGCGTGCCCAGAGCCTGGCGGTGTTTTCGCCGGTGAAGGACCTGACCGGGCGCCCGCTGATCGGCAACGGCGCCAACGGGGCCCCGGGGACGGGGCAAAACGGCGCGCCCGGCGGGTGGCTGCTGGGCAACGGCGGCGCCGGCGGCTCCGGCGCGCGCGGCACCGGCCAGGCCGGCGGTAATGGCGGTGCTGCTGGGCTGCTGGGCACCGGCGGGGCCGGCGGGGCCGGCGGAAGCTCAGCGACCGGCAACGGCGGGGCCGGCGGCACCGGCGGGACCGGCGACCAGCTGTTCGGTTACGGCGGGGCCGGCGGCGCCGGTGGATTGAGCACGGCGCCCGGCGCGGTCGGCGGGGCCGGCGGACACGGCGGCAATGGCGGGCCTGCTGTTCAGCGACGGCGGGGCCGGCGGGGCCGGCGGGAGCTCAATTCCGGCACCGGCGGGGCTGGCGGCGCCGGCGGGACCGGTGGTCTGCTCGGCGGGCTGATCGGTGCGGGCGGCGGGAACGGCGGGGCCGGCGGATCAGCCACACGACACCGGCGGGAACGGCGGAGCTGGCGGCAACGCCGGCCTGCTCGCCGGCCCCGGCGGGGCCGGTGGCGCCGGCGGATCTAGCCAAGCCGGTGTCGGCGGGTTCGGCGGCGCCGGCGGCAATGCCGGCCTGCTGTATGGCGACGGCGGCGCCGGCGGAGCCGGCGGAACCAGCCAAAATGGGGTCGGCGGGGCCGGCGGGCACGGCGGCACTGCCTTCCTGGTCGGCGACGGCGGCGTCGGCGGGACCGGCGGAGCCGGCGGCATGCACGGCGGGGACGGCGGGGCCGGCGGCAACGGCACCCTGCTCGGCCCCGGCGGGGCCGGCGGGGCCGGCGGCGCCAGCGACCTCGGCGCAGGCGGGAACGGCGGAACCGGCGGCAGGGCCGGCCTGGTGCTCAATGGCGGGGCCGGCGGCGCCGGCGGATCGAGCTTAGTGGCGCCGGTGGTGACGGCGGGGCCGGCGGCAACGGCGTGCTGATCGGCAACGGCGGCAACGGCGGCAACCCCGGGACCGGCACGACGCTGGGTCACACTGGCGCCGGTGGTATCGGCGGGCTACTGCTGGGTGTCGACGGCTTCAACGCTCCGGCAAGCACTTCGCCACTGCACACCCTGCAGCAGCAGGTGCTCAACGCAATCGACGCGCCCATCCAGGCAGCTGACCGGGCGCCCGCTGTTCGGCAACGGCGCCCACGGGGCTCCGGGCACCGGGCAGCCCGGCGCGCCCGGCGGGTGGCTGCTCGGCGACGGCGGCGCCGGCGGCTCGGGTGGCGCCGGGCCAAAACGGTGGCGCCGGCGGGGCCGCCGGGCTGCTCGGTAGCCGGCGGCGCCGGCGGAGCCGGCGGAGACTCATCGACCGGCAACGGCGGGGCCGGCGGGGCCGGCGGGCACGCCGAGTTGTTGACAGACCATGGCGGCGTCGGCGGCAACGGCGGGCTCACCACGGCAGTCAAACGCACTCGGCGGGGCCGGCGGGGCCGGCGGGGCATAGCGGACTGATCGCCTTCGGCGGGACTGGCGGGGCCGGCGGGGCCGCAATGGGCATCGGCGGTACCGGCGGGGCCGGCGGGGCCGGCGGGACCGGTGGTCTGATCGCGGGATGTTCACTGCCGGCGGCGGGGCCGGTGGGGTCGGCGGATACGGCACCCTCACCGGGGGCGCCGGCGGACCCGGCGGCAACTCTGGCCCGCTCGCTGGGCCCGGCGGCGCCGGCGGGGACGGCGGGTTCAGCTTCGGCCGGCACTGGCGGGGCCGGCGGGACCGGCGGCAATGCCGGCCTGCTGTTGGGTTCCGGCGGGCACGGAGGGGACGGCGGGTTCAGCGGCTTCCGCCGGCGGGAGCCGGCGGGGCCGGCGGCGACCGGCGGCACTGCGGGCCGCCGACGGCGGTGCCGGCGGAGCCGGCGGATCCAGCGTCTCACGGTGCGGGCGGGGCCGGCGGGGCCGGCGGCAACGCCCTGCCTGGTTGGCGGGCCCGGCGGGGCCGGCGGGGCCGGCGGATTCAGCGACGGCACGGTCGGCGGGGCCGGCGGCGCCGGCGGCCGTGGCGGCGGATACTGCTGGCCAACGGCGGTGCCGGCGGCGAGGGCGGCGCAGGCGTGGTGACCGGTGGTGCCGGCAGGCAACGGCGGCAACGCGGGACTGATCGGCACCGGCGGCAACGGCGGCAACCCCGGGACTGGTGCGACGGAGGGCAAACCCGGCACCGGCGGCACCGGCGGGCTGCTCGGCGCACCCGGGAATAACGGGATGACATAGCCCGCGGCCGATGGGGGTGGCGCCGATTACCGGTCGGTGATGATGACCGGGCAGTTTAGGCCGATGATCCAGGTCTTGTTGCCCTTATCGAGGTTGTGGACCCACGTCTACCCGCAGTGGCGTGTTGGTGATGATCACGGTCATTCCCGCCAGTTTGAAGTGTTCTTCGACGATTCGGTGGCATTACCGATGTAGGAGCGCGCCACCTGCCGCTACTGCGCCAAGCTGCTGGCCAAGATCATCGCCGGTGTTCGTGTCGGAGAGGCTACGCCTGCCCGGCTGTACGCGGCCATCCGCTCGATGCGTCGGGCTCACGGCGATGTAATGGCGGCGCAGTCCAAGACACTGCTGAAGGGTGCTATCCATCTGGCGGTAATGGCCAACGTGATCGGGTCGAACCCCGTACGCGACGTATCGCCGATGCGGTCGAAGTCGCGGCCGAAAGGCGCCACTGCGCTGAAGTCCGACGAGCTGCGCGCACTGCTCGCCCAGCTGCGGGCATCGGAAGCCTGCCAGTCGCGGTGGTCTGCATCCGGGCGAAGTCGTAGGACATCTGCCGCCGCAGCTCCTGCAGGACCATGTCGTCATCGACGGTCATTTTGGCGTTGTAGGCCGCGATTTCGTCCTCGCTGGGCGGCCATGAGGTGAAGAAGTCCGGGCGGGCCTGGGCTTCCTGGTCACCGTTGATTGACAGCGCAAGGCGAACGAAATCCGCTTTCCCTAATGCGCCGAGGCTCCCGTCGCCGGTGTCGTCCGTGCACCACTCGATCACTTCGCGGATCAGTTGATTCAGAGTCGGCGGCGGCATCAGCCCGCTGCCCTTGCTCATGGGTGGCTTGATTTTCGCAGCTAGGTCGCCGGCCAAGTTCGCGACGAAGCGCTTCTCGAAGGCGGCGTCGCGCGCGTAGAGCGCTTCGGCGTCCAGGCGGGCGTAGGTCGAGCAGGAACTGCAGTGAAGGTGCAGCGCGTACTTGCCAGCAGGTCTTTGCGGCGGTCTCATCGAAGTGCTCGACGTCGATGCTCGTCGCGGTGATGCACTCGGCCGAGGTCCATCGCGACCAGCTTGAGGAAGGCTCGTAGGCTGCCTGGGACGGAAACCACGGCGGCGCTTGCTTCGGATACCTGCCGCGGGGTTAGCCATGACACGGAGGCTATGGCGCACACGGACGATCGCTTTAGGGCGCGCCGCACACCAATTGTGGATTCACTGAGAACCCGACCAGAGATTAGCCGGGCAAGGGGCAGCGACGTAGGCGCGCCGAGGGCTCCACACTTTTCACACCAGTGACATCTCCCACCGCCGGACCCGCGTCGGCCGTGGTCGCGATACGATTTGCGTGTTTCCGCAGGGCTTGACGATCACCTGAGCTGGGCGACCGCCGGGTCGTGGCACGCCGGTGGAGGTGCGGAATGGTGTTTGTGATCGCGGCGCCGGAATTTGTGACGGCGGCGGCTTCGGATTTGGCGAATGTCGGTTCAACGATCAGCGCGGCCAACGCGGCCGCGGCCACCCAGACCACTGGGGTGCTGGCCGCGGCTGAGGATGAGGTGTCGGCGGCCATTGCGGCGGTGTTCTCCGCCCACGGTCAGGGCTTTCAGGCACTCGGTGCGCAGGCGGCGGCGTTTCACGACCAGTTTGTCCAGGCGTTGACCGCGGGTGCGGGATCCTATGCCAGCGCGGAGGCCGCCAATGTTGCGGCGTTTGCCGCCAATCCGGCGCAGACGATTCAGCAGGATCTGCTCAATGCGATCAATGCGCCCTTCCTGGCAGCTACCGGGCGCCCGCTGATCGGCAACGGCGCCAACGGCGCCCCGGGGACGGGGCAAAACGGCGCTCCCGGTGGGTGGCTGCTCGGCGACGGCGGTGCCGGCGGGTCCGGCGCGCCCGGCACCGGCCAGGCCGGCGGTAATGGCGGCGCTGCCGGGCTGATACGGCACCGGCGGTGCGGGCGGGGCCGGCGGAAGCTCAGCGACCGGCAACGGCGGGGCCGGCGGGGCTGGCGGGACCGGCGACCTGTTGTTCGGCAACGGCGGGCACGGCGGCGCGGGTGGGTTCAGCTCGGCGGCCGGCGGGGTCGGCGGGGCCGGCGGACGCGGCGGCAATGCGGGCGGGCTGTTCAACGCCGGTGGGGCCGGTGGGGTCGGTGGGGCGAGCCTAGCGGGCACCGGCGGGGCCGGCGGGGCCGGCGGGAGCCGGCGGGCTGCTCGGCGGGTTCGGTGCGGGCGGCGGCGCCGGCGGGGCCGGCGGCTTTGGCCAAACGACGTGGCGGGAACGGCGGAGCCGGCGGCAAGCCGGCGGCAATGCCGGCCTATTTTTTGGCACCGGCGGGGCCGGCGGGGCCGGCGGTAGGCGGCAGCACCGGTGGGGCTGGCGGTGCCGGCGGCAACGCCGGCGTGCTCGCCGTCTTCAGCGGCGGCGCCGGGGGGGCTGGTGGAGAGGGCCAAACGACGGGCGGGGCTGGCGGGATGGGCGGCAACGCGGGCACGCTGTTCGGGGAGGGCGGCGCCGGCGGGGCCGGCGGAATCAGCGTGGGCACCGGCGGGGCCGGCGGCGGCGGCCACGCGGGTTTCCTGGTGGGCGGCGGCGGTGCGGGCGGCGCCGGCGGCGGGAGCCTTTCAGGGACCGGTGGTGCCGGCGGCACTGGCGGCACCGCTGCGCTGATGGGCACCGCCGGCGACGGCGGCAACGGCGGGTTTGGCCCCACCATTGGCAGTACCGGCCTCAACGGCGTCACCTCACCGCTGCAGCCGGTCTTTAACGCAGTGAATGGCCCCGTTGAGGCGCTGACCGGGCGCCCGCTCATCGGCAACGGCGCCAACGCGGCCCCGGGATCTGGGCAAAACGGCACGCCCGGCGGGTGGCTGCTCGGCAGCGGCGGCGCTGGCGGGTCTGGCGCGCCCGCCACCGGCCAGGCCGGCGGTAATGGCGGGGCGGCCGGGCTGATGGGCAGCGGCGGTGCGGGCGGGGCCGGCGCAAGCTCAGCGACCGGCAACGGCGGGGTCGGCGGTCACGGCGGGACTGGCGGGCTGTTGTCCGGTGACGGCGGGGTCGGCGGCGACGGCGGATTCACGCTCGCTGCCGGCGCGACCGGCGGGGCCGGCGGGACCGGCGGAGCAGGCGGGCTGTTGGGCGCTGGCGGGAGCGGCGGAGCCGGCGGAGTCAGCGCGGCCGGCACCGGCGGGCACGGTGGGGCCGGCGGGGCCGGCGGGGCCGGCGGGCTGGTCGGCGGCGGTGGTGGGCACGGCGGGGTAGGCGGAGTCGGTGACCTCAGTGGGGGTGCCGGCGGTGCCGGCGGCACCGGCGGCCTGCTCGCCAGCTCCGGCGGGGCCGGCGGGGACGGCGGTCTCAGCGACCTCGGCCCTGGCGGGGCCGGTGGGGCCGGCGGGGCCGGTGGGACCCACACGCTGGTCTTCGGCGGCGGCGGGGACGGCGGGAACGGCGGGTTCAGCGGCGGGGTCGACAGCACGGGCGGGGCTGGCGGGGCCGGCGGACTGGGCACCAGCGGCGGTGCCGGCGGAGCCGGCGGGTTCAGCGTCCTCGGCACTGGCGGGGCTGGCGGGACCGGCGGCATGCTCCGGCTCGGACGGCGGCGCCGGCGGGGCCGGCGGATTCAGCGACAGCACGGTCGGCGGGGCCGGCGGGGCTGGCGGCCATGCCTTCCAGCATCTGATCGGCGGCGCCGGTGCCGGCGGCGAGGGCGGCGCAGGCATAGTGACCGGAGGTGCCGGCGGGAACGGCGGC
This sequence comes from uncultured Actinomycetota bacterium, assembly GCA_963708995.1. Classification (GTDB taxonomy): domain Bacteria; phylum Actinomycetota; class Actinomycetes; order Mycobacteriales; family Mycobacteriaceae; genus Mycobacterium. Next base: position 255,304 of record CAVPUR010000009.1, read on the forward strand.
TATGGTGGGCTGATTATCGGCAACGGCGGGAACGGCGGCAACGGCGGTCCTGGTGAGACAGTGGGCACCGCCGGCACCGGCGGCACCGGCGCGCTGTTCATCCTCGCTGGCGTACCCGGAAATAACGGGCTGACCTAGCCCACGGCGTCGATGGGGGTGGCGCCGATTACCGAGCGATTCAGGCGGTCTTCGCGAGGATGACAAAGATTCGGGCGATAGCGGCGAGGATGACGACGGTCTGGACTGGTGACAGCAACCCGCCCCGCGCTAAAAGGGTCGCGCGGGGCGGGTTTCGGGGGGTGGATCAGCGCGGCTTGCGTTTCCGCAACCTGCGGGCCCCGTCCTCGAACAACCACGGCGCAATGTCCTGCATGCACATGTCAATGCGGTGCTGGATCAACTCGTCACTCAACTCGGGGAGCCCAGACAGCTCGCGGATGCGCTCCGGCGGGAGCTCCCAGCACGCTTTGACGATCGCCTCAGACACCCGCGCCCTGATGATGAGTGCCCCCGGCCTGGGGCACTGGCTAGCGGTGGTGGGCTCGGTCATAGTGGCTCTACCTTCTCCGGCTGGCCGGGATCACCATAAGGGACGTTGGACCCCAAAAGTCCTTTGTTTGTGGAGCCATGCGGAGCCTCGCGGATTTAGGCGTTGCGCATATTGAGTGCACGGGCCGCTGATCTTGACCCTGTGAGCCACGCTGGCGCACCTGTGTCTTGCCGATGCCCTTTGCCTTTATGTAATGGCGTGGCACCCCTGCCCGGTGTCGACGTGCTAATCGGTGGCGATTGCCGGGTGCTGCAGCTCGCTGTGGCGTTGAGAAGCTAGCGCCACCTCCAACGCCAATGCTGCATCGAATCGACGCTGCTCCGATGCCAAGTACTCCACCATCCGGCAAAGGTTGACAACAGCCGCGCTCAACTTGTAGATGGTGGCGTCCCGATCTTCCGCGCACGACTGCCAGTCCGGGAACTCCTGCGGCAATTTCTGGTTGTCTGCGTTGGCGTGGATTTTCTGCTCAATTTGCTCGCACACATCCGCGAGGGTCAACTCTCCCGGCGCACCGATGTCGGAGAACCATTTATCAGTCATGTCAGATCGTCTTCTCTCCAAAGAAACAAAGCTCCCGAATCGCGCAGGCTAGTGCTCGGCGGGCTCATTCAGCCCGTCGGCGTGGCCTGGGCAATGCAGATCCGCGCACCGCCGCCTCGGCGACGTAACCTCCACCTGATGCTTGATACCGTTCCATGACGTCAAAGTCTGTGAAACGAGCTCGGTATCGCCGCCGCAGATCGGGCATGGATGGCCCGGGTCGCGCCTGATAAGTGACTCTATTGGCATGTCCCGCACGCTAAACCCTTGTGGGTGTTGTACGAAGGGCACAAAGACCTCCGGCGCGAGGAAATTCTTCCCTACCGCTTATGTCGCGCCGCAGTTAAATGGTCACAGTCTGGGATCGTCCGATCCAACATCCACTCTGGGAGGTCATCATGTCAGGAGGCACCGTGCTCGCGTCACCGAGATCAGCGAGGGTGCACCGATACAGAGTCGGATCGAGGAGCTCTTCCACTTTGCTACGCGCTAGGGGTGCGGCGTGGTCGGGGTCGTCGTCGTAGGCGATTGCGGAGGACCCATCGGTCCACCTGGACCCATCCCGCCCGGTCCCATCATTCCGCCTGGACCCATCTTTCCTCCGGGTCCCATCATCGGCCAGGTACCGTCGCGGCCGCAGTAATAACCTCGGTGCCAGCCATGGTGGCCGTCTGAGGACCAGCCCAGAAAGAACCCCGAGAAGAAGATCACCGCGACGACGAACACGACACCTGCGACGATGACCACCCACGCCGTCACCTGGCCTAGGCGACTAGGCCGGTCATATCGGTCGTCGTACCGGGGTTGCCCAGTCACGGTGGTCGGTTCGGCCCTAGATTCAGGTGTTTCCGTCATGTTTGGAATCGTGCCGCACACATACCCGACCAGGGTAGGGACCATCGGCTCTAGAAGCGCAACGCGCGTATCTGGTCAGCCGGTGCAGACCTGCCGCAATACCTGCAGGTGTGCCAATCTTGGCGCAGAATCTCAAACCGCAGCCGTTTCGATACCGGCATCAGCCCTGCTTGCCGATATCCCTGCTCATGCCCGATAACTATACCGGGCGGGAACGACGACCCCGGGCCGTTACAGGTCTAGGCCGGATCACCGCAGTTCAGAGGGTGGTTTCGGTGGGTATCTTGCGAAATGGCGGTGCCCTCCTCGTACTGGACCTCGGAGGGGCCGTGTTCGTCATGAGCCGTGACTCGCGGTTTGCCGCAGCGGTACTTGCTGGTCATCGGCTGAAACGCCGCAGACCTAGATACGACATATCCCTAGCAACTTGCGAGATAACCAGCAGGTTTCCAGCTAACGCCAGACGCTAGGGACCACGTAGGGACCAGCCCCTTTCAGCGGCCCCAAAAACATAGTCTGACCTGCGGCGGAACCAGTGCCCCCGGCAGGATTCGAACCTGCGACACCGGCTTTAGGAGAGCCGTGCTCTATCCCCTGAGCTACGAGGGCGGACGGGCTGAGCTTACCGGGAGACCGCTGCCAGCCCCCCGATCAGCGGAGCTCCGCGATCACCTTCGAGAAGTTCTCGAGGTGATTGTCCTGCACGGTAAAGCAGGTCAGCCCGTACTTTTCGCGGTAGCCGGAAAGGGTGTCGGCCATCTCGCGGGGTGACCCGGTGAGCACCGAGCGCTGAGCCATTATTTCTTCATCGGACAACTCCGGCGCGTACCTGCGCGTCAACGCCAAGTCGGGTGCGCTCTCGCCGACGGCCGGCATCGCCGTGATCGCGAGATTCAGCTCGAGTGAATCAAAGCGCTCGCCCGCGGCGTTGCGGACGAACTCGACACGTTCGGCCATCGGGTCTTCGACGTCCTTCACCCGGGAGCCGGTCAGCCCGATCAGGTCGGCATGCTGGGCCGCGATCGTCAGCACCCGGTCGCCGTTGCCGGCGATGAGGATCGGAGCCTTCGGGTGGTGCTCCTTGAGATAGATCGTCATGTGTTCGAGGTGGTCGACGCGGGCTCCGGCACTGGGATACGGCAACTCGGCGGCCTCGAACTCCTCGCGGACATAGCCGGTGCCCAGGCCGATCTCCAGACGGCCGTCGCTGAGCACCTCCAGCGCTTGGAGATCTCTGCTCAGCAGCGCCGGCTTGTAGAACGCGGAGTTGAGCACATACATGCTCAGCTTGAGTTTCGTGGTGGCCAGCGCGACGGCCGTCAGCGTCGGGATCGGCGCCGCGGCGCCGAGATGGTCGGGCACGCAAACGATGTCGAATCCGGCGTCCTCGGCACGCTTCGCCAAGTCTTCCAATCTAGACCGCGATTTGAAGAAGCGAACGCTCACCCCGAACCGAAAATCCTTGGCCACCAACAACCTCCGTTTAAACGATCTGACGACACTTACCAAGAACGGGCGGCTGCCACCAAGCCGTGCACCAGACTAGCGGTGACCGGCGACCAGCCGTCGTGGCCGGGCAGCGGGCTGCGCGGGCTGAGACCCCGGACGCGAACCGACAGTTCCAGCTGGGTTCCGCCGTCGCGTACCCGGTTGACCGGGTTGTCCGGATGCAGGCCCCGCAGCTCAGCCGGAATGGCCCCGAGATCCGTGACGACCTGATACCCGGGCAGCTCGATGTGCCGCGCGAGATGCGCGGCCAGTAAACGGTTGCGGCCGCCGGCCAGCAGCTGTGTGCTGCGTCCGATGCGGCCGTAGCCGTGCAGCGAGACGGCGACGTCGACGTGGTCGAGGAACTCCGCCAGCCGCGGTGACTCACTCGGGTCGAAACGGGCCGACGGCAGGTGGTGCGGGTACCGGTCGGGATGCCGCAGCAGGTACACCGACGCGTCGGCGTCCGCGGCGGCGCATTCGGCGATGCGGTCGGTCATCTGTTCCAGGCCGCCGCCGTGAATGGCGAGGAAGCCGAACCGCGACCGCAGTCGGCTGACCTCGACTACGCCGGGTTCGCTCAACAACTCGGAAAGTGACTGCGGCCCAACCCCGGGCGGTGACAGCGGTTGCGGCCAGTGCGCGGGATCCCATCGGCGCAGGAAATCGATCCAGCGTTGCGGCAGCCCGTGGTGGACGGCGCCGTCGATGATGCGTTGGAGATAGCCCGGCCGCGGCGGACCCGGCGTCACCCGGTGGTCGATGTACACCCAGGCCGGCGACGACCCGTCGTCGGTGTGCACGGTCAGACGGTCGCGCCGGTAGCGCACCGGCACGCCCTCGGCGCTGTCCAAGGTGGTCAGGTCGTGGTCGGAGAGTTGCCAGAGCACACCGTGCACGTCATTACCGGCGAACGGCTCGACGGTGGCCACGCCGCGCTCGTTGATCAGCCAGTCGTGATCGCCCAGCACCGCCGGCCGCGGATCGCGGGCATCCGGACAGCGCCGCGCCATCTGCCGTACGCACAGGTTCGACCCGTATGCGAAGTAGGCATGGCGACGCGCCAGCATTCAGCCGGTCACCGTCAAACGAGTCAGCACCAAATCAGCGTAAGGGTTGCCCTCCGACAAGCGGTGCCTAGACCGCGGCGTCATTTGCAGACGCTCCCCACAAGGTGGTGCGGAGGCGAGCACAGCGACGGCGGCGGGGGCAACGTCGGCAGCTTCGGCGGTGGAGGCAGATGCGGTGGCGCCTGCGGCGGCGGCGGTAGGAGCGGCAAGGGCGGGTGAACCGGCGGCAGCCACACCGGCGGAGGGGCATTCACGATGACGACCGATCTGTCAAACCCAGTCCGGCGCTCAGGCCGACGGCGGCGATCAGGCTTCCGGCCAGCACCCCCTTGCTGATGAACCACGGCTTGCGCGCCGGGGCAATCAGGTCGGTCGCAAAGTCGTAGCGGTCATCGACAAATCCGGCCGCATCGCTATACGCGGCGCCATCGGCCGGGTGACCAAGCGGGCTCGACGACCACGCGGACGCCACGGTGCACTCTTCGCCGCGCGGTGCGTGGCTGGTCGGTGCATAGCTGGTCGCGTCCAGATCGTGGATGGTGTTCACGTGCGGTTCCTTGCTTTCTAAGGAGCCTGCACCGATAGGCTGTCGCACGCCGCTTGCTAGCTCGTCGCGAAATTCTTGCGCGCGCCCGCTGTTGCGAATCATCCACGCGGACAATGGTTTAACGCTAGGCCGCCAGCGTCAGGCAGATCAGCAGCACGTTAAGCAGACTGACGAGCATCCCGACCGTCCAGCCAATAACAGTCGTGGCGGGATGGTTGCTGTCGCTGCCCATCAATTCCCGGTTGCTGGTCAGCCTGACCAGCGGAAGCACCGCGAACGGGATGCCGAACGACAGCACCACCTGCGAGAGCACCAGGGTGCGGGTGGGGTCGAAACCAAACGCCAGGATCGCCACGGCAGGGCACAGCGTGATCAGGCGGCGCGCCATCATCGGAATCGAGCGGTGCAGCAGCCCCTTCATGATCATGGCGCCGGCGTAGGCGCCCACCGAGGAGGACGCCAAACCGGACGCGAGCAATCCGACCGCGAACAGGATCGCGATCGTCGAACCCAAAGTGGCGTGGATGGCGGTATAGGCGCCTTCGATGGACGCGGTGACGTTCTGGTTGTGCAGGTTGATTGCGGCGACGAGCAGCATCGCCGCATTCACCGCTCCGGCAACGGCCATCGCCAGCACGACGTCGAGGCGGGTGATCAACAGCAGCCTGCGCCGGTGCTGGCCCGGCTCGGGGTGGCCGTGGCGGTCCAAGGCCAAGCCGGAATGCATGTACACGGCGTGCGGCATCACGGTGGCGCCCAGGATGGCGGCGGCCAGCAGCACGCTTTCGGTGCCGCGGAATCGTGGCAGCAGGCCGCCGAGCACGGCGTCGGGCGGGGGTGTCGCAACGAAGAAGCTGGCCGCGAAGCCGATGGCGATGATCAGCAGCAGCCCGGTGATGACGCGTTCGAAAAGGATCTGGCCGCGGCGGTCCTGGATCGTCAGCAGTAGCATCGCCACCGCGCCGGTGATCACTCCACCGGCCAGTAGCGGCAAATTGAACAGGATGTGCAGGGCGATGGCCCCGCCGATTATTTCGGCTACATCGGTGGCGATCGCCACGAGTTCGGCCTGAACCCAAAAGGCCAGCCGCAGCGGGCGGCTCATCCGCTTGCCGATCGCCTCGGGCAATGACTGCCCGGTCACCAGCCCCAGCTTCGCCGACAGATACTGCACGATGCCCGCCATCACGTTGGCCACGACGATGACCCACAGCAGCAGGTAACCGTATTGCGTGCCGGAACTGACGTTGGCCGCCACGTTTCCGGGGTCGACATAGGCGATCGCGGCGACGAACGCCGGACCGAGCAGATACCAGCTCGCCTTGAGCGAGGCCTGGGTGCCCTGCGCCAACGTTTACACCCTCGATTCACATCCGGCTAATAAAAAAGTTAGGATAGCCGAATATTATGCGGGGCTAATGCTTCCGCCCCCATCGACGCGGACGATCTGACCGGTGATGTAGCTGGCATCGTCGTGCAGCAGCATGCAGATCACATGCCCGATCTCCTCGGGGGTGCCCACCCGGTGCAACGGGATGGTGTTGAGGAAGCGGGCCTCGCGATCCGATCCGGCGGGACTGCGTTCGCGGTACAACTCGGTCTCCACCGGCCCCGGTGCGACCGCATTCACGGTGATGCCGGTGGAGGCAAGCTCGCCGGCCCAAATCCGAGTGCAGGTTTCCAGTGCGGCCTTGGCGGCGGCATAGGGGGTGCGTTCGGGGGTCCCGAGCGTCGTCAAGCTGGTGACGTTGACGATGCGACCCCAGCCCGCGTCGATCATGCCGGGCAGCACCGCTTGCACCACCTGCACCGCGGTGCGCACGTTCACGTCGTAGGTCAGAAAAAGGTCGTCCAGATGGATCGAGCCGATGCGGCCGAACCGCGCCAAGCCGACGTTGTTGACCACGGCGTCGACCCTGCCCTCGCTGACGATCCGGTCCAGGGTTTGCGCGGTCGCCGCCTGATCGCCGAGATCGACCTCATGGAACTGTCCCGGAAAATCCGACGGTGCCGTCCGGGCGAGCCCGATGGGTTCTTGGCCGGCGGCGGCCACGCGGTCGGCAACCGCGCGGCCGATACCCTTCGACGCTCCGGTGATCAGCACGCGCCGTTTCGACATGCTTTCCCCTCTATTCGGGCCAGCTGTTGTTCAAGATGATCTCAACGAAGTCGTCGCGGACGAATGACGGGTCGTAGTGCTGCAGCACATCGGCGTTGACGGTGCCGAAGGTGGACCGGGGACGGTGCTTGAAGCCGTCGGTGAAGCCCTGCAGGATGCGGCGCTTGAAATCGGGCCGCGGGTGCACCGCGGTGACGGCGGCGAGCTGATCGGGCGAGAGGTCGTCACGACCGATGCCCAGCACGTCGGTCTCGACACCGGCTGTCACCAAAGCGATTTCGGCGTCGAGGAATTCCGGCACGCCGGGAGTGGTGTGGAGCGCGATCGACAGCCAGACCTTGCGGGCGTCGGCTTCGTCGACGCCGTGCTGCAGCAGGAAATCGCGTGCCGCGTTGGCGCCGTCGACCTCGAAGCGCAGGTTCGAGGTGCGGTAGCCCTCGGTCAGGCCGATGTCGTGAAACATGGCGCCGACGTAGAGCAATTCCAGGTCGGGCTGCAGGCCGCGGCGAAGGCCCTGCAGCGCACCGAAGAGAAACACCCGGCGGGAATGATCGAACAGCAGGTCGTTCTCGTGTGCCCGGATGTAGTCGGTGACGTCGTGCACGAGCGGTGTGTCGGGGATCTGGATGCCGGCGATGGTGGGGCTTGTTGACGTGGCCATGATCGATGCTCCTTGGGTCATGCGGGCTGATGTATTCAGTCTGGTTGGGCGCGGTGCAAATACCTATGGCTGATCTGCCATCTTTCCCACAGAAACCGACACAATGGGTGGGTGGCTGATTCCGCTGCGACACCGCGGACGGTGGTGATCGTCGTCTTCGATGGCGTCAAGCTGTTGGACGCCGCCGGGCCGGCCGAAGTGTTCGCCGAAGCCAACCGGTTCGGCGCGGATTACCGGCTCCGGGTCGCGTCCGTGGACGGCGAGGACGTGACGACTTCCATCGGAACCAGATTTGCTGTCACTGAACGCATTTCGTCGATCGATTCGGTCGACACCGTCCTGGTCGCCGGCGGTGACAACCTCGTTGGGCGACCCATCGACCCCGCTCTGGTCGCGGCGGTGAGGGCGGTGCCGGGTCGCACCCGGCGGTTGGCGTCCATCTGCACCGGGTCGTTCATTCTGGCCGAGGCCGGCCTGTTGCGCGGTCGGCGCGCCACCACGCACTGGCGGCATGCCGCGCTGCTGGCCCGCGCCTTCCCCGATGTCGACGTCACGCCGGACGCGATCTTCGTACGCGACGGCGAGGTGTTCACCTCGGCGGGGGTGTCCTCGGGTATCGACCTCGCGCTGGCATTGGTCGAGCAGGACTACGGCAGCAGCTTGGTTCGTGAGGTGGCCCGGTCGTTGGTCGTCTACCTCAAACGCGCGGGCGGCCAATCGCAATTCTCGGTGCTCGTCGAGGCCGAACCGCCGCCCGAGTCGGCGCTGCGCGCCGCAACCGACGCCATCGCCGCCGACCCTGCCGCCGACCACAGCGTGAAAAGCCTTGCGGCGCGGGCTTCTTTGAGTACCCGTCAGCTGACCCGGCTGTTTCACTCCGAGCTGGGCCAGACCCCGGCCCACTACGTCGAAATGGTCCGCGTCGACGCCGCGCGGGCCGCGTTGGACGCCGGGCGCAGCGTGAGCGACGCCGCGCAGCGGGCCGGCTTCGGCAGCGCCGAAACACTGCGGCGGGTATTCGTCAATCGCCTCGGCGTCTCACCGAAGGCCTACCGGGACAGGTTCCGCACTACGTCGGCGGCTACTTAGCCGGGGAATAGAGCCCGCGGCCAGTGACCAGGGGCAGGTCCAGCGTCGTCACGATGCCCGGCTCGGCGGCCACCACGGCCGGGATCGCGTTGACGATCCGCATCGCGGTGGCGACCAGATCCCGCATGGTTGTGGTCGCCCTTGCGGCTGCTCAGGCAGATGTCCATGGCGTAGGACGGTTCGCCGGTGATCTCGATGCGGTACGACCCACCGGGCTGCGCGGGCTGCGGCCAATCGGGACAGAGATCCTCACGCAACCGGGTCACGTGCTCCAGGACCACCACTGGGTCGCCGTTGACCAATCCGAACACCTCGAACCGCAGCGCCGCGGCGCTGCCCTTGGGGATGTGACCCGAAGCGATATCGAAGTCCTCGGGCGCCGGCTCGCGGACGTACACCTCGGCGACCTCGTCCAGCGAGATGCCCAGGCCTGCCGCCAATTGCCGCACCACCGAGCCCCAGGCCAGGCTCAGCACACCGGTCTGCAACAGCATCGGGATCTCGTCCATCGGCTTACCGAATCCCATCACGTCAAACATCACCACCGCGCTGTCATAGGTGGCGTAGTCGACGATCTCCATGCAGCGCACCTGCTGGATGTTCTGGCAGGTGCCGGCCAGCGCCAGCGGCAACAGGTCGTTGGCGAAACCCGGATCGATGCCGTTGACGTAGAGGCTCGAATTTCCTTCGCGCGCAGCGTCTTCAATCGGCTTGCTGAGCTCCTCGGGAATTACCTGCCACGGGTACTGCAGAAAGACCGGGCCGCTGCCGACGATGTTGATCCCGGCCGCCAGCACGCGCCGGTAGTCCTCTAAGGCCTCCGGCAGCCGATTGTCGGCCATCGCGTTGTAGACGGCACACTTCGGGCCGGTGGCCAGCACCGCGTCCAGGTCGGTGCTGGCCAGTACGCCGGTTGAATCCGTAAGTCCGGCGAGCTCTGCCGCGTCCTTGCCCGCCTTGGCTTCCGAGGACACCCAGACGCCGGTGAGCTCGAACTCCGGATTGGTGATCAGCGCGCGCAGCGCGTGGACACCGACGTTGCCGGTGCCGAGTTGGACGACGGGTATGGCCATGAGCGAGCTCCTTAGGGGTAGCGGTATCACCGCGAGCAGACGCAAAATCGCCCACACGCGCGGCGTGTCGGGCGATTTTGCGTCTGCTCGCGCATCATAGGTCGGGGACGGGGATATCGAGGTTGGGGAAGGTGAGGCCGCCGTCGACCTCCAGTGTCTTGCCGGTCAGGAAGCTACCGGCGGGTGATGCCAAATACACTGCCGCAGCAGCGATGTCGTCGGGATCGCCAAGGCGGCGCATCGGCGTAACCTTCTCCATCGGCTTGCGCAGCTCGTCGTTGGAAGCCACCACGTCCAGCGCCGAGGTGAGGATCGACCCGGGCGCAATGGCGTTGACCCGGATGCGTGGGCACAGGTCCAGCGCGGCCAGCCGGGTGTAGTGCGCCAACGCCGCCTTGGCGGTGCCGTAGGCCGCGAATCCGCGTGCCGCCAGCCGGCCCATGGTTGAGCTGATGTTGATCACGCTGCCGCCACCGGAGTGCTCGAGCATCAACGGCACGGCCGCGAGGGTCAACGCGTGGGCGGTGACGACGTTGAACGTGAACGCGTCTTTGAGGTCCTTGGTCGAGGTGGTCAGCAGGGTGTTGGGCATGGTCCCGCCGACATTGTTGACGACGATGTCTAGTCTGCCGAAAGCCTCGACGGCCTGGCCGGCCAGCTGTGCGGTCACCTCGGGATGGGCCAGGTCAGCGGCGACGGTGTGGGCGCGGCGGCCGGTGGCGCGGATCTTCTCGGCGACGGCGTCTAGTTCGGATTGCGTACGTGAAGCGATGACGACGTCAGCGCCGACCTCGGCAAATGCCAGTGCCATGGCCGCACCGAGGCCGCGGCCGCCACCGGTGATGACGGCGACTTTGTCGTCAAGACGGAACCTGTCAAGGATCATTTGCGGCCCTTTCTTCTGCACTGTCGCAAAACGGTAGCAAGCCGCGGTGACCGCGGTTGGAACAGGTTCTAGTTTGGGGTGGCGCAGCCCGGTTGGAACAAGGGCTTCGGCGCGCGCCGTCGCTGGCGCGGGTACGGCCGGTAAACCCATTCCCGTAGGGGGCCACGGGATCTGAGGTCGACTGGCGTTCACCCCAACGTCGCCGCGATGTAACCGACCGTCGATTTCCCGTCCTGTCCACTTGGCACGGTTGCAGTAGTGTTTGAATCTGCCGAAAGGGACCTACAGTGAGACTCGACCGCTTCAGTGCCGCGCTTTGCGTTGTGGCCGCCAGTGCACTGGTGCTGTCGGGGTGCGGCAGCAACGAAAATGCGCGAAGCACATCTGTCCCACCGTCGCCGAACGTGAAGTGCGGCGGCCAGAAAACCCTCAAGGCCAGCGGGTCGACGGCCCAGGCCAACGCGATGACCCGGTTCGTCAACGCGTTTGAGCAGACCTGCTCGGGCCAGACCATAAACTACACGCCCAATGGCTCGGGCGCCGGAATTAGCGAATTCACGGGCAACCAAACCGATTTCGGCGGCTCGGACTCACCGTTGATCCCCAGCGAGTACGACGCTGCCCAGCAGCGGTGCGGCTCGCCGGCGTGGAACTTGCCGGTGGTGTTCGGCCCCATCGCGATCACCTACAACATCAATGGCGTGACGTCGTTGAACCTCGACGGTCCGACCGCCGCCAAGATCTTCAACGGCACCATTACCGCCTGGAACGATCCTGCGATCCAGGCGCTGAACGCGGGTGTCAACCTGCCGGGTGAGCCGATTCGAGTCGTGTTCCGCAACGACGAGTCCGGCACCTCGGATAACTTCCAGCGGTATCTCGACACCGCGTCCGGTGGGGTCTGGGGCAAGGGCGCCGGAAAGACGTTCAAGGGCGGTGTCGGCGAGGGCGCCAAGGGCAACGACGGCACCGCCGCTGCCGTCAAGCAGACGGAGGGGGCCGTCAGCTACAACGAATGGTCGTTCGCCCAAGAGCAACATCTGAACAGCGCGAAGATCATCACCTCGGCCGGTCCTGACTCGGTAGAACTCAACACCGACTCGGTGGGGAAGACGATCGCCTCGGCCTACATCATCAAGCCCGGCAACGACCTCGTGCTCGACACGATCTCGTTCTACCGGCCCAACAAGACCGGCGCCTATCCGATCGTGCTGGCGACCTACGAGATCGTCTGCTCCAAGTATCCCGACCCCCAGGTCGGTATGGCCGTGAAGGCCTTCCTGCAGACCACCATCGGCGCAGGCCAGAACGGCTTGACGGAAAACGGGTACATCCCTATCCCGGACGAGTTCAAGTCGAGACTGACCAGCGCGGTCAACGCCATTGCGTGAGCGGCGCTTAGCGTTTGCCATAAGGTAGCCGCGATGTAACCGGCCGCTAATGTCCGGTCCACCTGCCCAAGTCCCATTTGTGTTTGAATCGCCGACGGCGGGCCATCAATCGAAGGAATTGAATTGAAACTCAACCGATCTGGTGCGGCACTCGGTGTCCTGGTTATCGGTGCAATTATGCTCTCGGGGTGTGGCAGTGACAAAAACACAAGCGCACCAAGCTCATCGGGGAGCGCGACGGCCGCAAACGTGAGTTGCGGCGGCAAGCAGACGCTCAAGGCCAGCGGCTCCACCGCCCAGGCCAACGCGATGACCCGCTTCGTCAAGGCATTCGAACAGGCCTGCTCCGGCCAGACGTTGAACTACACGCCCAACGGTTCGGGCGCCGGGATCAGGGAATTCAACGGCAACCAAACCGATTTCGGCGGCTCGGATTCACCGCTGAACACGGGTGAGGTCGCCGCCGCGCAGCAGCGCTGCGGCGGCTCGCCGGCATGGAACCTGCCGGTGGTATTCGGCCCCATCGCGGTCACCTTCAACATCAGCACCGTGACTTCACTGATCCTGGACGGTCCCACGTTGGCCAAGATCTTCAATGGCGCCATCACCACCTGGAATGATCCCGCCATCCAGGCGCTCAACACCGGCTTCACGCTGCCGGGCGAGCCGATCCACGTCGTCTTCCGCAACGACGAGTCGGGGACCACGGACAACTTCCAGAAATACCTCGATGCCGCCTCCAACGGTGCATGGGGCAAGGGCACCGGAAAGACGTTCAAAGGTGGTGTCGGTGAGGGCGCCAAGGGCAACGACGGCACGTCGGCGGCGATCAAGGCCACCGAAGGATCGGTCACCTACAACGAATGGTCGTTCGCCCAGGCGCAGCATCTGAACATGGCCAAGGTCGTCAGCTCGGCCGGTCCGGATGCCGTGGCGATCAGCGCCGACTCGGTCGGCAAGACGATCGCCGGGGCCACCATCAAGGGACAGGGTAACGACCTGGTGCTCGACACCACCTCGTTCTACAAGCCGGCGCAGCCCGGCTCGTACCCGATCGTGCTGGCGACCTACGAGATCGTCTGCTCCAAATACCCTGACGCCCAGGTCGGTACGGCCGTGAAGGCTTTCCTGCAGAGCACCATCGGCTCCGGTCAGAACGGCTTAGCGGACAACGGATATATCCCCATTCCGGGCGCGTTCAAGTCGAGGTTGTCTACTGCGGTCAACGCCATTGCATGATCTGATGTCCTAATGACCCGATCGATCTCAGCGGGGCCGTGGGATCCGACCGGGACCAAGCCCGCGCTGACGGCGACAACGGAGCGGGCCAAGTGGCATGGCGACCGGCTGTTCAGGCTGGTCGCCGCCGCTGCCGGATCGACGATCGTGATCGCGATTGGGCTGATCGCAACGTTCCTGTTGCTCCGCGCCGTCCCATCGTTGCGCGCCAACCACGCGAACTTCTTCACCAGCGCCGAATTCAATACCAGCGACCCTGCGAAGCTGGCGTTCGGTATCCGCGACCTGTTCACGGTCACGGTGCTCAGTTCGACATTTGCGCTGGTGCTGGCCGTGCCAGTCGCGGTCGGGATCGCGGTGTTCCTCACCCAATACGCGCCGGCACGGCTGGCACGTCCGTTCGGCGCGATAGTCGATCTGCTGGCCGCGGTGCCTTCGATCATCTTCGGGTTGTGGGGGATCTTCGTGCTGGCGCCCAATCTGGAGCCGGTGGCGGACTTCCTCAATCGCAATCTGGGCTGGTTGTTCCTGTTCCAGAGGGGCAACGTTTCCCTGGCGGGCGGCGGCACCATCTTCACCGCGGGGATCGTGCTGTCGGTGATGATCCTGCCGATCGTCACCTCGGTGTCGCGCGAAGTCTTCCGGCAGACTCCGCGTTACCAGATCGAAGCGGCGTTGGCATTGGGAGCCACGAAGTGGGAAGTGGTGCGGATGACGGTGCTGCCGTTCGGTCGTAGCGGCGTCATCGCGGCATCAATGCTGGGGTTGGGCCGTGCCCTGGGAGAAACCGTGGCGGTGCTGATCATCCTGCGCTCGGGCGCCCGTCCAGGAAACTGGTCGCTGTTCGACGGTGGCTACACGTTCGCATCCAAGATCGCCTCCGCGGCGTCGGAATTCAGCGCCCCGCTGCCCACCGGTGCCTACATTTCCGCGGGATTCGCGCTCTTCGTCCTGACGTTCATCGTCAACGCGGCCGCTCGAACGATCGCCGGCGGGAAGGTCAACGGATGAGCGTTGACGCGTTCGACGCGCCGGTCAAGGCCGAAGTGTTTCACTCGGTCAGCCTCCGGCGGCGGATCAAGAACCACGTCGCGACAACGCTCTTCCTCGCCTCGTTCGTCGGGGCGCTGGTACCGCTGGTCTGGGTGCTGTCGGTGGTGATCGCCCGCGGCTGGCACGCCGTCACCCGCTCGGGTTGGTGGACCCACTCACTGCACGGCGTGCTGCCGGAGGAATTTGCCGGCGGCGTGTACCACGCGCTGTACGGGACGCTGGTGCAGGCCGGTGTGGCCACTGCCCTGTCCGTGCCGCTGGGCTTGATGACCGCCGTCTACCTGGTGGAATACGGATACGGTCGGCTGGCGCGCGTGACGACCTTCATGGTCGACGTGCTAGCCGGGGTGCCCTCGATCGTGGCGGCCTTATTCGTGTTCAGCTTGTGGATCGCCACCCTCGGGTTTCAGCAGTGCGCCTTTGCGGTGTCGTTGGCACTGGTCTTGCTGATGTTGCCGGTGGTGGTGCGGTCCGCCGAGGAAATGCTGAGGTTGGTGCCCGACGAGCTGCGAGAAGCCAGCTACGCGTTGGGTGTTCGCAAATGGACGACCATCGTGCGGATCGTCTTTCCGATCGCGATGCCGGGCATCGTCGCCGGTGTGTTGTTGTCGATCGCTCGCGTCATCGGCGAAACCGCGCCGGTGCTGGTGCTGGTCGGGTACAGCCGCTCCATCAACCTCGACATCTTCAACGGCAACATGGCGTCGCTGCCGCTGCTGATCTACACCGAACTCACCAACCCCGAGCACGCCGGTTTCCTGCGGGTATGGGGCGCGGCGCTAACCCTGATCGTCATCGTGGGCGCCATCAACCTCATCGCCGGCGCGGTGAGATTCGCGACCACTCGGCGGGGTGGTGGAGCCTCCGAATACCTCAGGGCTTGATGACGCCCTCGGTCAGGACTTTGACGAGGCTTTCGCCGCGGCCTTCTTGGCCGGTGCTTTCTTGGCCATTTTCGCCGGTGCCTTTTTAGCGGGCGCCTTCGCTGGTGCCTTTTTGGGGGGCGCCTTACCGTCACCGGAGCGGGCCTTCACGCTGGCCTCCAGCTTGGCGAGCAGATCGGACACGTCTTCGGTCTCGTCGAGCTCCTTGGGTTTCTCCTCGACGGTAAACGCTTCCCCGCCTTCGAGTTTCGCCTCGACCAGCTCCCGCAGCTGCTCCTGATAGTCGTCGTGGTAGCGATCCGGATTGAAGTCGTCGGCCATCGACTCCACCACCTGCCCGGCCATTTTGAGCTCCGCGGGCTTGATGTCGACCTTCTTGTCCAGCACCGGGAAATCCGGGTCGCGGATCTCGTCGGGCCACAACAAGGTGTGGATCACCATCACCTCGCGTTTGCCGAAGTCCTTGACACGCAACGCCGCCAGCCGGGTCTTGTTGCGCAGCGTGAAATGCACGACCGCCATCCGGTCGGTCTCGGCGAGCGTCTTGGCCAGCAGCACATAGGATTTGGATGACTTCGAGTCCGGCTCCAAGAAGTAGCTGCGGTCGTAGAGCATCGGGTCGACCTCGCTGGCCGGGACGAACTCCAGCACTTCGATTTCGCGGCTGCGTTCCTCGGGCAGTGTGGCGATGTCGTCGTCGGTGATGATCACCATCTGGCCGTCGTCGGACTCGAAGGCCCGGGCCAGATCACCGTATTCGACGACTTCGCCACACACCTCGCACACGCGCTTGTATCGGATCCGCCCGTTGTCCTTGGCGTGCACCTGATGAAACTTGATGTCGTGGTCCTCGGTGGCGCTGTACACCTTGACCGGGACGTTGACGAGCCCGAATGCGATCGAACCCTTCCAGATGGAGCGCATGCAGTCAGTATGCCCATACCACCGGTAGCAAAACAGCGCGGCAGGCCCACGAGCAGGGATTGAGCTGGGCTTGAGCTGGGACTGTCCGTTTTACCCGCCTCCGAGCGACAACGTTGCGACTGGGATTTGGGACGGTGGCATGACGCGTTAGGTTGTCGCTGCGAGGCGGGCAAACTGGCCAGTCTGTTCAGGCGAAACTGGTTGACAATCAATCTGATCGATCCAAACGCCTATGCGACGCGGCCTCCAGCGCAGCCCGATCCGGCAGGTCAGCACCCGCTCGAGCGACGGTCAGCGCCGACGACAGACTCGCCGCTTCGAGCGCCACCGTCAGCGCGTCCACCCCGATCCCACGCAACTCGGTGCGCCGGTCGCCGCCCAACAAACCCGATCCCCACAGCGCGTCGAGCAGGCCGGCCATGAATGAGTCGCCGGCGCCGACGGTGTCGACCACCTGCACCGCACGAGCAGGCACGCGTGCCTCCCCGGCCGCACAGACGGCCATTGCGCCTTGGTCGGCCAGCGTCACCGTCACGATGGCGGGACCCAACCTCAGCCACGTTTGCGCGATCTGCTCGGGCGGGCGAGCGGGGTCGATCCAGCGCAGGTCTTCCTCGCTGACTTTCACGATGTCGCTGCGTTCGATGAGATGCTCGATGCGTGCGACGGCCAGTTCCCGGTCGGCGATCAGCGACGGCCGCACGTTGGGGTCGAAGGTGACCGTAGCCGACACGCGATAGGTGTCGATCAACGCCGCGACCGCGAGGCAGCCCGGATCCTGCACAGCGGCAATCGATCCGGTGTGGACGAAAAGCGGCGGCGCGACCGGCGGTGTCCCGGAAAGCTGCCAGTCCAGATCGAACGCATAGTCGGCCGACCCGTCTTCCGCGATGGTTGACCGCGCAGTCGCCGTGCGCTCCGCAGTCCGGCTTTCTGAAACTAATTGCACCCCTGCGGCTTCGACGTAGTCGATGATGCGCCGGCCATACGAGTCGTCGGCGATGTAGGTCAGGAAGTCGACGTCGCGGCCCAGTCGGCCGAGTCCGACGGCGACGTTGAGCGGACTGCCACCGACATGCTCGTCGCTCCCGACGATATCGATCAGCGACTCGCCGATCACCAGCCCTCGGGTCATCGCACCAAAGCCTCCAGTGTCGCCCGAGCTCCTTTGCGGTGCAACGAATCCAGTGCCCAGTTGTATGCCTGGACGAAGCGTGGCTGGTGGGCCAGATCGCCGAACACCGCGGCGATCTCGATGAACGCGGTGGGATTCTCGTGCTGCGAGCGGGCGATCGGGATCAGCGAGTCCGCGAGCTGATCCACCACCTCGTATGGCCGACCCCATTCGTCGGTGCCCTCGGCGTAGCGGGCCCAGCTCGCCACCACCGCTGCCGCCACCCGGACCGACCCGTCGCTGGCCAGGTTGTCGCAGATCACCGGGATCAGCCACTTTGGAATGCGATCCGACGAGAAGGCGCACAACCGCGCCACGGTGTCGCGCACGCCCGGGTTGGAGAACCGCTCGATCAGCGTGCGGCTGAATTCATGCAGGTCGATCCCGGGCACCGGTGGCAGCGTCGGGATGGCCTCGGATTCGAAATAGGCAAGCAAGAATTCGGCGAACAACGGATCACTCGCCGCCTCATGGACGAACTCAAGTCCGCACAGATGAGCGAAGTAGGCCAGGCATTGATGCCCGGCGTTGAGCAGGCGCAGCTTCATCAACTCGTACGGGGCGACATCGTCGACCAGCAGCACGCCCGCCTGCTCCAGCGGCGGCCTGCCGTCGGCGAACTTGTCTTCGAGCACCCAGGCGGTGAATGGCTCGGCCACCACCGGCCACCGGTCGTTGACGCCGAAGTCGCGCCGCACTTCCGCGGCCATCTGCAGGGTCGTGGACGGGGTGATCCGGTCGACCATCGAACTCGGGAACTGAACGTGTTCGCGCACCCACTCGGCGAGTTCGGGGTCTCGGTTTTCCGCATTCGCGAGGACGGCCCGCTCTGCGACCTCACCGTTGTTCTCGATGTTGTCGCACGACACGATGGTCGGTGCGGTGATCCCGTGGCGGCGACGCCGGTCCAAGGCCTCGACGATCAACGCGAACGCGGGCCCGTCCGGGTCGCGATAACCGCCCTCGGTGATGGTCAGCGAAATGATCCTGGTGGACGGTGCCGCCAGCACCTCCAACGCTGACTCCGGATCGTCGGGGGCGTAGCGATAGTCGATGATCGAGCCGATCACTTGCGCGTCCCGGCTGCCGTCGGGCTTTTCCAGGATCAGCGTGTAGAGCCCGTCCTGATCGTTCAGAACATCGCGCATCGTCCAGTCGGCGGGCATCACGCCCACCCCGCAGATGCCCCATTCGCGCGCCAGACCGGCCTGCAGCAGCCGGTCGATGTACATGGCCTGATGCGCGCGGTGGAAATGACCGGCGCCGATATGCGCGATACCGACGGTCACGCTGCCGCGGTCGTAGTTGGGTGCTTCGATCGGCAGTTCGGAGAGCGTCGCATTGTTCAGCTTGATCGCGCTAGCCACCATTGGCCAACTCCTCCCCGGGCCGCAGCCCGGATCGTTACCGGGCTCGCAGCGCCTCTCCACGGTACGACGACCCCGCGCCCGGAACATCGTCGGCCCAGCGGCTTGGACTAGTCGCGGACCGGTCGATGCCCTACGTGAGCGGGGAACCTCCAGCCCGCGCGGCCGACAACAGCAGGACATCAGCAAGAGCACGCCACGAATCGGTTATCGCGACTGCGCCGGCATCGATCAATTCTGCACGGCGGCAATCCCGTTCGTCAGGTAGCACGAACATCACGTTACCGACGGTGGCGTAGCCGGCCGCGACCGCGGAAGTCACGCCGGCCACGGAGTCTTCGATGGCCAGCCCTTGTTCCGCTTCGACGCCCAGTACCTGGCCGGAATGCAGATACACCGCCGGGTCGGGTTTGCTTGTCGGCACCGGAAGAGAATCCTCCGCGCTGAAGGTCACCGCCTCCGGTATCAGCGAGTCGAGGCCGGTGGCAGTGAAGCAGGCATGCAGACGCTTGCTGGCGCTGGAGCTGACGGCCGCGAGTGCGTAGTGCGTCGCGAGGTCTCTCAACGGTTCCAGCACCTGCGGATCGGGTGTCAGGGTGACGGCCAGATGAGCGGTGACCCGTTCGCGCTCTTCGCGCACCCATTGCTCGAGTTCGTCGGCGGACAACGCGTAGCCGCTGGCCACATCGCCGTCTGAGGCGACCACCGCTGCGGGACGGCCCCGTGCCAACGTCTGATCGAGCGGCACTTCGCACTGCACCGCCAACTCGAGTGCCGTGGTGCGGAAGTTTTTCCCGACGGCCCGCTTACGCAACTCCTCGGAGCTGAGCGGAGCGGTCACGCCGAATCTGGCCAGGAAACGATTCGTCACCTCGGTCGATGCGTCGAACGCCGGCCTCTCCGAAGGAAACAGGTTGTCATCGGCGTCACAGAGCAAGGTAGTGATCGGCGCCGGGTCGAATGTGCGCACAAAGGTCAGCCCATAGAGTTCATAGCTCATCGCGACACCAACTCCCGCTCGTCATTGCGCATCGCGGCACGCAGCGTGGGCATCACGCCGCGCGCGTCGATGTCCGCAATCATGTCGCCGAGGCGCTCCGCGAAACCGGGAACCGCGCGCACCTCGGCGAACATTTCATGCCCCAGCAGCGGATCGGGGTTGCTGCTCGCCATGGTCGCCAACTTAACCACCGGAATCGCCTGCGAGTCTTCGATGCGGAATTGGCGTCCCTTGAGGTCGTGGCCGCGCATGTAACGGGCCCACCCGGCAACAGCCAACATCAGCAGGGTGTGCGGCCTGCCCTGCGCGATCGCCTCCTGCAGCGACGGCAGCACAAGCGATGACTGCTTGTGCGCGTTCCCGGTCGGGCCAGCCGCGACAGATTGGTCACTCACGCGGTGGCATTGCTGAGCCGGTCGAGCAGGATGCCCCGGTACTCGGCTGTGTTCATCCCGGGGACTGCGGGCAGCAGCGGCTGAATCGCGTCGCGCAGGAGCCTCTCGACGTCAGCGAAGATAACGCGGTCCGCATCGCATCGTCGGGCTGACGATAGCCGGCCAGTGTGGCCAAACACCCAGGGCGATGTGGGTTCCGTTGAGCACACGGGTCTTGATCGGCTTGTGGTCGTGGACGTCGGCGACGAATTCGAGCACCGACCTCCGCGAGCGGCGGCGGCCGTTGCCGAACGAATCCTCGATCACCCACTGGCGATACGGCCCGTCAGCCGACAGGCAGGTCTTTGACGTCGCGGGAGCGAAGGCTGACGCCGGTAACCCCCCAACGGTCGGAGATGCGCGAGCGGGCAAGGTCGTCGAAGTAGACGGCCTGGTGTGCGCGGTGGAAGTTGCCCGCGCCGATGTGGACGACTCCCCGCTGAAGGGCCGACCGGTCGTAGGTGGGCACGTCAAGTCGTTGCGAATGCAGTCGTAGTGTCGCGTCGCTCAGTGGGACGCCGCTGTTTGGACGCCAGGGGGACGGGATTACGGTCAAACATTGTGTCTCTGTGCCCCGAGGTGATCGCCGGTCTAACGCGTTCGTGGTTGATGTCACAGAATGCATCGACGGTAAGGTCGATAATCGGTGGTCAAAGCTGTTAACAGCGTTGAAACGCGTAGGTTGACTCTCATGGCACCACGGGTGAAGCTGACCAACCCCGACAAGGTGCTCTACCCTGTGACCGGCACCACTAAGTCCGACATCTTCGACTATTACACCGGTATCGCGGAGGTGATGGTGCCGCACATCGCCGGGCGTGCGGCCACCCGTAAGCGCTGGCCGAATGGCGTTGAGCAGTCTTCGTTTTTCGAAAAGCAACTGGCGTCGTCGGCGCCGGACTGGCTGGCCCGCGCCAGCGTTTCCCACCGGTCCGGGACGACGACGTATCCGATCATCGACAGCGCCGACGGGCTGGCCTGGATCGCGCAACAGGCGGCGCTGGAGGTGCACGTGCCGCAGTGGCGGTTCGTCGCCGAGTGGACGCGAAGCAACGCCGAGGAACTGAAGCCCGGCCCGGCGACGCGCTTGGTGTTCGACCTGGACCCGGGTGAAGGCGTGACGATGGCCCGGCTGGCCGAGGTGGCCCGCGCGGTGCGTGACCTGATCGCCGACATCGGGCTGACCACCTTCCCGCTCACCAGCGGCAGCAAGGGTCTGCATCTCTACGCGCCGCTGGAGCAGCCCGTGAGCAGTCGCGGCGCCACGGTGTTGGCCAAACGCGTTGCACAGCAACTGGAAAACGCGATGCCCAAGCTGGTCACCTCGACGATGACCAAGAGCCTGCGGGCCGGCAAGGTGTTTCTGGACTGGAGCCAGAACAGTGCCTCCAAGACGACGATCGCCCCGTATTCGCTGCGCGGCCGAGAGCACCCGACGGTCGCGGCGCCGCGCACCTGGGAGGAACTCGACGACCCGAAGCTGCGCCAGCTGCGCTACGACGAGGTGCTCGAACGGGTCGCGCGCGACGGCGATCTGCTGGCCGCCCTGGACCCCCAGGATGCCCGCCTACCCGTCCCGGATCGGCTGACCAAGTATCGCAGCATGCGCGACGCGTCGAAGACTCCCGAGCCGGTACCCAAAGCGAAACCCGCTACCGGCCAGGGCAATACGTTCGTCATCCAGGAACACCACGCCCGCCGGCTGCACTACGACTTCCGGCTGGAGCGCGACGGCGTGCTGGTGTCGTGGGCGGTGCCGAAAAATCTGCCTGAGACCACGTCGGTGAACCATCTGGCGGTCCATACCGAGGATCATCCGCTGGAATACGGCGGGTTTGAGGGCAGCATCCCCAAGGGCGAGTACGGCGCCGGCAAGGTGATCATCTGGGACTCGGGCACCTACGAGGCCGAGAAGTTCAATGACTCCTTCGAAAAAGGGAATGAAAAAGGGGATAAAAACGGGGAAGTCATCGTCAACCTGCATGGCAGCCGAATCTCGGGCCGCTACGCCCTGATTCAGACCAACGGCGACCAGTGGCTGGCGCACCGCATGAAGGATCAGCAGGTCTTCGACTTCGGCGAGATCGCTCCGATGCTCGCGACACACGGTTCGGTGGCCGGTCTGAAGGCCGGCCAGTGGGCGTTCGAGGGCAAGTGGGACGGATACCGGCTGCTGGTGGAGGCCGACCGCGGCGAGGTGCGGCTGCGGTCGCGCAGCGGCCGCGACGTCGCCAAGGAATACCCCCAATTGCAGTCGTTGGCAGCCGATCTCGCCGATCACCATGTCGTGCTTGACGGTGAGGCGGTAGCGCTCAACAAGTCCGGGGTGCCCAGCTTCAACGAGATGCAGAACCGGGGCCGCGGCACTCACGTCGAGTTCTGGGCATTCGACCTGCTCTACCTGGATGGCCGCTCACTGCTCCGGGCCAAATACCAAGATCGGCGCAAGTTGCTGGAAACGCTAGGCGCCGCAGGCAATCTCATCGTTCCCGACCTGCTGCCCGGCGACGGCGACCAGGCGCTCGAACATTCCCGTGAACACGGCTGGGAGGGCGTGGTCGCCAAAAGGCGTGACTCCACCTACCAGCCGGGTCGGCGCTCCGCGGCGTGGATCAAGGACAAGCACTGGAACACCCAGGAAGTCGTCATCGGCGGCTGGCGGGCCGGGGAAGGCGGGCGCAGCAGCGGTATCGGCGCGCTGCTGATGGGAATCCCCGGTAATGGCGGGCTGCGATTCGCGGGACGGGTCGGCACCGGATTCACCGAACGCGAACTGGCCAAACTCAAAACGACGTTGGCACCGCTGCACACCGACCAATCACCCTTCGACGCAAAGCTTCCCGCGGCCGACGCCAAGGGCGTGACGTTCGTCGAGCCGGTTCTGGTCGGCGAGGTGCGCTACAGCGAATGGACCCCCGACAACCGGTTGCGTCAAGCGAGCTGGCGCGGGCTACGGCCAGACAAGAAACCAAGTGAGGTGGTACGCGAATGAAATGGGTTACCTACCAAGGCGATAACGGAGAACGCACCGGGGTGCTCTCCGGTGACACGATTCACGCGATGCCGCCGGGTGTGACGCTGCTTGATCTGGTCAACCGTGGCGCAGACGGGCTGCGGAAAGCCGGGGAGGAGGCACTGCGCTCTCCCGCCGAGACGGTGCGGCTCGGCGACGTCACGATGATGGCGCCAATCCCGCGCCCGCCGTCGATCCGCGACTCCCTGTGCTTCCTGGACCATATGCGCAACTGCCAGGCCGTCATGGGTGCCGCACGGGAGCTCGCCGACACCTGGTATCGCATCCCTGCGTTCTACTTCGCTTGTCCAGCAACAGTTCTCGGTCCCTACGACGATGTGCCGATGGCTCCCGGAAGTGCATGGCAGGACTTCGAATTGGAGATCGGCGCGGTCATCGGAACGACCGGCAAAGACTTGACCGTCGAGCAAGCAGAACAGGCCATCATCGGCTACACCATCTTCAACGACTGGTCCGCGCGAGACCTGCAGCAGCTGGAGGGCCAGCTGGCGATCGGGCAGGCCAAGGGCAAGGACAGCGGCGTCACGCTGGGCCCGTATTTGGTCACCCCGGATGAGCTCGAGCCATACCGCCGCGACGGCAAGCTGAGCATGCAAGTCAGCGCTCTGGTCAACGACACCGAGATCGGGTCGGGCTCAACCGGCCAGATGGATTGGAGCTTCGCCGAGGTCATCTCCTACGCCTCTCGCGGTGTAACACTCAGCCCCGGAGATGTTTTCGGCTCCGGTACGGTGCCCACCTGCACGCTTATCGAGCACCTCAGCCTGACCGCGCTGGAAGCTTTCCCGGGCTGGCTGCACGACGGCGACGTCGTCACCCTGAAGGTCGAAGGACTGGGGGAGACCAGGCAGGCCGTGCGCGCCAGTGACGCACCACATCCGTTGGCCCCCCGGCCCAACCCTGATGCCGCGCCGCCCCCCGCCCGGGTCAACCGGGCGCCGGCGCGGGTGCCCTACACCCGCGGGCTGCACGAGGTCGGCGATCGGGTGTGGGCGTGGACGCTGCCGGACGGCGGATACGGTTGGAGCAACGCCGGGCTGGTCGCCGGCGACGGCGCGGCACTGCTCGTCGACACGCTTTTCGACCTGGCGCTGACCCGCGAAATGCTCACCGCGATGAAGCCCATCACCGACCGCACGCCCATCACCGACGCGTTGATCACCCACTCCAACGGGGACCACACCCACGGCAACCAACTGCTGGACGCGTCGGTGCGCATCATCGCCGCCGAGGGCACGGCCGAGGAGATCGCGCACGGCATGGCGCCCGAGATGCTGGCCATGACGCAGACCGGAAACCTGGGACCGGTCGCGACGCCGTACGCGCGAGAACGGTTCGGGCACTTCGATTTCGGCGGCATCACGGTGCGCAACGCCGACAAGACGTTCGACCGCGACCTGACCATCGACGTCGGCGGCCGGCAAATCAATCTGCTGAACCTGGGGCCGGCGCACACCGCGGCGGATTCGGTGGTGCATGTGCCCGACGCCGGTGTGCTGTTCGGTGGGGACTTGCTGTTCATCGGCTGCACGCCGATTGTGTGGGCCGGTCCGATCGATAACTGGGTTGCAGCGTGCGACGCGATGATCGCGCTGGACGCGCCGACGGTGGTCCCCGGCCACGGTCCGATCACCGATCCGGATGGAATCCGCGCTGTCCGTGGCTATCTCGTTCACGTCGCCGAACAAGCCCAAGCCGCCTACCGCAAGGGCCTGTCCTGGGCGGAGGCCGCCGACACCATCGACCTCGGCGAGTACGCGACCTGGCTGGACGCCGAGCGCGTCGTCGTCAACGTCTATCAGCGCTACCGCGAACTCGACCCCGACATGCCGCAGCAGGAGGTCATGGCGCTGCTGGTGATGCAGGCCGACTGGTTGGCCAAGCGCTCCTCGTGACCCCATGCGTCACAGGAAGTCCGGGTGTTCCTTTTTGTCCATCTCCGAGCGACAGCCGCTGTCCGGCAAGTCATTTTGTCGCTCACAGGTGGACAAAAAGACACACCGGACCCTCCCCGTTACTGGAGTGACAAGTGGTGTCAGCCTAAGGCCGAACAGCCCGCACGAAGCTGAGCGAGGCGGCCTGGCTCTGCTGGTCGGCCCCCGCCAGCTGCGGCACGCCGGCAGCGACGAACAGGTCATTGAGCCTGGACGTGGTCGCTTCCCAGCCCTGGGCTTGCAGGTGTGCGGCGACGTCGGTGTGTTCGCCGGGGTAGGCCAATGCGGCGATGTCCAAATCGAGTCCCTGCCGTCGCCAGCCCTCGGTCGCGATCCGCGACTGTTCATTCGATTCCGGTGATCCTGGGTTGAGCGAACCAAAGTCTGCGGAAAACCGGCTGCCCGCGGCGCTCAGCGATATGACGTTGTCCAGCAACCGAACTTCGGCCTCCGGCGGCAGAAAGCCGATGAGCACCCCCTCGGCGAGCCACGCGGTAGGCGCCGCGGTATCGAAGCCGGCGGACCGCAGAGCGGCCGGCCAATCGTCGCGCAGGTCGATGCCTACCGGGCGGTGCTCGGCGGCGGGCACGGCGCCGAGTTGAGACAAGGTCGCGGTCTTGAACTCGATCACCTCGGGCTGGTCGATCTCGTACACGGTGGTCCCCGCCGGCCAGGAAAGCCGGTACGGCCGCGCGTCTAGCCCCGACGCCACGATGACGACCTGCCGTATGCCCGCGGCGCTGGCGTCGGCGAAGTAGTCGTCGTAGTAGCGGGCGCGAGCGGCGAAGGTGTCGACCATCCGCGGAAAGTTGACGCCCTTCTCGACGTCGTCGGCCTCCAGCTCGCCGCCGGCGAGCCGAGTGAACAGGTCCAACCCGACGGCGCGTACCAGCGGCTCGGCGTACTCATCGGTGATGACCGGCTGCGGACGCCTGGTGGCGGCCGCTCGGGCCGCGGCCACCATGGTGGCGGTGGCTCCAACGCTGCTGGCCAGGTCCCAGGTATCACCCTCGCTTCGTGTCATGGTTCCACGGTAGGTCGGCTACCTGGACATCCGCTGTGTCGCTTACGGTGCGGGTATGGCTGCTGTCGAACTCGCAACTCTCGAGGACCAAATCGCTCTCATCACCCTGAACCGGCCGGAGCGGTTGAACGCGATCGACGGGTCGCTGATCGACGGCGTGGACGCCGCCCTGGATGCGCTGAGCTCCGGTGAATTCAGGGTCGCGATCCTGACCGGCGCGGGCCGCGGCTTCTGCGCCGGCGCCGACCTCAGCGGCACCGGCCAGCCCTGGGTCACCAGCAGGGCGTCGACCCCGCCCTTCAAGACCAACTACGACGCCCAGGTCCGCCTGGCCGACCTGTTCACCCGGATCTATGAGCTGCCCATCCCGGTGATCGCGGCGGTCAACGGTGTCGCCGTCGGGGGTGGGCTGGCGTTCACGTTGGTCAGCGATGTCCGGGTGGCGTCCGAACAGGCGCGGTTCGGTTCGGCGTTCATCAAGGCGGGCTTCTCGTCGATGGACATGGGCACCAGCTACCTACTGCCGAAGATCGTCGGGGCCGGGGTGGCGCGCGAACTCATGTTGACCGGACGCATCATCGATGCGGCCGAGGCCTATCGCATCAAGCTGGTGCACGAGGTGGTGGCGCCGGACGACCTAATCCCGGCGGCGTGCGCGGTGGCCCGCTCGATCGCCGAGAACAACGCCTACGGCGTGTGGCAGACCAAGATTGGCCTCAACGCGGCGCTGGACGCACCGAGCCTGCGGCACGCCATCGAGATCGAGAACCGCACCCAGATCCTCAGCGGTTTCACCAACAATCCGGTCGAGGCGGCCAAAGCGCACATGGAGAAGCGGGCACCGAAGTGGGATACGCTTTAAAGATCTGTGACGCTTAGACTTTGGCGGGGGCCCAGTGCGCCCGGCTTCGCCGCGCTTGCGACCGCCGCTAGACTTTCGAGATCACCTTTTCGGCGAACCGCTCCAGGTTACGAATCTTTTTCTCCAGCGGTTCCGGGTCGGGCCCAACGATGTAGGGATACCGGAAGCCCACGATGGCATCGGTGACACCCTTGTCCTCGAGGCGCTTGATGCCGTCCACCGTGTAGGCGTCCATCGAGATGACGTGGATCTCGAACGGTCCCGTTTTGCCTTCTTCCTCGCGAAACTTGTTGACCCGGGCGATGAGCCGGTCGAGTTCCTCGGGAGAGCTGCCGCCGCCGTGCATCCAGCCGTCCAGGCGCGCCGCGCGCCGCAGAGCCACATCGGCGTGGCCGCCGACCAGAATCGGAATCGGCTGTGTGGGAGCCGGACTCATCTTCGTCTTCGGGATGTCGTAGAACTCGCCGTGAAACTCGAAGTAGTCGCCGGTGGTCAGGCCTTTGACGATCTCGATGCACTCGTCCATCCGCTTGCCGCGCTTGTCGAAGGGGACCCCCACTAGCTCGTAGTCCTCCGGCCACGGGCTGGTGCCCACGCCGAGTCCCAGCCGGTTGCCGGTCAGAGCGGCCAGCGAACCCGCCTGCTTGGCCGTCAGCGCCGGATGCCGGACGGGCAGCTTGAGCACGAAGAAGTTGAACCGCAGTTTCGTCGTCACCGCGCCCAACGCGGCCGTCAGCACAAACGCCTCGACGATCTCCTTGCCGTCCAGGAACTCGCGGCTGCCGTCGGGGGTGTACGGGTACTTGGAGTCGGACTCGAAGGGATAGGCGATGCTGTCGGCGATCGTCATGCTGTGGTAGCCGGCGTCCTCGGCCGCCTTGGCCAGCGGGATGTAAAACGAAGGGTCGGTCAGTGACTCCGCAAAGCTGAACCGCACGTCATCCACCTTCCGTCAACGGGCACTAACACGACATTAGAACGTGTTCTAGTTTGGCCCGCGCGGGGGGTCGGAAAGTCAGAGCTGGTTTTCGGGACCGATGACCGCCCACACGGTCTTGCCGGACGAGGTGGGAGTGCTGCCCCACTCGCGGGACAAAGCGTCGACGATCGCCAGGCCGGACACGTCGATGCCCTTCTTCGGCGAGGCCAGCCGCAGCGCGGGCGCGTTGCTGCCATCGGACACCGCAATGGTCGCGGTCGCGCCGTCGGTCTCGACGCGCATCACCGGATCGCTTCCGGTGTGTTCCAGCACGTTTTCCACGAACACATTCACAACCACCAACGCGACCGGAATCAGCCCCGGCAGCGACCAACTGGTCAGCCACTCGCGGACCAGCCGCCGTGACTCGCGCAGGCTGGTCAGGTTCGGAGGAAGCTTGGCGTCGGCGCGCCGGACAGTGCGACCGGCGAGCCGGCCAACGGCCTTCAACGCACCTTTCTCGGTCGCATACACCGGCATGAAGTGGGTGACGCCGCTGCGGCTGATCGCATCGCGGGTCGCGCGATTGGCGCAGACCAGCACGATCGGCACGTCGAGCTGGGTATCGGATTGCCAACGCGCGCCGAGGAAGGCCGACCATGCCGATTTCGCGGGCACCTGCAGCGCGCTGACGTTGACGATGACGGCAGATGGCTCCTGCAGCGTGGTCTTTATGATGCTGTCACGCAGCGCCGCGGAGCTGCCGGAGTCAAGGACACCGTCGACGGTCAGGAGGGCCACCGAGTCCTCTGTCCGTACCGCAATCGCCAACGAGCTCGGCGACTCGGCCACCGCGCTCACCGTGGCCATCCCCATGCGCGGGGGCGTCGCAATGGCCACTGGACTGCCTTGTCTTCTAATCTGATCGACCGGCATTCCAGTTCCACCCCGTGGTCCGGCTCCATGTCCCGCTCCTCGAACTTCCGCCCGGCCAACTTGACGATGCCGCCCGCGTTGGCGGCAGCAACTCAAGACTTGCGTTAATCACTTCGCTTAGTGCGACTCTGACGTGGGCAAAACGCGACGTTGGGGGCGCGCGTCGGAAGAGGACCCCGACGCCGCCTGTCCGAAGCATCGACTGCTACCACGAACACGCCCATTCTGCTCGTCTGTCTTGGCGCCTAGCGCAGCGCGCACACCCACGGGGGTTACCCACTTCATAACTGTGGCCAACCTCCGATGTGGGAGTGGAATTCAGCGTATCCGGATTACCCCGATGTTCACACCTGGCAAACCTGTGAAGCGACGTAACTTGGCACACATAACACCCGACCGGCGCCACCTTGCGGTGCGGTCGGCTCAGCTGCCGCTCAGCGCATACGGCGGGGCGCCCACTCCGGCGATCGAGTGCGTGCCCCACGGTGTTTGTTCCACGATGCGCGCGGGTGCGCTCAGGCCATCCACCGTCAGCGTCGCCACGCGCGACTGTTTGAGTGCCGCGTCCGGCAACGGGTCCGACAGCGAACTGAAGACCGTCCCCTGCCAGTGGTAGTGGCCGTCGATCGGGTCGAGCCGGCCGGTCAGCCGCACGCGCACCGGATGGCTGGCGTCCCCGATCGTCAGCGTTGCCGCGCCGTCGTAGGTCTCCTTGTCCTCCGTGCCAGCGGCGGGGAGCACGTCGAACGCTGATGCGACCGGTAACGGCTCGGCCGCAGTGAGGTGGGCACGCTCATTGAATACCTGCTGGCTGCTGCGCCGCACCTCGATGCGGCTGCTGCCAGTCGCTTTCATCAGCCCGATGCACTCGACGGCGTAGCGGGTCTGCGCCGCGATGTCGGGCCCGGTGATGAGGAAGTAGTTCGGGAAACCGTGAACGGCGACTCCGAGGAACGGCTCCATGCCGTCCTGCCAAACCTGCTGGATGGCCAGCCCGCCGGCCCCGACCAGCCTCGAGTCGCCAGCCGCGAAGCCGGTGCCGAAGATGATCGCGTCCGCGCGGTACTCCCTGCCGTCCTGTGTGCGGATGCCCGACGGGGTCAGCGCCTCGATCGCCGCGCCGACCACCGCGGGCCTCGGCCCCTTAAGGATCGCTCGCGTGCGGCGCAGCCAGCCCGTGGCGCGGGTCGTCCATAACGGCACAAGCTGGACAAATCGGCGGGGTGGGTGGGTGAACACGGTGACCGACGCCGCTCGCTCGGTGAGCTCCCGCATGTGATAGCCGGCGGCGGAATCGGTGCCGATCACCGCGACGCGTTTGCCCGCCGGGTCGAATGCCGGGTCCCACTGCGCCGCGTGAAACGCCGGTCCGCGAAAGTCGTTGCGCCCCGGCAACTCTGGTATCCACGGGAGGTAGGGCGGTTCGTCTGCCGCGATGACGACGGCGGCGCGGAAGGTCTCGCCGGAGGCGGTGCGCAACTCCCAGGTGTCGGTGCCGTCATCGAACACCGAACTGGCGACGTCGCCGCCGGGCAGGACGGCGACGTCGGTGACGCCGGCTGCTTGCAGTTCGGTTCGACGCGCCCGCCGAGGGGTGCCGCGCCGACGACGATGACGTGCCGGCGGGCCCGCGCAGGACCGGGCGCGGCGGGGGTGGATGTCACAGGAAGTTGGTGCGCTTCCAAGCCCGCCGCGCGATCCGGCCCATCAGGCCGATCTCGGTCAAAAACGCTGCCAACGGGGCAAAGCCGACCTGGTTCATTTCGTGGCGGTGTGCGCTGGCGCGGGCGGTCTTTCGTGCCCGTTGTGAGTCCAGGCCCACCCGGGCGTAGGGGACCGGGAACGTGAACAGGTAGCGGAAGAAGTAACCGCCGACTGCGTGGATGTTGGCCATGAACCATTTGTTGAGGCGCGGCATCTCGGCCACCCGCTTACGCGCGCCGTCGCGAGCGAACTGGATGTGACGGGCCTCTTCGGTGACGTGAATCCGCATGAGCCGCTGGATCATTGGCTGCAGTTCCGGGTCGTCCATCATCTGGCGTTGCAGCGAGTCGAAGATTTCTTCACCCAGCAGTGCGGCCACCCACAGCATCGAGCCGCGCTGGAACACCAGCGGCATGGCGTTGATGACCATCCGCTGCAGTCGCCGCGGGCGCACCGGCTTGGCGCCGATGCGCTCGATCGCTTTGCCGAACATGATCATGTGGCGGGTCTCGTCGCCCAGCTCGGTCAGCTTGTAATGCGTCGATCGGCTGGTGGGGTCCTCGTGCATGAGGGTGCGCAACAGCGACTGGTTGAGCATGTTCTCGAACCAGATGCCGGCCGACAGGGTGTTGACCAATTCCTGGCGGGACAGGTCGATTTGTTGCTCACGGGTCATCTCGTCCCACATCGGGGTGGCGTAGAGCGACACCAGCCTGGGCGGTAGGTAGAACTTGTCCGGGTCGATAGGGGCGTCCCAGTCGATGTCGACGATCGGCTCGTAGGACTTTTTGACCGAGCCCTTCAGCAGCCGATCCGAGAACTCTTCACGGCTCGGCCCAGCTGGCTTCACCGCAGTGGTCATCGTCGGTGTCCCTTCGCTGTTTCCAGACAGTAGGGAGAGCGATAGTCAATACCCATGGTATCGGGTACCCGGGGTCTCGACTAGATGTTCGGACGTCTCAATTATGTTGACCGGAGCCTGCCTTTCTAGGCAATAAGCTGAGCCTGGTGACTCGGTTCATCCACGTGATCGGCATCGGCGCCGGGGACCCCGACTACATGACCGTCCAGGCGATCGAGGCGCTGAACGACACCCAGGTGTTCTTCGCGATGGACAAGGGTGAAACGAACAGCGACCTGGTAGCGCTGCGGCGGCAGATCTGCGCGCGATTCATTCGCGAGCCCGGGTATCGATTCGTCGAGCTGCCCGACCCGAAGCGGTTGACCGACACCGACTATCGAGAGGCGGTTTCCGACTGGCACGCGGCGCGAGCGCGGGTTTGGGCGAGCGCCATCGACACCGAACTGGGTCGCGACGGCGTGGGTGCCTTCCTGGCCTGGGGCGACCCGTCGCTGTACGACAGCACGCTGCGCATCCTTGACGCTGTCGCGGCCGAGATCGACATCGACTACGACGTCATTCCGGGTATCACCGCGGTGCAGGCGCTCACGGCTCGGCACCGCATCCCGCTCAACGAGGTCGGCGAACCGGTTTTCATCACCACCGGTCGGCACCTGCGTGCGCGCGGGTTGTCCGGCTCGGCCTCCAGATCGATCGTCGTGATGCTGGACGCCGAGTGCTCGTTTCGGGCGTGCCCGGCAGACACCCGAATCTGGTGGGGCGCCTACCTGGGCACCGACGACGAACTGCTGGTAGCGGGCACGATCGGCGAGGTCGGGACGCAGATCGTGGCGCTGCGAGCCGAGGCGCGCGCCCAGCACGGCTGGATTTTGGACACGTACCTATTGAGGCCGGTTGAGGCTGGTAGGACCGAAGACTAGATCAGCCGCCGGTATAAGGTTTGCAAGAAGTGCGCATAGTGAGGCCAAGATCACGTTAAAGTTGCCTTCAGCCGACTGATCCGGTTTTAACCGCGCGATCGTCGGCTCGATATGGAGGTCGGGATGTCGTCGCCGTGGGTTATCGCTGCTCCGGAGTATGTGGCGGCGGCGGCCTCGGATTTGGCGAATATCGGGTCGTCTCTCAGTACGGCCAATGTGGCTGCTTTGGTGCCGACGTCGGGAGTGCTGGCCGCGGGCGCGGATGAGGTGTCGGCCATGATCGCGGCGCTGTTCAGTTCGCACGCGCAGGCCTACCAGGCACTTAGCGCGCAGGCGGCGTCGTTCCACGCCCAATTTGTGCAGCTGATGAACACCGGCGCGTCGCAGTATGCCCTCGCCGAGGCCGCCAACGCCTCGCCGTTGCTGGAGACCGTGGGACAGGGCGCGGCGGGCGCGGTCAACTCATCCGTCCAGGCCCTGACGGGGAGCCCTTTGGTTGGTGGTGGTGCCAGCGCGGCGCTATCCAGCGGCTCTAGTGGCGTTAACGTCACGCCCGCAGCGAGTGTCCCCAGCGGCGGGGTGACCGCGCTGACCGGCAACGGCGCGGCTAGCGCGCCAAATTTCGCGGCCACCGGCGGTATTGGCGGCAGCGGTGTTAATGGCGGATTGCTGCCGAGCAGCGCCGCCGCGGTCGCAAACCCAATCGCCGCAGGCAACGGCGCCGCGGCGGGTACCGGTGGAAGTGGCGGCTTGCTGTCAAGCGACGCCGCCGTTGACACCGACGGCGGGACGGCCAGCGCCCCCGTCGCCAGCCCCCTGCTCAACACCATTGGTACAAACGGCCTCGCCGCCGGTTCGCCATCCGGTTCCGCGGGCGTCAGCGAGAACAGCGGCAACGGCGGGGTCGGCCGGCTGGGCGCGGAAGCCTCGACCATCGGCGGCCAAGAAGGCTCAGGTGGCGAGGCCCGGGCGTCGGGCGACGCGAGCGGAGGCGGCGGTGCCACCGGGTCCATCGGCGAGCTGAGCGAGGGCCAAAGAATGGGAGGCTCGTTCTACGGCAGCGGCAGCCAGGGCGGTGACGGGGCAGGGACCCGCGCCGAGGCTGCGGCGGCAATCCTTAGTTAGACACCTCAGCACTGCGATCGGCAGACTGGTCGCGTGCCCGAACTTCCCGAGATCGAAGCGCTGGTCGACCATCTGCGGCGCCATGCCGTCGGTCTGACGGTCGGTCGCGTCGACGTGGCCGCGCTGTCGGTGCTGAAGACCTTCGACCCGCCGATCAACGTCCTGCACGGGCAGACGGTGGTCGGGGCACAGCGGTGGGGCAAATACCTCGGACTGCAGGCGGGCGGGCTGTTCTTGATCGCCCATCTGTCGCGCGCGGGCTGGCTGCGCTGGTCCGACAATCTGGCCGCGGCCCCACTGCGCCCCGGCAAGGGGCCGATCGCGCTGCGCGTGCACCTGGGCACCCCGGGCAGCGCGCCGGGCTTCGACCTCACCGAGGCCGGCACCCAGAAGCGGCTGGCGGTGTGGCTGGTCGATGATGTTAATGACCCGAAGCAGGTACCGGGCATCGCCGCCCTTGGCCCGGACGCGCTGGATCTCGGCCCCGAGGACCTGGCCGGGCTGCTGGCGGGCAATACCGGCCGCATCAAGACCGTCATCACCGACCAGAAGGTGATCGCCGGTATCGGCAACGCCTACAGCGACGAAATCCTGCACGTCGCGAAGATCTCGCCGTTCGCCACGGCCGGGAAACTGTCCGACGAACAGCTCACCAGCCTGCACGAGGCGATGATTTCGGTGCTGACGGACGCGGTGAGCCGGTCCGTCGGCCAGGGGGCGGCCATGCTCAAGGGGGAGAAGCGCTCCGGGCTGCGGGTGCACGCCCGTACCGGATTGCCCTGCCCGGTGTGCGGCGACACTGTGCGTGAAGTGTCGTTCGCGGACAAGTCTTTTCAGTATTGCCCGACATGCCAGACCGGCGGCAAGGTGTTGGCCGACCGGCGCATGTCACGGCTGCTCAAGTAGCCGATATGCTGCCGGGGTGACTCGTCAGAAGATCCTCATCACGGGTGCCAGTTCCGGTCTGGGCGCCGGCATGGCGCGTTCCTTCGCCGCTAAGGGCCGCGACCTGGCGCTGTGCGCCCGTCGCACCGACCGCCTCGACGAGCTGAAAGCCGAACTGTCGCAACAGCATCCAGGCATCAAGGTCGCCGTCGCGCAGTTGGACGTCAACGACCACGAGCAGGTCCCGAAGGTGTTCGGCGAGCTCTCCGACGAACTCGGCGGGATCGATCGTGTCATCGTCAACGCCGGCATCGGCAAGGGCGCCAAGCTCGGGTCGGGCAAGCTGTGGGCCAACAAGGCGACCATCGAGACCAACCTGGTGGCCGCGCTCGTGCAGATCGAGACCGCGCTGGAGATGTTCCACAAGAGCGGCTCGGGGCATCTGGTGCTCATTTCCTCGGTGCTCGGCAACAAAGGCGTGCCGGGCGTGAAAGCCGCGTACGCGGCGAGCAAGGCCGGGGTGAGCTCGCTGGGCGAATCGCTGCGCGCCGAATATGGCAACGGCCCCATCAAGATCTCGGTGATCGAGCCCGGCTACATCGAGTCGGAGATGACCGCCAAGTCCAACAGCACAATGTTGATGGTGGACAACGAAACTGGCGTCAAGGCTCTCGTCGGCGCGATCGAGCGTGAGCCCGGCCGGGCCGCGGTGCCGTGGTGGCCATGGGGCCCGCTCGTGCAGTTGATGCGGGCGCTGCCGCCGCCACTGACCAAGCGCTTCGCCTAGAGCTACTTCCCGCGAGCGTGCGCGTCGAAGGTCAGTGTGGGACCGGTGTGTAATGCTTTGCGTCGCTGGTGAATTCGGGCTTTCCGTAGGTCGCCAGCCGGAGCTTGAGGAGCCCGATAACGTATGCGTCGGTGACATCCCGCAGCAGAGGAATGCGGCTTGCGTGAGTTACGGCGGTGAAACGCCCGATGATGAACGGCACGGTGAGGGCGACGCGAACGAGATCCGTCGTCCCCAGCGAAACGCCCATGGCCTCAGCGATCTCGCGATCACCACCGCAGAACGTGCGGACGAACGTGAGCTTGCTGAAACTCTTCTCGACCGCCTCGGCGCATCGGTCGAACAGGGTGGTGTCGGGGCGCAGGTAGGCCGCCATCGTGCCTTGGACGAGTTCGCGGCAGATGTCATCGAATCCGTGGCGCAGCAGTGCCGAGCGCGCGTGCAGGATGTGGATGATGTCGGCGGGTTCCGCGGGCAGCAGCTCCTCCGGCAGGCCGAGCAGAAAGCAGCGATACCTGGCGAATTCGACGGCGGCGCGTTCTTCGGCGGTGAACTCCGTCCGGCCCTGCTGGCGCACTTTGCGGGCCAAGAGGTACTGGCCGATCATCCCGGCGGGCATCTGGTCGACCTGCGGGACCGGCATGCCGTAGACGGCTTTGTCCCATTTGACGTCCCATTTGTCGGATTTCTTCAGCGCGTTGTAGCGGACCATCGAGTGCATCAACCGGACCATGGCGGCGGCCTCGAAGCCGAGGCCGTAACGGTTCAGCGCACCGGGCAGGGTGGTGACGGCGAAGAAACTGGCCGTCTCGTTGACCCGGCGTGCGGCCCGCTTGCCCGAGAGTGCCCCGGTCAAGGCCATCGGCAGCGCGGCGTAGGTATTGGTGAAGGTAGCGATGAAGGCTCCCCGCGTAATGAAGGGTGCCAGCAGCGCCGCGGGGATGCGTTCCTGCCGAGCGCCCTCGCGTACCAGGTCGAAGTCGATCCACTCCGGGGTGGCCTCCATGGCGGCGATGAACGACGCGAGCTCGGGAGGCGCGTCGGGCACGGCCTCGATACCCTCGCGGCAGGCCGCCTTGAGCATGTCGATCAGTTGCGTGACGCTGTGCGTGGTCATCAGTGCCGCATAGGGATCGGCGACGACGTCGCCAAGCAGGGTGGCCGTGCCGATCAATTCCGTCACGCGGTCGTCTTCCAGGATCGGTGCGCGGTCGGCTACCCAGGTGGGTAGGGCCGAGTCGACGTCGGGCTCCGTGGCCAAGCGATCCGGCCGCTGGTCGAAGTCGAAATCTCCGTACAGGTCGGGCTGCAAATCGCGCTGGCTGCGGACTCGTCGCGCGAGCTCGGGGTAGTACGTGACCTTGGACATCGCAAGCTGCCTCCGGCTAACTAACAGTTAGTGAGTAATACTCACAAGTTGTTAGTTATGCTGTCAAGCGTGACTGGGTCTTTTCCGTCGGTGCAGACTCCCCCGAAGCGGCGCATGACCGCCGAGGGGCGGCGCGAGCAGATCCTCGACGTCACGCACGCGATCGTCGACGCCGAAGGGTTCCACGCGGCCACACCGAACCGCATCGCCGAGCAGGCCGGCATCAATCGGTCGTTGATCTATCAGAAGTTCGGCGACGTGGTGGGGCTGTTCGTCGAACTGATCGACCGTGAGGCGGCACGGGCCGGCGCGCAGTTCGCCGAAGCGATCTCCGGATTGGATGCCGCCGCCGACGCTTTCGTACTCGCGTTCGACGGTGTGCTGGCCGCTGTCGACGCCCACCCGGCGACGTGGCGGCTGTTTTTGTTCCCGCCGCAGGGCGCTCCGCCGGAGTTGTATGCGCGTCTGGCTCAATCCCAGGCCGTCGTGATCGACTTCTTTGTTCGTGAACTGCTGCGCATCAATCCCGACCTGCATGATCCCGAATACACCGCCCGGATCCTGCATGCTGCCGGTCGGGAACTGCTGCAGCTGCACCTCAGTGATCCGCAGACCGCAACCGTGGAACGCCTGCGCACCTTTGTGCGGCGATTGGGTTCCGAGCTTGTGGTTCGAACCCGCTGAGAGCGCAGGGAGCGCGCTCGCCGCGAAACGTCAACTGGTGCGCCCCCTTTCGGTCCGGTACTTGCGGACCAGCGCATCGGTCGAGCTGTCCGATTGTGCCGCGGGCGACGCGTCGCCGGTGAGCACCGGAAGCAGCGCCTTGGCCTGCGTCTTGCCCAGCTCCACGCCCCACTGGTCGAACGAGTCGATACCCCAAATCACGCCCTCGGTGAAAACCTGATGCTCGTATAGCGCGATCAACTGCCCCAGCACCGACGGCGTGAGCCGGTTGGCCAGGATTGAGGTCGACGGCCGATTGCCGGGCATCACCTTGTGCGGCACCACATCGGCGGGGGTGCCCTCGGCGGCGATCTCTTCCGCCGTCTTGCCGAACGCCAGCACCTGCGTCTGGGCGAAGAAGTTGCTCATCAACAGGTCGTGCATGCTGCCGGTGCCCTCGACAGTCGGCAGGTCGTCGAGGGGCTGGCTGAAGCCGATGAAATCGGCCGGCACCAACCGGGTGCCCTGATGCAGTAACTGATAGAAGGCGTGCTGGCCGTTGGTTCCCGGTTCGCCCCAAAAGATTTCGCCGGTATCGGTGGTCACGGGTGTGCCGTCGGCACGCGTGGACTTGCCGTTGGATTCCATGGTCAGCTGTTGCAGATAGGCGGCAAAACGCGCCAGGTCGTTGGAGTACGGCAACACCGCGCGCGATTGCGCGTCGAAGAAGTTGGAGTACCAGAGCCCAATCAGGCCGAGCAACGCCGGCGCGTTGGACTCCAGCGGCGCGGTCTTGAAATGTTCGTCGACGATGTGGAATCCGGACAGGAAATCGGCGAAGGCCTCCCGGCCGATGGCCGCCATTAGCGACAGCCCGATCGCCGAATCGACCGAGTAGCGGCCGCCGACCCAGTCCCAGAACCCGAACATATTGGCGGTGTCGATACCGAACTCGTCGACCAGGCGCTTGTTGGTGGAGACGGCGACAAAATGCTTGGCCACCGCGGCGTCGCCCAGCGTCGCGGTCAGCCAGCGGCGCGCGGCAGTCGCGTTGGTCAGCGTCTCCAGCGTGGAGAACGTCTTGGACGCAACGATGAAAAGTGTTGTGGCAGGGTCTAAATCCGCCAGTGTCGCAATCAGGTCGGCGGGATCGACGTTGGACACGAAGCGCGCCGAAATCCCGGCGTCCGCATAGTGGCGCAGGGCCTGGTACGCCATCACCGGACCGAGGTCTGATCCACCGATCCCGATGTTGACGACGGTGCTGATGCGCTTCCCGGTGGCGCCGGTCCATTCGCCGCTGCGCAGCCGGTCGGTGAAGTCACCCATCGCGTCCAGCACCTCGTGCACGTCCTCGACGACGTTCTGGCCGTCGACCGTCAGCTCGGCGTCGCGCGGCAGCCGCAGCGCGGTGTGTAGCACCGCGCGATCCTCCGAGGTGTTGATGTGAACTCCGGAGAACATCTGGGCGCGGCGCTCCTCCAGGTTGGCCGCCCGGGCCAGGTCGACGAGCAGTCGCAGCGTCTGACGGGTGACGCGGTGCTTGCTGTAGTCGATGTAGAGGTCGCCGACGCTGACGGTGAGTTCGCGGCCGCGATCGGGATCGTCTTCGAAGAACTGGCGTAGGTGTCGTTCGCCGATGTCGTCGTGATGCCTGCGCAGGGCGTCCCAGGCCGGGGTGGCGGTGATGTCAGGGATTGATTGCACGGAAGTCATGGGCGCCGCTCCTCCTCATCGCTTCGCTCTGCATCGTCGCCGACGCGGGTCATGGTTCGACCCTAGTGCCGCCGGGTGGGCAGTGGCGGCCTCGTCAACTGCCGTTCATCCACCGCCCAGTACGCGCTGCAGGTCGGGGATCATGGCCTGCAGTTGCGGACCCCAGTACTGCCAGGTGTGGCCGCCGCTATCGGAGAAGTTGAACACACCGTTGCGCCCGCCGTAGGTCTGGTATCTGCTCTGGAAAATCTTGTTGCTCAACCGCGTCGCGTTCTCCAGCACGCCAGCGCCCGGACTTTCGCCGCCCAAATCCGTCGAATGCGTGCCGTTGCCGCAATACACCCAGAGGCGGGTGTTGTTGGCGACGAGCTTCGCGACATTGACCGTCGGATCGTTGCTTGCCCAGGCCGGGTCGGTGGGCGGGCCCCACATGTCTTCGGCGCGAAAACCGCCGGTGCCCATCATCGCGAAACCAACCAGCGACGGCCATTGCCCGGCGGACAGGTTGAGGAAGCCCGACATGGAGGCCGCGTAGCTGAAATTCTGCGGGTGTCTGGCCGCCAGGACCAGCGACGCCGATCCGGACATCGACACGCCCACCGTCGCGTTGCCCGACGGGCTGATGCCTTTGTTGGCCGCCAGCCAGGTGGGCAGCTCCTGGGTCAGAAAGGTTTCCCACTTGTATGTCTGCACGCGGCCATGGCCGGTCGCCGGCTGGTACCAGTCGGAATAGAAGCTGGCCATTCCCCCCGTGGGCATGACGACGGCCAGGCCCGACTGACTGAACCACTCGAACGCCGAGGTGTATTTGTCCCAGCCGTTGTAGTCGTCCTGGGCGAGCATGCCGTCGAGCAGGTAGACGGCATGCGTGCCGCCGCCTTGGAACTCCACCTTGATCTGGCGCTGCATCGACACCGACGGCACCACCAAATATTCGATCGGCAGACCCTGTCGCGACCATGCGGACGAGACTGCCGACGTCGCGCCGAGCAAGGCGAGCAACGTTGCGGCTGATATGAACAGCAGCCGGCGTAATGGCGAAAGCCCAGTTGCTTCTGCCGTACTCATTTCCGCCGCAATTTACCGCAGCAAAGCGTAAATCGGCGGAAAGTAACGACGGTAGTAACCGTTTAGTGGCCGAGTCGTCCTCTGCCTAAACGCAACAGCAGCATCGCGAGGTCCTTCCCGTCGGGACCCAGCTCGCTGTAGCGTTCGATCACCTTCATTTCGCGGCTGTGCACCAGCCGGGTGCCGCCGGAAGCCATTCGGACCTTGCCGATGGCCTGGGACACTTCAGCGCGCCGCCTCACCGCGGCGAGGATCTGGGCGTCCAACCGGTCGATCTCTTGGCGTAGCTCTTCGATGTCGACCGTCTGTTCGGTGTCGAGGGTTTCAGTGTTCATTTCTGCTGACTCCGCGTTCTCGTGATGTGGGGGTTCTGGTCTCATCCGGTATCGGGCCTCACAAAGAGACGAGCCCCGAGTCCGGAAGCGGACCACGGGGCTCTGCGAATGCAGCTAGACCACGGGCACCGCTGGTCGGTACCCGTAGAAAAATCGGCGCTGCCTGTTGAGCACGACCTGAGTGTGCCACCAATGGCCTTTACTGTGCAAAAACGGGACCGGCGCTGCTAGGCCGATCCTCCGGTGACTCAAGTGAAAGCTGGGACTTGGTTGGCGACTTGAACGCGTGGCGTGACGCCGGAGCCGTCGGCGGGCGGCGGTAGGTTTGGACCGACATGACTGTGCACGCGACCGGTAACACTGAAGCCAATCCCGAAGCGGACCAACTGCTCGACGGCCTCAACCCACAACAACGCCAGGCGGTGGTGCATGAGGGCTCGCCGCTGCTGATCGTCGCGGGCGCGGGCTCGGGCAAGACGGCGGTACTGACGCGGCGCATCGCCTACCTGATCGCCGCCCGGGGCGCCGGGGTCGGCCAGATTCTGGCCATCACCTTCACCAACAAGGCCGCGGCCGAGATGCGCGAACGGGTGGTGCGGGTGGTGGGCAACCGGGCCCGCGCGATGTGGGTGTCAACGTTTCACTCGACGTGCGTGCGCATTCTGCGCAACCAGGCGTCGTTGATCAACGGCCTCAACTCGAACTTCTCCATCTATGACGCCGACGATTCGCGGCGTCTGCTGCAGATGATCGGCCGCGACATGGGGCTGGACATCAAGCGGTTCTCGCCGCGGCTGCTGGCCAACGCGATATCCAACCTGAAGAACGAACTGATCGATCCCGATCAGGCGGTGGCCGACCTGTCGGATTCCTCCGACGAGCTGACCCGCACCGTCGCCTCCGTCTACGGCGAATACCAGCGGCGGCTGCGTACGGCCAACGCGCTGGACTTCGACGACCTGATCGGCGAAACCGTGGGGATTCTGCAGGCATTCCCGCAGATCGCCCAGTATTACCGGCGGCGATTCCGCCACGTCCTGGTCGACGAATACCAGGACACCAACCATGCGCAGTACGTGCTGGTGCGGGAATTGGCCGGTCGCGGCGCCCCGGAATCGGAGGTTTCACCCGACCCTTCAGACGGGGTGCCGCCGGCCGAGCTCTGCGTCGTCGGCGACGC
Organism: uncultured Actinomycetota bacterium; assembly: GCA_963708995.1. Taxonomy (GTDB): domain Bacteria; phylum Actinomycetota; class Actinomycetes; order Mycobacteriales; family Mycobacteriaceae; genus Mycobacterium. Next base: position 296,974 of record CAVPUR010000009.1, read on the forward strand.
CGACCAGTCCATCTACGCATTCCGCGGCGCGACGATCCGCAACATCGAGGACTTCGAACGCGACTACCCCGACGCGAAAACGATTCTGCTGGAACAGAACTACCGCTCGACGCAGAACATTCTGTCAGCGGCCAACTCGGTGATCTCCCGCAACTCGGGGCGCCGTGAAAAGCGGTTGTGGACCGACGCCGGCGCCGGAGAGCTGATCGTCGGCTACGTCGCCGACAACGAGCACGACGAGGCCCGGTTCGTCGCCGAGGAGATCGATGCGCTCGCCGACCGCGGCGACATCACTTACAACGATGTGGCCGTCTTCTACCGGACCAACAACTCGTCGCGGTCGTTGGAAGAGGTGTTCATCCGCGCCGGCATTCCGTACAAAGTCGTTGGGGGAGTGCGCTTTTACGAGCGCAAGGAGATCCGCGACATGATCGCCTATCTGCGGGTACTGGACAACCCCGGCGACACGGTCAGCATGCGGCGCATCCTCAACACGCCGCGTCGCGGCATCGGCGATCGTGCTGAGGCGTGCGTGTCGGTCTATGCCGAGAACACCGGCTCCAGCTTCGCCGACGCGCTGCAAGCGGCGGCCGAAGGCAAAGTGCCGATGCTGAATAGCCGTTCGGAGAAGGCGATCGCGGCGTTCGTCGAGCTGCTTGACGACCTGCGCGGTCGCCTGGACGACGATCTCGGCGATCTGGTGGAGTCGGTGCTGGAGCGCAGCGGATACCGGCGAGAGCTGGAATCGTCCACCGATCCCCAGGAGCTGGCCCGCCTGGACAACCTCAACGAACTCGTCAGTGTCGCACACGAATTCAGTACCGACCAGGCCTTGGAAACTAGTGAAGCGGCCGCCGCGCTGGAGGTCGACGACGAGGATGTGCCGGACACCGGTGTGCTGGCGGCGTTTCTGGAAAGGGTATCGCTGGTTTCCGACACCGACGAGATCCCCGAGCACGGCGCCGGTGTGGTGACGCTGATGACGCTGCACACCGCAAAGGGTTTGGAGTTCCCGGTGGTGTTCGTCACCGGCTGGGAAGATGGGATGTTCCCGCACATGCGGTCGCTGGACGATCCCACCGAACTCTCCGAGGAGCGGCGGCTGGCCTACGTAGGCATCACCCGGGCCCGCCAACGGCTTTACGTGAGCCGGGCGATCGTCCGGTCCTCGTGGGGCCAGCCGATGCTCAATCCGGAGTCGCGGTTCCTGCGAGAAATCCCGCAGGAGTTGATCGACTGGCGGCGCAGTGCCCCCACTCCATCGTTCAGTGCGCCGGTGAGCGGCGCCGGTCGGTTCGGTACGCCGCGCACGGCGCCGACCCGCTCAGGAGGCGCGGGCAAGCGGCCACTGTTGGTGTTAGAGCCCGGCGACCGGGTGTCCCACGACAAGTACGGGCTGGGCCGGGTTGAGGAGGTCTCCGGCGTCGGCGAATCGGCGATGTCGCTGATCGACTTCGGCAGCGCCGGACGGGTGAAGCTGATGCACAACCACGCCCCGCTCAGCAAGCTTTAGCCAGCCAGCCAGCGCTTCGTGCTCGGGAGTAGTGCAAGCACCGCACTAGCGAGCGGCAGCACGGGAAGCATATGCACGATCCATGCGACGCGTGCTCCCGCGATGAACACGCCGAGATAAGTCAAAAATGCGACCACCGCGCCCGCCAGGATGAGATAGCGCCCGATGGGGCGTTGGAGCAGCAGCATGATCACGCCGGAGACGGTGGTCAGCGCGAAGACCAGGGCGAGAAACGCGACGGCGATGCAGAACAGCCGATCCGACCCCCACCAGCCGGCGATCAGGTCGGTGGCGACCACCGAGGTGGCCCAACCGCTGACGATGCTGACCGCGCAGGCGGCGACCGCCGTCCGAGGGCTCGGCTCATCGGCCGACGACCCGGTACCCGCGCGAACGGCTTCTGCCGTAACGGCTACCCGGGGAAGGTGAGTGGTCTGCGTCTCCGCTATCGCCGGAATCGGCCCGGTGGGTGCGCGCCGGATGATCCGCGTCCGGGATTCCTCGGATGACGAGGGCCCGGGTGGGTCCGTCGGTTGCGCTTGGGGGTCGCTCGGCGCGGTCACCTCACCAGGTTAACCGGCGTAGTTGCCCACGTAGATTCCGCGCTTGGCCAGCCACGGCACCGGGTCGATGCGTTCGGTACCACCCAGCAGCACCTCGAAATGCAGGTGCGGGCCGGTGGAGTTGCCTCGGTTGCCCATGGTGGCGATCTGGTCGCCCGCCATCACGCTCTGGCCGACACTGACCAGCGCGGAGTTGATGTGGCCGTACAGCGTGACCGTGCCGTCGGAATGACGCAGCTTGACCCACATTCCGTAGCCGGCGGTCGGGCCGGCGTCGATGACGACCCCGTCGGACACCGCAAGGATCGGGGTCCCGATCGAGTTGGCGAGGTCGATGCCGGCGTGCAGCACGCCCCAGCGGTAGCCGAAATTCGAGGTGAAGATGCCCTTGGTCGGCATGACGTACAGCGGCTGCTGCAGCCGCGCCTCGCGCTGCGCACGCTCTTCGGCGAAGGCCGCGCCCTTGGCCAGCTCCTCGTTGTGTACCGCGACGTTGGCCGCCGGTGCGACCGCGATGACCTGAACACCCCGCGGTTCGTTGTTGCCCGCGCCGGTGAGCATCGCTGAGCTCGCCGTCAGCACCGCCTCCGTCTTCGGGGTGTCGGCGTGACTGGTCGCGGTGTGCGCCGCCGCGGCCGCCGCGCCGGCGGCCATTGCCGAGATCAGCAGCCGGCCCCTGGCCGCGCTGGTCGGCTCCCTGCGGTGCTGCCCGGTGCGCCGCGGTGCACCGACGACGTCGCTGAGGTCCAAGCCATGCCGCACCTCGGGCTGCACGGGAGTCTTCTCCGGCTCGATGGTCACCCGGACCAGAACCTCAGCGGGCGGCGCGGCCAGCCAGACCGGCGCCAGATTGTCGATCTCGTGCAGATCGTCGAGTTCGGGGGCCAGCAGCACCTGCTCGGTGTTATCGAAGGTGCAGTCCTCGATCTCCAAGCTGGATTCCAGCTCGTCGATCTCGTAGAGGTCATCGAGGTCGCCGAACCCGTCGAGCGGCAGGATTTCGGTGACTTCGTTGCGGTGGTCTTCTAACCAGCGGTCCCGGGCCTGACGAGGTGCTCCTGCAGCGGCGCGAGACCGGGTGAGACGGTGCTGGGACAAGCTGAAATGTCCTCGGATCGTGACCATAACGTTATCTGGACCCTGAAACGGTATCCGTTGACCAATAGCGCTGGCAACCCGGGCCCGAGGTCCGCGCCGAGAATGTGAGTCGGATCACGCAACCGATTCATGAACGGTCGGTGACCCCTGTCACATGGGTGGATGCGGCGTTAGCAGCGATTTGACGGGTGGATACAGTTCCACCGTGTGGCTTGCCGAACCGGCTTGTCGCACCAGGGAGCCCCCCTTAATGGCCGATACGAAGACGTGGAGCCCATGGATCTTTTCGAGTACCAGGCGAAGGAATTGTTCGCCAAGCACAACGTACCGAGCACACCCGGTCGGGTCACCGACACTGCGGACGGCGCCAAGGAGATCGCCACCGAGATCGGCGCTCCTGTGATGGTGAAGGCGCAGGTCAAGGTCGGCGGCCGGGGCAAGGCCGGTGGCGTCAAGTACGCCGCCACCCCTGAGGACGCCTACGAGCACGCTAAGAACATCCTCGGCCTGGACATCAAAGGCCACGTCGTCAAGAAGCTACTGGTGGCCGAGGCCAGCGACATCGCCGAGGAGTACTACATCTCCTTCCTGCTCGACCGTGCCAACCGCACCTACCTCGCCATGTGCTCGGTCGAGGGCGGCATGGAGATCGAAGAGGTGGCCGCCACCAAGCCGGAACGCCTGGCCAAGGTGCCGGTGGACGCCGTCACCGGCGTCGATCTGGCGACCGCGCGCTCCATCGCCGAGCAGGGTCACCTGCCGGCCGAGGTGCTCGACGCCGCCGCGATCACCATCTCCAAGCTGTGGGAGCTCTTCGTGGCCGAGGACGCCACTTTGGTGGAGGTGAACCCGCTGGTGCGCACCCCTGACGATCGGATCCTGGCGCTGGACGGCAAGGTCACCCTGGACGCCAACGCCGACTTCCGTCAGCCCGGCCACGCCGAGTTCGAGGACCGCGACGCCACCGACCCGCTGGAGCTCAAGGCCAAGGAGCACGACCTCAACTACGTCAAGCTCGACGGGCAGGTCGGCATCATCGGCAACGGCGCGGGCCTGGTGATGTCGACGCTGGACGTCGTCGCCTACGCCGGCGAGAAGCACGGGGGAGTCAAGCCGGCCAACTTCCTCGACATCGGTGGGGGCGCGTCGGCCGAGGTGATGGCCGCCGGGCTGGATGTGATTCTGGGCGACGCGCAGGTTAAGAGCGTGTTCGTCAACGTGTTCGGTGGCATCACCTCGTGTGACGCGGTGGCCATCGGGATCGTCAAGGCGCTGGAAATCCTGGGCGACGAGGCCAACAAGCCGCTCGTGGTCCGGCTCGACGGCAACAACGTCGAGGAAGGCCGGCGCATCCTGGCCGAGGCCAACCACCCCTTGGTGACGTTGGTGCCCACGATGGACGAGGCCGCCGACAAGGCCGCCGAGCTGGCAAGCGCCTGAGAGGACTGGCTAATGGCAATCTTTCTGAACAAGGACAACAAGGTCATCGTCCAGGGCATCACCGGCGGCGAGGCCACCGTGCACACCGCCCGAATGCTCAAGGCGGGCACCCAGATTGTCGGCGGTGTGAACGCCCGCAAGGCGGGCACCACCGTCACCCACGAGGACAAGGGCGGCAGGGTGATCAAGCTGCCGGTGTTCGGCAGCGTCGCGGAGGCCATGAAGGAGACCGGCGCCGACGTGTCGATCATCTTCGTGCCGCCGAGGTTCGCCAAGGACGCCATAATCGAGGCGATCGACGCCGAAATCCCGCTGCTGGTGGTCATCACTGAGGGAATTCCGGTGCAGGACACCGCATATGCCTGGGCCTACAACGTGCAGAAGGGCGGCAAGACGCGCATCATCGGCCCGAACTGCCCCGGCATCATCACCCCGGGCCAAGCGCTGGTCGGCATCACCCCGGCCAACATCAGTGGACCCGGTCCCGTCGGGCTGGTATCCAAGTCGGGCACCTTGACCTACCAGATGATGTACGAACTGCGCGATTTCGGGTTCACCACGTCGATCGGAATCGGCGGTGACCCGGTGATCGGTACCACCCACATCGACGCCATCGAGGCCTTTGAGAAGGATCCCGACACAAAGGTCATCGTGATGATCGGTGAGATCGGCGGCGACGCCGAGGAGCGTGCGGCCGACTACATCAAGGCCAACGTGTCCAAGCCCGTCGTCGGTTACGTCGCGGGATTCACTGCGCCGGAAGGCAAGACGATGGGCCACGCCGGCGCCATCGTGTCCGGCTCGTCGGGCACCGCAGCCGCCAAGAAGGAAGCCCTGGAGGCGGCCGGAGTCAAGGTGGGCAAGACGCCGTCGGAGACGGCGGCGCTGGCCCGGGAGATCCTGAACAGCCTGTAGCGGCGCGCCGTTTCCGATTTATCCCGGTTGGCCGGGCGACCCGTCGACACCGACCAACCCTGCGGCGCCGCCGGCCCCGCCTTTGCTGCTGGTGAAGGAGCCCACGCCAAGCACATCCTGCTCCGCGGCCTGTAGGGGCGAGGCGTTGGCGGCTTCCGTCGCGGCGTACGTGCCCGCGCCGGCGTTCATGAGTTGCACGAACTGCTGGTGAAAAGACGCCGCTTGGGCCCTGAGCGCCTGATACGCCTGGGCGTGCGGCCGAACAGCGCGGCGATGGTTGCCGAAACCTCGTCGCCGCCGGCGGCCAGCACCCCCGACGTCGGAACTAGAGCCGTCGCGTTGTCCTGGGTGATCGCCGAGCCGATATTCGCCAGATCCGAAGCCGCCGCCGCCACAAATTCCGGCGCCGCGATTAGGAAGGACATCTGACACCTCCAGGAGAAATACCCAGCATGCCGGAATCGGCGCGGCGGCCCCCGAGTTGGATTCCGGGACGGCCCTAAGGTAGATAGTTGAGCTATGAATCTTGATCCGCGGACGCCCGTCATCGTCGGTGTCGGGCAGGCGGCCGAGCGCATCGACGACCCCGGCTACCGGGCGATGTCGCCCGTCGAGCTGGCCGCCGCCGCGGCCCAGGCCGCCATCGACGACTGCGGCGGTGCTGCTGTGTCCCCTGCCATCGACACCATCGCCGCTCTCCGGCAGTTCGAGATCTCCGGCCCGGTCGCCAGTGCAGTGCTGGGACGCTCCAACAACTACCCGCGTTCCGTGGCCAAGCGGATCGGCGCCGAGCCCGCTCGGGCGATCCTGGAAATCGTCGGCGGACAAGGACCCCAACACCTGATCAGCGAGTTGGCCGCCGAGATCGCCGCGGGCCGCTCGGAGGTCGCCATGGTCTTCGGCTCGGATGCGACCTCCACCCTGCGACACTTCGCGCGCGCGGAAACCAAGCCGGACTTCAGCGAGACCCTGAACGGGGATGCCGGGGATCTGGAAGATCGCGGCCACGGCATCGAGAAACTCATCTCGCGCTACACCGTCATCCACGGCCTGACCAGTGCGCCGATCCAATATGCGTTGCTGGAGAACGCCCGGCGGGCCGGAGCGGGACTGGGGCCGGCGGAGTATCGGCGGCAGATGGGCGAGCTGTTCGCGCCGTTCAGCAAGATCGCTGCCGGCAATCCGTTCGCCGCCGCGCCGGTCGAACGCACCGTCGACGAACTGATCACCGTGACCGAGCGCAACCGCATGATCGCGGAGCCCTACCCGCGGCTGATGGTCGCCCGCGACCAGGTCAACCAGGGCGCGGCCGCGCTGCTCATGTCGGTCGGGGCGGCGCGCCGCCTTAAGGTGCCCGAGGAGAACTGGGTGTACCTGCACGGGCACGCCGACCTGGAGGAGCAGCCGCTGCTCGAACGCCCAGACCTCGGGCACGCCCCGTCGGCCGTCATGGCGGTGCGCGAGGCACTCGCCATGGCCGGCATCGGCGTCGACGACGTCGCCACCTTCGACCTCTACAGCTGCTTCCCGGTGCCGGTGTTCAACATTTGCGACGGCATGGGAATCGCGCCCGACGATCCGCGCGGCCTGACCCTGACCGGCGGGCTGCCGTTCTTCGGCGGCGCCGGCAACAACTATTCGATGCACGCCGTCGCCGAGACGGTCACCCAAATGAGAAGCACGCCAGGGCAATTCGGTCTCGTCGGAGCCAACGGCGGTCTCCTGAGCAAGTACTCGGTCGGCGTCTACTCCACCACCCCGACGGCATGGAATCCGGACCGCAGCCCGCAGTTGCAGGCGCAGGTCGCCGGCTGGCCCACCCAATCGGTGACCGAAAACGCCCACGGCACCGGCACCGTCGAGACCTACACGGTGCGGCGCGACGACGGACGGCCGACCGGGATCATCATCGGCCGGCTGGATGACGACAGCCGGTTCCTGTCGACCACCGAAGACGACGAGTTGATCGCACTCCTGACCGACGGCGACCCGCTCGGACGTCAGGTTCGGGTGCGTTCCTTCGACTACGGCAACCGCTGCGTTCTATAGCGCGAGCAGACGCAAAAGCGCCTGAAACGTCGGCGTGTCGCGGGCTTTTGCTGGGGCACCTCCCGCTTGCGGGGTCTGCTCGCGCCTAAGCGAACGACGCCAGCTTGCCCGCCAGCCGCTCCACGTAGGCGGCGATCTCGTCTTCCGGGCGGTCGGGCAGGCCGAACAGCACCTCGGTGACGCCGAGATCGGCCCAGTGCGCCAGCTTCTCGGCAACGGGTTTGAAGTCCAGCGCCACAATCTGCGGAGCCCCGTCGCGGCCCGCGGCGGCCCAGGTGTCCTGCAGTAACTTCACCGGCTCGTCGATGTCGAAGTCGCGCGGTGTGGTGATCCAGCCGTCGGCGCTGCGGGCGATCCACTTGAAGTTCTTTTCGTTTCCCGCCGCGCCCACCAACACCGGAATGTGGGACTGCACCGGCTTGGGCCAAGCCCAGCTGAGCCCGAATTTGACGAATTCGCCGTCGTAGGCGGCTTCTTCCTGTGTCCACAGCGCGCGCATGGCTTCGATGTATTCGCGCAACATGGTCCGACGGCGCCCTGGCGGCACGTTGTGGTCGGCGAGTTCGTCGGTGTTCCACCCGAACCCGACGCCGAGGCTGACCCGGCCGCCGGACAGATGGTCCAGGGTGGCAATGCTTTTCGCCAACGTGATCGGGTCGTGTTCCACCGGCAACGCCACCGCCGTGGACAGCCGCACCCGCGACGTCACCGCGCAGGCCGCACCCAGGCTCACCCACGGGTCGAGGGTGCGCATGTAACGGTCGTCGGGTAGCGACGCGTCACCCGTCGTGGGGTGGGCCGCCGCCCGCTTGACCGGGATATGTGTGTGTTCTGGCACATAAAACGTCTTGAAGCCATGGTCGTCGGCGAGTTTGGCGGCTGCCGCCGGAGTGATGCCGCGGTCGCTGGTGAAAAGCACAAGCCCGTAATCCATGCACAGAATTAGAACGTGTTCTACCTGTAATGGGCAAGCGGCAGGTCGCTAGGGTCGACGGCAAGGTCGGCAAGTCGCCCCCGCGTGCACACGCGAACGTGCGCTAGCGTGGTTGATCGAATCGCGTCGCAACGCAAGCGCTGCCCCCGGCGTCCAAACAACGGTGCGCCTTAGTGCACGGCTTCGTGCACGGCGAAGCAACAGGAGGAGTCATGACCTACTCACCCGGTAATCCCGGATATCCACCCGCGCAGCCTGCCGGGTCATACCCGGGCGCGACACCCTCGTTCGCCAAAGATGCTGGTGAAAGCAAGCTTCCGTTCTTTCTGACCATCGCGATCGTGGTGCTCGGTCTGTTGGTCTACGTATTCAATTTCTTCCCGACGTTCGTCCTCAGCGCCGACCTCGGTGGGGCCGCCGGTGGCCGCGCCGGTGATGCCGGCACCGCGGTCGCGGTTGCGGTCCTGGCAGCGCTGCTCGCCGGGCTCAGCCTGTTGCCCAAGGCCAAGGTCAACACAGGGATAGTCGCCGCGATCGCGGTGCTGGGCGCACTGTTGGTGATCGCGGAGATGATCAACACGCCCACCGGTTTCTCGATCGGCTGGGCGTTGTGGCCCCTGCTGGGTGCCAGCGTGCTCCAGGCCTTCGCTGCCGTCGCCGCGACCCTGCTGGAGGTGGGCGTCATCACCGCCCCGTCGCCGCGGCCCAAGTACGACACTTACGCGCAATACGGCCAGTACGGACAGTACGGGCAATATGGGCAACAGCAGCCGTCGTACTACGGCCAGCCGTCCGGACAGCAGCAACCGTCACACCAGGCGCCCACACCGCAGTCGCCGCAGTATGGGTCGCAGTACGGCGGTTACGGTTCCAGTCATGCTCCGACCCAGGCCGCGATTCCGACCACCCAGAGCGGCGGATTCGGTGCCCAGTCCGCGCCGCAATCGGGACCGCAGCCCGCGGCGCACTCCGGACACCAGCCAGCGTCGCAGGACGGCCCCTCCACCCCGCCCACCGGATTCCCCAGCTTCAGCCCGCCACCACCGGGCGGCGCCGCTACCGGCTCCCATTCCCACTCGAACCCGAGTGGGGGCGAGCAGGCCACCGGGCAGGAGCAGCAGTCGCCGTCACCGGGAACCGGGCCGGCGTCGTTATAACTGTGCGCTCTCGCGCATGGTCGGGCATGTGCGCCAACAGTGACTCGGGTGCAGGACAATCGGCCAGCGGGCGCTCGCCAGGCGCGTGACCTCGTCCGGGTCGCGTTCGGCCCGGCGGTGCTCGCACTGGTCATCGTCGCCGCGGTCACGCTGCTGCAACTGCTGATCGCCAACAGCGACATGACCGGCGCGCTGGGCGCCATCGCCAGCATGTGGCTGGGCGTGCACCAGGTGCCGATCTCCATCGGCGGCCGCGAGCTCGGCGTCCTGCCGCTGCTGCCGGCGATGGTGATGGTGTGGGCTACCGCGCGCAGCACGGCGCGGGCGACCTCGCCGTACTCGTCGTGGCTCGTCGTCCGCTGGGTTGTCGCGTCGGCGCTGGGCGGGCCGTTGCTGATGGCGGCCATCGCACTGGCGGTCATCCATGACGCGTCGACGGTGCTCACTGAGCTGCAGACACCCAGCGCCCTGCGCGCGTTCGTCAGCGTGCTGGTGGTCCATGTCATCGGTGCGGCCATCGGGGTGTGGTCCCGCCTGGGCCGGCGTGCGCTGGCGGCTTCGCCGCTGCCCAATTGGCTGGGTGATTCGGTGCGCGCCGCGACAGCCGGAGTGTTGGCGTTGTTCGGGCTGTCCGGGCTGGTGACGGTGGGTTCGCTGGTCGTGCACTGGGCGACGATGCAAGAGCTCTACGGGATCACCGATTCGATATTCGGCCAGTTCAGCCTGACCGTGCTGTCGGCGCTGTACGCACCCAACGTCATCGCGGGCACCGCGGCAGTGGCCGTTGGGTCCAGTGCCCACGTCGGGTTCGCGACGTTCAGTTCCTTCACCGTGTTCGGCGGCGATATCCCGGCCCTGCCCGTGCTGGCGGCGGTCCCCACGCCGCCGCTGGGGCCGGTGTGGGTCGCCCTGCTCATCATCGGTGCGTCGTCGGGCGTGGTGGTCGGGCAACAATGCGCCCGGCATCCGCTACCGATCGTGCCGGCGCTGGCCAAGCTGCTGGTCGCGTCGGTCGCCGGGGCGTTGGCGATGTCATTGCTGGCGTACGCGGGCAGCGGCCGGCTGGGCAATTTCGGCCAAGTCGGTGTGGACCAGGGCGCCCTGATGATCGGAGTTTTCTTCTGGTTCGCGCTCGTCGGCTCGATCACGGTGATGATGGCCGGCGGGATCAGGCCCATACGACTTAGAAGGCCCCGGCGGCGCAATCCCGCACCCGAACCCGAACCAGTCGAAGAGCCGGACGAGCCCGCCGAAGTGGCGCCGGACGAGGTCGGCGAACCCAGCCAGGCCACAGAGACCCCGGCGACCCCAGTGGCCGAAACCCCGGCGCCGGTCGAGCGCGATCCCGAGGAGTAGTTCGCCCCTCCGTCGAACGGCGACGCTGGTGTCACGCTCGGCGGCCGGGGTGCTGCCCGACTAGGCTCGCGATGTGTCCGAACCACTGCGCGTGCCCCCGAGTGCGCCGGCGCGGGTGGTGGTGCTGGCATCGGGCACCGGTTCGCTGCTGAGTTCGCTGATCGACGCCGCCACCGGCGACTACCCGGGGCGGATCGTCGCCGTCGGGGTGGATCGCGACTGCCGGGCAACCGAGGTCGCCGACGCGGCATCGCTGCCGACCTTCACCGTCCGCCTCGCCGATCACCCCAGCCGCGACGCCTGGGACGCCGCCATCACCGAGGCCACCGCGGCGCACTCGCCCGACATCATCGTCTCCGCCGGGTTTATGAAAATACTTGGTCCGCAGTTTCTTTCACGATTCTGTGGGCGCACCCTCAACACGCATCCGGCGCTGCTGCCGGCGTTCGCCGGAGCGCATGGAGTGGCCGACGCGTTGGCCTATGGTGTGAAGGTCACCGGCTGTACGGTGCACCTGGTCGACGCCGGCATGGACACCGGGCCGGTCTTGGCGCAGCAATCCGTTCCGGTACTCGACGGCGACGACGAACAGACTTTGCATGAACGCATCAAGGTCGTGGAACGGCGACTGCTGGTGGACGTGGTGGCCGCGATCGCGACCGGCGGCGTGACGGTGGTCGGAAGAACAGCGACGATCGGACGAAAGGCGAGCACAGTATGAGCACCGACGACGCAAGAAGGGCGATCCGCCGAGCAGTGATCAGTGTCTACGACAAGACCGGGCTGATCGACCTCGCTCGGGGTCTGAGCGCCGCCGGTGTCGAGATCGTCTCCACCGGATCAACGGCGAAAACCATTGCCGACCAAGGGATACCGGTGACACCCGTGGAGGAGCTGACCGGCTTCCCCGAGGTGCTCGATGGCCGGGTCAAGACCCTGCACCCGCGAGTGCATGCCGGCCTGCTGGCCGATCTTCGCAAACCGGAGCACGCCGCGGCCCTCGAACAACTCGGAATCGCGGCGTTCGAGCTCGTCGTCGTGAACCTGTATCCGTTCAGCCAGACCGTCGAATCCGGCGCGAGCGTTGACGAATGCGTCGAGCAGATCGACATCGGCGGGCCTTCGATGGTGCGGGCCGCCGCGAAGAACCACCCCAGCGTCGCGGTGGTCACCGACCCGCTCGGGTACGACGGGGTGCTCGCCGCGGTGCACAACGGCGGATTCACCCTCGCCGAGCGCAAAAGGTTGGCGGCGTTGGCATTTCAGCACACCGCGGAGTACGACATCGCCGTGGCGAGCTGGATGGAGTCGACCCTGGCGCCCGAACATCCCCCGGCCACGTTCCCGCAGTGGCTCGGCCGCAGCTGGCGGCGCTTAACCATGCTGCGCTACGGCGAGAACCCGCACCAGCAGGCGGCGCTCTACAGCGACCCCGCCGCGTGGCCGGGACTGGCGCAGGCCGAGCAGCTGCACGGAAAAGAGATGTCCTACAACAACTTCACCGATGCCGATGCGGCCTGGCGGGCGGCCTTCGACCACGAAGAGACGTGCGTGGCGATCATCAAGCACGCCAACCCGTGTGGCATCGCGATCTCGTCGGTCTCGGTCGCCGACGCGCACCGCAAAGCCCACGAGTGCGATCCGCTGAGCGCCTTCGGCGGGGTGATCGCCGCCAACACCGAAGTCAGCGTGGAGATGGCGGAGTACGTGAGCACCATCTTCACCGAAGTGATCATCGCGCCCGCCTACGAGCCCGGCGCCCTGGAAGCGCTGGCGCGCAAGAAGAACATCCGGGTGCTGCTGGCTTCCGAGCCACTCACCGGCGGCAGCGAGCTGCGACCGATCAGCGGTGGGCTGTTGATGCAGCAGCGCGACCAGCTCGACGCGCACGGTGACAACCCGGCGAACTGGACACTGGCCACCGGCTCACCGGCCGGCCCGGCCACCTTGACCGACTTGGTCTTTGCCTGGCGCTCTTGCCGCGCGGTCAAGTCCAATGCGATCGTGATCGCCGCCGACGGCGCCACCATCGGCGTCGGCATGGGACAGGTCAACCGGGTCGACGCCGCGCGGTTGGCCGTCGAGCGCGGCGGCGACCGGGTCCGCGGCGCGGTCGCGGCCTCCGATGCCTTCTTCCCGTTCCCCGACGGGCTCGAGACCCTGGCCGCCGCCGGGGTCGCCGCGATCGTGCATCCCGGCGGCTCGGTGCGCGACGAGGAGGTGACCGCGGCGGCGGCCAAAGCGGGCGTCACCTTGTACCTCACCGGGGCACGCCACTTCGCTCATTAGCGGCCCATTTCGTCCCTTGCTAGGTGGTGACGAACCGCAATAGCATCCGAGTCGGACAGGCCGAAGGCCGTTCTGCCCAATTCGAGAGGACCGAAATGCGCGAAATTACGAAGCGAACAGCGGCATTTTCCATAGCAATTGCGGGGTTTGCTCTGATCGGCTCCGCGTGCAACCACACGAGCAACACCAGCGGGGCGTCATCTTCGGCCACGACATCCGCGACGTCTTCATCGGCGACCGCCTCAACCAGCGCGACGGCGTCCGCGACGTCTTCATCGGCGGCCGCGGCTGGACCTTCGACGCAGATGACGGGTGCCAACGGAGCGGTTTACCCGGTCTCAGGGGCCCATTCTCGACAAGTACAACTCCCTCGACGACAACGCGAAGAAAGACCTGGGCCCTCCGACACACGAGCAAGTGACCAACACGGATGGCGGCATTTGGCAGACATTCGATGGTGGCGTGATCATTTCCAAGACGCAGGCCTACGTCGTGTGGGGCAAGATCCGCGACGCGTGGAACGCGCTCGGCGGGTCGCAGGGCAAGCTCGGCTATCCGACCAGTGACGAACTCGACACGCCTGACGGTCAGAAGAAGACGACGTTCGAGCACGGCACGGTCACCTGGAAGCCAGGCGACGCCCAGGCCACCGTCAGCTACAGCTAGGGGCCATTCCTCGCAGCAGACCGCGGAGTACGACATCGCCGTGGCGAGCTGGATGGAGTCGACCCTGGCGCCCGAACATCCCCCGGCCACGTTCCCGCAGTGGCTCGGCCGCAGCTGGCGGCGCTTAACCATGCTGCGCTACGGCGAGAACCCGCACCAGCAGGCGGCGCTCTACAGCGACCCCGCCGCGTGGCCGGGACTGGCGCAGGCCGAGCAGCTGCACGGAAAAGAGATGTCCTACAACAACTTCACCGATGCCGATGCGGCCTGGCGGGCGGCCTTCGACCACGAAGAGACGTGCGTGGCGATCATCAAGCACGCCAACCCGTGTGGCATCGCGATCTCGTCGGTCTCGGTCGCCGACGCGCGTCCTGCCGCGCGGTCAAGTCCAATGCGATCGTGATAGCCGCCGACGGTGCCGCCATCGGCGTCGGCATGGGACAGGTCAACCGGGTGGACGCCGCGCGGTTGGCCGTCGAGCGCGGCGGCGACCGGGTCCGCGGCGCGGTCGCGGCCTCCGATGCCTTCTTTCCGTTCCCGGACGGGCTCGAGATCCTGGCCGCCGCCGGGGTCGCCGCGATCGTGCATCCCGGCGGCTCGGTGCGCGACGAGGAGGTGACCGCTGCGGCGGCCAAAGCGGGCGTCACTTTGTACCTCACCGGGGCACGCCACTTCGCTCATTAAGGCCGGGCAGGGGGCTAGGCATTGGGGCGGGTGGTACTGCGAATCGCCGCAGCTGGCTCCGCGGGAGCTGCAGATTTCCTTGCTCGGCGGTCGCGAACCAGAATAGGCTCCGGTTTAGGTATGCCGACGACCGTCGTACCTAATTCGAGAGGAATGTGATGCGCGCAATTACTAAACGAACAGTGGCATTTACCGCTGCGATTGCGGGATTTGCTCTGATCGGTTCCGGATGCCACGCGAACAAATCCAACGAAGCGACAAGTTCATCCACTACGTCTGCGATGTCTTCGTCCATGATGTCCTCATCCGCAACCAGTAGCGCGGCCGCGGGGCCGACTTCAACCCAGATCCCGGGTGCCAACGGCACGCCGTACACGGTGCAGGGGCCCATTCTGGCGAAGTACCAGTCTCTTACCGCCGATCAACTGAAGGACCTGGGCAAACCGTACGACAACGAGCTGAAGACCAAGGACGGCACCGGTAGCTACCAGCAGTTCGACGGCGGCGTGCTCATCTACAAGAATGGGGGCCCGGTCTACTTCGTATGGGGCAAGATCCGCGACGCGTGGAATGCGGTGCAGGCTTCGCAGGGCAAGCTGGGTTATCCGACCTCTGACGAGACAGTCCAACCCGACGGCTCCTACAAGTCGACCTTCGAGCACGGCACGGTCACGTGGAAAACAGGCGATCCGGACGCCACTGTCACCATGAGTTAACCGGTCTTAGCGTCCACCGTCCGGTGGGCTCAAAGGACCTCTACCGAAGGCCGGGCAATCGATCCGATTGCCCGGCCTTCGCGTCAGTTGACGCAGCACAGCGGGACACAAGTGACGCATCTCGGCGAGCCGTCGTAGCTTAGAGAGGTGACATCACCGAGCAATCTGCCCCGCACGGTCGGCGAGCTGCGTGCCGCCGGCCATCGTGAGCGGGGAGTCAAGCAGGAAATCCGCGAGAATCTACTGACCGCGCTGGCCGACGGAGACGAGGTCTGGCCAGGCATCCTGGGCTTCGACGACACCGTCTTGCCGCAGGTCGAGCGGGCGTTGATCGCGGGCCACGACTTCGTCCTGCTCGGCGAACGCGGCCAGGGCAAGACCCGGCTGCTGCGCGCACTGATCGGGTTGCTTGACGAGTGGACGCCGGTGATCGCCGGAGCCGAATTGGGCGAACATCCGTATCGGCCGATCACACCGGAGTCGATGCGGCGGGCTGAAGAGCTCGGTGACGACCTGCCGGTGGAGTGGCGGCACCGCAGCGAGCGCTACACCGAGAAGCTGGCCACCCCCGACACCAGCGTCGCGGACCTGGTCGGTGACATCGACCCGATCAAGGTCGCCGAGGGCCGCAGCCTCGGGGACCCCGAAACCATCGCCTATGGACTCATCCCCCGCTCGCACCGCGGCATCGTCGCGGTCAACGAACTGCCTGACCTCGCCGAGCGTATCCAGGTGTCGATGCTCAACGTCATGGAGGAGCGCGACATCCAGGTCCGCGGTTACACGCTGCGTCTGCCGCTGGACGTGTTGGTGGTCGCCAGTGCCAACCCCGAGGACTACACCAACCGCGGCCGCATCATCACTCCGCTCAAGGACCGGTTCGGCGCGGAGATCCGCACCCACTACCCGCTGGAGCTGGAGGCCGAGATCGGCGTCATCGCCCAGGAGGCGCACCTGAGCGCACAGGTGCCCGACTACCTGATGCAGGTGATCGCCCGGTTCGCCCGGCACCTGCGGGAGTCCAATTCCGTCGACCAGCGCTCCGGGGTGTCGGCGCGGTTTGCGATCGCGGCCGCCGAGACCGTCGCGGCCGCGGCACGGCACCGCGGCGCGGTGCTGGGGGAGACGGATCCCGTTGCGCGAGTGGTGGATTTGGGCACGGTGATCGATGTGCTGCGCGGCAAGCTGGAGTTCGAGTCCGGCGAGGAAGGCCGCGAGCAGGCGGTGCTCGAGCACCTGCTGCGCCGCGCTACCGCCGACACCGCGTCCAGGGTGCTCGGCGGTATCGACGTCGGCTCGTTGGTGTCCGCGGTCGAGCGCGGTTCCGCGGTGACGACGGGGGAGCGGGTGTCGGCCAAGGATGTGCTGGCCGCGGTTCCCGGGTTGCCGATCGTGGACAAGATCGCGAAAAAGCTCGGCGCCGAATCCGAGGGAGAACGCGCCGCGGCACTGGAGCTGGCGTTAGAGGCGTTGTACCTTGCGAAGCGCATCGACAAGGTGTCCGGAGAGGGCCAAACCGTCTATGGCTAAAGCTGATTCGAAAGGACACTCGTCACGCTACTCGGCGTACACCGGCGGGCCCGACCCACTGGCTCCGCCGGTGGATCTGCGCGAGGCGCTCGAGCAGATCGGCCAGGACGTCATGGCCGGTACCTCGCCGCGCCGCGCACTGTCCGAACTGCTGCGCCGCGGCACCAAAAACATGACCGGTGCCGACCGATTGGCAGCCGAGGCAAACCGGCGCCGACGGGATTTGTTGCGCCGCAACAATTTAGACGGCACCTTGCAGGAGATAAAGAAGCTGCTCGACGAGGCCGTGCTGGCCGAACGAAAGGAACTGGCCCGCGCCCTGGACGACGACGCCCGCTTCGGTGAATTACAGCTGGACGCGCTCCCGGCATCGCCGGCCAAGGCCGTCCAAGAGCTGTCCGAATACAACTGGCGCAGCTCCGAAGCACGCGAAAAGTACGATCAGATCAAGGATCTGCTCGGCCGCGAGATGCTCGACCAACGCTTTGCCGGCATGAAGCAGGCGCTGGAGGGCGCCACTGACGCGGACCGCCAGCGCGTCAACGAAATGCTGGACGACCTCAACGGCCTGCTGGACAAGCACGCGCGTGGCGAGGACACCCAACAGGATTTCGCAGACTTCATGGACAAGCATGGTGAGTTCTTTCCCGAGAATCCGCAAAACGTCGAGGAGCTGCTGGACTCGCTGGCCAAGCGGGCCGCCGCCGCGCAACGGTTCCGCAACAGTCTGAGCCAGGAGCAACGAGACGAACTGGATGCTTTGGCGCAGCAGGCCTTTGGTTCCCCGTCGCTGATGCAGTCGCTGAGCCGTCTCGACGCGCACCTGCAGGCCGCGCGGCCGGGAGAGGACTGGACCGGGTCCCAGCAGTTCTCCGGCGACAACCCGTTCGGGATGGGTGAAGGCGCCCAGGCGCTGGCCGATATCGGCGAACTCGAGCAGCTGGCCGACCAGCTTTCGCAGAGTTATCCGGGCGCCACCATGGACGACGTCGATCTCGACGCGCTGGCACGCCAGCTCGGCGACGAGGCCGCCGTCGATGCCCGCACCCTCGCCGAGTTGGAACGCGCACTGGTCAATCAGGGCTTCCTGGACCGCGGTTCCGACGGCCAGTGGCGCCTTTCTCCCAAGGCCATGCGCAGGTTGGGTGAAACGGCGTTACGCGATGTGGTGCAACAACTTTCCGGCCGTCGGGGCGATCGTGATCACCGCCGTGCCGGCGCCGCGGGCGAGCTCACCGGCGCGACCCGACCTTGGCAGTTCGGGGACACCGAGCCGTGGAACATCCCCCGCACCCTGACCAATGCGGTGCTGCGGCAATCCGGCACAGCAACTTTGGAAGGCGGGGCCGGCCCGCTGCGCATCACCGTCGACGACGTCGAGGTCTCCGAGACCGAGACCCGCACGCAGGCTGCGGTCGCATTGTTGGTGGACACCTCGTTCTCGATGGTGATGGAGAATCGCTGGCTGCCGATGAAGCAGACGGCGCTGGCGCTCAACCATCTGGTGTGCACCCGGTTCCGCTCGGATGCGTTGCAGATCATCGCGTTTGGCCGCTACGCACGTACGGTGACCGCCGCCGAGCTGACCGGTTTAGAAGGCGTCTACGAGCAGGGCACCAACCTGCATCACGCGTTGGCGCTGGCGGGCCGTCACCTGCGCCGGCATCCCAATGCGCAGCCCGTTGTGCTGGTGGTGACGGACGGTGAGCCGACCGCTCACCTGGAGGACGTCGACGGTGACGGCTCGTCCGTTTTCTTCGACTACCCGCCGCACCCGCGGACCATCGCCCACACCGTGCGCGGGTTCGACGACATGGCGAGGCTGGGCGCGCAGGTGACGATCTTCCGGTTGGGTAGTGACCCCGGCCTGGCGCGGTTCATCGACCAAGTCGCGCGACGGGTCGAGGGACGCGTCGTCGTGCCCGATCTCGACGGGCTAGGAGCCGCCGTGGTGGGCGACTACTTGCGATCCCGGCGGCGTCGCTAGTCGGCCGAGCACCCCCGCAAGCGGGAGGTGCCCCCAGCAAAGGCCCCCGACACGCCGCGCGCGCGGGAGCTTTCGCGTCCGCTCGGCATACCTACCGGTGGGCCCTGCGGGCTTTGCGCTTGATGCCTACGCCGCCCCACAGTGAGAAGCCGCCGATCTTCACCGTCGGTGCGCCCGGCGTGCCCTGGCCCAGCACTTCGTGGTCGAAGCCGCCCATCACGCCGTGGCCCTTGATTTCCACGTTGACCTCGGGCGGCAGCAGGATGGTCTGCAGGCCCATGACCGAGTACGCGTGGATCTCGACCTCGGTCGAGGTGAAGTCGGCGTAGCGCAGATCCAGCACCCCGCTGCCCCACAGCGTGAAGGTGGTCAGCTTCTTGGGCACGTTCCATCGGCCACGCCGCTCGAACCCGCTCAACAGCGCGAGCAGCAGCGTCGAGGGCGCCGGATTGACCTTGCCGCCCCGGCGCGGGTTCACCGGCGAGCCCAGCAGATCTTCCCGCAGCTGATCCAGTTCCTGGTACGTCGTCGCCGCATAAGCCCTGGTGAGGCGGTCTTCGTAGTCCTTCATCTCCAAGCGGCCTTGTTCAGCCGCATAGGCGAGCAACTGCGCAATTTGGATGCGATCGGTGTCTGAGGCACGCGACCATTCGTCGCGCGCCTCCCGCGCGTCATTTTGCGCTGAGTCGTTCATCACACACGAGCGTACGACCTAAACATTTGACTGCAAGGGGGAGTCAGAGGGATTGGCTAAAATGCAACCTTCATAACGGCTCAGCGGCCCGCACCGTCAGCGGGGGCAGCCCAACTGGGCGGTCGTTTCTGCAGGAACGCCAGCATGCCGTCGCGAGCCTCCTCGGAAACGAACAACCGGGCCGATTCCTCGGTCAGCCGTTCGGCATCGCGGTCGAATCCCTCCAGCACGGCTGCCGTGGTGAGCGCCTTCGACGCCGCGAGGCCCTGCGGTGACCCGCGGCCAATGTCGGCGACGAGCGCGGCCACCGCGGCCTCCACGTCGTCGGCCGCCGTCGTGACCAATCCGATCTCCGCGGCCGTGTGAGCGTCGAATGTCTCTCCGGTCAGGTAGTAGCGGGCGGCCGACCGGGCCGACATCTTCGGCAGCAGAGTCAACGAGATGATCGCCGGCGCGACCCCGATCCGGGCCTCGGTCAACGCGAAGGTGCTGCGCGGCCCGGCGACCGCGATATCGCACGCACCGACCAAGCCGAAACCGCCGGCCCGCACGTGACCGTCGATCGCGACGATCACCGGCAGCGGGCACTCGAGGATGTCGCGCAGCAGCGTGGTCATTTCCCGGGCCCGCGCCACCGCCATGTCGTACGGGTCGCCGCCGCCGGCCGCCGGATTTGCTGGATTTTCAGTGAGATCCGCACCGGCGCAGAACGTTCCGCCCGTGTGCCCGAGCACCACCACCCGCACCGCCGGGTCCGCGGCGGCATCCCGCAGCCCCTGGTGCAGCTGAGTGACGAGCGCGGTGGACAGCGCGTTGCGGTTGTGTGGCGAATTCAGCGTCAGCCGTGCGAGGGGGCCTCCGCAGGCGTCCGGGCCGGCGTACTCGACGAGGAGATTATCCATCAGTAAGGCTTCAGTAGCTTCGAGGCAAGCCCAGCGATGTCTGCGCGACGAAGTTCAGCACCATCTCGCGGCTGATCGGGGCGATCCGTCCCAGCCGGGCCGAGGTCATCATCGCGGCCACACCGTACTCCTTGGTCAGCCCATTGCCGCCCATCGACTGCACGGCCTGGTCGACGGCCCGGTTAGCCGCTTCGGCCGCAGCGTATTTGGCCATGTTGGCGGCCTCGGCAGCGCCCCCGTCGTCGCCGCTGTCGTAGAGCGCGGCGGCCTTCTGCATCATCAGCTTGGCCAGCTCCACCTCGATGTGGCACTGCGCCAATGGATGTGACAGGCCCTGGTGCGCGCCGATTGGGGTGGACCACACCTTGCGGGTCTTGACGTAGTCGACGGCCCGTTGCAGGGCGTACCGGCCCATGCCCACCGAGCTTGCCGCGCCCATGATGCGCTCGGGGTTCAGGCCGGCGAAAAGCTGTGCGATGGCGGCGTCTTCGGCTCCGACGAGCGCATCGGCGGGTAGCCGCACGTCGTCGATGAACACCTGGAATTGGCGTTCGGGGCTGATCAGCTCCATCTCGATCGGGGTGTAGGTGAAGCCGGGCGCGTCGGTGGGCACCACGAACAACGCCGGACGTAGCTTGCCGGTCTTGGCCTCCTCGGTGCGGGCCACCACCAGTACCGCCTGAGCTTGGTCGATTCCGGAGATGAAAACCTTCTGGCCCTTGAGGATCCAGTCGCTGCCGTCGCGGCGGGCGGTGGTGGTGATCTTGTGCGAGTTGGATCCGGCGTCGGGCTCGGTGATCGCGAACGCCATCGTCAGCGAGCCGTCGGCGATGGCCGGAATCCAGCGCTTCTTCTGCTCGTCGGTGCCGAACTTGCTGATGATGGTGCCGTTGATGGCCGGCGATACCACCATGAGCAGCAGCGCACTGCCCGCGGCCGCCATCTCCTCCATCACCAGCGACAGCTCGTACATTCCGGCGCCGCCACCACCGTACTCTTCGGGCAGGTTCACCCCGAGGAAGCCGAGTTTGCCTGCCTCCGACCACAACTCGTTGGTGTGCTCGTGTGCGCGCGCCTTCTGTAGGTAGTACTCACTGCCATAATTGGACGCCCAGGCGGACACCGACTTGCGCAGGGCCTGGCGTTCCTCGCTCTCAATGAAGCTGGTATCGGTCATGCTGAATCCCCTTCTTCTTCTTCTTCTGGCGCTTCCACTCTTGCCAGGATGGCGCCGACCTCGACTTGTTGACCGGTAGTGACGTTGAGTTCTGCGAGCACGCCGTCGGCCGGCGCGGCGATGGTGTGCTCCATCTTCATCGCCTCCAGCCAGATCAACGGCTGACCGGCGGTGACAGTGTCGCCGGCCTCGGCGCCGAGACGGATGACGTTGCCGGGCATGGGGGCAACCAGCGATCCCTTTTCGACGGCCGAACCCGGGTCGGGGAAGCGGGGCAGCGCCACCAGGTGAACGGGCCCGCGCGCCGAATCGACGTAGACGTCGTCACCATAGCGCTGCACTGCGAAGCTGCAGGACACCCCGTCGCCGTCGGTGAGCACGACGTTGTCCGGCGCGAACGAGACCAGCCGCACCGAATCGTCACCGGGGAGCACCAATCCGGTTCTGGTGAATCGGTATTCGACGCGATGCTCGGTGGCCCCATCGTAGAGGTAGGTCTTGGCCTGATAACCCGACGCCAGGTTTCGCCAGCCGCTCGGAATCGAGGCGAACACCGAGGCGATCGCGCGGTTGTGTGCGGCGTCGGCGAGAGCGGCGGCGATCGCCGACAACCGGACCGTCGCGTCGTCGGCCAGCGGCGCGGACAGCTCCGCAAGTCCGTGCGTGTCGAAAAACGCTGTGTCGGTGGCGCCGTCGATAAAGGTGGGATGGCGCAGCACGTTGACCAGCAGCGCGCGGTTGGTCTTCAGTCCGTGCAGGTGGGTGCGGGCCAGCGCGTCGGCGAGCAGCAGCGCCGACTGCCGGCGCGTGGAAGCGTAGGAGATGACTTTGGCGAGCATCGGGTCGTAGTGGATCGACACCACCGATCCGTCGACGATGCCCGAGTCCAGCCGGATCCCAGTGCGCTGTCCCAGCGAGCTGAATTCGGCCCGAACCGATGGCACGTCGATCGTGTGCACCAGGCCGGCCTGGGGTTGCCAGCCGTGCGCCGGGTCCTCGGCATACAGCCGGGCTTCGATCGAATATCCTTTGGCAGCAGGCGGTTCGGGATCGAGGTGATCGCCATCGGCGACCGCGAGTTGCAGCGCGACGAGATCGAGTCCGGTGGTTTCCTCGGTGACCGGGTGTTCGACCTGCAGGCGGGTGTTCATCTCCAGGAAGTAGAACTCACCATTATCGTCGGCGAGGAACTCGACGGTTCCCGCGCCGGTGTAGCCGATCGCGCTCGCGGCCATCCGCGCGGCGTCAAACAGCTTGGCGCGCATGCCCGGTGTGCGCTCAACCAACGGTGATGGCGCCTCTTCGATGACCTTTTGGTGGCGGCGCTGAATCGAGCATTCCCGTTCCCCGACGGCCCACACGGTGCCGTGGGCATCGGCCATCACCTGCACCTCAATGTGGTGGCCGGTGGGCAGGTAGCGCTCGCAGAACACGGTCGGGTCGCCGAACGCGGATTGTGCTTCGCGTTGGGCCGCGGCGACCTCGGCGGCCAGCGCCGACAATTCGCGCACCACCCGCATGCCGCGGCCCCCGCCGCCCGCCGACGCCTTCACCAGTACCGGAAGCTGGGATTCGGCGACCACGTCGGGATCGAGTTCGTCGAGCACAGGTACTCCGGCGGCCGCCATCAGCTTTTTCGACTCGATCTTGGAGCCCATCGCGCGCACCGCGTCCACCGGCGGCCCGACCCAAATCAGGCCGGCCTCCTGCACGGCTCTCGCGAACTCGGCGTTCTCCGAGAGGAATCCGTAGCCGGGGTGCACCGCGTCGGCTCCGGCGGCGCGCGCGGCCGCGATGATGGCCTCGGCGTTCAGATAGTCGTTAGTCTTCGGCAGCCGCACTCGGGCGTCGGCCTCGGCGACGTGCGGGCCGGCCGCATCAGGGTCGGTGTAGACGGCGACGGTGCCCAGGCCGAGCCGCCGGCAGGTGGCGAACACCCGCCGGGCGATCTCGCCGCGATTGGCAACCAGCACTCGAGTGATCGGCATGGTGTTCACATCCTGAAGACGCCGAAGTTCGACGTCCCCTTGATTGGGCCATTGGCGATGGCGGACAAGCACATTCCCAATACGGTGCGGGTGTCGCGCGGGTCGATCACCCCGTCGTCGTAGAGCATGCCGGACAACACCATCGGCAGCGACTCGGCTTCGATCTGGCCCTCGACGGCGGCCCGCATCGCGGCGTCGGCGTCCTCGTCGATCTGTTGGCCGCGAGCCTCGGAGGCGGCGCGGTTGACGATCGACAGCACGCCAGCAAGCTGGGCACCGCCCATAACCGCGGACTTGGCGCTGGGCCACGCGAATAGAAACCGGGGGTCGTAGGCGCGCCCGCACATGCCGTAGTGCCCCGCGCCGTAGGACGCGCCGATCAAGAGCGAAATGTGCGGAACGGTCGAATTGGACACGGCGTTGATCATCATCGAGCCGTGCTTGATCATGCCGCCCTCTTCGTAGTCCTTACCCACCATGTAGCCGGTGGTGTTGTGCAAGAACAACAAAGGCGTGTCGGACCGGTTGGCCAGCTGGATGAACTGGGTGGCCTTCTGTGATTCCTCGCTGAACAGGACGCCGCGCGCATTGGCCAGGATGCCGATCGGATAGCCGTGCAGCTGTGCCCATCCAGTCACCAGCGACGACCCGTACAGCGGCTTGAACTCGTCGAATTCGGAGCCGTCGACGATGCGGGCGATCACTTCGCGAGGGTCGAACGGGATGCGCAGATCCGAGGGCACGATGCCGATCAGCTCCTCGGCGTCGAACAAAGGCTCGATCACCGGCTTGGGCTTCGGTCCCTGTTTGACCCAGTTCAGCCGGGCCGCAATGCGGCGCCCGATGCGGATCGCGTCCACCTCGTCCTGTGCGAAGTAGTCGGCCAAGCCCGATATGCGGGCATGCATTTCGGCGCCACCCAGCGATTCGTCGTCGGATTCCTCACCGGTGGCCATCTTCACCAGTGGGGGGCCGGCGAGGAACACCTTGGAGCGTTCCTTGATCATCACCACATGGTCGGACATCCCGGGTATGTAGGCCCCACCCGCAGTGGAGTTGCCGAATACCAGCGCGATGGTGGGGATGCCAGCCGCCGACAGCCGGGTCAGGTCGCGGAACATCTGCCCGCCAGGGACGAAAATCTCCTTCTGGGTGGGCAGGTCGGCGCCGCCGGATTCCACCAGCGAGATCACCGGCAACCGGTTCTGTAGGGCAATCGTATTCGCCCGCAGTATTTTTCGCAGGGTCCACGGGTTACTGGTGCCGCCCTTGACCGTCGGGTCGTTGGCGACGATCAGGCATTCCACGCCGCTGACCGCACCGATGCCGACGACTGTGCTGGCACCGATCTGGAAGGCACTCCCGTACGCCGCCAGCGCGCTCAGCTCGAGAAACGGGGAGTCCGGGTCGACGAGCAGCTCAATGCGTTCCCGGGCAGTCAGCTTGCCGCGGGCGTGGTGACGGTCGACATACTTGGGCCCGCCGCCCCCGAGCGCTTTGGCGAGCTCGGCGTCGATCTCGTCGAGCCGCGTCGTCGCCGCGGCAGCCGCCTCGATGTAGGCGGTCGCTTTCGGGTCGAGCGTGGACTGCAGCACCGTCATGATTGATACCCCAGGAGTTTGGCGGCCAGTGCGGTGAGGATTTCGGTGGTTCCGCCGCCGATGCCCAGGATGCGCATATCCCGGTATTGGCGTTC
Source organism: uncultured Actinomycetota bacterium (assembly GCA_963708995.1). Taxonomy (GTDB): domain Bacteria; phylum Actinomycetota; class Actinomycetes; order Mycobacteriales; family Mycobacteriaceae; genus Mycobacterium. The sequence continues at coordinate 322,328 of CAVPUR010000009.1, forward strand.
GACTTCGGATTCGGCCATGTAGCCCAAGCCGCCGAACAGCTGGACCGCTTGGTTGGCCACCCATTCGCCGGCCTCGACGGCGGTGTTTTTGGCGAAGCACACCGCCGCGATCAGGTTGGTCTCGCCGGCGAGTTGGCGCTCCACCACGGTGCGCGAATAGACCCGGGCGACGTCGACGCGGCGGGCCATCTCGGCCAGCGTGTTCTGCACCGACTGCCGGGAGATCAGCGGGCGGCCGAACGTCTCGCGGTCGCGGCACCACTGCGCTGTGATGTCCAGGCAGCGCTGCGCGCTCGAATACGCCTGCGTGGCAAGGGCGATCCGCTCGGAGACAAAGGCCTGCGCGATCTGGGCGAATCCGCTGTTCTCGGCGCCGACGAGGTTGGCGGCCGGGACGCGCGCATCGACGTAAGACAGCTCGGCGGTGTCCGAGGAGCGCCAGCCCATCTTGTCCAACTTGCGGGTGACTTCGAAACCGGGCGTGCCCTTCTCGACCACCAGCAGCGAAACCCCCGCCGCACCAGGGCCTCCGGTGCGTACCGCGGTGACGACAAAGTCGGCGCGCACCCCCGAGGTGATGTAGGTCTTGGCGCCGTTGACGATGTAATGGTCACCATCCAAAACTGCTGAAGTGCGGAGGTGTCCGACGTCCGAACCACCGCCGGGCTCGGTGATGGCCAGCGCACCGATCTTGTCGCCGGCCAGCGTCGGCCGCACGAACGTGTCGATCAGCCGCTGGTCTCCCGAGGCGATCATGTGCGGCACCGCGATGCCACAGGTGAACAGGGAGGCGAAAACCCCTCCCGGCGCGCCGCTTTGGTGGAGTTCTTCGCAGACGATCACCCCGTCGATCGCGTCGCCACCACCGCCGCCAACGGCTTCGGGGAAGTTCGCTCCCAACAGCCCAACCGCCCCGGCGCGCCGGTGCAGCTCGCGTGGCAGGTCGCCGGTGCGCTCCCACTCGTCAGCGTGGGGCAGGATCTCGCGTTCGGTGAAGGAGCGCACCGTCTTTCGCAGCTGCTCGCGCTCGGGTGTGTTCCAGATGCTCACAACAAAATCTCCGGAATGTCGACGTGTCGGCTGCGCAGCCATTCGCCCAGTCCCTTTGCCTGCGGATCGAATCGCGCTTGATAGGCGACACCCTGACCGAGGATGCCGTCGATGACGAAGTTCACCGCTCGCAGATTGGGCAGCACGTGTCGGGTGACGTCGTGGTCGGCCGTCTCGGGAAGCAGCTCCTTGAGCAACTCGACGGTCAGCGTGTTGGCGAGCCAACGCCATTGGTCGTCGGTGCGGACCCAGACCCCGACGTTGGCCGAGCCGCCCTTGTCGCCGCTGCGGGCGCCGGCGATCAGGCCCAACGGCACCCGCCGGGTCGGGCCGGCGGGCAGCGGGCGCGGCAGGGGCGGGGGATCGGCCGGTGCCAATTCCAAAGTATCTGTGGCGCAGGCAATCTCGGTGCGGGCACCGTCGTCGTGCACCGCGATGTGTGGCACCTGGGTCGCGTCCACGTAGCCGGCGGTGAACACGCCGTACACCTGGCCCTCGCCGGGCGGGGCGGTGACGTGAAAGCCTGGATAGCTGGCCAGCGCCAATTCGACTGCGGCCGAGGAAAACTGGCGTCCGACGTTGGCGGGGTCGGGATCGCGGACGACGCAGCGCAGCAACGCGCTGGCGGCCTCCTCGGTGTCGGCGTCGGGGTGGTCGGTGCGGGCCAGGGTCCACTCCAGCTCGGCGGGCTTGACGGTCAGCCCGGCCTCGAGCTGCCGTTGCACCAGCTCGGCCTTGGCCTCGATATCCAGGCCGGTCAGCACGAATGTCATGGCGTTGCGGAACCCGCCAATGCTGTTCAGCGACACCTTGAGCGTGGGCGGCGGCGGTTCGCCGACCACCCCGCTGATGCGCACCCGATCGGGCCCGTCCTCGGACAGATCGATGGTGTCCATCCGGGCGGTGACGTCCGGGTTGGCGTAGCGGGCGCCGGTGATCTCGTAGAGCAGCTGGGCGGTGACGGTGTCGACGCTGACCGAACCGCCGGTGCCCGGGTGCTTGGTGATCACCGACGAGCCGTCGTCATGCACCTCGGCCAGTGGGAAGCCGGGGTAGGACAAATCAGGTATTTCTCCGAAGAACGCGTAGTTGCCGCCGGTGGCCTGGACGCCGCATTCGATGACGTGGCCGGCGACCACGGAGCCGGCGAGCCGGTCGTAGTCGGTGCGGCCCCAGCCGAAGTGCGCGGCCGCGGCCCCGACGATCACCGAGGCGTCGGTCACCCTTCCGGTGACGACGACGTCGGCGCCGTCGTTGAGGCAGTCGACGATGCCCCATGCGCCCAGGTAGGCGTTCGCCGTCAGCGGCGTGCCGAGCCCCAGCTCGGCGGCGCGGGGTTGCAGGTCGTCACCTTCGACATGGGCGATGCGGGCGGCGATACCGAGGCGCTCGGCCAGTGCGCGCACCGCGTCCGCGAGGCCGGCCGGGTTCAGGCCGCCCGCGTTGGCGACGATGCGCACCCCGCGGTCGCGGGCCAGTCCCAGGGACTCCTCGAGCTGAGTCAGGAAAGTCTTGGCGTAGCCGCGCTCGGGGTGCTTCATCTTGTCGCGGCCGAGAATCAGCATGGTCAGCTCGGCCAGGTAGTCGCCGGTGATGTAGTCCACCTGGCCGCCGGTGAGCATCTCGCGCATCGCCGACAGCCGGTCGCCGTAGAAACCCGAGCAGTTCGCGATGCGCACGGCGGGAGGCCCGGAAGGCCCGGAAGGACCAGAGGGAACAGCCATGCGTGCCCTCCCTTCATTGGGATTACCGGTGGGCGCCACCAACCAACCGGTAGGTCAGCATAGTCGGATGCCGATAGCGGCGCGAATAGCCGTGGGCGGGTCCGCTTTGACGGAATCAACCTGTCGGCGGGCCGTGGCCCCGAGTGCTAGGTGTGACGGGATCGGACGCACCGGTGCCCGGCTGGTCGAAGAAGATGAGCCGACCGAGCGATGTCATCGCCTCGATCCAGCCTTGAAGGGACGGTAGCTCCGGAAAGACCTCACAGTTCGTGAACCAGTTAGAGACGAACACGATGTCACGAGGACCTTCACGCGACGCGCGATAGGCGACGCGCAAGTCCCCGTTCAGCGCGTAGCGCGTCTCCGAGAACATTGCGGAAGTGTAAGCCGAGGAGCGGGTCGACTTTCGGTGTCATCTACCGCGGCTGGGTGTGTTCATGGTGTTTTCTGTCTGGCTAAGTTGGTTGTTTAGCCAGTCGATACTGATCCTGACCTCCCCGGCGGCCGACACACCTATGTCACCACCCGGGCAGCGCGCTGCTGTTCCCCAGCCTGTGCCGCGCTGTGGGCGGCATGCCCGCCCCCGAAACCGACCCGCCATCGGACTACTGCGGCGAGCGGACCGCGATGATGCCTCTAACCTGCCGCACGTACACCGTGCGGCGCAACACCGAACCGGTGCCCGAGCGGGGCTGACAGTCCCGGTATGGGACCGAACGTCGCGACAACCACCAAGCCCGCCAAGCCCAACGCGCCCAATACTCGAACACCGGACCAGCCCCACCCGACGACGACCCGCCACCCTTTTAAGGACAGGGCGGGCGCCCGTTTTGGCGACCAGCAGCTCACCGACTATCCTTGTTCGAGATTGTCGCCGTTCGGCCCACCGGCCATGCCGCGCGACAAACCCGCGAAATCCCTAATCGAGGAGTAAGGCCCGACCATGGCGACACCCAAGCGCAGGATGTCGCGCGCGAATACCCGAAGCCGGCGCGCGCAGTGGAAGGCCGTTAAGACCGAGCTCGTCGGTGTGACGGTGGCAGGCCAAAAGCACAAAGTGCCCCGCAGGCTACTAAAGGCCGCCCGCCTTGGCCTCATCGATCTGGACCGGCGTTAATCTCGGGAAATACGCGGTGCGCCTCTCAGGCCGCTCTCAGGCGCTAGGACCAAACTAGTGGCCGTGCGAATACTTGTCGTCGACGACGATCGCGCAGTGCGCGAGTCGCTGCGCAGGTCGCTTTCTTTCAATGGCTACTCGGTCGAGCTGGCCCATGACGGGGTCGAAGCGCTCGACATGATTGCCAGTGACCGGCCCGACGCGCTCGTGCTGGACGTGATGATGCCGCGCCTGGACGGCCTGGAGGTGTGTCGTCATCTCCGCAGCACCGGCGATGACCTGCCGATCCTGGTGCTCACCGCCCGCGACTCGGTCTCCGAGCGGGTCGCCGGCCTGGACGCCGGCGCCGATGACTACCTGCCGAAGCCGTTCGCCCTCGAAGAACTGTTGGCGCGCGTGCGTGCACTGCTGCGCCGGACCAAGCCCGAGGACGACGCCGATTCGGTGGCCATGACCTTCTCTGACCTGGCACTGGACCCGGTGACCCGCGAAGTCACCCGGGGGCACCGACGGATCAGCCTGACCCGCACCGAATTCTCGTTGCTGGAAATGCTGATCGCCAACCCGCGGCGGGTCCTGACCCGCAGCCGCATCCTCGAGGAGGTGTGGGGATTCGACTTCCCCACCTCGGGCAACGCGCTGGAAGTCTATGTCGGGTATCTGCGCCGCAAAACCGAGGCCGACGGTGAACCGCGGCTGATCCACACGGTACGTGGGGTGGGTTACGTGCTCAGGGAGACGCCTCCGTAATGGTGTTGTTCCGCCGGCGCCGGCGCGCACCGCTGCGAGCCGCCAGTTCGTTGTCCCTGCGGTGGCGGGTCATGTTGCTGGCGATGTCGATGGTGGCGATGGTCGTCGTATTGATGGCACTGGCTGTCTACGCGGTCATCTCGAACGCGCTGTACAGCGACATCGACAACCAGCTGCAGAGCCGGGCGCAGTTGCTGATCACCAGCGGTTCGCTGGCAGCCGATCCCGGCAAGGCCATCGAGGGCACCGCCTACTCGGATGTCAACGCGATGCTGGTGAATCCGGGGCACTCGATCTACAAGGCCCAACAGCCGGGTGAGACGTTGCCCGTCGGGCCGGCGGAGAAGGCGGTCATCCGCGGTGAGTTGTTCATGTCGCGGCGCACCGCGGCGGATCAGCGGATACTTGCCATCCACCTGCCCAACGGCAGCTCGCTGCTGATCTCCAAGAGCCTCAAGCCCACCGAAGCGGTCATGACGAAGCTGCGCTGGGTGTTGCTGATGGTCGGCGGCATCGGTGTCGCGGTCGCCGCGGTGGCCGGGGGAATGGTCACCCGCGCGGGGCTGCGTCCGGTGGGCCGGCTGACCGAAGCCGCCGAGCGGGTGGCGCGGACCGCCGACCTGCGGCCCATCCCCGTGTTCGGCAGTGACGAATTATCCAGGCTCACAGAGGCTTTCAACTTGATGCTGCGAGCGCTGGCCGAGTCCCGGGAACGGCAGGCACGGCTGGTCACCGACGCTGGACATGAATTGCGCACTCCGCTGACCTCACTACGTACCAACGTCGAATTGCTCATGGCCGCAATGGAGCCCGGAGCGCCGCGGTTGCCGGAGCAGGAGATGGTCGATCTGCGTGCCGATGTGATCGCCCAGATCGAGGAATTGTCCACGCTGGTAGGCGATTTGGTGGACCTGACCAGAGACGCCGGTGGCCAGGTGGTGCACGAACCGGTCGACATGTCCGAGGTCATCGATCGCAGCCTGGAACGGGTCAGGCGTCGGCGCAACGACATTCACTTCGACGTCGAGGTGATCGGATGGCAGGTCTACGGGGACGCCGCCGGGCTCTCGCGTGCGGCGCTGAACTTGATGGACAACGCCGCCAAGTGGAGCCCGCCCGGCGGCCATGTCGGCGTCAAAATGCGCCAACTCGACCCGTCGCACGCCGAGCTCGTGGTTTCCGACGAAGGCCCCGGGATTCCACCGCATGAGCGCCGTCTGGTGTTCGAACGGTTTTACCGATCGACGACCGCGCGGGCAATGCCCGGTTCGGGTCTGGGGTTGGCGATCGTCAAACAGGTGGTGCTCAACCACGGCGGATCGCTGCGCGTCGAAGACACCGCGCCGGGAGGTCAACCCCCTGGGACGTCGATCTATGTATTGCTACCGGGCCAGCCGATGCCCAAGACCCCTGAGGCCGAACCCGAGATACCTGCGTCCGAGGACGAGGCGAACTCACGGGATTCCACGAACGTTATCTCAGTGGACTCTCAGTCCACCTGGTGACCGCGGCCTGACCGCCGTTTACCTGCGCAAACACGGTGCCGTCACCCCTCCGATCCGGTCTCAGTGTCACGAAGTGTCACAAGTCGACCGAAACTCATCGCGGCGGCCTGCAGCGCCTCGTCCTGCGAATGGGCGTAGGTGGACAAGGTGAACGCGGCGTTGGCGTGGCCGAGCCACGCGGCGATCACCGCGATCGGCACGCCGCGCAGGTGCATCAGCGTCGCGCAGCTGTGGCGGGCGTCGTGCAGCCGGACGCGCGTGATCTTGCGGCTGTCGAGCACGGCCGCGGTGCCTTCTCCGTCTCCTTGCGGTTCTGCTGAAAGTTCATCTCCCACACAAGTTCTCCGGTGTCAGGGTCGGGAAGCCAGACGCCCAGCCACCTCACCCTTGAGCCGTCGCGGTGGTGGATACCAGCAGAGGTCGTGAAATGTTACGTCACGGTGACGGAAGCTCCGAAAGGACTCCTGGCGACCGCCTCTGACCCTAGGCTCGCTTCCATGTCTAAGCTGACCGACGAAGAGCTAGCCACGATGATTGCGTGGTTTGCTGAGACCAAGTTCTGCGGCCACTGCAATAGGCGCGTCCCGAAAGCAGAAGTCAAACGCAAGCATCGGCATCCAGCCGTGCGGACCGAAGGCTGAGTACAGCGCCCTGTACTCGCCGTACTCCAAAAAGCTCGGGAAGTGGTGATCCCGCACGAACTTCACGAATGAGTCCGGGTTCTCCTTCCAATCCTCCGGGAAACCCTCAAGATTGATGAACACCGTGCTAATGCCGCTCTGGCCGAACAACTGCACCGCATCCTCGGTGTTCTTGTCCAAGTCGGTGTCGACGATGCCCAGGTACGAAACGTCAAGCCGTCGCCGACATCGAAAAGCAACCAGCGAAGGTAGTGCGGACGTAGTGCAGCAAGGAACTCCGGTGTTTCGGCGATCGCTGCCTCGATGACCTTGCCGTGTTCGCGGATCGACGTCCTCGCGACCCTCCTTGACCTTCGCGATGATCGAGAATCCGTAGCACGCCGGAGTGCGCGGAAAAACCGGTCCGTACCGCCCCCGCTCCAGTTCGAAGTAACCCCCTTTGGGGATCGCCAGCGCCGCTGGCTTGGTCCAGTCGTGATCGGCATGGAAGTGGCTGTGGTCGTCGAGGAGTGGTTGCGGTGGCCGACCGCCAACGGTGCCGCGGCATGATAGATACCCATGCTGCAATGGGAAACGGTGGACGTGGGCGCGATCTACTTATTTGAGCGTTGCCTTGCGGTCAGGGGCAACTATGAATACCGCATCTTCTATGGCCCCGATGCGGCAACCCAAGAGCGCCCCTGGATTTTGGTGATCCGGGAGGCTGGGGAGGGTGGCGTGTACGACGCGCACATCCACAACAGCATTCACGGCACCCCCGAAGAGGCGAAACTGGCCGCCGACCAATGGGAAGGCCCGCCACCCTAAGAAGGTTCCATCAGCAACCTTTTCACTGGTCTCCACTCGGGGGTTGCCAAGTCTGCGTCCCGGGGAAGTGGAAGCCACACACTGGCATGTAGCCCGGACACCGGCGGATAGGTCTGAAAGGGGCCGGGGTGCCGCCCGTCAGGCCCCGGGATTTGGTAGCCGGGTTGTGGTGGTGGTGTTGGGTCGGCGCCAGCTGAACCGGGCGCCGCGACCACCCTCACCTCAACAGCGGCCGCGAGAATGATCTTTCCGATAATGATCATCGCGTCCACCCGTCGAGCTCGTCGGCTGCCCCGGCGGCTTTCGTCGCATCAACCAGCGCTGCGGCGAGCTCTCCGCTTTTCGATGGTGATCGGATTATCGGGATGCAGCTCGCCCCGCAACGATGTCGCGGTGGACGCGGCCGTCCGGCTTTTGAAGGCCGTTGACGTACACCTCAACGGCTCGCTCCACAGCCGGTTGCCGCTGTCATCAGCCGGGACAATGCGGCGGCAACCCGTGAATCAGCGGTACGCGCCCGGCGTGCCCGGATCTTCCCAGTCAGAAACCTCATACGCGCCAGCAGGCAGTGGCACGTCGACGTACATCGTGGGGTGGGGGTGGGTGCGCTGTCGTGCTCATTGAGCCACTTTGGGCAAACGAGCCGTACACGAAGACTTCGCGGGACTGCGCCCTATGACACGCCCAAAGACGACACGCCGAAGCGCGTCGTAGGCGGGACTCGGGTAGCTCTCCCCGCGCGGCCCGGTGTCACGACGTTGTATCAACCCATGCGCGAAGCCTGCGAAAGCGCGCGAAAGCCGAGGACGATAAGCTGCTGGTAGCGCTGCGAATCCGAAAATCTGCGAAAATCCACGACAGCGTCTAAGGGGACTCTCAGTCCGCGCGGGCACCGTAGGTGTACGGCTACTGTTGAAAAAACACGCCGACCGCGCCCACAGCGAGCCGAAGATACCGAAATAGAGGAAGAGCGACTTAGCGACATGACGAATCACCCGAGGTATTCGCCACCGCCGCAGCAGCCGGGATACGGCGCCGGGCCCAACCAGCCGGCACCCCCCGCCTATGCCCAGGGACAACAGCCCACCTACAACCAGCAATTCGACTGGCGCTATCAACAGCCCCAGCCGCAGTACCGTCAGCCCTACGAGCCGTTCACTGCCACCGGCTCGGGGCGGGTGCCCGGTGGCACCGCGACGGGACCGATCACCCGGGGCACCGGGCCGGGCCCGATACCGGGGATGCTTCCGCCGATGCCCGGTCCGCACGGGGGCCCTCCGGTACAGGTGCGTCAAAAGCGTTCTCGCACAGGCGCATTGGCCGCCGGTGCGGTGGCGATCGCAGTCATCTCGGCCGGTATTGGCGGCGCTGCGGCGACGGTCGTGGAGCTGGGCACGCACGCCGCGGGCGGCACCGGCGGCGGGCTGGTGACGGGGGCGGCTCCCAGCGTTCCGGCGGCGAACATGCCGCCAGGCAGCGTCGAGCAGGTCGCCGCCAAGGCGGTGCCCAGCGTCGTCATGCTGGAGACCGATCTGGGTCGCCAGTCCGAGGAGGGCTCCGGCATCATCTTGTCGGCCGACGGGCTGATCATGACCAATAACCACGTCGTCGCCGCCGCCAACCCCAAGGGCGCCGGTGGGCCCGGCACGCCGGGTAGCCCCGGTGGTCCTGGCGGTCCTGGCGGTCCTGGCGGTCCTGGTGGTCCTGGCGGTCCGGGTGGCGCAGCGCCCAAGACGACGGCGACCTTCTCCGATGGCCGCACCGCGCCGTTCACGGTGGTGGGCGCCGACCCGACCAGTGACATCGCCGTGGTGCGCGTGCAGGGCGTTTCCGGGCTGAGCCCGATTTCGCTGGGCTCGTCGTCGGATCTGAAGGTGGGCCAGCCGGTCATGGCGGTCGGGTCGCCGCTGGGTTTGGCCGGCACAGTGACCACAGGAATCGTCAGTGCGCTGAACCGGCCGGTGTCGACGACCGGCGAGTCGGGCAACCAAAACACGGTGCTGGACGCGATTCAGACCGATGCCGCGATCAACCCGGGTAACTCCGGCGGTGCGCTGGTCAACATGCAGGGTCAGCTGGTGGGCGTCAACTCCGCCATCGCCACCCTTGGTGCCGATTCGGGTGACTCGCAGAGCGGCTCGATCGGACTTGGGTTTGCGATTCCGGTCGATCAAGCCAAGCGCATTGCCGACGAGTTGATTGCCACCGGCAAGGCGACACACGCCTCGCTCGGCGTGCAGGTGACCACCGACAAGGGCACCCCCGGCGCCAAGGTCATGGAGGTGGTGCAGGGTGGCGCGGCCGCGACCGCCGGCGTGCCCAAGGGCGTGGTCGTGACCAAGGTCGATGACCGTCCCATCAATAGCGCCGACGCATTGGTCGCCGCGGTCCGGTCCAAGGCGCCAGGCGACAAGGTGACGTTGACCTATCAGGATCCCAACGGCGGCGGCCGCGCGGTACCGGTCACGCTCGGAAAAGCGGAGCAATGACGAGAGTCGACGCGCCGTGGTCGGACCACGGATATACGGTGGCACCCATGGAGAAAGGTGCGGAGTTGGTAGTCGGCCGTGCACTTGTCGTCGTTGTCGACGATCGCACCGCGCACGGCGACGAGGACCACAGCGGGCCGCTGGTCACCGAGCTGCTGACCGAGGCCGGGTTCGTGGTGGACGGTGTGGTGGCGGTCGAGGCTGACGAAATCGAGATCCGAAACGCGCTGAACACCGCGGTAATCGGCGGCGTGGACCTGGTGGTGTCGGTGGGCGGAACCGGAGTGACGCCTCGCGACGTCACCCCGGAAGCCACCCGCGACATCCTGGACCGCGAGATCCTCGGGATCGCCGAAGCGATCCGCGCCTCGGGACTGTCCGCGGGAATCACCGACGCCGCACTGTCCCGCGGTCTAGCGGGCGTGTCCGGGAGCACGCTGGTGGTCAACCTCGCCGGGTCCCGCTATGCGGTGCGCGACGGGATGGCGACGCTGAACCCGCTGGCCGCTCAGATCATCGGGCAGTTGTCGAGCCTGGAGATCTGAGCGATCTGATTCAGCCGCCCCGAATCTGGTCTTCGGCGTCCGCTCGGGGTCCGTAGTCCGGCGTCGGCGCTTGACCCGGTTGGCCTAAGCCGCCGTGGCGGCCCGACGTGCCTTCGGTGTTCTGGGCGAGTAGGTCGCGGATTTCGGTCAGCAGAACGATCTGGGCGTCGTCCGCCTGCTCGACCTCACCTCTCCTGCGCAGCGTGTTGTAGGGCAGCACGACGAAGAAATACACCACGAATGCCACCAGGATGAAGTTGATCGCGGCCGACAGCAGGATGTTCAAGTCGATGGTCTGACCACCGCCGATGCTGATCTTCAAGATGCCGACGTCGGAATTCGCGTTGACGCCGACCCGGTTGATCAGCGGCGTGATGATGCTTTCGGTGAACTTGGTGACCAATGCGGTGAAGGCCGTACCGATGACCACCGCGACGGCCAGGTCGACGATATTGCCACGCGAGAGAAACTCCTTGAACCCTTTGAACATCGGGAGGCCCTTTCTGGACTGGACGCAGTTTGCTCAGTGCAGGGTGAGGGTTACCGTTTGACCCAGCGCCGAACCTGCCACCGTGTTCGCCACGCGAGCCGGAAGCGCAACCAACAGTACGCGGTCACCCTCGGCGGACTGGGTTTTCTCCTTGGCCGACACGAGGACAACGACGGCGTCGGTGGCCACTACCTTGCTAACCGCCGGGGCAGAACCCGGTGCGTCGTTGGATGGTGCGGCCAGCACGTCAACGACGTCGCCCACCCGAACCAGGTCGATCAGCGCGCTGTCCGCCAGGTGCAGCGGGACGATACGGGCGCCCGGCCCGGCCGTTGACTCGGCCAGCCGGCTCCCCAGCAGCCGGACGTCGGTGAGCACTTCACCGCGTCGTGTCGGGCTGGCCAGCGTGGATCCGACCACCGCGTCCAGGTCGGCGCGCGACCCGTCGGGAACCGTTGTCGCCGAACGCTTTTCGAGCCGGACATCATCGGAAGTCAACGCGGCGCCGGGCCGCAGGTCGCGTGCGGCCACCACCACCTCGGCGCGGTCATCGTCGGGATTCGACCGCAAGGTCGCTACGCCTGCCAGCACGACGAGCGCGCCGGCGGCAACCCGCCGAAACAGAACGGTCCGCGTCCAGTCCGGGCGCAACCAGGCCGATAGCCGGCTGAACAGGGTTGGGTTCAGCGATGGTTCCGCCACGCTGCACACGGTAGGCGGCGTACGGCGGCGCGAGCGCCGGTCACGCGGCGCCTTGTGGATAACCCGTCAGCTCGAGGCGGCCGCCGTGGCCGGCGTGGAGCTGCTGCCCGACTTTTCGGACTTTTCGGATGAGCTCGACGGCTTGCTTTCGCTGGAGCCCGAACTCGTCCCCGACTCGCTACTCGACGACCCGTTGGTCGAGCTCGTCGATTTCTTGCCCGATTCGCGGCTGTCGGTCCGGTAAAAGCCGCTGCCCTTGAACACCACGCCGACGGAGCCGAACAGCTTGCGTAGCCGACCCGAGCACTTCTCGCACGTAGTCAGCGCGTCGTCGGTGAAGGCTTGCACAACGTCGAAGCGGTCGGCGCACTCGGTGCACGCGTAGCTGTAAGTCGGCACAAAAAACCTCCGGATGATGTGAAACCTGGATTAGCACTCTACCGTTTCAAGTGCTAGAACCGCCACGTGATGGCGATCATTCCCTCCGGTTATACCCGGATCGGCAGCGCGATGACGCCGCGCCGCGGCGTGAGTGCATCCGTCATCGGCACGTCGTGCGGTTCCGCCGGCAACTCCTCGACCAGCTCGTCGTCGCGCACCACGGCGATCAGCCGGGCGTGCGGGTCCCGGCCTGGTAGCGACCGGTCGTAGAAGCCCCGGCCCCGGCCCAGCCGCGCGCCGCGGTGATCGATCGCCAGTGCCGGCACGATCACCAGGCCGGCGTCGGCGAGGGCGGACTCGGGCAGCCAGGGTTCGGGCGGCTCGAGCAGCCCCCAGGGTCCGCGCGTCAGTCCACCCGGCCGGTACTCGCCCCACCGCAGCGGCATGGGGGTGCCGTCGGCGGCGGTGCGCGCAACCGGCAGCAGCACCCGCTTGGCCCCGCGTAGCAACACATTCAGCATCTCGATGGACCCCGGCTCGGTGCCCACCGGCACGTAGGCGCAGACCGTGCTGTGGCCGCTGACCACGAGCTCCGCGTGCTCGCCCAGCATCCGGGCCTCGGCGGCCCGCACCTCGTCGGCAACATTGCGGCGGGCCAACAGCAGCTGTTCCCGTAACGCCGCCTTGGTCGAGGTCGCCATTGTTTAACGATGACAGCCCCGGGTCACACCCAGGCGGTGGGCCTACCGAGGGTTATGGTGTGAACGATGTCACGCCCAGCTGAAGTCCCGATCCCATTCACGGCGATCGTGCCCGCGGCCGGCCTGGGCACGCGTTTTCTGCCGGCGACCAAGACGGTGCCCAAGGAGTTGCTGCCCGTCGTCGACACGCCCGGCATCGAGTTGGTCGCCGAGGAGGCGGCCGCGGCCGGTGCCGAACGCCTGGTGATCGTCACCTCCGAGGGCAAGGACGGCGTCGTCGCGCACTTCGTCCAAGACCTGGTGCTCGAGGGGACGCTCGAGGCGCGTGGCAAGCAAGCCATGTTGGCCAAGGTGCGGCGCGCGCCCGCGCTGATCAAGGTCGAATCCGTGGTGCAGGCCGAACCGCTCGGACTGGGACACGCCATCAGCTGCGTCGAGCCCGTGCTGACGGCTGACGAGGACGCCGTGATTGTGCTGCTGCCCGATGACCTGGTGCTGCCGACGGGCGTCCTGGAGACCATGGCGACGGTGCGAGCCAAGCACGGCGGCACGGTGCTGTGCGCCATCGAGGTGACGCCCGAGGAGATCAGCGCCTACGGCGTCTTCGACGTCGAGCCGGTTGCCGAAGGCGACAATCCCGACGTGCTCAAGGTCAACGGCATGGTGGAAAAGCCCAAGACTGAGGACGCACCCTCGCTGTATGCGGCGGCGGGCCGCTACCTGCTCGACCGCGCCATCTTCGATGCGCTGCGCCGCATCAACCGCGGCGTGGGCGGCGAAGTCCAGCTCACCGATGCGATCGCGCTGTTGATCGCCGAAGGCCACCCGGTTCACGTCGTGGTGCATCGCGGCTCTCGACACGACCTGGGAAATCCCGGCGGCTACCTCAAGGCTGCGGTTGACTTTGCATTGGATCGTGACGACTACGGCCCTGAGTTGCGGCGGTGGTTGGTGGCGCGATTGGGCCTGACCGAGCAATAACCGGACGGTAAAGGACCCGGTTCGCTCCCGGCGTTGGCGCCCGTCACGGCTTGAGGGCAGAAAGGCGCGCTCGTGCGTTCTGTGGAGGAGCAGCAGGCCCGGATATCGGCCGCCGCGGTCGCCCCGCGGCCCATACGTGTCGCCATCGCCGAGGCGCAGGGATTGATGTGTGCCGAGGAAGTGGTGACCGAAAGGCCGCTGCCCGGCTTCGACCAGGCCGCAATCGACGGGTACGCGGTGCGCAGCGTCGACGTGGTCGGGGTGGGCTTCGGAGAGGGCGGGGTGGGCCTCGTCGGGCCGTTTTCCGACGAAGACACCGACGAAGACCAGCGCGGCGGGCTGGTCTTACCGGTGACGGGAACCATCGAAGCCGGTTCGCGCACCCCCAGCAGGCTGCAGCCCCGCCAGGCGGCCCGCGTGCAGACCGGCGCCCCGCTGCCGACGCTGGCCGACGCGGTGCTGCCGTTGCGCTGGACCGACGGCGGGACGCAGCGGGTGCGGATCCTGCGCGGCGCCCCCTCGGGTGCCTACGTGCGGCGCGCGGGCGACGACGTCCAGCCCGGCGACGTCGCCGTGCGGGCCGGAACGATCATCGGCGCGGCCCAAGTGGGGCTGCTGGCGGCGGTCGGTCGCGAACGCGTCCTGGTGCACCCGCGCCCGCGGGTGTCGGTCATGGCCGTGGGCGGCGAGCTGGTCGACATCACCCGCAACCCGGGCAACGGCCAGGTGTACGACGTCAACTCCTATGCCCTGGCCGCGGCCGGCCGCGATGCCGGCGCGGAGGTGAACCGCATCGGCATCGTCAGCAACGACCCCAAGGAGCTCGGGGAGATCGTCGAGGGGCAGATCAATCGCGCCGAGGTCCTGGTGATCGCCGGCGGCGTCGGGGGTGCCGCGGCCGAGGCGGTGCGCGCGGTGCTGTCCGAGCTCGGCGAGATGGAGGTCGTCCGCGTCGCCATGCATCCCGGATCCGTCCAGGGCTTCGGGCAGCTGGGACGCGAGGGCGTTCCGACGTTCCTGCTGCCGGCCAATCCCGTCAGCGCCCTGGTGGTCTTCGAGGTGATGGTCCGGCCACTGATCCGGCTGTCGCTGGGCAAGCGCCAGCCGATGCGCCGGATCGTGCAGGCCCGGACGCTGTCACCGATCACATCGGTGGCCGGGCGCAAGGGCTATCTTCGCGGTCAGCTGATGCGCGATCAGGAAAGCGGTGAATATTTGGTGCAGGCGCTGGGCGGGGCTCCGGGGTCGTCATCGCATCTGCTGGCGACGCTCGCGGAAGCCAACTGTCTGGTCGTCATTCCAAGCGGCGCGGAGCAGATCCGCACCGGTGAGATCGTCGACGTCGCCTTCCTGGCTCAGCGCGGCTGACTCAGACGAGTGCGTCAGCTCGTGAACCTCCTGCGTTCCAACCCGCGGCATCCTGGTTGGCCCTTGGACGTGGGACCGCTGCGGGTCCCGGCGGGGTTGATCCGGCTGCGCGCGGTGCGGATGCGTGACGGGGCGCAGTGGAGCCGGATCCGGCTGGCCGACCGCGCGCACCTCGAGCCATGGGAGCCCAGCGCGGAGGGCGATTGGACGGTCCGGCACACCGTCGGCGCGTGGCCGGCACTGTGTTCGGGTCTGCGGTCGGAGGCCCGCAAAGGCCGCATGTTGCCGTACGTGATCGAGCTCGACGGGCGGTTCTGCGGTCAGCTGACCATCGGCAACGTCACCCACGGGGCGTTGCGGTCGGCATGGATCGGCTACTGGGTCTCGAAGTCGGCGACCGGTCGCGGGGTGGCCACCGGAGCGTTGGCGCTGGGCCTCGACCACTGCTTCGGCCCGGTCATGCTGCATCGCGTGGAAGCCACCGTGCGTCCGGAAAACGCCGCCAGCCGCGCCGTGCTGGCAAAGGTCGGATTCCGCGAGGAGGGTCTGTTGCGCCGCTACCTCGAAGTCGACAGGGCCTGGCGAGACCATTTACTGGTGGGCATCACCGTCGAAGAGGTCTACGGATCGGTGACCTCGACCCTGGTGCGGGCCGGGCACGCCAGCTGGCCGTGATGAGGCGCCACCGCGCGCGGTAAAACCCCAGCGTGGCCGGACTGTGGCTGACGTGACACGAGTGACCGTTGGTGCTTGTAATGGGCAAATTACAGGTGTGTAATTGTGCTGGTCGCACGGAGCGACGGGAACCGAAGAGAGCAGGGTCGTCATGCCAAGCATTCCTCAATCTTTGTTGTGGATCTCGCTGGTGGTGCTGTGGCTGTTTGTGCTGGTTCCGATGCTGATCAGCAAACGCGACGCGGTGCGGCGCACCAGCGACGTCGCGTTGGCGACCCGGGTGCTGAACGGCGGTGCGGCTTCTCGGCTGCTCAGGCGGAAGGGGCCGGCCGCGGGACATCGCAGCGACCCGGACTGGAAGCCGGAGGAGAGCGACCTCGACGACGTTGACCGCGACGAGCACTCCGAAGAGGACGAGGATCGCGACGCCGACCAGGACACTGACGCCCGGCCCACACACCCGGTCGTGATGAAGTTCGCGGTGCCCGAGCAGACCGAGCCCGACTACCTGGATGTAGATGTCATCGAAGATTCGGGGGCACTGCCAGCGGGCGTCAGCGCGGCGGAGACCGAGCCTGTGCTGGCGGCCGACGAGCCCGAAACCGTGCCCCACGAGGCCGAACGCGAGCACGACGACGAATACGAGTACATCGAGGACTCGTCCGGCCTGGAGCCCGACGAGGACGACGATGCGTTCGAGGACGTCGCCGCGCCCGTCGCGCCGGCCGCCTCACGGCGGCGCCGGTTCGACACAGAGACCGCCGCTGCGGTCAGCGCCCGCAAATACACGTTCCGCAAGCGTGTGCTGATGGTGATGGCGGTCGTCTTGGTCGGCTCGGCCACGGCGGCGTTCGAGGTGACACCGACCGCCTGGTGGGTATGCGGCACTGCCACCGGCATCACGGTGCTTTATCTGGCGTACCTGCGCCGGCAAACCCGGATCGAGGAGAAGGTGCGTCGTCGGCGGATGCACCGGATGGCGCGGGCACGGCTTGGCGTGGAGAACGCCGCGGACCGCGAATTCGACGTGGTGCCCTCGCGGCTGCGGCGCCCGGGCGCGGTGGTCCTGGAGATCGACGACGAGGACCCGATCTTCGAGCATCTCGACTACGACATCCCGGTGCGGGCCTACGGCTGGCCGCGGGACCTGCCGCGAGCCGTCGGCCAGTAGCACCGCTGGGGCCGCCGGGTTCGTAGAACTGGTAGCCTGCTACCGGTCAGGGGCTATGGCGCAGTTGGTAGCGCGTCTCGTTCGCATCGAGAAGGTCAGGGGTTCGAATCCCCTTAGCTCCACTCATATAACTGCAGTTCAGAGGCCTAAATCGCCAGGACACTGAATCGACGTCAAGATTCCCGCTCGAGGGGTTCGCGGGTACGCTCATGCCAAGCACTGGGAAGGCACCCCTTCGGACCCGCGCGGAATTTGCGAAAACTCGTCCGTAGGTAGCGCCTAATACCTTATGCTCCTTCCCCACATGCGTTGCCGCAGGTACGCATTGGAGGAGGCTCGGAATGTCGTATGTGATCGCGGCGTCGGAGATTATGACGGCGGCGGCAACCGATTTGGCAACCATCGGCTCGGACGTCAGCGCGGCCCACGTGGCGGCGGCCACCCAGACTACGGGGATGCTGGCCGCAGCCGAGGATGAGGTGTCGACGGCGATTGCGGCGCTGTTCTCCGACCACGGTCAGGGCTTCCACGCACTCGGTGCGCGGGCGGCGGCGTTTCATGGCCAGTTCGTGCAGGCGTTGAACGCGAGTGCGGGCTCGTTTGCCAGCACCGAGGCCCAGGCGGTGAACACGCTCGCCAACCTCTTCGCGGCACCGGCCATCCCGCCGGTTCCGGCCACGGGCAACCCGACCTTCAGCGGTGCCCCGTCGCTACTCACGAAGATTGAAGGCGCCACCCTCCTGCAGGCCCTCAAAGTATTCTTCAACCTGCCGCCCGTCGACAAGCAGCTGGCCAGCCCGCACTCCCCGCTGATGACCGTGCTCGCCGACGCCCCCAATATTCCGGGTGTGAACCTGCTGGTCAGCAACAAGCCGCCAGCGTTTCTGCCGCTGCTGCTCGGGGAGCACGTCACGACCACCAGCTACCAAGGCATACCGGTCGTGCAGATCGCGCCCGCCCACCCGTCCGGGGACTACGTGGTCGCCATCCACGGTGGGGCA
Organism: uncultured Actinomycetota bacterium; assembly: GCA_963708995.1. Lineage (GTDB taxonomy): Bacteria > Actinomycetota > Actinomycetes > Mycobacteriales > Mycobacteriaceae > Mycobacterium. Next base: position 340,426 of record CAVPUR010000009.1, read on the forward strand.
GCAGCCATCCCGCCGCTGATCTTCCATTGGATCGACTACTCGATGATCGCCTACCAGACGGGGGCCACCGTCGAAGTCCCGATCTACCCGCTCATCCAGCAGGGCGGCACCGGCGGCGTCGTCGTCCCGAAAATGGCGGGCCTGATCTCGTCGGAGGTGACCGCGCACGGCGCGGACCACGTGAGCGTGCTCGGGGACTCGGCGGGTGCCAATATCGGGATGGCGGCGGTCGAGTACGAGATCGTCAACAACATGCCGATACCCGGCGCGATGGTGCTGCTGTCCCCGCCCGTGGACACGTCGTGGTCCAACCCGGCTGTGCCCTCGATCAAGGGGTCGTGGCTGCCGCCCGCCCCCACTCTCCAAAAAATGTCGGCGCTATGGGCGGGCGGGCTCCCGTCCACCAGCTACGAAGTGTCACCCCTGTTCGGGCCGCTGGATAAGCTCCCACCCACCACGGTGTACGCGGGCAGCCAGGATGTCACCTACCCCGACATTCAGCTCCTTCAGCAGGCGGCGGTCACCCAAGGTGCCCCGATCAGCTTCGTGTACGCGACGGGGGAAACCCACGATTGGATTCCGATCACTACGGACGGCTTGCACTACTGGCCGCAGATCGACCGGGAACTTGGTCTCTAAAGACCGCCAGAGGAGAGCACGGAGGCGGCCCAACCTTGGCACCATGGCCGCCGTCGGCGATGTCGTCCGCTGCACCAACGGCTGGTGGAGCGCGCGCCCCCCGCAGCGATGGTCGGCACCGCGTCGGCCATCAGCCGCCAAGCCGCTGAGCAGAAGTACGGGAACGGGGCACGTAGCGCAGCGACCAGACGGGGAACCGGTGCTTAGGTGTGCGCCGGTTCGTGTTCGGTCAGGTCAACGACGGCCGCGCTCGCCGCGTTTGTCGTGACCGGTGTGTCAGGCCTAGGACCATCGCATCACCCTCGAATGCGACCCGCTCCGACGGGACCGTTGCCTACAAAGTTCGCTAGCGATAGGCCGGTTGATGCGGGACCGAAACGACGCAGCGGGGTACCAACGCGGATTTGCTGGGCGGCGCTACGCCGAGACAGCAAGGCGCCCGCGCCGCGCGGTAGGAGTAGGATTCAGTCCTACTCGACAATGGAGGTCGCTCATGCGAACGACGCGGCAATTGAGCATCACACTCCCAAACGACATGGCTGAAGCGCTACGCCAGCGGGTGCGCGCAGGGGAATACGCCAGCGAAAGTGAGGTGATCCGCGAGGGCCTGCGGGCATTATTCGCCCGCGATCAGGCTATTGAAGCCTGGCTTCGTGACGAGGTTGCCGCCGCGTACGACGCCGTGGTCGCCGACCCTTCGCGCGCCGTCACTGTGCAGAGGGTGCGGGCGCGGCTGGCCGCCGAGCAGGCCGGGAGCGTGTGAGTCCCAGCGTCGTCTTCACGCCGAGGCGGAAGATCAGCTCGCCGAGCTGTACCGCTATATCGCCGCCGCGGGGTCGGCCGAAGTCGCGGCGCGCTACACGGAGGCGATCGTCGCTTACTGCGAGGAGCTGGCCGCATTCCCGCATCGCGGCAGCGCGCGCGACGACATCAGGTCTGGACTGCGCACAATCGGCTTCAGGCGACGGGTCGTTATTGCAGTCGCTGTGTTGGACCAGACCGTGGCGATCATCGGCGTCTTCTACGGCGGGCGCGATTACGAGGCGGTGCTGAGTGAATTCTGGGCCCGCTCTGTAAAGCGGAAAAGGAGTCGATTGCGGCAAAATTCAGCAGCACGAGGCCTTTCGTCGCGGTCCGCGACCTTTACAGATATCGTTAAAAGTCTCACGCTTGGTGCAGTCTCACCTCAAACGAGTTCGACCTCACGGAGGACGCCATGCCGTCACGAAAGCTTTCGTTTCCGGTGTTCTCTGCCGACAACCTGTGTGTGGAACCGACATGACCGGACCCCGTGAACTGGTCCTACGGCGAACGAGAGTCGTTCATGGTGAGTACAGGTGGCAGCGTGGCGGTCCGGCGGTTGATAGCCCAGGGCCGAATGTCGGCGGTGGCGGCACGTGACACGAAGCCGGCTGAAGCCGCAGCAGCGACGCGAACACCTGCTCGACACCGGAGCCGCATTGTTCGCGGAAAAGCCATATGACGATGTCCTCATGGAGGACGTCGCCGCGCGCGCGGGTGTGTCCAGATCGTTGCTCTATCACCACTTTTCGAGTAAGCGAGACTTATACGTAGCGATATTCACGCGCGCTAGTAACCGATTCCTGGCACGCATCAGCCTTGATCCGCAGCTATCGCTCGCAGAACAGCTTGCCACCGCACTCGAGGCCCACATCCAATCTTTTGTCGATCATCCCTTTGAAGCAGTCACGATCAACGGCGGCGCATTGTCGGATGACCCGGCAATCAAGGCGATCATCGCCGAAGAGCTAAACGTCGTGGGCCAACGCCTGATCAATGAACTCGTCGCGGAGGGACGTCCGCGCGATGCCACCGAGATCGCCGTAGAGGGCTGGTTGGCGTTCGTTCGCGCAGCCTGCGTGAAATGGATTCATTCACCGAATATCTCGCGGGCCGATCTCACCGAAATGTGCCTACGCGCATTCGACTGCGCTCTCGGTACCCCAACAAGCCGCTTGCGCGGCAGGGCGGCGTTCTCACGCCCGAGATCCTTGAGCCGTTTGGCGTCCTGGGCCTTCAGCCCGCCGAACTCGTTACGCCAGACACACCACCGGGACCGGTAGGTGCTCGATCCCTTGCTGGCACACCTGAATCCAGACACCACACTGGTGCGGTTCGACGTGCCCGGCGCCGGTGGCTCAAGGATTAGCCGGTTCCGTGCGGCTTTCCCAGCGGGCCGCAGTTGTGAGGATCTCGTCAGCCATGGTGTCGCCGAGAAAGGTCGCGGCAGGCGGTTGTCGAGCGCCCTGCCACCCAGCGCCAGTTCGTCCAGCTTGACCAGCACAAACGTCTCGGTCCTGACTTCGCCTCAGCTTCACAAGCAGAAGGTCCTTCAACCGCGTGCGTTAAGGCGCCATACAAGTCGGTCTAGCACCGTTACGTCGCGTAACGCGCCGACGCATATCCGCAGGAAACGAAGCACCCGCGTAACGACACCGAATGACAGAAAGCACAGTTCAAGTGCCATTTCCCAAGGTTCGGTACGGGGTTCGAGTCCCCTTAGCTCCACCCTTAGCTCCACCGCGTTCGTTCCCAGGTGTTCCTACAGCAACGCAAGAAGTCGGATTGCGCGCTGAGTGCGGGACGCCGAAGGCCGGCCGTCGGCGGAGTCGGCCTCGGCCCTGGACAATGCACCCCTCGCATCCCCCACCGTATTACTGGTAGCAGAAGCCAGTTGTGGGACGACTTTAGCGCTCTCGTGGGTGTATCCGGGCCTGGCGGGGGAGGGCGTCAGTGGCTTCGTAGCTAATCCTGCGTCGATACGGTCGTGATCCTCAGAACGCGGGGACACCGTCGCGGTGCGGATGCAGTGCGCCGAGCGGCGATGTGAGCGGCAGGTGCAGTGCATCGACAATCCCGGCCGGCGCGTCACACACCCAAGGGATGGCGTTGACTGCTCGCATCCCGGTGGCGAGCAGGCCGTGGTCGCTGGCGCTTTCACCGTCGCGATAACCGACTTCGAATTCTCCGTCGAAGGACGGCTCGCCATCGATGACGACGCGCCAGATGCCGTCGGTCCCGCCGGTGCGGCCCGTCGGCCATTCTGGCGCGAGATCGTCGGCCATCCGGTCGACGTGTTCGATCGTGATGACTTCTAGGCCGTCCACCACGCCGACGCAGCGCGCGTAGGTCGCACCGACCGTTCCGGCTTCGATGACTCCGCAGGCGGTATCGAGTCGCCTTGGGGTAGGCAGAAACTCGCAGGTCTCTCGGATCTCGTCGAGCTCAGCACCCAGCGCGTCGGCCACCATCGTGACCGCGGCACCCCACCCCCACTTGAGCACCCCCGGGCGTTTGAGACCGCCCTGGTAGTCCAGCGGTTGGCCGAAACCGAACAACTCTCGGACATCGAATTCGACCGGATACTCCGAATAATTGGTGATCTCGATTCCGCGCACTGAGTACACGCGGTGCGACATGGACAGCAGGGCGATGGGGAAGAGGTCGCACCCGAAGCCCGGCTCGATGCCAGACGAATAGATCGAGCTGTTGCCTGCGCGGCAGGCTTCGCGGATGGGCTCGAGATAACGCTCGGAGAGCGACCCCTTCTCGTAGACCAGGCCGGGCAGCGACGTCGTCACGATGTTCTTGCCCGCGGTCAGGATTCGGCAGAAATCGGCAAGTGCCTCTTTGGGCCGAGGGCCTGCAGGAGCGGCGTACATGATGCAGTCGGCGTCCCCACCGAGCAGGGCGTCGACGTCGCGGGTGGCGGTGACACCCAAGGGCTCGATACCGGCCAAGGTCCCGATGTCCTGACCGTCCTTGGTGGCCGAGTGAACCCATGCCCCAACGAGTTCGAGGTTTGCACGGTCGGCCGCCGTGCGGATGGCATAACGCCCGACGCCGCCGGTCGCCCAGACCACAACCTTGTATGTCTTGCCCGTCGTTGACCTCATGGCGAATCCTTTCCGGGGGATGCTGACTCAGCTAAACGATAAAGTGTGTAATGTTTTTTTGTGGCCGAAAATGCGAACGAATCGAGCCGAGCGAACAGCGTTCATCACGTGGTGTTTGCGGTGCCGCAGGCGCAGGTCCCGGATACCGCGCAGTTCTTCTCGGAGTTGGGCTTTCGATTCCAAACCATCGAGCTCGAAGATGTGGGCCTGCGGGTGCTGCTGGACTGGGATGGCGGACTCGAACTGGTGACCCCACTGTCCTCCGAGGCTGACGGTGATAACTCGGTGTCGAATTTCCTGCAGCAGAACGGTCCGGGTGTGTATTCGGTGGTGATCCGTGTAGGCGACGCCCCGGCCGCTGAGCAGGTAGCGCAGCGGTACGGCGCGCAGACTCGGTTCCATCAGCACCGCGGCGGTGACGGGTACGAACTCGACGAGATCGAGATCTCGGTCCTCGGGCTACCACTGACATTCCTGTCCACCGATCTGCCGTAGTTCTGCCGCAGCCTTGTTCAGCCGCCGCGCGATTCGACGTAAGCGGTGATCACATCAACAAGCGCCTGGCGGTCCCGCGAGGAGTCCACGGGTTCTGGCCACACCATCTGCGCAACCACCAGGCCGCGCAAGGTTGCCCAGATGAGGTTGCCGATCCGGCCGGCGTGCGGCGCGGACAGACCTTCTCCCAGGTGGCGGCCGAGGCTGGTCAGGGTGGCCATCAGGTCGGCGAGGTGCGTGTTGGCGACGGCGTCGCGCAGGCCGCGGGTCGAGATAAGGATCTCCAGCGCAGCCATCGACGTGGGACTGGAGAATGCGTCCCAGATCGTGTCGATGACGAACTTGGTGCGCGCCCGCACGCTGCCGTCGCGAACGGCCTGCGGTGGTAACTCGTCGAGGGCGTCGAGCAGTTCGCCGAAACCCTTGTCCACCACCGCCATCAGCAAACCGTCCAAATCGCCGAAGTGGTATTGGACGACGCCCCAGGTCAGCCCGGCGCGGTCGGTGATGTGCCGGACGCTGGGTGGGGCGAAGCCCTCGTCGAGAATGCAGCGCACGGTCTCATCGATGACGACTGCGCGGGTGCGTTCGGCGCGGGCCTGTGCGCCGGTGGGCGGCCGACGGGGTGAGGTCATGGTGTCGGAATCACCACAGCACGCCCCGCACGTGATCGGTCGGCCGCAGATCGTGCGCGGCAAGGATGCCGGTCGGAGCCCGGCACACGGCGTCGATGAGATTCACGGCGCGGGCCGCGGTGGCGATAACCCCGCCCTGATTGTGGTCAATGCCCGATATGCCCACGTGGGTATTGATCTCGATGCCGGGGCTGCCCTCGACGCGGACGCGGTGCACGCCGGGATGTCCGTCCGGCGGATACGGCCAATCCGGCGCGGCCGCATCGGTGAGCCGATTGACGTGTTCCATGGTGATGATCACCTCGCCGCCGCGCACGCCTTCGACCGCGAAGCGGACGGCGGCCACGGTGCCCGGTTCGACGTTCATCATGGTGCACTCGATCAGGTCAGGCGTGACCCACTTGGCGTAGCGCTCCCGCACCTCGTCGAGTTCGATGCCGAGATCGGTGGCCAGGCTGCGAACCTGCGCGCCCCACATCGACGCGAGAACGCCGGGGGAGAAGAGGATGGGTAGGTGATCCGGCGCAGTCCCGAAACCGAAAGTCACACCGGTGAATTCGGCGTCATCGTAGGTTCCATAGTCGAAGATCTCCTGCACGGTGACCGTGGTGGCCCGGGCGGCCAAGCTCAGTGCGGTGTACACCAGGGTGTCGCCGGAGAAGCCAGGGTCGATTCCGTTGATGTACAACGTTGTATCGCCGTCGGAACAGGCTTGTGCCAGTGGCTCACGCAACCAATCGTCGGCCTGGTCCGGCGCAACCATCCAGACGAACGACGTCCCAACGACATTCGTGCCTGCCCGCAGAAATCGACTGATCTCGCCTAACGCGTCGTGCGGACGGGTCTCGGCTTGAGAGGTGTACACGACGCAGTCGGCGTCCAGGGCGATCAGTGCGTCGATGTCGTCGGTGGCGAGCACACCGGTCGGCCGGTCGAGCCCGCATAGGTCTGCGGCGTCACGCCCGATCTTGTCTTGTCCGCGTGCGTGGACGCCGACGAGTTCCAGGTCGGGGCGCTCGATGATGCTGCGTAGCGCGTGGACTCCGACATTGCCGGTGGAGAATTGGACGATCCGACGGGTCACTGGAGTCCTTTCAGAGCAGATCGGTGATGGTCTTCAGTCCGGCGTCGTAGAGCACTCCCGGCAGCATGCCGCCGTCGATTTCGATGGTCGTGCCGTTGATGAAATCGGCTGCGCCGGAGGCGAGGAAGACACACGTGCGGCCGACCTCTTCGGGTTCGCCACCACGCTTGAGCGGTAGCGCGTCGAAGTACGTCGAGCCGGTCGGGTCGTCTTTGGGCAGGACGAACGAGCGGAAGTTTTCGGTGATCGTCGGTCCGAGCGCCACGCAATTGACCCGGGCCGCCGGGCCCCACTCCTCGGCGAGGGACCGAGTGAGGTGGTTGAGTCCGGACTTGGCCGCACCGTAGGACACCAGTGTCGGCGAGCCCGCGGGATGGCCGGCGCCGCTGGAGACATTGATGATGCAGCCGGTGCCGTCCTGGTCGCGCATCTGGCGGTACACGCGGATGGCGAACCACAACGGGCTGATGAGGTTCATCTGGACGGCGAACGCGTGAAACAACACGGTGCGCTCGAAGTCGTCGTCGGAGCGCGGCGCGCCTTGGATGCGCGACACCAGTGCGGGAATGTCCTCGGCGTGCGGCGCGGGGACCGTCCCGCCGGCGTTGTTGACCAGGATGTCGACTCGGCCGTAGCGCTCGATCACCGCGGTGACCATCGTGTCGATCGCATGGTAATCGCCTTGATCGCAGACCATTTGGTGGGAGCGTTCGGCCCACCCAGACTTCGCGTCCACGCCGGGGATGGCGTCCAGCGGTGACCGCGAGCACCCGACGACCGTGGCGCCCGCCCCCAGCAGTTCATGGGCGATGCCCACGCCGACACCTCTGCTGGTCCCGGTGACGATCGCGACTTTGTCGTCCAGCACACCCATGGTCAATGCCCCTTGCCGTTCGATCCCGGCGCCAGAAAAGCCTGTGACGAAAAAATTACATGTGTAATCATTACAGGACAAGAGCGAGAGGAGTCGCAACGATGCGGCAGGAACCCTTGGATCACCCGGAGCAGTCGTACAAAGTTGCGGTGTGGGCGACCGGACGGGTCGGACGGTTGGCCATCCGCGCGGTGGCCGACCGCCCGAACCTTGAACTGGTCGGCGTCTGGGTGCACTCGGAATCCAAGGACGGCAAGGATGCCGGCACGATTGCCGGCATCGATCCATTGGGCGTGGCCGCGACCCGCGACGACGCCGCCATTCTGGCCGGCGACGCGGACTGCATCATCTACACCGGGCCGGCGACCAGCCGCCCTCGCGAGGCGATCACCGACTTCTGCCGCATTCTGGAGTCGGGCAAGAACATCGTCACCACGTCCGTTCCGGGCCTGGTCTACCCACGAGGTTCTATCAAGCAGTCGACCGTGCAGCGCATCGTCGACTCGGCGATAAAGGGTGGCAGCTCGATCTATTCATCGGGCATCGAACCGGGATTCGGTTGCGATCTGCTGGCCGTCGCGATGGCGTCGATGTCGAATCGGATCTACTCCATCCGAGGCTTGGAGATCACCGATTACTCGCGTGACAACACCGTCTACGAAATGCGGGAGCTGTTCGGTTTCGGTCAGCCGATGGACTATCAAGGCGGAATCATGATGCCCGGCGTGATCAAGTACGGCTGGGGCGCGGCGGTCACCATGGTCGCCGAAGCACTCGGCGTACAACTGGACGAGATTCGCGAAACGTGCGAGTTCGCACCGTCACCGCGGCGACTCGAGACCCTATCCGGGGTGATCGAACCCGGCACCGTCGCAGCGGTCTGGTTCCGCTGCATCGGCGTGGTCGACGGCCAAGAAGTGATCACGATCGAGCACGTCGACCGGATGGCAGAAGACGTAGCACCGGACTGGCCGAAGAGCCGCGCTGGCGGCATCGACGGCGTGTGGCGCGTGATGATCGAAGGCGAGCCCAGCTTCGATGCCGAATTCGAAACCGGGTTCAACTCCGATGAGGACTCCACCGACCACGGCCTGCTCGCGACCGGTATGCGCGCCATCAACGCCGTCCCGTGGGTATGTCACGCGGCCCCAGGCCTGGTTGATGCACTGCACATCCCGCTAACGCCAGCGATCGGTTCGCTCCGCCCGCGCCGAGACGGAACCCCCACGATCGAAGGTCATCACGACGCCCGCATGGGAGCATAGGAGCCGCAAGCGCGGCTAGACCTTCCGACTGGTCGATGATCACTCTTGACGCCGTCAAGACCCGACAACGAAACCGCAGGTAACGAGCAGGACTGAATCGGAACGAAACGGAACGAAACTGCAGGTGAACCAGCATTTTGCCTGGTAGAGGCAGGGGTTCGAATCCCCTTAGCTCCACCGAGTTTGAGCAGGTCATCTTCTCGGCCCTTACCGAACGGCGGTCGGTGCCGTTCCCTGTCGGCAACGCCGTCCATGAACGGGTCGGCGGGGACATTCATGGTCATCGAGGACTCGATCAGTTTGTGCTTCGCCGTCGACCACGCCGATGTATCACGCGGGCGTGAGTGGGTTGTGGGTGTCCCGGCGGTTGACGAGTGGCCTCTGGTAGGACGGGTCGGTTCGGTCCCGTGCTGGAACGCCGTTGACTCCGATGTCGGGTACGTCGGCGAACGGTATCGGCATGGTCGGCAGCATTCCGGACCATTCGATCACGTTGGTACGCAACGTTATCCGCCACTGGCCATCGCGACGCTGGAGGCGGTCGAAATAGCGGCCACCGGCGATCCAATTGGATTCGTCGAGGTTGCGAGCAGCGAATAGATAGTAGGTTTCGGAATGCGCGGTTTCGCCATCGACGTCGCAGGTGTTGTTGAGCAAGTTGTGCTGCGTGGCGATCTGTCCCTGGGCGTGCATGTTGTGCGCCCACTCGTACAGGTCGGCTGGCCCGCCAACGAAGTCGCCGGCGGCGATCTCGGCATCGGGGTGGAATGCTGAGAGGAACAGGTCACGGTCGAACCGGTCCATGCCTCGGCAGAATCGGGTCAGGCAGTCGGTGATGTCCTGGCGAGTTAGCAGGCGTTCGAATCGGGCAAGTTGGTCAGCGTTCATGGCCTGCTCCCGTGATTGGTTGCCAGATAGGGGATCCCCGTTCGGCGCGCAGTGATGGGATGGTTTTGCCGTCGATGTCGGTGATTCCGTATCGCTGCGCGAGTTCGGCGGTGATGAAGGTGCCCCCGGAGAGGTTCATTAGATCCGCGTCGGTGGCCATCGCCGCGATCACCCGGCCGGGAAACTCTGGTGATGAGCCCACCGCGGGTCGGGTGACGATCGATTTCGTCATCTCGGGGCGAGCACTCAAGTTGCGTTGTGCCCGTTCGGTCATCGTCAGTCCTTGCCACAGTGATACCGACGCCACATTGTGGGGTTGTAGCTCAATGGCCATGTCGCGGGCCATCCGGTCTACAGCGGTTTTGCACAGTCCGAAGACGACTCCGTAGGTGTAGGTGACGCCGACGTATCCCGATGTGGCGACGATCAGTCCAGTCCTCTGGGGCACCATGATCTGGGCGGCGAGGCGGGCGGCGGTGAAATTAGAACGCACTCCGACGTCGACCATCTCCCAGTTGGACAGCGGCTTCTCCCAGAACGGTTTTGCGTCGGTGAGGTCCTCGGACAGCGTGAACGCGTTGTTGACCAGGATGTCGAGCCGGCCCTGTTCGACTCTTATCCGGTCGAACAGAGCGGTGACCTGGTTGTCGACCGCGTGATCGACCTGCATGGCGATCCCCGTGCCGCCGCGTCGGGTGACCTCTGTGGCTGTCTCGCCGACGGTGCCCGGCAGCTCGTGCTCGCCGGCTGCAGCAGTGCGGCCGGTGACGTATACCGTTGCACCGCAGTCACCAAGGGCCACCGCGATGCCTTTGCCGATACCGCGGCTGGCTCCAGTGACGACGGCGACTTTGCCTGTCAGCGAGATCATTCGGTGGTGTCCTGCGTCGCAGTCTTCGAGCGGTCGCCGAAGAATTCCTCGCTGTAACCAGCGGCTGCGCGTCCCGCGTAGCGGGTGGTGTCGAACGGCATACCCCGCGTGTTCAGTGTGAGTCGACGGACGCCTGGTCGCCGCGATCGTCGACCCGGTGTCTGTGCGGTGTTGGTGGGGCTGGGGCAGTAGTTCGCCGATGAGGGCGCGGACTCGGGCGGCGATGTCGTCGCGGATCCGGCGCACGACGTCGAGGGGTTGGCCGGCGGGGTCGTCGAGTTTCCAGTCGCGGTAGGCCACCCCGGGGAAAAATGGGCAGGTGTCTCCGCAGCCCATGGTGATCACGACATCGCTGGACTGCACCGCTTGGCCGGTGAGCACTTTGGGAGTGGCTGCGGTGATGTCGATGCCCACTTCGGCCATCGCGGCGACGGCGACGGGGTTGATCTGGCCTGCGGGATCGGTTCCGGCCGAACGCACTTCGATGCGATCACCAGCCAGATGGGTCAGCAGTGCGGCGGCCATCTGGGAGCGGCCGGCGTTGTGGACGCAGACGAACAGCACGCTGGGGGCGTTATCGGTCATGGTTGGTCCTGCCTGGCCGGTGATTTCGGTTGTGGGAAGTGGCCTCGCAGCGCCAGGGCGGCGTAGACGAGTGCGACGAGCACCGGCACTTCGATTAGGGGTCCTACGACGCCGGCCAGGGCTTGGCCGGAGGTGGCGCCGTAGGTGGCGATCGCCACGGCAATGGCGAGCTCGAAGTTGTTGCCGGCGGCGGTGAACGCCAGCGTGGTGGTCCGTTCATAACCCAGGTGCAGCGCGTAGCCCAGGGCGTAGCCGCCGCCCCACATGATGGCGAAGTAGGCCAGCAGCGGCAGCGCGATCCGCGCCACGTCCCATGGCCGGTGGGTGATCTGGTCGCCTTGCAGGGCGAACAGGATCACGATGGTGAACAGCAGCCCGTAAAGCGCCCACGGCCCGATCTTCGGGAGGTAGCGGGTCTCATACCAGTTGCGGCCCTTGGTCTTTTCGCCCCAGCGCCGTGAGAGGTAGCCCGCTGCCAATGGGATGCCCAGGAAGATAAGCACGGATCGGGCGATCTGCCAGACGGAGACGGTGATGCTGGTTTGGGGAAGCCCAAGCCAGCCGGGAAGCACTTCGAGGTAGAACCAGCCCAGGGCGGCGAACGTGACGACTTGGAAGATCGAGTTGAGGGCGACCAGGACGGCGGCGGCTTCCCTGTCCCCGCGGGCCAGGTCGTTCCAGATGACGACCATGGCGATGCAGCGGGCCAGCCCGACGATGATCAGCCCGGTGCGGTATTCAGGCAGATCCCGCAGCAGCAGCCAGGCCAGGGCGAACATGAGCGCCGGGCCGAGCACCCAATTGAGCAGCAGCGAGGAGACCAAGAGTGTGCGGTCGCGGGTGACGGTGTCTAGGCGGTCGTAGCGGACCTTGGCCAGCACCGGATACATCATGATCAACAACCCAAGTGCGATCGGCAGCGAGATTCCGTCGACTTCCACTGCACTGAGGGCTGCGCCCAGGCCGGGGACCAGTCGGCCCAGCAGTAGCCCGAGAGCCATCGCCGCCAGAATCCAGACCGGCAGCAGCCGATCCAGGGTGGAAAGCCTTGCTGCGACGAGTGTTTGAGCTTCGGGGGTGGTGTCGGTCATGGCCTTGTGGTGGTGCCCGTGGTCGTCGATGCGAGTGTCAGCAGCACGACGAGGTGGCCTCGGCCTCGTTGGCGGCGGTGCTGCTGCAGCACACACCCCCACTGTCCTCGGCGGGACGGTTCGGGCTGGCGTCGCCGAAGGTTTCGGAGTCGGCCAACACCGTATAGATTTCCCACCGCTCAGCATCGGAGCCGGTGACCCAGACCTTGTCCTGGGTGGCGAAACAGCAGGTGGTGCCGACCTCCTCTTCGGTTAACGTGCCGGCCTCGGTCAACCGGGCGATCTCGGCATGTACGACCTCACTCGAATCGACCTCCACCCCCAAGTGGTTGAGGGTGCCGCCCTGACCGGGGTTTTCCAGCAGGACCAGCTTCAACGGTGGATCGGCGATCGCGAAGTTGGCGTAACCAGGCTTGCGTTTGGCCGGTTCGGTATGAAACAGCTTGGAGTAGAAGCCGATTGCGGTATCGAGATCGTCGACGTTGAGGGCGAGCTGAACACGAGACATGGGAGCGAACCTCCAAGCTGCGAGACATATATCGAACTGGTGGTGTCCTCAGCATGCCCCACCTTTTTGATATATGTCAATGTATGTGGCAGGCTGGGTGTCATGCCCAAAGCGTTACCGGTGGTCGACACGACCGCGCCGGTGTGTTGCGCCCCAGTGGCCTCGGGGCCGATGAGTGATGGCGATGCATTGCAGGTCGCGTTGCGGCTAAAGGCGTTGGCCGATCCGGTACGGGTGAAAATCGTGTCGTATCTATTCAGTTCAACTGCGGGTGAAGAGATCTCCGGGGAGTTGGCCGCGGTGCTGAACTTGAGTGAGTCGACGGTCAGCCATCATTTGAGCCAGCTGCGTAAGGCCGGTCTGGTGGTCTCGGATCGGCGCGGGATGAACGTGTTTCATCGGGTGCGCCCGGATGCGTTGCAGGCGTTGTGCGCGGCGCTGGACCCCAACTGCTGCACTTAGCTACCGGCGGTGTGGAGCTTGTCGAGTTCGCGCTGTGCGGCTTTGAGGTCGACGATCTGGGTGTCTTTGGCGGTCGAGACAACGAGCGTTACATCGGGGCACCACCACGCGGAATGTAAATCGGGCGACTGCGGGCACGCCGTTCGTCCGTGCTACAGATGACGGGTTCGTATTCATCCGCCTCGGATCCGCCGCCCCGTTCATATTGCGTGCTCTAAACCGTCAGATGGGTACAACCTGATTCACTACACCGTCCAGGAACGGGGCGGGCACTGCGCGGACTTCGAGCAGCCGCAGCTCTTTGCGGCCGATGTCAACGCATTCGGGCGGACTCTCCGAGAACACGCCGTCTGCTGATCTCTTATCGCGGACGCAACCGGGCAGGCATGTGCCGGACTCCCGAATGTTTGTTGCTGCGAACGTATTCCACGGGACCCAGCGGTTCCAGTTCGTGACGGACCTATTGTGCGCTGAGGAGTTTCCTATGGCCGAGCAATGCCAACCGGGTCTGGCGACGGGACGAGATCGCGTCGTCATCGGCCGCAACGAGCCGTTGTTGCAACACCTGCATCAAGCGTGGGCCGACGGCATGCGCGATCCCGGCGTGCAATCATCGCCTGTGTCCCTGGCGGCCGCTCGCGGCTGATCTCAGGTGGCGGCTTTGGTTCTGCTACTTGACTTCGTCTGGTGAGCACGCTGCGCCGGGTTCTTGTTCATCTGGGCCGCATTACGTACCGGAGCATTGACGGAGATGGCTGGTGCAACCCACCGGCGCAGGAATGCCCGGAGTTCCTTGCCGCGATGCGGCGGGCGCCCCGGGTCGATGACCAATGACTGAAAGATGCGGAGCATGAACTCGACGAGTCGATCGAGCTCTCGTCGACGATGCCCACACTGGCCCAATCGACGTCGAACCTCTCCACTATCGAGCGCCCGAACGTCATGGCAGTGTCGGAGGTGACGCCGGCCGAGATGTGCTGGCCTTGCCAGGCGTCAACAGCAGACTCAGGTATCGCTCGTGCGGAGCCTTTCCAGCGTGCGGGCTACCCTCGACAACCGCTTCGGCAGGGTCGTGATCCTGCGCAGGTGCGCAGCCAGGCTGTCCAAGAACGGGCCGACTTCTGCGACCGACGTCGCAAACAGCAGCGCTTCAGTGCTCGGGAAGTAGCGATAGACGGTCTGCCGGGTGACACCCACGTCCTTTGCCACATCGGAAATGCCGAAGTCCTTGCCGGACGATCGATCCTGTGTCGTGCGGCGTCGAGGATACGAGCGATCGCTTCGTCATCGTCAGCCGGCGTCGAGCCGGACCACCCGTGTGTTCGCATCAGCGAACAGGATCCCATACGTCCAGTACAGGACCGCTACCGTGACCGCTCGCGTCCCAGCGACCATCCAATATGGCATCAGTGTATGGTCCGGTGGAGACGGCAGCGGAGGAGGATCTCGTGACCATCGACGAACAGCTGCGTGCGGGGGTGCTTGACACCGAACTGACCCGACGGGCACTGCAGGTGGCGCTCGACAAGACCACCGATATGGCCGATGACGTTCTCCGAGTGCCGCTGCATTACTACCGCGATCCGAAGATCACCGAGATCGAGGAAGCTCAAATCCTGCGACGCACCCCGCTGGCTGTCCTGCCCAGTGTGCAGGTCGCCGGTCCCAACGACTACGTCGTGCGCTCGGTGCTAGGCGACTCGCTCCTTATCACGCGCGATAAGGATGAAGAGCCACGTGTTCTTGAACTATTGCCGTCATCGGGGAGCGATGCCGGCCTGCGGTTCAGGCAGCGCAACTCGTTTCACATGTCCCTACCACGCCTGGACGTACAAGAACGACGGGAAGTTGTTCACCATCCCCGGCATGCGGGTTTCGCAGGCATGGACAAAGGCGACTACGGACTGGTCGAGTTGCCCAATCAGGAACGGCATGGCTTCATCTGGGCGGTGTTGAGCGCTGATGCCGACATCGACGTCGACGCACACCTCGGTGACCTCGCCCCGATCTGGAGGCGGTGGACTACCCTCGTTCGGCTATCACGACTATCGCGAGTTCGAGTCCGAGGTGTCATGGAAGGGAGCGCTAGAGGCGTTCGCGGAGTCCTACCACTTCCCATTCGTGCACGGCGAGAGCTCATTGGCCAGAATGCGCTCGCCAACACTTCCATCCACGACCGATTCGGCAAGCATCATCGGATGGGCTTTCCGTTTAACTGGATCACCAATTTGGTGACCGATCAACGGGTCCTGGGACGTCCGAGACAACATGGGCGTCATCTATTGGATCTCCCGAACCTAATTTGGCCAACAGTTCGGTGGGTGTCGAAGTTATCGATATCCTGCCCGCCGGGTCACCCACTCGGTGCAGCGTCCGGCACAGTTGGCTGGCACGTGTGCCGGCTGCAGACGATCAAACGCGCGCCGGTTACGACACGATCTTCGCGCCGTCCATGCGGCGGTGCGCGACGGGATTGCGATGCTGCCGCAATGCGGAGAGGGCGTCCGCCACGGCCAGCACGACCATATGATCATCGGCCGCAACGAAATCGGTGTCCAGCAAGATCGCGTCTTTGCCCAGGAACTCGGAATAGCCTTGGGCTGAAGCCGTTTCGGACGCTCGCGACGACACCCGTGGCGCGGGCAGCGTCGAGAAGCCGGCGTAGGTTCCGAGAGAGGGGGTCAGGGCAGGTAACACCGCTCGGGTCAGAGAACGCCGTTTTGGCATTCCACGCACACGACGGCGACGGTGGCGGCATCCTCCAGTTCTCGTGTCACCAATCCTCCTTCCCATCAATGCTTCTCAAGAGGCCGTATTACCAATCAGCACATCCCAGGGCTCCGGGGCCGCCAGGGCCAGGCGTCCCAGGCGGCGTGCATAGTGGGCGGGGCTGCCGTAATCGGTGGCCCAGCTTTGTGCCCGCATGGTGGCCAGCCACAGGGGATGTTCGGCAGTGACGCCGATCGCGCCGTGCAACTGGTGAGCGATGGTAGTAACGGCATCGGCCACGCGGCCGACGGTGACCTTGGCGGCGGTGACAGCGAAATCGGTTTGTGCGGAGGCGAAGCCGTGTTCGGCGGCGGCGGCGATCGCTAGGGTGGTGGCAGCCCGGGCGCGCTCGATGTCGCCGGCCATGGCGGCCAGCGAGTGTTGTACCGCCTGAAACTTGCTGAGCGGACGGCCGAATTGGATTCGCTGGCGGGTATGGTCCACCGACAACGCGGCGGCGGCGTCCAGCGCGCCGATGATCTGTACGCAGCGGGCCCAAGCGCCACGCCGTACCAACTCGGCGGCGATGGCCGGATCGACTGAGTGCAGCTGATCGGCCGGGACGTCGAAGCTGAGGCGGTCGCGCGGTTCGCCGGCAAGGTTGTGGCCGGGGCGCAGGCCGTTTTGCACCTGCGTGTCGTTGGCGTCGAGGATCCCGATCCGCACCTCGTTGCCGCTGCGTACGACCAATAACGTTGCCGCACAAGCCCTCAGCCAAGGCACGTCGGTGGCGACGCCGTGAACCCGGCCTTCTGCGGCGTCGGTGTCGGCGATCGCGACGGTCAGCGGCCCGCTTGGCAGCTCGATGCCGGCCTGCTGTCCGAGCCAGGCGGCCAACAGATCGGTCTCGGCGATCGGGACGGCGCCCGCATGACGTGCCACGCCGTAGAGCACCACCGCGGACTCGACCGGTCCGGCGCCCAAGTCCGGGGTGCTGGTGAGCCGGACCAGACCCGTTTCCTCGAGGGTGCGCCACAGATCGTCGTCGAATGCTCTCCGGCATGCCGCGTTGGCCGAGTCGCGCCTCGAAGGACCGCCGGCCGAGTTCGTCGACCAGCGCACGCAGCTCGGCGGTGTCGTCCTTCTCATGGGCCGTGTCGAAGATGCCACCCGAAAGCGCGCTCACCGCAACCCCATTCCGCGCGCCACCACGCCGCGCAGCACCTCGTTGGTGCCGCCGCGCAGCGTGAACATCGGCTTGTGCCAAAAGGCCGTGGCGAGCATCTGTTTCAGTTCCTGGTTTTGCTCGGCCTGGTCGAGCAGGTCGGCGACCACGCCGACCGATTCCTGCTCGAATCGGGTGCCGAGGTCTTTGACCAATGCCGCTTGGTTGGCGGCGTCCTCGCCGGCGGTCAGCGCACGGGCCACCGACACCGACAGCTGGCGCAGCGAGATCAACCGGGCCAACAGGTCGCCGATGTCGGCGGCGCTGCGGTCGTCGGGGCTGGGGCCCGAACTGAGCGCACGGATTGCGGCGATGATCAACGGTGCGGTGGACAGGATTCGCTCGGGGCCGCTGCGCTCGAACGACAACTCAGACGTCACCTGATGCCAGCCGTTGCCGATCTCGCCGAGCACATCGGCGTCGGGCACGAATACCTCCGTGAAGGTGACCTCGTTGAAATGACGCTCACCGGACATCAGCACAATCGGATCGATCCGCACCCCGTCGGCGTCGCATGGCACCAGGAACTGACTGAACCCGGCATGTCGATGCTCGGGATCTGGCGGGCTGGTGCGGGCCAGCACGACGACCTGATGCGCCACATGCGCGCCGCTGGTCCACACCTTGGTGCCATTCAGCAGCCAGCCGCCCGCCGTCCAGGTCGCCTTGGTCTGCACCGCGGCGAGATCGGAGCCGGCGCCGTGCTCACTCATCCCGATCGACGAGTAGAAGCGGCCGGTGGCGATGCGTGGCAGCAAACGCTGCTGCTGCTCCTCGTTGCCGTAGGCCAGCAACCCAGGAGCGAGCTGGCGGTCGGCGATCCAGTGCGCGGCCACCGGAGCACCGTGAACCAGCAACTCCTCGGTCACGACGTAACGGTGTAGGTGTCCAAGCCCGCGGCCGCCATAACGGTGCGGAATGGTCAGTCCGACGAATCCGGCGTCACCGAGCCTGGCGCTGAACTCCGGATCCCAGCCACCTAGCCACGAGTCCACCGCCGGCGACCAGCCGAACTCGTCCCGGTCGGCCCGCAGAAAGTCCCGTATCGCCGCACGCAACTCGGCCAGCTCGGGCTCATTCGCACACAACGCCGCGTAGGAGATCATCCCGCCAGCGTCCTACACCACCGACAGCCGGGCGAAACTTTTTCCGGGTTTCTTCTGTGGCAAGGGGAGCAGCTATGAGGAGCGACTGCCGTCGGTCACCGGCGCGGGTCGGAGCATCTGAGCGGCGCTAAGCGGTTAGCCCCCCTACAACTGATCAGCTGGCCAGTGCCCGCATAGCAGTGGCCACGATGGCGTCGGCGTCGGCCGGCGTCAATCCTCCGTGCCCGGTCGCCCTCCGGTACATCGCCGCCCCGAAGATGAGATCCAGGGCCACCTCGGGGTCGAGGTTCGGATTCAGTTCACCGCGGGCGACTCCGCGGTCCCAGATCTTCCTCACGGCAGCTCGGCGGACGTTCACCTGGTGTGTTCGTATCCGCTCGCGTTCAGTTGGGTAGAACTGCGACTCGCCGACGAGTTGGGCGTAGATCGCGCCAAGTGGGCTGGTATAAAAGCGCATCATGGCGCGCAACGTGAGGCGGAAATCTTCAGCCGCCGATCCGGTGTCGGGCACGGGCGCGTCGGCCATCATTTGGTGCAGGAACGCGTCGATAGCCACCGCTGTTCTGTTCGGCCACCATTTGTAGATGGTCGCCTTGCTGACCCCGCTGCGTGCGGAGATCCGGTCGACCGACGCCCTGCGCAGGTCGTCCTCCTGCATGAGTTCCATGGCGGCTTTCAGGACGGCGTCGCGGTGTTCCTCGCTGCGCGGTCGACCGGGCGCTCGAGTTGGGGTCATTGCTCAAGTTTCCCACCCGTCGTTGGTACAAAGGTAATTACTAGACGTCTCGCTGTGAGTACGACCCTATGGGTTGCCACGGGCCAAACGGGACGTGCAACATGCTGACGTGCAATGGCTCACCATCCTCAAGCGCGTCGGGACCGAAACCCCTAGGCGTCGAAGAAGTTCCAGCAGACGCGACCACAGCAGAACCGCTAACACTGGAACAACAATGAGCCACGCCGTACTCGACGAGCGCCGCGTCGAGTACTCGGAGCCATGCCAATGCTGCGGCGCTGACACCCGCCAACCATGCCAACCCGGCTGCCCCATCGCCGCAATCCAAGCCAAACTAGCGGCCAGGCTGCTGTAGGTGCCGGTGTGACTCATCATGGCTGCTGTCGCCGGGGAGTGGCGGGTCACTATCTCGGTGGACCCCTCGGGGGGTGTTCACCGCCAGCAGGCACCGATGACGGCGGGTCGCATCGTTCCGATTGTCCTCGGTTGCTCACTAACGAAAGCGATTGAGTGAGCGCCCCTAAGGGAAGGATTGCTGATGAGTCACCCAGTGTTGCCTCCGGAGGTCAATTCGGCACTCATGCATGCCGGTGCGGGGTCGGGGCCGATGCTCGCGGCCGCGACGGCCTGGACTGGGTTGGCCAACGAATTGCGCACGGCGGCGTCCTCGTTTGCGTCGGTGACCTCGGGCCTATCGGGTCAGGGCGGGACGTGACAGGGTCCCTCGGCGGCGGCGATGGCGGCCGTGGCCGCGCCGTACACTGCGTGGCTCAACACGGCGGCTAGCCATTCCGAGCAGGCCGCCTCCCAAGCCACGGCGGTGGCGTCCGCTTACGAGGCGGCACACGCCGCCACAGTGCCCCCGCAGCTGGTATCGATCAATCGGGCTGTGACCGCCACGCTGGCAAATACGAATTTGCTTGGGCTGAACTCCCCTGCGATCGCGCAAAAGGAGGCCGAGTATGCCGAGATGTGGGCCCAGGATGTGACCGCGATGGGCGGCTATCACGCCGGCGCCTCAGCGGCCTGGTCGCGATTGGCACCCGTCCAGCAGCTGCTGCAGTGCCTGTGCCGTCCGGGTAAGCCACCCGTACTGCCCACGGCACCGGTGCCCTTGAAACCGCCCCGCGCCCTTTCGGGGTTGTGGTAAGCCCTAGCGCGCCTTCTATTGATATGCGCGCCCCAGTTCGCCGGGCGCCGGCGAGAGTTGCCGGGGGGAGAACGACACCAGCTACCGATTAGCTCAGCAGTCGGCCGTGCCTGCCAGTCATACGCCGGCGTCGATCTGTAGAAGGCGACCAGGATGGCCACCGCGTGTCTACGGGCCTGCACCGAATGATGCTTCACGGCGTACTTCGCGGACGCGTCAATTCTTGTGTAGCGGTTACCACTGCCACGCCATCTTCGACTTGATCCAGGGGAAGATCCCGAGCACCGCCGCGCCCATGTCATAAAGCCCTAAGCGCATCCGGATGCGCGCCGGCGTAATGCGGAATACGTTAGAAGCTAGTGCCATTCCCGAGAAAGAATCGTGATGACTGGTGATGTCGATCCGTCGGTGCCGCCCAGCGGAATCGGCTGTGCTGAGTGCGATGCCGTCGGCAGTTGGTGGGTGCACCTACGGCGCTGTGCGGCCTGCGGCCACATCGGTTGCTGCGACGATTCACTGGCCCGGCACGCCACCGCGCACTGGCGAGAAAGCGGGCATCCGATCATCCGATCTTTCGAGCCGGGCGAGGACTGGTTCTGGGACTACGCAAGCAACGATTACTACCAGGGTCCAGAACTTGCTCCACCGCAATGCCATCCGTTAGACCAGACGGTCCCTGGTCCTCGTGGCCGCGTGCCGCGAAACTGGGCCGTCTTGCTCCGGGAGCGAAACGGATGAGCCATTAAGCCCAAGAGAATGCCCGCGCCTTTTGGCGCCGTGACCGTAACCCGGCTTGCATGCCCGAGCGCACAAAGGGTTTTTGGGGCGGGTTAGCCTACCGCCCGCAGGACTCCCGGGAAAGTGCCTCAAAAGCCGACCATTCAGCTCCGCATGAGTTTTTCCCAGCTTTCTCTATTCTTCATATTTGTGCCGCTTTGGACCCGCACACTGTCGGCACCCTCAAAAGCCGAGAAGAAAAGAAGAAAGGAAGCGCATCTCATGCCCTCACCTCGCTGGCTGGCCAGACTGGCCGTCCCCGTTATGGCTGGCGCCGCTCTGGTTACCAGCGCTGCGATTGCGACCGCCGACCCCGCTGATGGCGCATACCTCACTCAACTGCGCACCCTCGGCTTCACTTGGCCGGCGGATCAGGGCCACGACGGCGCCATGATCCAGCTGGCGCACCACATTTGCTTCGATCGGTGGTTTGTGGGTCTGCCGCCGGACCGGATTGCCCAGGACATCCACGCAGTCATGGGCGACCAAGGCTTATCGTTCGGCGACGTCACATCCATGGTTAACACTGCAGAATCGACCTATTGCCCCAACGGGTAGGTACGGCGGCTATGCCTGCCGTAACGGACGCGAACGCACCAGCGTCGGCCACCAGAACCAGGGCCCCAGGATGCTGAGGATGGCCGGCACGACGAACGAGCGCACGATCAACGTGTCGAGCAGCAGGCCGATGCACACGGTGGAACCCACCTGACCGATGGTTCGCAGATCGCTGGTGAGCATCGCCAGCATGGTGAACGCGAACACCAAACCCGCGGACGTCACCACTCCACCGGTGCTGCCGAGCGCGCGGATGAGACCGGTGTGCAATCCGGCGTGAATCTCCTCTTTGACCCTGTTGATCAGCAGCAGGTTGTAGTCCGACCCGACCGCCACCAGGATGATGAACGTCAGCGGTAGGACGAGCCAGTGCAGGTGCAGGCCGATCAGGTGCTGCCAGACGAGTATGGACAACCCGAACGCCCCGGCGTAGGAGAAGGCCACCGTGTCGGGAATGACCAAGGCCGCCACCAGACTTCGCGTAAATGAATCGGAGCAAAGGGTCGTTTGGCAGCGCCACGAACGTCACGACATTTTCACACGCGGGGATTGAATTTTGAAGACTAGCAAACTTGTTGCGAGATAACAGATTTCAGAAACGCGAGAATTCGCGAAATGCGTTGTTTTTCAACGCTGGGACCTCACGATATGTCTTCACCACGGATGTATCGGTTAATGAAGTCCAGGCCTTCATCGGTGACCTCGTACTTGTAATCGCCTGGCTCACCCCGTTGGATCCCTGCGGGCGCTAGTTCAACTCGTTTCAAGAGCCCGTCATTGACTGCGTGGAGGAGAGGGATCTCCAAACCCGCCTCGACAATGAAGGATCTCCGGTCGGTCTCCGCAATCTGGTCGAACACTCGGCGCTCGAAATCAGAGTAGCGGCTGTTCAAGATCCCGAGATTGCGCTTATACATGCGCATCGACTGCCGATCGATTTCTTTCTTTTCGCAGTCCGGGCATAACGCGATGAGGTTCTCGAACGTGTCGTCGTGCTCCTGTGACTCAGGCACGATGTGAGCTATCTCGGTCGTTGGGTGCCGACAGGTGGGGATGGCGCATCTATGGCCCGCCTCGGCCAGCACCATTCTTTTTCGGGCCAATGGCACACCTCCGAACCCGCCCCGGCCGAGACCTCGCCGGGCCGCCCGCGGTGCGCTAGCCGTCAGATCCGCCCTCCACGTTTTCGCGAAACGATGGATCAGCCAGGCGACAAAGCACACTCCTATCACCAACACCCCGTAGTGCAGCCCCATGCTCCACCAGGGTCGGGCGGGCTCCTCCAGAGCGGCCACCGCCGGAATCGTCCTCGGGGGCGGGGGATTTGGCAGAACGACCTGGGGGGTCTGCGCCGCCTGTGCCACACCGGGTGTGGTGGCTAGCACCGAGAACGGTGCGAGCGCAATGGCGGCCGCCGCCGCCGCGATAACCTTGCCCACTCCGCCCTGGCCGATCAGCTTCGGCAGCCGGTAACGCTCGAACGCCATCTCGCCCTCTGGCCTTTCTCACGCCCTCACCTGGTCGGACATGCTAGCCACCCACCAGCCAAAATACTCCAACAGGGGGGCGGTGGGACGGCAGCGGCACCTTCTACGAAGAGCCGCCACCAATCGCAGCTCGGAGTCGATGCTGTCGAGGTCGCGCATCGCCGGTCAGCGTGGCCGCCCCTTCGGCGAAGTGCAAGTCACCCACCTGCGGCGGCTTCCATTAAATCGCCGATCAGGCGTAGTTCGGGGATAGGCCAGCGGGGGAGGCGTGACCTACGGCAGCAGAGGCAACCGCCACGGTGGCATCCCGGGATCGAGCAGCCACAACCGCGTCACGCTCAGCCGCAAAAATGCGCAGCGCGGTGGCGATCAGGATGACCGCCAGCGGCAGTTCGACGAGCGTCGCCGTCAACCCGGATACCCACAGGTCGTGCGGGCCGGCCGTCATCACGTCGAACCACGCATCGCAGATCAGCAACACACCGGTCGTGAACACGGTCAGCGGCACCAACTGCCGACGAAGGAAAACGAGCACCGCGGTCGTGACCATGAGTGCGACAAGCAAGACATCGAATCCCGCCCAGATTGCCGGCCAATTGTGCGCGACGTAGTTCGCCGGCAGGGTGGTCACCAAGAACATGACCCACGCGATCAGCCCGATCGCCCCGCCTACTATCAGCGCCAAGCGCAGTCGTCGTGTTCGCGCCACCACCGGCGCCGGGACCAACTCGTCGAGCGGCCTTTCCAGCCGATGTGTAGTGGGCTCATCAATGGGCGATGGTGCGGTGTACATAGTGGGTCCGGTCCTTGCGAGATTGTAAACGGTCACGTTCACTATTTGCAGTAGCATACTCTGCTCGGCGAAGGAACGCTAGCGGCTACTAAGGATCATCTGGAGTGATGTGGCTCTCCCACCACTGGCGCGGCTCGCATGCCGACAGAGGGTGTGGACGATATTCGCTGCAGAGTCCGTGTATCGACGGCAGCGGACCGCCTGCCGAGTCTTACGGGATAGAGGCAAAGTTCGCTTGCCAACGCGTTCGGCACCCGAGGTACGTTGGCGGCGGCGCCACCGAATTCACGCCCGACCTCTCACTGGGGAATTGCAAAAATAGCCCCCAGCCGTTCATCTAGGAGCGCATCCGCGGCGTCTATCGACGGCAACGGCCCACCCCGCTCCCGAGCCTGACGGCGAAAAGCCACCACCAATTGCAGCTCGGCGTCGATGGTATCGAGGTCGCGAATGACGTGCGTGGGGGTGGCCTGGCATCCGCCCACGGAGAGGTCTTCGCTTCCCATTGCATCGGTCCCCACCTAGGGTTCACGGCCGTGGACACTTTTCAGTTCAACGGTCGACGGCCCCGGGCTGATACCTCCGGCCGGGACCGGCTCCACATCGGTCTGCACTCTAATGAGCCGCCGTCGGCCTTACACTGGGTGGGAAATGAGCGCCTATCAGACCGTCGTGGTCGGCACCGATGGCTCGGAGTCGTCGCTGCGTGCGGTGGACCGCGCAGCCGCGATCGCTGCGGATCACGGCGCGAAATTGATCGTTGCGACGGCGCATCTCCCCGTCCCCGTGGAAAAGGGCCGCTACGCCATCCCGCCGGGGAGCGACCACGGCCAGGACTACCGGTTGGTGGGGGAGGCCCCCTTCTACAGCGATCCTGCGGGACGCCAGGGAGCGGGCGCGCAAAGCCGGGGCCACGAACGTGGAGGAGAAGCCGATCGTCGGTGCCCCCATCAACGCGCTGGTGGACCTGGCCGAGGAGGTCCATGCCGACCTGCTGGTCGTCGGCAACGTGGGGCTCAGCAGCGTCGCCGGGCGACTGCTCGGATCAGTCCCATCCGAAGTCTCCCGCCGGGCCACGATTGACGTGCTGATCGTCCACACCACCGGCTGAGGCATCGGTAAGAATCGTTCGGCGTCGGACCGCAACCTTTAGCGCTGCGGTTGTGGACGGGAACGCACCAGTGTTGGCCACCAGAACCACGGCCCGAGGATTCTGCAGGATGCACGGCACGACGAACGAACGCACGATCAGCGTGTCGAGCAGCAGGCCGATGCATACGGTGGTACCCAACTGACCGATAGTTCGCAGGTCGCTGGTGAGCATCGCCAGCATGGTGATCGCGAACACCAAGCCCGCAGAGGTCACCACTCCACCCGTGCTTCCGAGCGCGCGGATGAGACCGGTGTTCAACCCGGCTCCAAGTTCCTCTTTGACTCGGGCGATCAACAGCAGGTTGTAGTCCGAACCCACCGCCACCAGGATGATGAACGTCAGCGGCAGTATCAGCCAGTGCAGGTGCAGGCCGATGAGGTGCTGCCAGACGAGCACGGAGAGCCCGAACGCCCCGGCGTAGGAGAAGGCCACCGTGCCGGGGATGACCAGCGCGGCCATCAGACTTCGCGTGATGAACAACATGATCAAGAAGATCAGCACGAAGGCGGCGACCGCCACGATGGTGAGATCGGATGCGCTGTATTCCTTGATGTCCTTGTCGGTCGATCCCGACCCGCCGAGATAAACTTTCGCGCCGGCCAACGAGGTCTCTTTCAAGATCGTGGTTATCGCCGTGGGGAACGCGTTGACATGGTCCACGCCTTCGGGGCCCATGGCGTCCCCCTCATGGGTGACGATGAACCGAGCAGCCTTGCCATCCGGCGACATCAGGAGCTGTATACCAGTCTTGACGTCGTCGTTGTCGAAACCTTCGTGGGGGATGTAGAAGAAGTCATCGCTCTTGGACTGGTCGAAGTCGAGCCCCACATTGACCTGGTCGTCGAATGTCTGGTTGGTCTGTGTCGACTGCAGCGCCGACTGGCCGTAAGTGTTGAGTAAAAGACCCGTTATTGCCTCCGTGTCGTCGGCCGTGAGTTTCAGCTGCGTGATTATTTGCGGCAAGATCCTGTCTATGGCCTCGAGGGAGATTTTGGCAGCGTTGATATCAGCTGCCAAGTGGTCGATATTGTCGAGCGTATCGAATAGCGATCTGAATGCCCAGCAAATGGGAACGTCGAAACAGTGGCGCTCCCAATAGAAATAGGCTTTGATCGGCCGCCAGAAATCGTCAAAATTTGAAATTTCCGAGTTCATCTCATCGGTGACCTTTTGCAGATCCTCGACGGTGAGAACCGTTTTGTGGAGCTCATCCGACATGGCTTGGAAGAAGTCGATCTCTTTCCGCAAGACCCTCACCGTGTCCGCGTTGATCACTGCCTGCCTGTCGGTATTGGCGTTTTGCTGCTCGTTGAACGGGAGCTGTTGACCGCTGCCGCTGCCTTGCGTGGTGAACAAGTAGGGAATGGTGGCATGTTCGAGTGCTCGGCCCATGGGCCTGGTGATGCTTTGCACCATCGCGACGCCGGGAAGGCGAATGAGACCCTTGGCCACCCGGTCCAACGAGATGAAATCGGCCGAGTTTCGCATGTCATGATCCGTCTCGATCATCAGCATCTCGGAGAACAGTTTGCTCTTCGTGAAGTGCCGATCCGCCGCCGCAAAACCCTGATTGGAAGGAGAATTGGCCGGCTGGTATTGACGGTCGTCGTAGTTCACCCGGTACGTCGGCACGAAGATCGCCCCGAGCATGACGGCAGCGGCACTGGCCGCGAGGATCGGCACCGGCCACCGCACCACGCTCGTCCCGATCCGCCGATAAAGCAGCCCCTTAGCCGTCCCTCTCGGGTCCATCAGCCCGAAAAGGCTGCCCAACGTCAACAGGGCCGGGCCCAGCGTCAGCGCGGCGGCGATGGTAAACAGCATGCTGACGGCGACGGCGGGCCCCATGGTGTGGAAGTAGTTGAGTCGCGCGAAAGTCAAGCAGTAACACGCCCCCGCGATCGTCAGCCCCGAGCCAATGATGATCGGTGCGACCCCCCGATACGCGGTGTAAAACGCCTCCTCCCTGGTTTCGCCGGCTAGTCGCGCCTCGTGATAGCGGCCCATCAAAAAGATGCCGTAATCGGTCCCCGCTCCCAGGGTCAGCGCGACGACGATGTTCACCGCGAATGACGAGAGCTCGAGGTACCCGAGATGGCCCAGGGTTGACACGACTCCCTTCGCGACCAGCAGCTCGAAGAGAACGCCGTACAGGGGCACCGCCAGGGTGGAAACGGAGCGATACACCAAGAACAACATCCCGATGATGAGGAAGATCGTCACGATCGTGATGTTGTTCAAGCTCGAATTGGCAATAGCCAGTGTGTCCGAGGCCAGCGGAGCCGCGCCGCTGACATAGACCTTGAGCCCGGGCGGCGGCGTGTCCTTCGCAACCGTATCCCGGACGGCGTTAACGGACTCATTCCCTTGCATTTGGCCGATATCGCCCGCCGTACGCAACAGCACGTAGGTGGCCTTGCCGTCGAGGCTCTGCGCCCCCGCCGCGGTTATCGGCTTCCCCCACAGATCCATGACGTACTGGACATGCTTGCGGTCTTGCTTCAGCCGGCGCATCAAGTCGTCGTAATACCGATGGTCCGCTGCGCCCAACGGCCGGTCGGCTTCGAACACGACCATAGTGAAGCTGGTCGAATTGGACTCTTGGAACTTCTCGCCGATGTGTAGCAGCGCCCGCTGCGACGGCGCGTAGTGCGGCACCATAGGCCCCGCCAGCTCCTCGGCGACCTTCTCTACCTGCGGCATCAAGGTGTTCGTCGAGATCGCCAAAAGCCCCCAAAAGACGATGATCGGTATCGCCAGGGCCCGAACCATCCTGGCGACGAAAGGCCGTTTCGCCCCTTGCTCGTTCGCCAGATGCTCGCTCATGCGGATTTCACCAAGCAGAAGACGTGCGCATCCTGACGGGTTTCGGACTGTTCATCGCGGACAACGCCGTTCACCAGTATCCGGCAGCCGACTTGATCACCACCGCGAACTTGGGCCGAGATGCTGGCGGACACCACCGTGAGCGTGGTCGTCTCTGTGTGCGACCACGGCAACGTCGTGAGATTGACGCGATGCGGATGCCCGTCGACGTCCGACCAGACGAGCATCCCCCCGTCCCCGACGGAGCCGGACAACTCGTACGTGACCTGTTTGGGACTGAACTCCGGAGGTGCTTGCGGAGGAAGGACGGTGATGACAGGCGGGGGGGCGGAGAACTCGTGCACCTTCCACATGATCACCGCGCCCAAAGCGAGCGCAACGACGGCAACCACTGGCATCCAGACTCGCGCCAAGACAGTCCTGCCGACTGAGCGAGGGCTCACTTGATCACCTCCCGGAATCGGTGTTCCAGACCTCGTGTTCTCGCTCCGTCCCCCGACTTTCGGCCGAGGGCGGACAACCCAGGGCCATATATCAACTAGGTTGACATATGGCCCGTACAGAGCCTACCGCCCTGGTCAAAAATGCGAACACCAGGTGTGGCGGACGTTATCACCTGCCGGCGCTGTCGGCAGCATGGGCGAGCCGGTGTTCGACACGCCGCGAAACAACGATTGCTAACCATCCTGTTAGCTGGAGAATGACTCGTGCCACGGTCGGTGACCACGCCATATGCCTTGTGCTGCTTCAAGACATTTTCCGTAGTCGCCCCTTCAACCTTGCGCTGCGGAGAAGCCGAACGGCGAGGTTTGTGGAGGTCAACATGGGGATCACCCCGAGGAATGTCCGCTCGGAGGGCGTGGCTCCATGCAAGTAGTAAAGGCTGGCAAATACATAAAAGCAGCCCAGCATGAACAACGTGGCGGGGATGCAGAATGACATCGGGGAGCTACGATCGGCAACGATTTGCTTGGCATAATCCAGCTCCTCCTTCGACATTGGCTCGCGTTTGCGTACTTTGTTTAGAACCGCTTTGGCGCTCCAAATTTCTTCGCTTATCGGAGCCGGCGTTCGGTCTCCCAGCCGCTTCACGTGTACAGCGGCAAATGCGGCGAACACGAACGCCAGCACCAGGGTGGCTATGGTCAGGTAACCAAACAGAACCAAATTCATTATTTCAGTCCTTTGCACCGCTGCCGAACTATCGGAGACCCCTCAAAACGCTACCTCAAACGGTTGGTTCTCTTGACCCCTGTAGAGGAACTTCCACACCGCAGGTCAGGTCAGGGCCGGGTGTTCAGGGATCGCCGAGCAAGACTCACGTGTCGCCCGTGTCCTGAACTCACACGCCCTTAGCTCCACCGGTTGAATGCGTCGAATTCGATTGAAGCTCGCACGAACTCGGCCTCGTCAAGGATGCGCGACCAGATACGTCTCGTTGTTCAGGCCGGCGGTGAGTTCGTCGACGTCGAAGGGACGGTCGAGTCGCGCGCGCAGCTCGTCGCGGTCAACGAGCAGGCTGATTTCAGCGGTTTGGCGGAGAAACAGCCTTCCGATGCGCGGGAAGAGTCCGTTCACCGCCGCGTCGGTCGTAACCGGCCCGCACAGCGCGTCGGTTCGGCGCCCATCAGGGTGTGGATGAACGTGGCCAGCAGTTCACGCAACAGGTCGGGGCTGGTGGTGGTGAGTCGATCAGCCAACACGTGGGGCCAGTCGATAGCGTGGGCAGTGGTCATCGCGTCGATTCCTTTGCTCGAGTTGACCTTGGACGGCCTCACGAAGAATCACGCGACGACCTTTATTCATTCGGCTACGACATGCCGAGCACCCTGATCAGGCCTGACTCGTACACCACTCTGCTGGACGCAACCCGCAGCGAAACCGCAGGTGAACCTATATTTGACCGACTCAAGATAGGGTTCGAATCCCATGAGCTTCACCAATGTGATGAGTCGGGTCATGAGTTACGCATGAGACGCGCTATCGGTTAAAGAATTGCGCCGGTTCACGCCGGTATGACTCCACGAGTGACGAGAATCTCGCGTATTTCCGAAAACCTCGTTTGGCTTTCGTGGTACTCGTAGCCCTTGACAACGGCGACCCAGTCATCGCCTTGACTGATTGCAAACTCGGCAGCCGCGGCGAGTGCGTGGGAGAACGCCGTTGCGACATCATCGGACCAAATGACCCATACACCTTGTTCGGTTTCGCACAGGGCGCCGATCGACGCGAAGAAGCCTTCGAGTACACCACTCACCCGATCTGGATCCAAAAAGTACAAGAGGTATGGGAACTCTGAATACATATTTTGGAGGAAGCCAGCAATCGCCGGATGCAGGTAGGGATTACCTTCCGGTACCTCTTCGAAATTCAGGACAACCGATCCTTGCCAGGCCTGGGCCAGTGCTGGATCAGTGCCAACATCGGCCAGAACCTTGCGCACTGCAGTGATGTCTTGAAGGCGCCACTGACTTGCCGGGACGTCGAGCTGACGGAGGGTCATTGAGCGCCCTGCCATTCGTGCGCCAACTCATTAGCCATTAACCCACGAGCGCTCTTGCATGCGTATTGTGCAAACATCTGCATGTGGCCCTCCCAACGTCCAAGATCCCGCGGCGCGACCAATTCGTATTCTCGCGGCACCTGCCTGATTCAGCGACTGACCGGCCGCGGATACACGGCATCCTCCCATGTTGACCGCGCCTTCGTCACTAGTTCGATGACGGTCTGTGGGCGCGCTGTCTGAAAACAGTTTGAAAACATAACGAGGCTCATATCTTTGATCCAGTGGGGTTGACCCTTGACGGTGGACACCTAGGGCGTATGTGCCGGTGGCAACGTTGGCGGTCACTTCATTGTCTAGATGCGCCTGCGCGTCACCTTTGCGGTCGAACGTCTTCGACTGCTCGCGGCCCTCGGTGTCGACCCAGCGAGCCAGCTAGCGCTTCCCTTCGCCGTGTGTTTTGCGCTGGGAACCTATGCGGGTTTACCGTTTTCGTCTTTGAACGGTTTTTGTCCAGCGGTCCTCAACGCCAGAGCGTATGTTGCGCTTCATTCGTCGCCTTTTTCGCTGTCATCGGTGAGGAAGTGGGTCACTAGTACACGGTTGACTGCCGCGTGGGCTTTGCGCAGCAGCCACGCCAGCGGCAACAAGCGTGTCGACTGCGCCGGTGACCGCCTGCCAGGCTGTGCTCTCGTTTCCCTGCAGGGCGAAGCCGTCGAGCACGGCGGCCTCGAAGCGCAGCGATGACTCGCAGGCGTCGAGCTGCCCGGCGGCCTTCTCCGGTCCCGCTCGCGTGCGATAGCCGGCCTAGTTCAGGTTGATTGGCGGCAGCGGTGGCGATTCCCCTCCGCCGCGCCGGTGGCGGGACTTCGCCGCGAGCGACGCGAAGCTGGTACGCCCGTAGCTCGGATTCCTCGCGTTCATGGGCCATCCGCGCTTTGTACTGGACGCGCGCCCGGCCAATACCGACGCCCATTAGCGCGATGCCGCCGAGGCTGAGCACGTTTACGGCATTGTGGGCGCTGAGCCCGACCACGAAGACAAGCAGGCCGCCGAAAATCATCAACCCGTTCATCGTTTTTCGTCTCCCTTCGTTGCGAGGCGTCGTGCATCGCTTCGAGCTCGGCCAGCCGTTCGTCGAGGCTGCCCCCGGTAGCAATATCGGCGTGCAGGACGACCGGAGCGACGATCACGCCGCCCTGGTCATAACACGCCCCAGGGCTTAGTGCCGTTGTCCGTCCCGCGGCGGCCCGAGTGTCGCCTGGTCACATGAAGCGGCCCCGGCTCTTGCACGCGTCCACGTCGTCACGCGACAGGTCGAACCACTCACCGTTGAGCCGTGGCAAAAGGCTAGGCCAGGCCACGACCCAGCCGTCTAAGGGGAGGCTAGACCCGTGCGGACTGAGCCAGGGGCCACGAATGGACCAACCACGAGAGGCCGGTGCAACATCAGCCAAAGCTCAGGTCAGATACGGCAGGGTCTTGCCGATTTTTCACGGCAGGGTTGCAGACTTCGCTTCCAGTCCGGAGATTTCGCTGTTTTGATACCTTGGTCTTGTTCCGTTGCTATTGTGCGAGCCAT
Source organism: uncultured Actinomycetota bacterium (assembly GCA_963708995.1). Lineage (GTDB taxonomy): Bacteria > Actinomycetota > Actinomycetes > Mycobacteriales > Mycobacteriaceae > Mycobacterium. Next base: position 372,345 of record CAVPUR010000009.1, read on the forward strand.
GTCGAATGCGCAGTTGCTTGGTAAGGACACACAGGGTCATCCGTGCGACGGCGCTGCCGTGGGCGGCAACACACGGGTGGAGCGGCGGCGTAGTCGGGCGTCGGATGATTCACCGATGGAGATCTTGACGCGGTTGCCTGCGTTGGTGGTTTTGGAGCGGATCCCGGTTCCTACGCTGGCGGTGGGGCGTGACGGGATCATTTTGTTTGCGAATACGACCTTTGCCGAGATGGTGGGTTATCAGCAGGACAGCCTGGCGGGGTTGGCGTTTCCGGAGATCTTCGATAACGTGCCGTCGGCGGCGGTCACCGCGCCGTCTGAGATTGATGCTTTGGCGAATCTGGTTGTGCAGCTGCGCCATAGCGAGGGGTGGACGGTGCAGGCCCGGATGAGCCAGTCGGCATTGATGCGACGCGACGATCCGGTGGTGTTGGTGGCGTTTGAGAATTTGACCGAGCGGCTGTGGATCGACGAGCGCGAGTGAGGTTGGCGCTCACTTAGTTGAGCCGCCGGCTTGAAGGTGGCGTAGGGGCTCGCGGCCGAGAAACTGCCGAAAGTAATCCAGTGATTGCTCGGCGACGATTGCTGGCAGCAGAAGTTCCAGGGATCGGGTCAGTCGGGTGATGTGATCGGCGTCCTGTGCTGTCGAGGAGAGCAGTTGGGCGCCGAGCATGGCGTTGAGAATTGATTCGCTGACCACCTGGGGATCGAGGCCGTCGCGAAGGTCGCCTTCGGTGATGGCGCGGCGCGCCTGGGTTGTCATCGCGTCTAGTCGGTTGGGCCAGACGTGGGAGGCCGCGTTGTTGAATCCGGCCAGTCCGCGAGCCAGTTGTTCAGCGGTGCGGGCCGCTTTGTCGGAGACCAGCAGATCAGTGACGACGAAGACGCCGTGGATGAGATTTTCCAGTGCCGGTGAGGAGGTTTGGCATACGCGGCCAAACACGTCCCGGGTGAGGTTGTCGCCTTGTTCGATGATGGCGGTTGCGAGGGCTTCTTTGGAGTCGAAGTGGTGGTAGAGGGCACCTTTGGTCATTCCGGCGCGCTCGATGATCTCGCCGAGACCTGCGGCCGCGTATCCGACCTCGCTGAACAGATCCATTGCAGCATCAAGGATCTTTTGGCGGGTGGCTTCAGATCGAGCTTGAGGCGCCATCGCCCCTACACCTCCGAAGTGTGGTTAACGGGTATTTGCGCCGTGGCCAATCGGGCTACCTAGGTCGCTGTCTGTGGCTGAAGGCTAACAGTGGCGGGGCTAAGGATCGGCGTCCGCCGCGGCGGCGGTGGCGCGGTGGTCAAGGGAGCGCGGCTCAGCGGAAAGCTTATTCAAGGCCAGTGCGTGGCGTCGTCTGATGAATTGGGTGAAGTAGTCGATCCGGTCAGGATTGGTGAAGCTGGGCAATGCCAGTACCCAGACCGTCTTGAGGTTAGCGAGATGGCTCTCGGGTTGGTCGGAGTCGTTGATTCGGCGGACGCCCGCCCACAGCGCCACCAGCATTTTGGCGATGTCTTCGGGATCGTCGTGGTCGACGACGTCGCCCTCGGTGACTGCTTTTTGGATGAGCGTGGTGACAACCTCGATCCATGAGCGCCACATCGTGGGGGGTGCGGTGGTGGTGTTATCGAGAGTCTCGAGCAATCGCACGCCGGCTCGAGCCACCTCGTCTTGGGTGTCTTGAACGGCCAGCAGAAAGATTAGGTCGATCAGTGTTTCCAGTCCCGACATTCGGCGGGCAAGCGACTCGGTGACCGCGGCCTGGCTCATCTCGTGGAGATCGTCGATTATGGCCAGGGCCAGTGCTTGTTTGGACTGGAAGTGAAAATACATCGCGCCTTTGGTCAGTTGGGCCTCGGCCAGGATGTCGTCGAGGCTGACCATGCTGTAGGAGCGGTGGGCGAATTCGCGTGACGCAGCGGCGATGAGTCGTTGGCGCGTGGTGCCCGGTGGTCGTTCGCTGGCCTCGGTCATCGTCTCGCCTGTTTCGTCGCTGTCGCCGTGCAGCGGCACGATCGCCTCGCGCTTAGGCAGTTCCGCCGCCGAGTCAGTCCCCCCGATGATAGGGGACGATGACCCGCCGAGTGTGGCGACCCGCCCAGGGGTGGTGCTGTATCCGTCGAAGTCATTTCGTTGATCCACGGTCTGCGCTGGAACTCGCATCCCGCGTCTACCCATCGCTTGAACCCTACTCGACGACTGCCAGTTTGTAGGGATTTAACGTCACGACAACTAGTATGACATCCTGCCGGCTCAGTGCATCCTCAGTATCCTGAGGTGCTGATGCGACGCGACGCCCCGATTGTATTGGTGGCGGTTGATTTGACGGAGCGGTTGTGTTGGCGCCGTGGCCAAACGGTGCTATCTGTAGCGGACCACTTTTTCACGCGAGTACCTGGCGTCGTTTGATGAATTGGGTGAAGTAGTCGATCCGGTCGGGATTGGTGAAGCTGGGTAGCGCCAGTATCCAGGCTTTCTCAAGGTTATCGATGTAGTGCTCGAGTTCGTCGAGATCGCTGATTCGGCGGATACCCACCCACAGCGCCACCAGCATTTTGGCGATGTCTTCGGGATCATCGTGGTCGACGACGTCGCCCTCGGTGACTGCTTTTTGGATGAGGGTAGTGATGAACTCGATCCACGAGTGCCACAGTGCGGGGGGCATGGCGGTGTTGTCGTCCAGGCTCTCGAGCAGTCGCACGCCGGCTCGCACCACCTCGTGTTGGGTGTCTTGAACGGCAAGGAGATAGATAAGGTCGATCACTGTCTCGAGTCCCGACATTCGGCGGGCAAGCAACTCGGTGACTGCGGTACGGCTCACTCTCGGCCAGGTTTTCGATGATCGCCACGGCCAGTGCTTGCTTAGACGGGAAGTGAAAATACATCGCGCCCTTGGTGAGTTCGGCCTCGGCCAGGATGTCGTCGAGGCTGACCGTGCTGTAAGGGCGGTGGGCGAACTGGCGTGACGCGGCGGCGATCAGCCGTTGGCGTGTGGTCTCGGCTCGTCGTTCGCTGGCCTCAGTCATCGCCCCGCCTGTCTCGTCGCTTGTCGCGCTGTGGGCGATCGCGGCGCGCCAAGACAGTCCCGCCCCAAGTCAGTCGCTCCGATGACAGACGGCGGTGACCCGCCGGGGGTGCCTGATTGACCCGCCTGGGGGCGGCGCTGTGTACGTCGAGGTCGTTTCCTACGATCTGCGGTCTGCTCAACACCTAACATCCCGAGGCTATCCATGTTTTCTAGATTTTAGAAGACTATGAGTTTGAGATTATCGTGACGTGACGCCGAACAGTATGTATTCTACCAATGCGAGTGCATCATCGGTATATCTAGGCAGGTCGCACCCGGACGCGGCGGTACCCCGCCCGCCTACGGGTCGGCTTGCTTCCCCTTAGGAGGAGCACATGTCGGTCGTGGCCATACAGTCGGAGATGCTGACGTCTGCGCCGTCCATGTCGAACGGGTGGTTGGTCAGTGAGGGCTCACCCGGCCACCCGCGCGACGCCGCTGGTATGGGCGGCAGTCGGCGAGTGGAGCGGCGGAATGGGGGGTCCGGCGGTTCACCGATGGACATCCTGACGCAGTTGCCTGCCGTGGTAGTCATGGAGCGGCTCCCGGTCCCTTCGCTCGCCATGGCGCGGGACGGCATCATCTTGTTCGCGAATACGGCGTTTGCCGAGATGGTGGGCTATCCGCAGGACAGTTTGGCGGGGTTGGCGTTTCCTGAGACCTTCCATACCGTGCCGGCGGCCGTCGCGGCGCTGTCTAGCGTCAATGCGCTGGCCAATCTGATTGTGCAGCTGCGCCATTGCGAGGGGTGGACGGTGCGGGCCAGGATGAGCAAGTCGGCGACGATGCGACGCGATGATCCGGTTGCGCTGGTCACGTTCGAGAATTTGACGGAGCGCCTGTGGAACGACGAGCAGTAATCATCTACGGCGACGGCAGCGCCACCCTCGACTACATTTACATCGACGACGTGGGGGTACGGTCGACAGGTTAACCGGTGTGACGGGATGATGGCGGTGATCGGCGGCCGGCCGAGATCGGCGCTGGCGCTGGCAAGGCCTGGCGAGCTGTGCGGGTGCAGAATGTCGTTATCGACCTTGGGGCCGTCGCGTCTATGGGCATTGGACGGGATTGGAGTTGTTGTTGGGCGTTGGTGGGCTGTTTCGTGGCTGGCGGATGCCCACGGCCGTGGCTCTGGCCGGCCTTGTTTTGGCGTTGACGTGGGTGGCGATCGGCGTGCACGTCCACGGATGGATAACGGCGTTCGACGCTCCGACCGCATCGTGGATCGAAAACAGCGTCCATCGATCTCACGGCCTTGACGAAGCATCGTTGATAACGGAGCGGCTCGGCAACCCCGTAACGGTTGCGGCGGCCGCGCTCATCGGCGGAGCACTGCTGGCCTGGCGAGCTCGTTCATTGAGGCCGGGAGTCGTAGTGATTGGCACGGTCGGCGGGGCTGTGCTCGCCAGGAACGCGATCGGAGCGATCATTTACCGCCCATCGACCGAAGCGGAATTCCAAGCATTACCCCTATTGAGTACCGAGCACCATCCGTTTCCGTCCGGGCACGTGGCCGGGATCGGCGCGCTGCTCGGAATCATCGCCGTGTGCATCGCGGTCGGGCGGAGCCGTATTGTGCAGGCCCTGGCGACGGCCTTGGTGGGTGCTGGCGTGGTGATCGTTGCCTTCAGCCGGTTGTACCTTGACGACCATTGGCTCAGCGACGTCATCGGGGGAGCGCTCCTGGCCGCGGTGTTCGTGATCCTCGGTACCGTCACCTTGACGACTCGCTCTGATCAATCCGTCCGTGCTAGGAGTGCTCCCGGGCCCGCTGACGTTTTCACGTCGACCACGTCCTGACTCGCTAGGGCGGCGCTTTTTCCGTCAAAGTCTTCTGCCGGTTCCCGGCGGCGTCGGCCGGGTCGGAGATGTGACGTCAGCCGGGTGGCGTCGTGGCAAGAGTAGCCGCGGTCTGTTCTTCGCGTGAGATCTCGGGTATATGGATGCTTTGCATGCGGTCGAAGGACTAGAAGTTCACGCAATACGTTTACATACTATCAATTAGTATGTATTCTTTGCCGATAGGTGCATAATCGGTATGTTCGCGATCAAGGTGCAGCCGCCGTAGCCGTAGCCCGCGTCCGCGCAGGCCTGGTAGGAGCAACATGGATCTCCCGATCGGTCTTATCGACATCGAACTAAGCGCGCCGCCGACCGAACTCGTCGACGATACGGCCGTGGTCCTGCTGCGTCCCGAGCAGGGACGACCGCCCGCGGCGGTTTTGAAGGTGGCGCGCGGCCTGCTGGGAGCCGCGGACCTGCGCACGCAGCGGCGCGTGCTCGCCGAACTTGCCATCCACCAAGGACTCGACGAGGAATGGCGCGAACTGCTGCCGCGGATCATGGCCTTCGACGAGCGCACCAATGCGACCGTGTCCGTGGAGTCCTATCGGCCGGGAATGGACCTGGCGGAGGTGCTGGCGCGCCGCCCGGACCGTGTCGAGGAGCTGACCGCTGCGGCGCTGGGCGCCATCGCGCCGCTGCACCGGCGGACTGCCACGTTCGTCGTCGTCGACAACGTCTGCCTATTGCGGCGATGGGTCATCGAACCACTGGCGGGCCTGACGGACATGTGCCGGCGGCTGGATCCACGTCTGGTTTCCGAGGTGGACCGGCTTGGAACGATGCTGCGGCAGGCCCTCGTTGGCTGGCGTATGCCGGTGAGCTGGACGCACGGCGACTACACCCCCGGCAACGTTCGGGTGGCCGGCGTGCGGGGCCCGGTCACCGGCATCGTGGACTGGGGCGGGGCGCGGCCGGGCCAGCCTGCGCTGATCGACGAGTACCTGATGATCCTGACGGCGAGCTGCCAGGTGGAGCGAGCTGATCTGGGCACAGTCGTCGCTGAGCGGGTACGGGCGGGCGGCCTCTCAGACCGCGAGCGTAATGTGCTGCGTGCCGCACGCGACCGAGCCGGACGCGGACATTGGCGACCGTGAGCGCAGTGAATGAACGCATCGACGAGCGCGTTGCCATTCTATTGACCTGGCTGCACCATGCTGCCGAGTTGTGGCGCAAGTGCGCCACCGATCCAAACCACCACATCTGGTGGGCTGGCCAACGTGGCTCCGGTGCTTGACGCCGTCGCTGCGTGGCACGGATCGATGTTTCACGCGCGCGGGCCCGCGCGGGCGGCGGCACCGCAAGCGGTGCACCGATGACCACGTCACCGCCCTTCGGGGATGCCGCACAGGCCCCGGGACATCAGGCCGATCGGCTGAGCTGCGAAACGCACAACGAATGCTCACAGAACATGGTCGGCCTGGTGGCCTGGCCGCGTCGGTGTGGGTGTAGCCGCGGCTGACCGGGAGACGTCGATCATGTTCGACCGGGGGGGCTCGCGCATGGTTCGAGAGGTCGTGGAGGATGATCCGAGCGTCGCTGGCCGGCTTGCCTGGCTCGGCGCCCGGCTTACTATCCGGCCGGCCCTGGCTATTGGCAGCCACTTGGCGAACGTGCCGTGGCCATGGGGCCTCGTCGACTTCGCCGCCCGGGCTGTGACGCCGGCGCCGGGCAGCGTTCGCGCCACGATTCGGTTGCCGAATTGCACCGCGCGATTGGTCCGCGCTACCGGTGTTCTGCCTGCGGACGGCAGCCGGGGCGTCGTGTTGTACATGCACGGTGGCGGCTTCCTGACCTGTGGCGCCAACACGCATGACCGGCTCGTCACCACGTTGTCGAAGTACGCCGATACCCCGGTGCTGGTGGTGAACTACCGGATGATGCCCAAGTATTCGATCGGTGCGGCGATCGATGATTGCCATGACGGTTACCGGTGGCTGCGTGGCCAGGGTTACGAGCCCGACCAGATCGTCTTGGCCGGCGACTCCGTTGGGGGCTACCTGTCGCTCGCGCTGGCCGAACGGCTGCTCAACGAAGGCGAGGAGCTCGCGGCCCTCGTCTGCATGTCGCCGCTGATGCAGATCGCCAAGGCCCCCAAGCAGGTGCACCCCAACATCCGCAGCGATGCGATGTTCCCGGCCAAGGCGTTTGACGCCTTCGTCGACCTGATCGCCAGGGCGGGCCAGCGTCACATCATGGATGGGCGCCCCGAGGAGATCTATGAGCCGCTCGACCACATCGAGGCGGGTCTGCCTCCCACGTTGATCCATGTGTCAGGTTCCGAGGTGCTGCTGCACGACGCTCGGCTGGCCGCGCGGCGGCTGGCCGCGGCCGGAGTAGCGGTCCAGCTGCGGGTGTGGCCTGGCCAGATGCACGTGTTCCAGATCGCCGCGCCGATGGTGCCGGAGGCCGACCGGTCGTTGCGCCAGATCGGCAACTACATCCGCGAGGCGACCGAGCGAAAAGCCACGCCACCGGTCGTCCAGGGCTACCCCCGCGGATCTCGTCGCGGCGCCATCTCCGATTCCGGCTCAAACCGGTTGCCGCCGTCCACAATTCACCGTCGAACTGGAGATTGCCGATAATGCGCACCCTCGTCACCGGCGCTGCCGGATTCATCGGTTCCACCCTCGTCGACCGCCTGCTGGAGGAAGGACACCAGGTGACAGGAGTCGACAATCTCAGCGCCGGCTGCCCCGCCACCAACCTCGAGTCCGCCCACCGACACAACGGCCCCGGTCGCTTCAACTTGGTTGCGGTCGACGTCCGGCACCCCGAGCTGTCCGGCATCGTGGCGGGCTCGCAACCCCGATGTGGTGTTCCATTTGGCCGCCCAGGTCGACGTGCGCCGCTCCGTTGATGATCCGCTATTTGACGCCAGCAACAACGTGCTGGGCACCGTCAACCTGCTGGAAGCGAGCCGGCGGGCGCGAGTACCGCGGATCGTCTACGCCACCTCGGGTGGCGCCCGCTACGGTGCGCCGGCCACCTTGCCTGCCACCGAGGACACTGCCGTGGACCCGCTTTCCCCGTACGCGGCGGCCAAGGTCGCCGGCGAGTTGTATATGCGCGCCTACGCCGGCATGTACGGGCTAGCACCCATCTGTCTGGCACTGGCCAACGTCTATGGGCCACGCCAAGACCCGCACGGGGAAGCCGGCGTGGTCGCGCTCTTCGGCAGTGCGATGATCTCCGGCCGTCCCACCACCATCTACGGCGACGGCAGCGCCACCCGCGACTACGTCTACGTCGACGACGTCGCGACTGCCTTCCTGTGCGCCGCCGAAGCGCCGGCCGCGACGACCGGCACCTTCAACATCGGCACCGGCGTACAGACGACAACCACCGAGCTGCACGAGCTGATCGCTGAGGTAGTCGGCGTCTCGCGCCAGCCCGATCACGCCGGGGCGCGCACCGGCGAGGTTCAGGCGAGCGCATTGGACCCGACCCGCGCGGGCCGGGTGCTGGGCTGGAAACCCGACACCGACCTCACCGAAGGCATCAAGCGCACCGTCGACTGGCTGCGCGGCATTCTCGATCCCCAACCGATCTGGTCCTGAGAGCACCAAATGTTATCCCGGACCATCCACGTCACCCCGCTATCTGCGCCTACTGTCACGGCACCCGCAGCGTCTGCTCCCATGGCGGGCCACCTGCGGTCACGAGCGGCGCGAGATAGCACCCGCAGGTGGGAGGTCCCATCCCGGATATATGCATGCCTGGTACCAGTCAAAGACTGTAGGTTGGCTCAATCACTCATCTGGTTCCGATAAGTATGTATTCTGCCTGTTTAGGTGTATCATCGGTATATATCGCTATGGTGGCACCCGCCGCCGTGCGACCGGTCTGCCTCTGGGTCGGCCTGCTTCCGTGAGGAGGAGCACATGTCGTTCGTCACCGCACTGCCGGCGATGCTGGCGTCCGCGGCGGGAGAGCTGCACAGCATCGGCTCTGCAGTGGCCGCGGGGAATACGGCGGCGGCAGCCCCGACGACCGGGGTGGTTCCCGCGGCTGCCGACGAAGTGTCGGCGCTCACCGCGGCGCACTTCGCCGCACACGCCGCCCTGTACCAGGAGGTGAGCGCCCAAGCCACCGCGATTCATGAACTGTTCGTCAGCACCCTGGGGACCAGCGCCGGTTCGTACGCGGCCGCCGAGGCCGCCAACGCGGCCCAGTGCCTCTGAGATCGCAGAGGTTTCAACGTGATTGATTTCGGGGCGTTACCGCCGGAGATCAATTCCGGGCGGATGTATGCCGGTCCGGGTCCGGGGTCGATGCTGGCCGCCGCAGCCGCCTGGAACGGGTTGGCCGCCGAATTGCAGTCCGCGGCGTCCTCTTACAGGTCGGTGATCTCGGCGCTCACCAGTGGGCCGTGGCTGGGTCCGTCGTCAACGGCGATGGCGGCCGCGGCCGCACCCTACGTGGCCTGGATGAGCGCGACCGCCGGGCAGGCTGAGCTGGCGGCCACCCAGGCCCTAGCGGCGGCGGGTGCTCATGCGGCGGCGTTCGCGGCGACGGTGTCGCCGCCGGAGATCGCGGCGAATCGCGCTCAGCTGATGGCGCTGGTCACGACCAACATATTCGGTCAGAACACACCGGCGATCGCGACCACCGAGGCCCACTACGGGGAAATGTGGGCCCAGGACGCCGCGGCGATGTTCGGCTATGCCGCGAGTTCGGCGGCAACCACCGCGAAGGTGACGCCGTTCACCGCGGCGCCGCAGACCACCAGCACGGCCGGGTTGGCCGCGCAGGCGACCGCGGCTGCCCAGACCACCGGCACGTCGACTGGCACGGGCGTGCAGTCAACGCTGTCACAGCTGATGTCCACGGTTCAAACCGCGCTACAGAATCTCGCGTCGCCCTTATCCTCCGCGTTGGGCGGGGGTTCGTCTTCGACCTCGGGCACGACAGGAACACCTATGCCAGGGCTTGGAGGTTTGGCCGCGTCCGGGTTCTCGGTCGGAGGCTTCGCGGAAAGTCTGCTTCTCGAATATCGCCGCAGCGCCAGAGTGGTTGGGCATTGGAATGGTGAATACCGCGTTTGGCAGCGTGCTCGGGCCCCTTCTCGGTAGCCCTATGAATATTGGCTTCACAATGCCAACACGCAGCCAACGCAGCCGCCGCAGCCGCGCGCGGCGCGCGGCGCGGGGCGGCGGCCGCTCCGGCTGCGCTGGGGTCAGGGTTCGCCGGGGGCTTCGGCGGTCTTCCAGGCTTGGGCGGTTTGGCGGGCCTAGGTCAAGCGGCCTCGGTCGGGGGGCTGTCGGTGCCGCCGAACTGGGGCTGGGCCGCGACAGCTCCGGCGGCGCTGCTGGGGTCGGCGCCGCTGCGGATGCCGGCTGTGCCGTTGGCGGGCAACGATCTTGGCGCCGGATTTGGTTTCCCATTCATGCCGGGCGGGCTGGGGCGGGCCGCAGCGGCGGGCGCTGCTGGGGGTGTCGCGGGCGCTGCTGCTATGAAATACCTGCCACGCCTCAGCGTGGTGGGCCGCTCGCCGGCCGCTGGATACTCGCCTGAGTCGGCAGCCCCGGCAATCGCGAAATACCCTGTGCCCGCCTCATTTCCGACGAACGGACACGCGCCCCCCGGATACCAGCCGGCGATCGTATACATACCGACCAATGGGCATGCGGCGGATACCCCGTGACAAGGGGACTACTTCTTTAGGTCGCGACGAAACTTCTTTAGGTCGCAACGAAACGTCATTTTCAGATAAGTCCCAGTGAGGCCAGCCTCGGACCGCCGAGGTGGGCGGCCGGGTTGGGTGGGATCGTTGCGGTTGGGTGGTGGTTGCTAAGCGGTCCGAGCCTGCCCTCCGACGATCGCCGCGCCGTGGAGCTGGTCGCTGGTCAGGTGGTCATGTTGGGGGCCACGCTACGTAGATGACTGCGGTGGTGACGGTAAACGATGTTCTTGACGGGCATGTGGGCCTCGATGTGGAGTGTCTGGACCGGATCTATCTGAACGGCTATGTCCCGAACCTGCAGGTGGCTGGGCAGGTGGTGTCGTTTATGACCGCGCATCTGGGCAATCCGATCCCGTCGCCGGCGATCTTGGAGAAGATCGGTATCGCCTTCCGCAAGGCGGTGGATCGTTTTGCTGCCGACAACAAGCTCCCGGTGGTGCGGTTCGGCAAAGACGACCGCAAGGTCAAGGTGATGCGACCGTATCTGGCTCGCCAGGCGCGCACCGGCCGCTGCGGGGTGGCCGCGATCGGGATCGCGCAGGAGTTTCAGAACGTGTTCGCCTCGACGCAGCGCAAGGGCAACCCAGTGCCGTGGTTTTCGTTTTTCAAGGCCGACCGGCGGGTGACGTGTTTTTACTTTTATCTCTGGGACATCGATTTCGGGCCGACGTTCATCAAGATTTGCGCCTACTTCCCCTACCCGATCAAGGATTGGCTCAACGGCCACGAGTGGGCCAAACGCCAGGCCACCCAGGCCGGCATCGAGTTCAGCGAACTGTCCAATGGGTTTGCCAGGTGTGCGGATCCCGCCCCGCTGCAGGCGATCTGTGACCGGCTGGGCCCAGGGGCGATCACGGTGTTCTTCGAGCGCTGGATGAGCCGGCTGCCGCTGCCGCTGACTGACGCCGACCGCGCCGCGGGCTACTGGTGGGAGCTGTCGATGCGGCAAGTCGAGGTCTCGCGCACCCTGGTCTTCGACGCCCCACGGCAGGCCCGCGCGTTCTTTGAAGCCTTGGTCGCCGACAACCTTCACATCGGCCGATATACGATTCCCAGCATGCCGGCCGACCCGCACCCCTGGTCCCGCGCCTGGGCAGACCTGAGGGCAGACCTAGAACGCTACGTAACCCACGACCGACCGACCGTGGTGAACCTCTATATTTCCCCCGGCGCCCTTGCGTCGGTGCATTACCGAGTCGCGCACTGGGCGCGGAATGGCCGAAGCCCGCTGCATTTCGCAGCCCGGCTGGCCCTGCTGGTCCTGCAGCGGTGGGTGGAGGTGTGGTCGGGCACCGCGATCGCTCCACAGGCGATTATCGGCCCAGGTCTGTATCTCGGCCACTTCGGCCCGATCATCGTCGGCGATACGGTGCTCGGCAGCAACGTCAACTTGTCGCCGGGAGTGATCATCGGTGCCGCGGGCCGCGGCGAGCGCCGCGGTTTCCCCGTCCTCGGTGACCGAGTGTACGTTGCGCCCGGCGCCAAACTAATCGGACCGATCACGGTTGGCAACGACGTCGCCGTTGGGGCGAACGCGGTGGTGACCCGGGATGTCGCCGACCGCGCCGTGGTGGGCGGGTTACCGGCGCGAGTGATTAGCGAGCGCGGCAGCTTCGACTTCGTGTCCTACCGCGGCATGGAGACCGACCTGGCCCGGTTGGAGTCGCTGGCTCGGGCCGGGGCGGGTACGTCGACCGCGACTGCCCCGGTAGGCCCGGAACACCAACGGCCCGAACCATGAGAGGCTTCATTGCTACAGCACCCACTTATGCCCAAAATCTTGCAGGATCAACAAAAAGCCGAATATCTTTATGCATCGATTTCTTGAGGATCTGGGCAAGACAAGGATTTTACCGCAAATTCTACCCAAGTCGCCTTATGCGTATAAACCCTTGGATACTCTCGCCTCGCGCAACGCGCATCCCAGAAGTAGAGGAACAGACGCCACCCGATCTTTCATTGCCTCCCCTCCCGACGGGGAGGGGAATGTTTCTGCTATCCCAAGTCGATAGGGGTCGGGCAAATAGCGAAACAGCCAAGGCAAGTCCGCGAACACTCGATGTTTCCAACCCGGGCCGATCCCAGACACCGGGTACGCGAGCGGCGTTAGCACTGGGTGCTTGCCGGAGCCTCCCCACCGACCACTGAAACAGATGGCCGGCTGGCGCGAAACAAGCTGAACATTTCCCTGTGCTTCGTTTAGGAGCACCGCTAAATCTATTGCGGATGCTCCGCCACCAAGGACCGCGACACGCTGTCCGCGGAAACTCTGAAAGTCGTGAACGTCGGCAGCATGCAGTACTTTGTCGCTCGGCAGATGCGAGAGCAGCCCGGGGATATTGCGGAAATAGGTTAGGCCTGTTGCGACCACCACATTGCGCGTCCTAAAGGATAGTCCGCTCTTCATCTGGAGCTCAGATGCGGCCTCCCCTTCCCAGCGGTAGCGGGCAACCAGTTTGCTGACTGATCCAGCCCTGCGAAACCCCATACTCACGGGCCACCTCTGATTGGCTGCGACCCTCGACCACAACGGCGGTAATGACCAAGCGAGCATTCGACACTCGCCGACAGTCGGGCGCTCACCCTATTCCAATGTCTTGCGACACGCTATTCGTTGTCCTGGTACCAGACACGCTATTCGCATGTCCTGGTACCAGACACTGCCGGGGGCACCGAGGTTTATGCAGCTCATTCCTGAAGGAGCGGGGCCGGTCAAGACCACGGCTGCGTTTGCTTTCGCTTGTTTTTGGAGCTTCCTGGTCCTGGCTGGGCACGTCGAAGTAGGCGTCGGAGTCAAGGCTCGGGCGGAGCCCGACCGCGCAGCGGCCGTAGGGCCTTGACGCCGGCGTCGTTCGGCGGATGCTGTTCAGGACAGGAAGATCGACAAAGGCTTGTCGCTGCTTTCGGCTGGTGGGTATGTGGTCGTTGACGTCTTCATATGCGGGTTTTCCCGGCGGGGGCAGGCGGGATGCTGCGGTCATTCCTTCGCCGCGATGTGCGGCATGAAGCGGGTTCGCAGGGCAATGGTCGGGGTTGCGTCCACCAAGGTGGTGTATGAGTCAGGCCTGATCGAATGGGCCGGCGTGTCGTAGCCGGATAGATGAAGGTCATCGCGTGATTCTTCGAGAGACCGTCCAAAGTCACTCGAGCAAAGGAATCGACGCGATGACCACTGCCCACGATATCGACTGGCCCCAGGTGCTGGCTGAACGACTCACCACTACCCATCCCGACGTGCTGCGTGAGCTGCTGACCACGTTCATCCATACCCTGATGGGCGCGGAAGCCGATGCCCTGTGCGGTGCTGGATATGGCCAGCGCAGCGCCGAACGGACCAATCAACGCAACGGCTACCGCCCTCGCCAATTCGACACCCGCGCAGGATCATTGGATCTGGCGATCCCGAAGTTGCGGCACGGCTCCTACTTCCCCGATTGGTTGTTGGAGCGGCGTAAGCGAGCGGAAAGAGCGCTGACCACGGTGGTCGCCACCTGCTATCTGCTGGGGGTGTCCACGCGGCGGATGGACAAGCTCGTCGAGACGCTGGGGATCACGAGTCTGTCCAAGTCGCAGGTCTCGGTGATGGCCAAGGAACTCGACACTGCCGTGGAAGCCTTTCGGACCCGGCCTCTAGACGCCGGCCCATATACGTTCGTCGCGGCCGATGCCCTGGTGCTCAAGGTCCGTGAGGCTGGTCGGGTGGTCAACGTGCACGCGTTGATCGCGGTCGGGGTCAACGCTGAGGGCTACCGGGAGATCCTGGGTGTCGACGTGACCACCGCCGAGGACGGGGCGGGCTGGCTGACCTTCCTGCGCTCCCTGACCGCCCGCGGCCTGTCTGGGGTCAAACTGGTCACCTCTGATGCTCACGCGGGGCTGCTGGCGGCAATCGGCGCCACGCTGCCCGGCGCTTCATGGCAGCGGTGCCGTACGCATTACGCCACTAATCTGATGGCCGTCACCCCGAAGAGCTCATGGCCGTGGGTGCGTACGCTGTTGCACTCGGTATACGACCAGCCCGACGCTGATTCCGTTGCAGCGCAATATGACCGCATCGTCGATGCGTTAACTGACAAGCTGTCCAAAGTCGCCGAGCACCTCGACACCGCCCGCCCCGACTTGCTGGCGTTCACCGCGTTTCCTAAACAGATCTGGCGCCAGATCTGGTCGAACAACCCCCAGGAAAGACTCAACAAAGAGATCCGACGCCGTACCGACGTGGTCGGCATCTTCCCCGACCGCGCAGCCCTGATCCGCCTCGTCGGCGCCGTGCTCGCCGAACAACACGACGAATGGGCCGAATCACGGCGCTACCTTGGCCTCGACGTCCTCAGCAAATCCCGAGCCGACCACAACCCCGCGACAGAACAGGAGACCACACCGGCAGCACTAACCGCCTGAACCACGAAGTCGAAGAATCACACGACGACCTCGCACACCACGTCCCTGGACTTGACCATGGTCGGTCGGGATCAATCAGAGGGGCGACCTCGCCGGTATCGGGGGTCATGAGCTGCACGATCCGCGCCGACCGTGAACCATGTGCTCACGCCGCCTGCGGAGAGCGGTGCAGGGCGCGGACGTGGTGGTCGCGCAGTGCGAGAAGACGAGCTCGAGCTGGCGTCGGGCGGCCGCGACGGCGCCGATGTTGCGGTTGCCGCGGCGCTGAGCCACCTGTTCGCGGATGGCGCCGATGCGGCTGGTGTCCGGCAAGATTTTCACCGATTCGATTGCGGCCCACCGCACCAGACGCGAGCCCTGTTTGGTGATCCGGCCGCGATGCACCGTGGTGTCGGATTCGTAGTGTCGGGGTGTAAGTCCGGCCCAGGACGCCAACTGGCTCTAGGCCCGGCGAAGCGGTGCACGTCACCGATCTCGGCGACGAACACCGCCGCCAACACCGGCCCGATGCCGGGGATCTGCTGGATCGCGGTGTAGCCGGCATCATGGGTCAGCCGACGCTGCACCAGAGCGGTGAACAGGTCGATCTCCGCGTCGAACCCTTCGATGAACCGGCGCAGCGACGCGATCCGCTCCTTGTACGGTGCGGGCATCGTGACCTTGTCGAGCAGCAGGTTTCCCTCAACGCCGAACAGGTCGGTCATCGGCACCCAGATCCCGCCCTTGGCCAGCACGGCGTGGATGTGGGCCTTGCATTGGGATCGCATCGCGACGAGTTTGGCCCGGTGGCGCACCAGCTCCCTCAATTCCCGAGTGTGCGGTGAGGAAATCCACGCCTCTGGGAGGCGACCCATCCGCAACAGATCCGCCAAATCCGCGGCGTCGCGTTGATCATTTTTGACCCGCCGATACGAAAACGCCTTCACCCCCAGCGGATGCGCAAGGTGGCAGCTTGGGCAATGACCAGGCCGACCGCGGACAGCGCCGCTCCGCGCTTGAGCACACCGCCCAGGCTGGCCGGAGTCTCGGTCACGGCTCGTCTTCCAGAGGTGCGCGTGGGCCCACCCACTCCGGCCAGGTGGGGGCCTCCATGGGGTGTGCGCGGGTGCCCCGGTCCATGCCTCGCCATGGTGGTTTGCCGTAGTAGCTGGCGGTTCCCGGGTCGAAGACCAGCTCTCGACCGGCGGCGCTCAGCGTCACGGCGAGCGCGTCAGCCCGTGTGCGGCGATCGGCAAATAGCCGAGCGACCCGATATCCATGGTCAACAGGTGCTTCCCAGCTCGGCCGGGGCTTCGGCTGCAACTCGGCGAGCGGCGCTCCTGATCAAGCAGCCAATCGCGCAGCGCCCTCACGGAATCGATGCAACAGTGTGTCCCACCATCTTTTTGACGAGTTCGCGATGCCAAACCTCGAGCGAGAGCAATGTCCAGATCCGTGGCTGCTCGTTGCGATCGCCGGACGAATGGTCATCGAGCAGTTTGCTTACCGCTGCCCGGTCGAACATCGTGCCGACAAACGAGGACGGGCACGTGAGCAGTTCGACCGCCATATCGCGCAACCCACCACGAAACCACCGGTCGAGGGGAACCTTGAAACCCATCTTCGGGCGATCGACGACAGCGGCAGGCAGATGCTGGCGGGCAACCTCCTTGACCACCCACTTCGTCGTTCGCCCGCGCACCTTCACATTGCTGGGCAACGCGAACGCGAGTTCCACCAGGCGGTGATCGAGGAAGGGCGGACGTAATTCCAGCGACGCGGCCATTGACATCCGGTCGCCACGCTCGAGAAGGTTGTCGGCGAGCCACGTGTGTACGTCTGCATAGAGCATCCGGCGCAGGGCGTCGCCGCCGCCGCGGAGATAGGGATCTAGGACGCTGCGCGCTGCTGGTCGGCCGATCAGATCGGTACGTTCGGACACGGTGAATGGCGCAAACCAGCCGCGCATGCGCTCGGCATGGCTGGGTTCGGAGACGGCGCGCATCGCGATGCCCAAGCGGGACTTGCTTGCAGGCAACGACTTCTCCACGTGGCGCAGCACACTCCCGGGGACCACACCTGCCCAGCGTGTTGCATTGGCGAAGAGGTACTTGGGGTAGCCGCCGAACAATTCGTCGCTGCCTTCGCCGGAAAGCACAACCTTCACTTCTTGGCGGGCGAGTTGGGCGAGGCGAAAGACCGCGACGTCGGCGGGCTCGGACAGGGGAGCGTCTCTGTGCCAACTCAACTTGGACCAGTTCTGCTGGAAGTCGTCGGCGGTGACGAGCACCTCGTGATGAGTACTCCCCACGATTCCGGCGACCTTGCGTGCCCACGACGTCTCGTCGAGGCGATCGTCACCAAAACCGGCCGAGAAGGTGTGCAGACCCGCACCTTGCCGCTGCCGTGCAACAAGCGCGGTGATCAAACTGCTGTCCACGCCGCCGGAAAGATAGGCACCGACCGGGACGTCGGCAACCAGGGCTTCGCGCACCGAAGCGGTGAGTGCTTCATCCACGAGTCTGACGGCTTCCCGCGGAGACACTCTGCGGCCGTCCGGCTGCGCGGATAGTGTCCAGTAAGCGGTCGAATGCACGGTGCCGTCGGGCTTGACCACCAGGTGATGGCCTGGCGGAACCTTGCGTACCCCCTCGATGAGAGTGTACGGAGCGGGCACTGACCGGTGGGCCAGGTAGTCGTGCAGGCTGTCCTCGTCGACACGTGGCGCGCCGATGACCGGAAGCAGTGCCTTGATTTCCGAGGCGAACGCGAACACGTCGTTGTTCACGTAGTAGTAGAGCGGCAAAATGCCGAGCCGGTCGCGGAAGAGGTGCGTCTCGCCGGTCGCTGAATCGTGTATGGCGTAGGCGAACTGACCGCGCAACCGCTTGACCCCATCCGGTCCATACTTCTCGTACTGTGCAAGAAGCACCTCGGTGTCGCCGCTGGTCCGAAACGGGTACGACAGCCCTGCGCGCAGCTCACGGTAATTCAGAATCTCCCCATTGAAGACGAGGTGAGTACGCCCGCCAGCGCCCGCCATCGGCTGCTGCGATCCCGCGACATCGATGATCGACAGGCGGGTATGAGCGAATCCGACATCACCTTGCGACCAGATTCCGGTGTCGTCTGGCCCGCGATGAAACAGCCGCGCGGCCATATTGGCCAGCAGCTCGCGGCTCACCGGTTCGCTGTCGAACCTGCGGACTCCGGCTATCCCGCACATATGACCTCCGCCAGCATCGTTCCCGCGGTCACCTTCCAACTCAAAGCTTTAGGGTCCAGCCATCGTCTACGCCGACGCACCGACTCGCAGCGACATTACCCGACAGAATACTCCAAGTCTATCACTGGCCTTTTACTCATCCAAGGAGTATGCAGTGTAGGGGTGTATACGGATTATCGGTTTCGGGAGGTTTCGCCGTCTCGATCGCAGGACCGCATCGTTCTAGGCGCGGAGGAGTCGCAGCCATGGGCCTGACCGCTACATTGTGCGAGCGTATCGCCGCGACGCGCTTCGAGGATCTGCCGCCCGAGACGGTTGCCGCGGCGCGGCGGCTGGTGCTGGACGGGCTGGCGGTCGGCGTTGCCGGCGTGGCAGAGGAAGACGCCGTGCCGATTCTGGCGCGATGCATGCGCGCGCTGGGCGGCGCGCCGGTGGCGACGGTGATCGGCTGCGGCTTCCGCATCGATCCGGTGCGCGCCGCGGCGTTGAACGGTGCCGCGATGCACGTGCTGGATTTCGAGCCGATGTGGAGCCCGGCGAACCATGCGCTTTCCACCACTCTGCCGGTGGCGCTGGCGCTGGCGGAAGCGCGCGGCGCGTCCGGTCGCGACGTACTGACCGCGCTGGTGAAGGGGATCGAGATGCAAGGCTGGCTGCGCGAGGCCTCCGGCCAATACACCTTCGACGTGTTGCAGTTCCATCCGCCGGGGCTGGTCGGGCCGATGGGCGCGGTGGCGGCGGCGTCGCATCTGCTGGGGCTCGATCCCGCGCGCATGGCCTGCGCATTCGGCATCGCCGGGTCGCGCGCCGGCAGCCTGTTCGGCAATGTCGGCACGATGACGAAATCGACGCATTGCGGGCAGGCGGCGGCGATGGGGTTGGAAGCGGCGCTGCTGGCCGAGGCCGGCTTCACCGGCGACGCCGCGACGTTCGAATCACCCCAGGGTTACGCGGCCACATTCCATCGCGGCACGTTCAAGCCGGACGAATTGCTGCATTATGGCCGTGCGCCGTGGCGCGTGGTGCAGCCCGGCTATGCGATCAAGATGTTCCCCAGCCAGTTCGGCACGCATTTCGCGATCACCGCCGGGTTGGACCTGCACGCGCGGATCCCCTCGGCCGACGCGATCCGCGCCGTGCAGCTGGTGGCGCCGAGCATGCCCTATGTCGATCGGCCTCGACCGGAGACCGGACTGTCGGGCAAGTTCAGCCTGCAATACACCTTCGCGGCGGCGCTGCTGGACGGCAAGGTCGGCAATCCGCACCTTCACCGAGGAACGCCTGCACGCGCCGGACATGCAGGCGCTGCTTGGCAAGATCGCGCTGCGGCAGGACCCGTCGATTCCCCGCGCGGTTCGAGACCATGCACGTTCTGGCCAGCGTCGAACTGGCGGATGGGCGCGTGCTGGATACGCGCTGCGACGGGCCGCGCGGCGTGTGGGGCCAGGCGCCGATCTCGGATGCGGAACATCTGGTGAAGGCGCGCGATTGCCTGGCAGCTGCGCTGGCGCCGGATGCGGTGGAACGCTGCGTCGCGCTGGCGACACGGATCGACGAACTGTCGCCGGCGCAGATGCAGGAATTGCTGGCGCTGGTCGGCGCTGGGTCTCCTGGGTCGTGGGAGCGCGGATCAACATCAACGTACCCATCGACTGGACAGCCTTCGGTGCGGATCGCCCGGGTTGGCGCTGCGAAGAC
>CAVPUR010000010.1:0-12983 GCA_963708995.1 uncultured Actinomycetota bacterium
CCCGTATCAGCCGACAGTCGAGAACGCGGGGAGTGGCCGGAAAGAGGTCAAGGACTGGCTATGCAGAACAAATGTTAGGTTAGCCCCCATGGACGTGTCGATAGGCCGTCGGCAGCGACGCTGATGTTCACCCTCAGGTTCGACATGCGGGCGCCCGATTGGGCCGGGCCGCCCGCCGACCTCTACGGCGCGGCCATCGACATGTGCGCGTGGGCGGAGACGCGAGGCGCGGCGCTCGCTGTGCTGTCCGAGCACCACGGCGCCGACGACGGCCACCTGCCTGCGCCGCTGATGCTGGCCTCGGCGATCGCGGCGCGGACGCGCACTCTGGCGATACTGCTGGCCGCCGTGGCGATTCCGTTGTGGGACCCCGTCCGGCTCGCCGAAGAGATGAGCGTGCTGGACCTGATCAGCAGGGGACGGGTGTGGTACGCGTTCGGCGTCGGACATCGGCATGAGGAGTACGAGCACTTCGGCGCCGACATGACCACGCGCGGCCGAGTGGCCGACGAGATGTTGGCGGTGCTGGGCCCGTTGGTGCGTGGTGAGGTCGTCGAATATCGGGGCCGCCAGGTCCGCGTCACCCCGCCATGCGCGACGGACGGTGGACCCATGGTGTTGATCGCCGGCGGCAGCAAGGCCGCCGCTCGTCGCGCCGGCACCCACGGGTTCGGATTTGTCTCCCAGACCGCCTTGCCGGGCCTGAAGGAGTTCTACGAATCGCAATGCCGTGCCCACGGACACGAACCCGGAATGATTCAGTTTCCCGTCGAGGGCGCTCCGACAACGGTTTTCGTCGCCGAAAACATTGATGAGGCATGGGACGTGCTGGGGCCGCACCTGTTGCACGACGCGATCATGGCGGCGTCCTACCGGCCCCACGACGATTCGGTCGCGAGCATCAGCCGCGCCGACAACGTCGCGGCGCTGCGCGAGGAGAGCGGCGGCCCGTACCGCATTCTCACGCTCGACGAGGCGACCGACTACATCCGCGGCGGGCGCCTGCTGCCACTGCACCCGCTCTGTGGTGGCGTGGCACCCGAGGTGGCGTGGCCCTACCTGGAACTTGCCGTGGCCGCCGCCGCGCGGGCCCAAGACCAGTAAGGAGACTCGTATGCGCACCGTCGTGTGGTCCACCGGGGGAGTCGGAGCGAACGCCATCGACGCGATCAGGCGCCGACCGGATCTGGAACTCGTTGGGGTATGGGTGCATTCTCCCGACAAGGTCGGCAAGGACGCGGGCGAGCTGGCCGGCGGTGAGCCGCTGGGGGTGGTGGCCACCAATGACGCCGATGCGCTCATCGCCCTGGCGCCCGACTGCGTGGTGTATGCCGCGAGCGGTCCCGAGCGGGACGGTGGCGCCGTGCCTGACTACCTGCGGCTGTTGCAGGCCGGCATCAACGTCGTGTCGACGTCGTCGACGAGTCTGGTCTACCCGCCGTCGTACTTCGCCCCGGACTGGCGCGACCAACTCGAGACGGCGGCCAAGGCCGGCGGCGCGTCGTTCTACGTGTCGGGCATTTTTCCCGGCTTCGCCTCCGATCAGCTCGCGCTGCTCATGACGACCCAATCAAAGAACATCCGCTGCATCACGGCCAGCGAGGTTGCGCTCAACGATCACTACCCGGTGGCCGACGTGATGATGGACGGGATGGGCTTCGGGCGGCCGCTGGATTTCGAACCCATGCTCAAGACACCCGGGTTCATCGAGATGGCTTGGAAGGCACCGATTTACCTGATGGCAAGCGGGCTCGGCGTCGAAGTGGAGGAGGTGCGCGGCACCCTCGACCGTCAGCTGACCGATCGTGACATCAAAGTGGCATTCGGCACGATCGCGGCGGGCACCTGCGGAGCCGTGCGGACTCGGGCCGCGGGCGTTGTCAACGGCCGCGAGGCCATCGTGATCGAGCACGTCATCCGGATGGCCCGCGATGTCGCACCCGACTGGCCGACCTCGGATTGCGACGCGACGTACCGGGTCGACATCGAAGGCGATCCCGACGTTCACTGCGTGATGACGCTGGGGGAGGCCGCGGGCCACGGCGCCGGGCACGCCGCGATGATGTCCACGGCCATGCGGGTGGTCAACGCGATTCCCTACGTCGTCGACGCGGCGCCGGGCCTGCTCAGTTCGCTGGACATCCCGACGACCCTGCCGCGGCACGTATTTGACGGAGCGTTGACGCAGATCTTGGACCCCACGTAGCGTACGTGAGATCAAACCTTAGGTTGTCTAGGAGTTGCCGTGTTCACGATGCGCTTCGACATGCGGGACCCGGCGTGGGGTGCTGCTCCAGCGGAGCTGTATGCCGCGGTGCCCGAGATGTGCGCGTGGGCCGAGGATCACGGCGGCCTTGCCGCGGTGTTGTGTGAGCACCACGGCTCCGAGGACGGATATCTGCCGTCACCACTGATACTGGCTCCCGCGATCGCCGCGCGCACCCAGCGTCTGGCCCTGAGCCTGATCCTGATCCTTCCGTTCTACGAGCCGGTACGCCTCGCCGAGGACATGGCCGTCCTCGACATCCTCAGCAATGGGCGGGCGTCGTACATCCTGGCGCTGGGGTACCGGCCCGAGGAATTCGAGCACTTCGGCTTGGCGGTGAGTGATCGTGGGCGGCTTGCCGACGAGAAGCTCGCGTTGCTGCGCCGACTGCTCGCCGGTGAAACGGTGGTTCACGACGGACGCCGGATCACCGTGACACCGCGTCCGCTGACCGCCGGTGGACCCGGGTTGATGTGGGGCGGCGGGACGGTGGCGGCGGCGCGGCGGGCGGGCAGGTACGGCCTGGGCATGTTGGGCAACGCGAATGCGCCCGGCATGCGGGAGGCCTACGAGGCTGCCTGCGAAAAGCACGGGCACACGCCGGGCGCGACATTCTTTCCCGACCGCGACACCCCTTCGGTGTGCTTTGTCGCCGACGACATCGACCAGGCCTGGTCGGAGCTGGGCGAGCACCTACTGCACGACGTACAGGCCTACGCCGCCTGGAACCCGGGCGACGAGACAACGGCGGGTTTCTCACACGTGACAAGCGTTGATGAGCTGCGCGACAAGCCGGCGTCGCACGTGATTATCTCGGTGTCCGAAGCGATCTCGTGGGTCCGCGCCGGAAAGGTGTTGAACCTCTCGCCGTTGTGCGGTGGGTTGCCGCCGGAAATCGCGTGGCCGTATCTCAAGCGCGTAGGCGAGGTCGTGCTACCGGAAGCTCTGTCAGACAGGAAGGCGTCGCTATGACCGGAGCAGGCACGACCGAGGCTTACTACGACCCATTCGATTTCGACATCGACGACGATCCGTATCCGATCTGGAAGAGGCTGCGCGACGAAGCCCCGCTGTACCACAACGACAAGTACAACTTCTACGCGCTGAGCCGGTATGAAGACGTCGCCCCCGAGCTGACCAATTGGGAGGTCTACCGGTCGGGCCATGGCACCACCATGGACATCATCATGAGCAACATCGACTTCCCGCCCGGGGTCATCCTCTTCGAAGATCCACCCATTCATGATCACCATCGCCGCTTGCTGTCAAGGGTTTTCACGCCGCGCCGGATGGAGGCGATCGAGCCGCTCACCCGGGACTTCTGTGTGCGTGCGCTCGATCCGCTGATGGGCACGGGGCGGTTCGATTTCATCGAGAACATCGGCGCGATGGTCCCGATGCGCACGATCGGCTACCTCTTGGGCATCCCCGAAGAAAACCAGGAAGAGATCCGTGACCGCGGCGGCCGCCAAATCACGCTCAAGGAGGGCACATTCAGGCCGGTCCCCAAGGATTTTCTGGAGCACAGCCATGAGATGTTCGCCGACTACGTCGATTGGCGGGTAGAACATCCCTCCGACGATCTGATGACGCAGCTGCTCAACGCCGAGCTCGAGGATGAAGACGGGACCCGGCGGCTGACGCGCAGCGAGGTGCTGCTTTATGTCAGCATGATCGCCGGCGCCGGCAACGAGACGACGACGCGGCTGATCGGTTTCATGGGTCAACTGCTGGCCGAGCACCCCGATCAGCGCCGAGAGATCGCGGAGAATCCGTCGCTGATTCCCATGGCGATCGAGGAGGTCTTGCGTTACGAAGCGCCCTCGCCGGTGCAGGCGCGCTACGTCGCGCGTGACGTCGAATGCCGCGGCACCACGATTTCCGAGGGCTCGATCATGTTGTTGCTCAACGGATCAGCCAATCGCGACGAGCGTAAGTATCCCGACGCGGAGACTTTCGACATTCATCGCGGCGCCGCGCATCTCAGTTTCGGTCACGGGCTGCACTTCTGTTTGGGCTCGGCGCTGGCGCGCATGCAGGCGCAGGGTGGTGTTGGAGGAGGTCATCAAGCGCTGGCCGGATTGGGAAGTCGACTACGCCAACGCCACTAAGGCCCACACCACCAGCGTGCGGGGTTGGTCAAAGCTGCCGGTCTTCACCGGCTAGCAGCCCGTGAATAACGGCGAGCAGACGCAAAATCGCCCAAAACACACAAGTTTTGGGCGATTTTGCGTCTGCTCGCCGGCCTCTAGGTCACCCATTCGGGTTGTTGCGACGCGTCCACCGCGCTGAAGTCCTTATGCCCCAACCCAGCTGTGGTGCCGCCGTCGACGACAAATTCCGAGCCCGTCGAGTAGCTTGAGTCGTCGCTGGCCAGATAGATCACCAGGTTGGATACCTCCTGCGGCTGTCCGATCCGGCCCAGCGCGCTCTGGAAGATGTCGTCGGGAACCCAGTCTGTCATCGGGGTCTTGATCAGCCCCGGGTGAATCGAGTTGACCCGAATCCCGCTGGGCCCCAACTCCAATGCCGCGGACTTGGTCAACCCCCGAACGGCGAACTTCGTCGCGGTGTAGCCGTGGGACGCGATGGTGCCGGCCATTCCCTCGATGGACGAGATGTTGATGATCGAGCCGCGGCCGGCCTCTTTCATGGGCTTCACCGCCGCCCGGATGCCGAGGAACACACCGGTCAGGTTGATGTCGAGGATCCGTTGCCACTCGGACAGCGCGTAGTCCTCGATGGTCCCGACGTTGATGATCCCGGCGTTGTTGACCAGGACGTGCAGGCCACCGAATTCGCTGACTGCCGTCGCGACCGCGGCATCCCAGTCGTCGGGTTGGGTGACGTCGAGATGGACGTAGCGGGCGCTGTCGCCGACCTCCTTGGCGACCACCTCGCCCTCGTCGTCGAGGATGTCGCCGAACACGACTTTCGCGCCCTCGGCCACCATCGCGCGCACGTGCGACGCCCCCATGCCGCGAGCGCCGCCGCTGACCAACGCGACCTTGCCGGTCAATCGATCTGCCATGCATTTCTCCCGTTCACTCGAATGATTTCGTCACCATACACATGCAGATGTTCGTATGACCCCGATCGGGTGTGCTAGCGCGGTGCGCTTTGATCCACCAGAACGGCGCCGTCGGGTTGGTTCCCGAGCGTCTGCAGCGCGATGTCCTCGCCGTGGGCCGTGAGGCGAACGATCTGGGCCAGTTGCGCGGGGGCGTCGCATTGCACATAGTGATCGGCGCCCGGCACCACCCAGTAGCGGTTACGGCCGGGCTTGTGCTTCAGATACGTCTGCCACACATAGTTGGGGACGCGCACCGGCGCGACGTTGTCGTGCAGGCCCCACACCACCGTGGTGTTGACGTCGCTGCGGGAAAGCGCTTCCAGCCAACGGGTTTCATCCGCAGCGCGTTCATTCAGGTATTGGATGACGTCTGGCATCACGCGGATTCCGTCGTTGTGGGCGAAGCACTTCGCCAACGCGGCGATCTCCGGGTCGTCCGGCGTCCGCCGCGGCATGAACGTGGTCACTCCCAGGCCGGCCGCCAGAGCCTCCGGCGTCGTTGCTGCTGCCGTCGCTCGCGCCGTCGCGGGGTCGAGCAGCGCGGTTTGCCACACCGTGAGATTGGACAGCGGGAGGTAGATGTTGGCGTTGGTAAAGATGACGTCGAGGGGCAGGGCCGGTGGATCTTCGGCGGCCAGCATGCCCAGCGCGATCATGCCGACGCTGCTGCCGCGGTCATGGGTGAGCATCCGGAATTCCGTCAGCTTCCACTCCGCGGTGATCGCGTGGACAAGCAGGCGTGCGTCGTCGTAGAGCGAGTAGACATAGGGCTCGGGTGGCTTGTCGGACAGTCCGTGGCCGGGGAAGTCCAGCAGGAACAGGTCGAACTCCGAGCCCAGTTCACGTGTCAACGCGAAATAGTCGATGCTCGACGTCGGGAAGCCGTGCACCAGCACGAGGGCGGGCGCGCCGGGTGTGCCGCCGCGGCGGCTGAACACCGTGACTTCCTGTCCGTCGTTGGCCGGGGTTGACGACCGCCACCGAAGTTGGGTGCCGCCGCTGTGCCACTCCGCGAAGATGTCCAAGGTGCCAGCCTCTCAGAGGTGGGCGCGGTTAGACAATGTTAGTCAATGGATCGCTTACGACCACGCTTCCCAACTGATCATGGTTCGCAGCGGGCCGGCGAACACCGGTCGCACCGCTGCCGATCGCCAGCGCTCTTCGACGAGCGGCGCCAAGTCTTCGGTGATGGCGAGGGGGTCGTCATCGAGGTACACGACCGTGATGTAGTGGGGGTCGGTCTGCCATCCCCGCTGGGCGCGCCATGCGCTGGTCGAACCGAATGTCCACGCGCCGGCCGTGCCTGGGGTGGCGAGCAGCGCCGGATTGTGTTCGGCATGCAGCCATTGCAGCCACTGGCTCGGGCGGCCCTCGAGGGCTTCCTCGACGATCAGCAGTACTCCACGATGTGGCCGGAATGGCACCACCTCGGCGGAAATCAGTGCGTGCGGCGATGATTGCCAGTCCAGCAGTCGCAGACCGGAAACTTGCAGCGACGGCCGCGTGACCGGGAAGCGACCCCTTTCCCGCAGCGCACGCCCGAGTGTTACGAAGTCGTCGAAGGTTTCTTCAACGGGATCGCCGATGAGGTAGTGGACGACGTTGCCGAGCTGTTCCAGCGGTCCCCGGGCCGCCAGGCGGCGGTGGACGTAGTCACCGTCGGCGATCCAGCGCAATCCGTGCACGATGCCCGGTAGCTGGTATTGCTCCGGCATGTGGTCGAGCAGGTGCCAACGCAGGTAACTGCCGTCATCGTCGGCGGGCGCCGAAGGCGTGAGGCTGAAAAAGCCTGCCTTGACGCGGTTCACGTGGGACCACCAATCACGAAGCAGCGGCCACCGCTGGTGCTCAGCAATACCTCTTGGACAGCCGACGCATCGATGGTCGGAAATTCGAAGCGATGCGCCTGTTGGCCGGCATCGATGCTGGCGTCCTGAGAGTCGTTGGTGCCGTCCTTCTTCCGCACCAATGCCGTTATCTTGTCGGGTTTCGACATGTTCTGGGGCTCATGGAAATACCACACTTCGATCCCGGCGCCGGATGCATTGGCTCGCCAGCCATCGGCGTAGTAACACGCCGGATTGCCCTCAGCATCTGGCGGTGGTGGCGCACAATTCGATAAGCCGATGCACTGTGGCGTGCTGGTGGGTGCGGCTTGGGAAGCGGCGGTGCTAGTGGTCGTCGCTGCTTTCGTCACGGTTGGACCGGATGCTGGTGACGAAGGCTGCGGCGATGCGCATGACGCAGCAGCAACGCATCCCACCGCGATGACGGCTATCAATCGGATCGCCTTGGACATTGACGCCGATCTTAGCGGCCGGTTGGTTTGCCGAGGGCAGGTATTGGGTGCGGATTCGAACGGCGCTCGAGTCGTTGCTGTCGATCAGGGCGTCAAACGATTGCGGGGTCGCGCGTTTCGAGCCACGCCTGGATTCGTTCGGCGACGTTAACCCAGCCCGGGTCGAGCATCATGTCGTGGCTCATTTTGGGGTACATCTCTGCTTCGGTGTGATACGCAGCTGCGGTTGCACGGACTTCCGCCTGCGTGAAACAAACGTCATCTTCGGCCCCCAAGACCAACAGCGGGGTGCTGACCAGGTTAGGTCTGGGTAGGTTGAGCCACAACGTGTCGAGCGCGATTTTTGCCGCATACTCTTCGCAAAGCTGCGTGGTGTAGCGCACCACGTCGGGTTCGGAGGCCAACTCCGAGAAGAAGATTTCGCGCGCCATTTCGGGCGTTCCGGCAACACCGCGCAACGACTTGGTCATCGCCAAGCTGCGTACCATGCACCACGGATGACGCTTTACGCAGCGCAGCAAGAATTTGGTGATCCCGCTTGGAGGTACGGACGCAACCAGCACGGCGGCTGGGGCGTCATGCGACTCCAGGTACTTCTGCACCACGAATCCGCCCATAGAGTGGCCGATCACTACCGGCGGTTGGGGCAGGCTATTGGCAACCGAAGCGACATCGTCAACGAAGTCCGCGATCGAACAGAACCGCATCGGCTTTGGCGCAGAGCTCTTTCCATGACCGCGAAGGCTGATCGCCAGCGATCGATAGCCCTTCGCGGCGAAGAAGTCTAGGAAGTGCTCGTCCCAACACCAGGCGCCATGCCATGCGCCATGGACGAAGAGGAGGGACGCCTTGTGAGACTCGCGCGACGGCCTCTTGTCGATCACCTCAAGCATGAGCAAGTGTAAGCGGGAGATTCTCCGACTCGGTGCAGAATAACGACATGCAATCGCTAAGCAAAAAGAACGGTAACGAATCTTCACCTGCGACCGGTGTGCGCGAAAAATCAATGCGACCCACAACCATGTCCGACGACAGTTTCCCAGGAATAGGGGGGTCGTGCTCACACGGTTCCGTGCCGCCCTCGTCGTGGCGGTTGGTTTGTCGGTGGGTGGTGGTGTGGCCGTCGCCGATCCCGGTCCAGACGTGACCTTCAATTCATGCGAACAGCGCATCTTGGTGCTGTCGGCCTTTCCGGCCGAAGCTGACGCGGTCCTATCCCACACCACGCTCGACTCCAACCCGGTGGTGGTCGCCGACCGCAAGCACTTCTACCTCGGCACGATCAGCGGCAAGAAGGTGATCGTGGCGATGACGGGCATCGGCCTGGTGAACGCGACGAACACCACCGAGACGGCCTTCGCACGCTTCACGTGTGCGTCCTCCATCGCCGTTGGCGCAGTGCTGTTCTCGGGCGTCGCCGGTGGTGGTTCGCGCCCCAAGATCGGGGATGTGGCCATACCAGCCCAATGGACCCTCGACAACGGCGCAACATTTCATCCGGTCGATCCCGGCATGCTGGCCACGGCTCAGACGCTTTCTGTCCCGCTGGAAAACACCAACACCCTCGGCAACGACAACTGTCTGTGCAAAAACGCCCCCATCATCCGGCTGAATAATCTTGGGCGGCAGGCGCAATTGGTCGTCGGCGGCGAGGGCTCCAGCAGCGACAACAACAACGGCACGGCATTCCCCTGCGTCCCCAACAGCGGCGACGTTTTTGGCTGCCAACCCTGTACCGCACCCGATCGCTCACTGTTCTACACAGGCAACTTCGTTCAGGCGACAGGGCCCTGGCTCCGCAAGGGTCTGATCGGCAACCTGAACGTCACAACCCAGAACCCGGCCTTCGACGCGCAGGACATGGAGACGGCGGCGGCGCAGGCCGTCGCCGATGCGCACGGCGTCCCGTTCCTGGGTATCCGCGGCATTTCGGACGGACAGGGCGACCCGCTGCACCTGCCGGGCTTTCCGGTCTCGTTCTTGTACTACAAGCAGCTCGCGGCGGGCAACGCCGCCTTGGCGACGGCGGCCTTCCTGCAGAGCTGGCCCGGCGTCTGACAGCTATTCGGCCCCGCGCCCAACGGGACGGTTCGGATCCGAGCTCCACTCAGACCATGAACCCGGAAAAAGCGCCGCCTCGCGGCCCAGCGCGGCCAGCGCCGCGACCGTGACCGTCGCGCTGACACCCGAGCCGCAATAAGCGCCGACGCTGTCGCCATGGTGATCCAACAACCGGGCGAGCGCGCCGTCGTCCAGAAATGTGCCGTCGTCGGCCAATACGGCCGTGCTGGGCAGGTTTTTGGCGCCGGGGATGTGTCCGGCAACCGGGTCGACGGGCTCGACGTCGCCGCGGAAGCGTTCCGGTGCACGCGCGTCGAGCAGCGTCACGGTTCCGGCGCCGGATTGCTGCGCCGTCAACGTCGGTCGGCTGCCGGCATACAAATCGTCATGCAGCACCGTCACATTCCCCGGTTGCGGGGTGACCGGGCCGGCCTCCAAGCTTCCGCCGCTCGACCGCCACGCGGACAGGCCGCCGTCGAGAATGCGGACATTCGCCAGCCCGGCCGCAGTGAGCACCCACCACGCTCGTGCGGAGCCGGCTCGATTCCAGTCGTCGTACACCACCACCAACCCGTCCTGCCGGATTCCCCATCGGCGTGCGGCCGCTTGCAGGCTGCGCCCCGACGGCAGCGGGTGGCGGCCTCTGCCGGTGATCGTGTGGTCGCTGAGCTCCTCGTCGAGCGACACGTACACCGCGCCGGGTAGGTGGCCCTGCAGGTAGGACGCGCGCCCATCGGGTTCGTCGAGCCGCCAACGCACATCCAGAATGGTGATCGGGTCACCGGCCTGGACAAGGCCGGCCAGCTCTGCGGCGGTAATCAGCACCTGTGCACGTGAATCCACGCCACCGAGCCTAACCGCGGCTTACGATCCTGGACGACAGCAGCCGCCAACGGGAGTCGGTATGGGAAACAAGCATCGGGTAGCACACGTCGGCACCGGTTACACGGGAACGGTCGCGCTTCAGCAGATCCTCCGCTCGCCGCGTTTGCAGTTGGTCGGCCACTTCGTGCACAGCCCCGAGAAGGCCGGCCGCGATTCCGGCGAGTTGGTCGGCGAGTCGGCCGTCGGTGTCGCGGCTACCGACAGCATCGCGGACTTCCTCGCGCTTGATGCCGATTGCGTGACCTACTTTGCCGCGGTCTCCGGCCGCGATGACAATGACATTGTTGACCAACTGTGTCGATTCCTGGCCAGCGGAAAGAACGTTGTCACACCGTCATATCCCGCACTGTTTCACCCGGCATCGCTTGACGACGGCGCGCGCCGGCGGCTAGAGGCGGCGTGCCGTCAGGGCAATAGCTCCCTGTTCGCCACCGGCATTGCGCCCGGCTTCACCAGCGACATACTTGCCGTGCAGGCGGCGAGCATGACCGAGTTGCCAACGAAAGTGACTGTCCAGGAACGTATTCCGTGCGGCGCCTATCGAGTGCCCGGGTTCTTCGCGATGTTGGGCTTCGGGCGAACACCCGAACAGGACGCCGCCGTGTACCCGCCGGGAGCAATGATCGAGCACCATGAGCCGCAGCTGCGGCTTTTGGCCCAAGGGCTTGGCTGGACTATCGACGAAATCCGTGAGCACCGAGACGTGGCGACAGCCGATCGTCAGTACAGTTTTGCCGCCGGGGAGATCCCGGCGGGAACAATCGCGAGTGTCCGGATGCGATTCGACGGCATCGTGGAAGGCCAACCGCGGGTGCAGTATTCGTTGATCTGGTCGATGCCTGATGAACCGGTGGAAGACTGGCAGCCGGTCATCGCCGCGGGGAGCCCCACGCGGCGGCTCAGTCGCATCACGGTCGACGGTGATCCCCCCGTTCAACTCGACTTCGCGCTCAACGGCGGTGAATTGCCCGGGTCAGCCGCGACCGCTGCGCGCGTGGTGAATGCCATCCCAGCGGTGTGCGCCGCGGATCCGGGGGTTCTCAGCGCGCTGGATCTGGTTGTCGCCGCGGGCTGACGGCGCTACGCGGCGCCCAACGTGGTCAGCATGCCCGCGCCCGCTTGCCGCCAAGTGAACATCTCGGCGCGGCGTCGCGCACAGCTACGTCGGTCATATTCGGGCCGGCTGATGACCGTGCCGACCGCTCGCGCCATCGCCTCCGGGTCGTTGTCGGCCAACGCGCCGCTGTCCGGGGTGACGATCTCGCTCAGCGCGGACGTCCGCGACACCACGGCCGGCGTTCCGCATGCCAGCGATTCCAGCGCGGCCAGGCCGAATGTCTCGTGCGGCCCCGGCGCCAGCGTGACATCGGCCGAGGCCAAGAGCCCGGCGACGATGTGCCGGTCGGAGATGAAACCCGTGAAGTCGACCGGCAATCGGGCGGCCTGTCGCTGCAATCTGGCGCGCAACGGGCCCTCACCGGCGACGACCAGGCGGGCATCGACGCCGAAGTCGCATAGCGCCGCCACTGCGTCGATGCTGCGGTCCACGCGCTTTTCCACCGATAGCCGGCCGCAGTGCACCAGCAGGAGCTGAGCCGGTCTGGCCCATTGCTGTCGCACCAGGGCGGAGTGGCGGCGCGGATGGAAGGTCTGCAGGTCCACGCCCAGTGGGACGGTGACGACGTTGGTGGCGCCGATGCGGTCGAATTCTTCGCGCGCAAACCCGGTGGTACAGACCACGGTGTCATACTCGGCGGCCGTGCGCGCGTTGGCGAAATCGGCGAGGCTGCGCGCGGGGCGAGGCGGAAGCACTTGGCCCGCAAGGCGATCCAAGCGTTCATGCGAGATCATCACCGTTCTGGCACCATGTTCACGGCCCCATCGGCCGAGCGACCTCAGCGTGAGCCGGTCCGAGACCTCCAAGGCATCGGGTCGCAGTGCCGCGAGGAGCGCTCGTACGGGTGCCGGCATCACCGCGCGGTAGCCACCGGTGAACGGAATCAGTCTGGCGGGCATGGTGATCCGTACGACACCCGTGGGCAACAGGCTGCGGTCGGCGTACGAACCCGGGACGATGAGAAACACTTCGTGGCCGGCGGCGCAGTATTCGGCGCCGAGCCGGTCCACCGCGGTGCGCAGGCCGCCGGAGCGCGGGCCGTAGAAATTGGCGACCTGAACAACACGCATAAGGTGAGGACATCCGGTGCTTGTGGCCGGTCAACGATATGACGCCGACGATTGCCTGAATAGTCCATGAACTCCCCACGTCGGTAGCTGCGTAACGCTGTGAGCCGTTCCGGGTTTGATGCCGGCTTCGTAGTTGAGGTGTCGCCAGCATCGGACCTGGAATCCGCGCAACCGGTGACGTTGGCGTTTCAGGCCGAATTGCGTTGAGGCGC